>CAUUHV010000064.1:0-2510 GCA_963545085.1 uncultured Catonella sp. | reverse complement strand
ATTTTTAACCGTTTCGGGGAGAGCCGGCTTAAATTTTTCGGTTATAATACCGTTAATTATTATGTTTACCGTTATGCCGTCTCCGAAAACCGAAAGAAGGTTAAGGTCAAGACTTTCGGGAATTCCTTCTATTTTAATTATATCCTTTTTACCCATTTTTGAACTTTTGGCATTTTTAATTATAGCTATTGTATTGCCGTATTTGTCAAGTCCCAAATACGAATATATGGACATTGAAAGTCCGGACGGAATGTGGTCTATTACATACCCGGAGCTTAAACCGCTTATATTTAACATTGTTTTCCTCCCTATTCTATACCTAAAAGGCGAAGTATTAAAGCCATTCTGACATATACTCCGAGCTCCGCCTGTTTAAAATACGCAGCTCTTTTATCATCGTCTACATCGTAAGCAATCTCATTTACTCTTGGAAGAGGATGAAGGATTAACATATCTTCAGGAGCCTCTCTAAGCTTGCGAGAGTCAAGAATATAGGTATCCTTGAGTCTTATATAGTCCTCCTCGTTAAAAAAACGCTCTTTCTGGACTCTTGTCATATAAAGGATATCGAGCTTTGGAAGAGCGTATTCAAGTGAAGCGGTTTCCTCATACTCGATATTTCCCGCATCAAGCGTTTCGAGCTTGATATATTCGGGGAGTTTAAGTTCTTCAGGAGAAATAAGAACAAATTTAAAGCCGACATATCTAACGAGCTCATTTATAAGAGAATGGACGGTACGTCCGAATTTAAGGTCACCGCAGAGCCCTATCGTCATGTCGGACAGCCTTCCTTTTAATTTTTTTATGGTAAAAATATCCGTAAAGGTCTGAGTGGGATGGTTATGACCGCCGTCACCGGCATTTATGACGGGAATGGAAGAATATCTTGAGGCCACAAGAGGAGCACCTTCTTTGGGATGGCGCATCGCACAGATATCAGCATAAGATGAAATCACTCTTATTGTATCCGCCACCGTTTCACCCTTTGCGGCGGAGCTTGAGTCGGCTGAAGAAAAACCGAGTACGTTTCCGCCTAAATTAAGCATTGCTGCTTCAAATGAAAGGCGGGTTCTTGTACTCGGCTCATAAAATAAAGTGGCTAATTTCTTTCCGTGACATATTTCCCTGTAGTCGTTAGGATTATCATAAATCTTTTCCGCCAAAGCCAAAATTTCATCGGTTTCGGCTACTGAAAAATCAAGCGGGCTTATCAGATGTCTCATAAATTTCCTCCCTGATGCATACAAACATGTTGCTTTCATGATTCTATTACATCGTAGGTAATATGGCAAGAGCGCACTTGCTATTTATTCTAAAATGTTTTATTATCTAACGTTATAAGCTTGAATAATTTGAGCTCGGATGTCCCGTTCTCTGTCGCGGGAAATGTTTACTTTAGTAAGGAGAAGATTATGGTAAGACTGACTCCGAAGGGTGCGTATATAATAGACGGAAAGGCTTTTGAGGAAGATAATAACGGCAATGTAAGACTTCCGGAAGAATTCGAAAAACTTTCAAAAGAGGAAGCCGTTAAAAATACAATGGCATACGGTATTTTGAAGGCTCATAATAAATCCGACAATATGGATAAATTAAAGCTGAAATTCGACTGCCTTGCTTCGCACGACATAACCTTTGTAGGAATAGTTCAGACGGCGGTGGCATCAGGCTTAAAGAGTTTTCCTATACCTTACGCTCTCACGAATTGTCATAATTCCCTCTGTGCGGTAGGAGGAACGATAAATGAGGACGATCACATGTTCGGGCTTTCCTGCGCAAAAAAATTCGGAGGAATGTATGTGCCTCCAAACCTTGCGGTTATACATCAGTTTGCAAGAGAGATGCTTGCGGGCGGAGGAAGGATGATTTTGGGCTCTGACAGCCACACGAGATACGGCGCTTTGGGAACAATGGCTATAGGAGAGGGCGGTCCCGAACTTGTAAAACAGCTTTTGGGGCAGACTTATGATGTGAAGCGTCCGGAGGTTGTAGCCGTAAGACTTACCGGAAGCCCCGTAAAAGGAGTCGGACCTCAAGACGTGGCGCTTGCGATTATCGGAGAGGTTTTTGAAAGAGGTTATGTAAACAACAAAATAATGGAATTTATCGGCGACGGTATAAAGAATCTGAGCGCGGATTTCAGAATAGGAATAGATGTTATGACTACTGAAACCACCTGCCTTTCATCTATATGGGAAACAGATGAAAAGATAGAGGAATTTTATGAAATTCACGGCAGGCATGAGGACTATAAGGAGGTTAAGCCGGGAAAAGCGGCTTATTATGACGGACTTATAGATGTAGACCTTTCAGAAATAAGACCTATGATAGCCATGCCTTTTCATCCGAGCAATACCTATACAATAGAGGAATTAAACAAAAATCCTAAGGATATTATTCATGAGGTTGAAGAAAAGGCAAGAGTAAGCTTTGGAGGAAAAATCAGCTTTTCACTTGCCGATAAGATAAAAAACGGAAAAATACAGGTGGATCAGGGAGTTATAGCCGGC
>CAUUHV010000063.1:0-2651 GCA_963545085.1 uncultured Catonella sp. | reverse complement strand
ACTCCGATTATAAAAGCGGTATTCAATAAAAAAGCCATATCTGAAATTAAGAAACAGGGAACGGGAGATGTTGCAATAAACATAATTTCCGATAAAAAGCTCTCTGAAGAGGCTCAAAAACTCATAGGAAAAAGACCTGTGTATGAGATAAGCATAAGCCGTGCAAAAGGAAAGAAAAATATAACCGACTTGGGTAAAGGTACTATAAAAGTTTCCATTCCCTACACACTTAAGAAAAACGAAAAGCCGGACAGATTGTATGTCGTTTATTTAGATAAAAAAGGCAAGCCGATAAAAGTCAAAGGTTCAGCTTATGACAGTAACGGTGCCTGCATAACGTTTAAGACGAATTTCTTATCTACATTCGGTACGGCATATACGGATTAGACAGAAAAGTAACAGATATAAAAAAAGTCAAAAATGGAGCCAAGTCGGCTCCATTTTCTTGATAATATATCGATAAAAAGATAGATAGCTATAATTTATCATTCAATTATTGAAAACTCCTCAATCCGAAGATACACCGAAGACTGAAAATGTCCGTCCTTATCTTCAAATTTTGCATCTCCATGATATTTTCTTGCAACAGATTGTATCGAAGAAAGACCGATACCGAAGTCCTCTCTTTTGGTAGAGAGAAATCTTCCGTTCACAGATACAAAGTTTCCGTCATAAGAGTTGTCCATAGTGATAACAAGCATATCATAGTTTACAGTGCTGCTTATTCTTATAAATCTTTTCTCCTCATTTATTTTACGACAGGCTTCAATAGCATTTTCAAGCAGATTACCGAAAATAATTGAGAGGTCACTGCTTATAGCCGCCTTACTTATTTCAGGCACGATAAGTTTTTTATGAAAAGTTATTTTTTCTTTCTCGCATATTGCAGCATAATGGGAAAGCATAGCATTGACAGCCATATTTTCACAATAGCTGATATGAGCAGTAGGTATATTTTTGCTTAAAGTGTCAAGATAGTCATTCAGTTTTTCATTTCCATCTTCAGCAAGTTCTCTTATCGTAATCAAGTGATGGTGGAGATCATGGCGTTGTTTTTTAAGCATTTTTTCGTTATTTGCAATAAGCTCGTTATATCTTCGTTGCTCATCCATCTGTATCCTTATAAATTCAAGCTCTGAGGTAAGCTTTTCGTTATCTTTTTTAATCTTGGCTATATCCCTTGTATAAAATCCTATAATAAATCCCATTACTAAAATAAATATCAGAATCCCATATTGAAATAATGAAGACAGTTTGTAGGTAAATCTAAAGTAATAGTTTGCAACTTCAATAAGTGCTGAAATTGTTAAAATCATGATTGGCAAAATAAAGCGTTTTGCCTGTAAACTGTCATTTCTAAATGCTTCGTAAAGTATAAAAAACAAAAGTATGCACAGCGTGCAAGGTGTAATAATATGAAAGGCATACACACTGCTTGACAACTGATATATATCTAAAAGCTGTAATACCAAAGAAAGAATTGCCGCTATCGTTATAAAAGCTGAGAGGGCATGGAGCAGCCTTGGATTTTTAAAATCGACTGATACAAGAGTAAGATGTATCAGAGGTACAGCTAAGGTAAAAAGTCCGATAAAGGCACAAAGGTAGAGGAATGTCGGATTTTTAATGATTAACGCAGTGAGGGTAGATTCTCCAAATGCCCAAGCTCCTGCTGTAAGGGCAAATATACCCAGCCAAAAAAATATTCGACTTATTTTCTTTTCGAAAAAATTCAGTATGAATGAAATCACGACAAGGAATATACCTATTCCGATTTCAACAACGGCAAGAAAAAATATGGATTGGTACTGCATTATCATCTCATAAAATATAGATTTGAAAGACCCTATGAGCGGAGGATATATGGTCATAGAGTTTCGGGTTTTAGGAGATAAAAAGTCTATTTTCAATTCAGCCATTTTCCCCTGTACCGCAGATTCTATTAAAAATACTTCAGTAGCTGAATCTTTCATAAAAGAAGGATAGGTTTCTTTTCTGCCGAACTTATAAATCTCTATGCCATCGGTATACACTGTCGCAGAAGTGTATGCAGTCTTAATAGAGATGAAGTCTTCTTTTTTGGGATAAATATAAGTCTTGATAGTAACAGGAGTTTCGGATTTTACGTCGGTAAGAGTATAGGGAAGTACAATATCCTTTTCCGTATCGCCTATAGTCATCTTTACATTTTTGATATAATCAGCTTCAGGTAATCCCTTTTGATACATATTAAAACCGAATGATGAAAAAAACGCAATGATTGTAATTAAAACTAAAATAATCTGTAAAACTATAAAATAATTTATATTTTTCTTCATTCCATCAGTCTCCTTGTACGTTCAAACAGAAAATCCTCCAGAACTTTTTTAGCTTTACTCCAAAATTCTCTTCGTATCGGAATATTGGTTTTGTTTTCCATGACAAAACAGCGAAGTTCCGGATTAATATACATCACATAAGAAAGATTTAGTACAAAACTTTTATGCGGTATAAAAAATAAATGTTCAGGAAGCTGATTTTTCAGATCTGACAATTTGCCGTAAATAGAAAAACTATCCTCATTTTTCAGACATAGAAAGACCTTGTGCATCTGCTGTTCCAAATAAAGAATATTTGTAAAAGGTACTCGTTCGGTAATTCCGTTTCTTTGT
>CAUUHV010000062.1:0-4349 GCA_963545085.1 uncultured Catonella sp. | reverse complement strand
ATTTTGATATAATTTTTTATTATAATCGCAAAGCTTATAACAGCTATTACTCCGGCAAGCACCTGCGAAACCGCTATTCCCGTACCGGGAATAAGAAGCTGATCGGTTCTTAAGCCCTCTATCCAAACTCTTCCGAGACCGTAGCCTCCCATATAGATAAAGAAGAGTTCGCCGTCAAATTTCTTTTTCTTTGTTACTAAAAGTATTATAAGCAGTACACACAAATTCCACACGGATTCATATAAAAATGTAGGGTGAACCTGTATAAAGCCTACGTAATTATTTTTTTCCGCCTCGGCAAGCATCATCTTGGTGACCGCTCCCTGATTGACATCATCAAGCGAAAGTCGCATAGCAAGCAGATTATTCGTGTAGTCGCCGAAAGCCTCTCGATTAAAAAAGTTTCCGTATCTTCCTATTATCTGCCCTGTTATAAGTCCGGCACATGCCGTATCCGCCATCAGAGTGAATTTTATCTTTTTAATTTTTGAATATACCAAAGCTGAAAGCACTCCGCCTATAACTCCGCCGTATATCGCAAGTCCTCCGGCTCTTAAATTAAAAATCTGTATGATATTGTCCTTATATTCATTCCACGAAAAAACAACATAATAAAGCCTCGCTCCTATTATAGACACTATCACGGCATACATTGCAAAATCAAGATAAATTTCTTTATCCTGAGCCGTCCTCCTCGCCTGCCACTGTGCCATAAGATAACCGCAAATTATGCCTATTCCGATTATTATTCCGTAAAAAGCTATGTCAATCTTCCCGAAAAGCGAAATACTCTTCGGCAAATTCTCAATATATATACCCAAGTGGGGAAATTCTATAGCATGCGAAACGGAAGCCATCTTTTTCCTCCTTATACATTAAAACGGAAAAGAACCACATCTCCGTCATTCATTACATATTCTTTACCCTCGCTTCTTATTAACCCCTTTTCCTTGGCTGCCGCCATGCTTCCGCAGGCGATAAGATTGTCGTAACTTACAACTTCCGCTCTTATAAAGCCCCTCTCAAAATCGGTATGAATCTTGCCTGCAGCCTGTGGAGCTTTGGTTCCGGCAGTTATTGTCCATGCCTTGGTTTCCATCTCTCCCGCCGTAATATAGCTTATAAGTCCTAAGAGCTTATAACTTGCTTTTATAAGCTTTTCAAGTCCGGACTCCGAAAGTCCCAAATCCTCCAAAAAGCTCTTTTTATCCTCTTCGTCAAGTTCTGAGATTTCCTGTTCTATCTGCGCGCATACAACAAATACCTCGGCTCCTTCCTTAGCCGCGATCTCCTTTACTTCCTTTACATATTTATTATTCTCGCCGTCATCCGCCAAATCTTCGTCTTTTACATTTGCCGCATAGATAACGGGTTTCGCGGTAAGAAGATTATACTCCGTAAAAAATCTTTCTTCATCGTCGTCTTCTCTGAGAAAAGCCTTTGCAAGATTGCCCTCTTCAAGAAAAGCGATTAGCCTTACTATCATGTCAAGCTCTTTTTTATATATCTTATCGGCGCTCACGGACTTCGCTACTCTGCTTTTCCTTCTTTCAAGCACTTCTATATCCGCGAATATAAGCTCAAGATTTATAGTTTCTATATCTCTTACAGGCGAAATCGAGCCTTCCACATGTATAATATTGGTATCCTCAAAACATCTTACTACGTGGACTATAGCATCCACCTCTCTTATATTAGCAAGAAACTGGTTGCCGAGCCCCTCTCCTTTTGACGCTCCCTTTACAAGCCCCGCTATATCTACAAATTCGATTGCAGCAGGCACTATTCTGCCTGAATTATGCATTTTACCGAGCACATCAAGCCTTTTATCCGGTACCGGAACCACTCCCACATTAGGATCAATAGTACAGAAAGGGTAGTTCGCTGACTCCGCTCCCGCCTTGGTTAATGAATTGAATAACGTGCTTTTACCTACATTCGGAAGCCCTACAATACCTAATTTCATATATATTATACTCCTTTATTTTAGACTGTTTCACAGGTTCGGATTTTAAATCAATCTGTCGAATTATATACCGACACGGCGCATTTATTATAACATTCCGTTTTTCATTTCTCAATAGCTTCACTTTTGAATTTTGTCACGATTATTCCGTTCTATTTTCACAAAAAAGCGGCAAAACAAGAGGCTCTTTTCTATGGGAACACGCTGAAAAAAGATATTGATAAATACAGGAGAGATTATTTTTAACGGTTTACAACGACATATATATTTACTACAATAAGTATTATAAAAATATATAATGTTTTATGATTCGTGTTATATGAAATGGTATAAGAATGACATTCGGATTTGATTAAGAAATAGGCGGGGGTGGTTTTTTGATGTAGTTGATTTCGCTGTGATTTTGCATACACTGTGGACGATGAAAAGGTATAAGAGTTTCAGTATGAATATTTTAATGCGGCAGCATCTGAAATTACCGTAAAAGGTAAAAATGCGCACCCCGGAAACGCAAAAAACAAAATGATAAATGCAATAGGAATAGCCGGACAATTTATAAATGCTATGCCGTAATCAGTCAAAAGATTGTACATATATGCGTCTACTTTTATAGCAGGACTTCAATAAAAACAAAATAAAAGGAAGGTGTGGATAAAATGAAGGGTATTAAAGAAGAAACAGCAATATTAAAAATGATTAGAAGATTAAGTATTTTTTTTGTATTTGTAATGGTAATAGGACTTTTGCATAGTGAACCGGTATTTGCGGAAAGAAGCGGGTATACTGTAATAACAACCTTTAATAATGGATATTCTCTTGTAATAAGAGGAAAAAAGTATGGTATTACAGACAGTGAAAATAACATTGTTTTACCTATTGAATACGACAGAATAGACGATGAAGCAGACGGGTTTTTAGAAGTAAAAAAAGGCGAGAAATATGGTTTCATAGATAAAGAAGGCAACATAACCATACCTGTAGAGTATGATATGGCATATGACTTCAGTGAAGGGCTTGCACCGGTAAAAAAGGCAGGCAAATGGGGATTTATAGATAAGGAGAATGAAGAAGCCGTAGCATTTATATATGATGATGTTTCTATTTTTAGAGAGGGGCTCGCACCGGTAAAAAAAGCGGGTAAATGGGGATTTATAAATGATAACGGCATAGAAACGGTACCTTTACAGTATGATATGGTATATAATTTTAAAGAAGGACTGGCAGGTGTTAAAAAAGCTGATAAATGGGGCTACATAAATAAGAACGGTACAGAAGTAATACCGCTACAGTATGATATGGCATATAATTTTAGAGAGGGGCTTGCACCGGTAGCAAAGGCAAGCAAATGCGGCTATATAAATAAGAACGGTATAGAAGTAATACCGTTACAGTATAGTATGGCATATAGTTTTAAAGAAGGACTGGCGATAGTGGAAAAAATTGATAACATGGGCTATGTAAAAATGGGCTATGTAAATAAGAACGGTATAGAAGTAATACCGCTACAGTATGATTATGCTTACGCTTTCAGCAAAGGTCTTGCAGCGGTAAAAAAAGGAGGCAGATATGGGTATATAAACAAAAGCGGTCAAGTAGTAATACCGTTCAAATATTATGGGGCTTATATATTCAGCGAAGGTCTTGCAGCAGTGCTGAATCACAAGGATAAATGGGGATTTATCAATAAAAGGGGTAAGGTAGTTATACCGTTTGTATATGACGGAGAAAGTAACGATTACTATGAAAAAGGTCTTTATTTTAATAATGGAAAGATTAAGATGTTTAAAAACGGGATTGAAGGCTATGTAAACAAAAAGGGAATGTTCATTCCTATCAGATAATAGTTTAAATTACATCCTTCATGCAGTCGCGGTTAATCCCCATGATTACATACATGACAAGCTTGAGGATTGTGTTGTTATCTCTAACTTCTTTGCCATAATAAAAGCCTCCTGCGGTATTTATATTCTACCATAGAAGGCTTGATTTTAATTTACAGATTTTTTCTCACACTCTCAAAAAAATAGCGGTAAACCGTTAATTGATTTACCGCTCCTTCTTTTTACTTAAATTTTCTTTTGTTTTTTTCACTTTACGTCATTTTATTCAATTCTTTGTACTCACGCATTAACAGTATAAGTGCAATAAGTAAAATAATAATATCGTTTAAAGGCAGGGCAAGCCATACCCCGAGAACATTTCCGCCTAATAACAGGGGCAATATCAAAACCAGAGGAATAACAAGTACAAGCTGTCTGAGTATTACTAAAATTCCCGCCTTTTTTGCCTTTCCTAACGACTGAAAATAAGTAACTACCATAATTAAAAGCCCATAAGTAGGAAAAATGCAGTACATCAGCCTGAAATTTGTTAAACCCGAAGC
>CAUUHV010000061.1:0-5060 GCA_963545085.1 uncultured Catonella sp. | reverse complement strand
ATGGAGCTGAGGGGAGTCGAACCCCTGTCCGAAAATCCGTTCATTGTACTTCTACAAGCTTAGCTGATTATTTGACATTCCCTCTGCCGGACTTAAAACAGCATAATTCCGGTTTCAGTAGACCCTTATACGCCCATACACCCGAGCCGAAATGTATGTCGTTTCCCGCAATTTCGATGCCTTATCCCGCTATGCGGGTGTAACGGGTAAGACAGCCGCCATTAGGCAGCGTATGCTAAATTATCTTCAGCGTTTGTATTTAATTTCGGATTTAACGCATTCCTGCGGCTTGCTTCTCCAACTTCAAAATTCCCGTCGAAACCGGTACAACCCCGTATATATCTAAAGCCGCAACCCTTATGGACTGCGGCTCTAAGAATATAACCTTAAGCTATACTTACTCTGCTACCGAAACATTAACCGCTCTAAGCTTGCTGTCATTCTTAGGATCGGTCTCTGTCTCGAAAGTCACCTTCTGACCTTCGTTAAGAGTCTTAAAGCCCTCTGCGTTGATAGCCGAGAAATGTACGAATACATCGTCTCCGCCGTTGTCGTTTGTAATAAAGCCATAGCCCTTCTCTGAGTTGAACCACTTAACAACACCTGTGTTCATTTAGGTATCCTCCTGTGAAAAAAAATAAATATTAGTTGTGTAATCCTTAGATCAAAGAGCTTCAGAGCATAACCTAACACAGTAGTGCCGTCGAGCTTTGAGAAGCCTGACCTTCGACTTCTTTGGACCATAAGAATACACCGAAATACTACCATAACCGATAATAAAAGTCAATCAGCTAAAGCCGTTGTCGAAAAAAAAATTACTGAATTTTACATTTTTTGAGGAAAATTTTACATTTTTCAAGACAGTTAATAAAGATTTTTCACTTTGTAATCTCTCTCCGCCTCCCGCTTTTGGTCTTTTTTCTGTATATCCTGTCTCTTATCGTAGTTTTTCTTTCCTCTTGCAAGTCCTATCTCAATTTTCACAAGGCTGCCCTTAAGATAGACTTTTGTAGGAACAAGTGTATACCCCGCTGTTTTCACTTTGCCTAAAAGCTTATTTATTTCAAATCTATGAAGCAAAAGTTTCCTTGTCCTCATAGGGTCTTTATTAAAAATATTTCCTTTTTCATAAGGACTTATGTGCATTCCTATTATAATGACTTCTCCATTCTTGTCTATCTGCACATAGGACTCTTTGATACTCGCCTTTCCCATTCGTACCGACTTAACCTCGGTTCCCGCAAGTTCAATACCGGCTTCGTATCTTTCTTCTATAAAGTAATCAAAGCCCGCCTTTTTATTCTGTGCTACTATTTTGTAATTATCCTTCCCCATCGGCTCACTCCTGTTTTACAATCTCAAAATCCACTGTTCTAAGCTCCTTACTTGCGCTCTCCACTCTCACTCTAACGCTCTGTCCGAGCCTGTATATCTCTCCGGTTCTTCTTCCTACAATCTCCATTCTCTCGGAATCAAGCACAAACGTATCTCCATCTATCGAGGCGAGCCTTATCATTCCCTCCACGGTATTCGGAAGCTCCACATATATGCCCCAGCTTGTGATTCCCGAAATAACTCCGTCAAATTCCTCTCCGATATGAGCCGCCATATATTCCGCCGCCTTCATCTTATCGACTTCTCTCTCCGCGTCATCCGCTCTTCTTTCAAGCATACTCGATCTTAAAGCAACTTCATCTAAAATAGCGGCATAATGCGCCGTTCTTTCTTCCGATATTCCGTCGTTCAAATTTTCCTTTATTATCCTATGAACCTGTAAGTCCGGATATCTCCGTATAGGAGAGGTGAAATGACAATAATACTTAGCTGCAAGACCGAAATGTCCATCGCAAGAAGTGGTATATTTCGCTCTTTTAAGAGAGCGAAGTGTCATTCTGCTTATAAGCGTTTCCTCATCCGTACCCGCTATGCTGTCGAGAAGCTTTCTCACATCCTTAGGGTGTATTTCGGAAATCTCCTTCGCCTTGTTTTTTTTCGTTTTTCTGAGAGAATAGCCGAAATTATTTATAAATATTCCTAATTCTTTTATCTTCTCCTCACTCGGATTATCGTGGTTCCTGTAAATAAACGGAATTTCCTGCCAAAAAGAATCCTCCGCCACGGTTTCATTAGCTGCAAGCATAAAATCCTCGATTAACCTTGTAGCCTCATTTCTATCGTACGCATTTATTTCAAGCACCTTTCCGTTTTCATCCAAAGTTATCTTCGTTTCAGGAAAATCAAAATCAATCGAGCCTCTTTCTTGTCTCCTTTTTCTTAAAATAAGCGCCAGTTCTTCCGCTTCAATAAGCATTTCATAAACATCCTTAAAGCGCTTTTTAAGTTTGCCTCCTTTGTCGGCTCCCGTAATAATTTTATTTACATCCGAATAATTCATCCTGTGAGCCGTTTTAATAACCGTTTCAGTTATTTTATGAGAAATTATTTCACCATCCTCATTTATATCCATAAGGCAGGAAAGAGTAAGCCTGTCCTCATTTTCATTCAAAGAACAAATTCCGTTTGAAAGCTCCTTAGGCAGCATAGGAATTACCTTATCGGCAAGATAAACGCTTGTCCCCCTGTTAAGCGCCTCCCTGTCAAGAACGCTTCCCTCTTTTACATAATGACTTACGTCCGCTATATGCACTCCCAGCCTGTATACGGTCTTTCCGCTCCCGTCAAGCTCTTTTACTACGCTTATCGCGTCATCAAGATCCTTCGCATCCTCTCCGTCTATTGTAACAGTTTTAATTTCTCTTAAATCGAGCCTTTTTCCGCATTCTTCATCACTTACGGTCTGCGGCCCCTTTTCCGCCTCTTTTAAAACTTCTTCCTTAAACTCATCCTCTATACCGTAAGCTCTCGCCACGGAAAGAATATCCACTCCTTTATCGCGTATATCGCCTATTATTTCAACAATCTTACCCTCCGGGCTTCTCCTGTCACTCCCGTAATCCGTAATTTTCGCAACCACCTTATATCCCTTAGGCACATTTTTGCATGCGGACTTCGGTATATAAATATCGGTATCGAATTTTACGTTATCAGGAACTACAAATCCGAAATTTCTGCTTCTGTCAAAGGTTCCCACAACCTCCGTGACCGCTCTTTTGATTATACCTGTCACCCGTCCCTCAGAGCGTTCTCCTCCAAAGCCTCTGCCGTATCTTCCTCTCTTTTCGCTATCCTTCAAAAGCTTTACCGTTACAGTATCTCCGTCAAAGGCGTTACCCGTATATTTTCCGGGAATGTATATATCATCTTCATTCTCCGAAACCCGTAAGAAACCGAAGCCTTTTTTAGTTGACATAAAAGTCCCCACAAGCATATCGGCTCCCGGAATCTCATATCTTCCTTCTCCGTTTTCGATGAGCTTCCCCTCTTTTATCATTTCATTCAATAAAAGCCTGAAATTATCTCTTTCCATTTTAGGAACCTGAAGAAGCGACGCCATTTCTTTAAACTTCATCGGAACATAGCCTTTACTTTTAAAAAATTCCTCAAGCATTTCCTTTTTGGAAACAAATCCGTCCATATATTCTCCGTTCATTTTTGCCGTTTTCGTCAAAACCTCATCTCATGTTTTACGTAATAACCGATTTTAGAAAAATTACCTGCCATAATGTAAAAAAGAGCCGCCCGCCACGCTCCGATAAGTTAAAGGATAAGATAATCCCATTTTTTACCGGAATGCTATGTACGGCAGCTCCAAAACGCTCTGTTTCGCTCTATATTACCATTTAAGGTTAAGAACAAAAGAAATCACAACAAAACCCAAAGCCATTATAGTAGTAGCCTTACTGAGATTTCCCTCCAAAGACTTGCTCTTATTCTTTCCCCAATATGTATCGGCAATACCGCTTATAGCACCGAGTCCCTGAGCCTTACCTTCCTGCATAAGCACGGTAACGGTAAGGGCGATACAAAGTATACAATACACTACAATAACTGCAATTCTTAAACCGGACATAATCATCTCTTCCTTTCAAAAATATCACCGAGTTATTATACTACATACAAACGATATTATCAATGGGTAATTTTTCAGAATTTACACGCGCGTTTAGAACGGACATCCCCTTCAGCGGACATCACGGTATCAAAGCCCAAAAAGGATACCCGACAGCAAATCGGGTATCCTCTTTTAATTACAGGCTGCAAAACCTATATGTCGGTCATTATTTCTTCTTAGACTTTTTAGCCTTCTTAGAAGCCTTGTACATAACCGCGAACTTCTTTAAAGATTTGGTCTTAAACGTAATCATTCCGGTTTCTTTGTCGTAGGACGCTCCCTTTACACGCACCGCTTTACCTTTCTTGGTGAAATAAGCTACATAAAGTTTCTTCTCATTCTCATTAGCGCTCTTCATGTAAGGTATGCTTACAGTTATAACGCCTCCGCCAAGATTTGTAATCTTCTCGTCTCCGGCTTTTACCGAAATATCGTATACAGGTCTGTTTCCTACAGCTTTTTTAACACGCTTGCCGAGCTTCTTTACAGGAGCTGCCGATATGGTAATATCTCCCTTTTCGTTAAGAGTTTCAACAGTCTTTCTGTCAAGCTCAAGCTTAATAAGCGAGGAGCTTATCTCAACAGTCTTGGCATCTGAAGCCAAAACACTCTCTAAAGCCTTTTTCTCAACATTAAGCTCAAGTGAAGAAGCTCCCGCAGGTACATCCACCTCAAGTTTTATGTTCTCTTTGTTCTCAGCCTTTACTATAGCCGTCTTGATAACATCCTCGGAAACCTTAGCTTCAGCCTTGCCCGTTTCATTAACTGTAGCCGTTACTTTGTCCTTGGCTGCAGGCTCCGCCTTGTCATCCTTCTTGCCGTCCTTCTGAGTTTTATTATTCTTATCATCGGTTTTTTCAGGCTCTAAAGGAGCTAATATACCGCCGCTGCCTGAACCGCCGCCGCTTGTGCCGCCTAATTTAACTTCCTCAATATTAGCCTCGGAAGCTTTATGCGTAGCTGTCGCCGCAAGACGGATACCTACCTTAACGGAGCCCTCAGCCTTAAATTCTTTTGAAACCTTGTTGGCTGCCCAACCTGTACTCTC
>CAUUHV010000060.1:0-7352 GCA_963545085.1 uncultured Catonella sp. | reverse complement strand
TTTCTCTCACTCTTTTCCCTAAACGCGAGAAAATTAAAGTCTTCCATACCTTCTATCCCTACTCTTTAACCTTCCGCAAATCCGAGTTCAAGGCTTAAACTCTTAAAAAAAGCGTTAGAGGGCGCCGGTACTTAATTTGCGCAAACAAAGTGCAGCGTAAATTTTAGTACCGCTGCAGCCCGATACGAGCGAAAGCGTCTTTTTTTAAGAGTTATAAGCCTTCGAACGAGTAATTGCAACAACCTACTTAATTTTCTCCGCCTTGGCAGCTCTCTTTCTCACCTTCAATTTTCCTAAATTATAAACCTCTCCCCCAAACTCCATCTCTTTAATCTCCGGCATAACCGCGGCTGAATACCTCACCTCGTCGCCCTGCGCCAAAGTTATGCCCTTTACGCCTCTGCCGCCCTTCTTCATCTCGACCACTTCGTCAAGAGAATAACAAAGTCCGTTCTTTTTTGCGGTTATAAGATAAACTCTTAGCATGTGCGATAAAATCTCAGAAGCCGCAAGAAGCGATACGCCTATCAGCTCGTCACCGTCCTCAAGCTTCGTTGCTAAAAGGAGAGAGCGGTTCGTCTCAAACTCCACCCCCGAAACCAGCTTTACATATCCCTTTTTTGTCGCAAAAAATATCATCGACTCAAACAAAGCGCTGAATGAAGTATAAAGAATTATATCTTCCTTGCCCACCTTTGACAAATTATGCACAAGGGTTCCCTTATCTCTGAGCCTTACCTTAGGTATATCCCTCGCCTTTATTGTATGCAGATTTCCGTTCGAAGTAAAAATACAAAGCTTGTCAGTATTCTTCATAAATACTTTATGTACGTAATCATTCAAGGTTTCCTCATTCGCCTTTGTAAAGCTCTGAACGTCCACCATTTTAGCATAGCCGAAGCGGTCTATAAGCACATATACGTCTTCTTCTTTCATTTCTTCAACATAAACCTGCTTTTCTTCGTCCAAAAGCTCTGTCCTTCTCGGCGCGTCAAATGTAACAAGACTCCGCTTCAGCTCCTTTTTTATAACCCTGTGAAGTTCTTCTTTTGAAGATAAAATCTTCTTATATTCTTCTATATTCTTCTTTAAAGTTTCCGCTTCCTCGGTGAGTCTCAACACCTCAAGCCCTATAAGTCTGCTGAGAGGCATTGCAAGCACCGCCTCCGCCTGCGCCTCCGTAAAATTAAATTCCTCAGCTTCCTTTTCGGATTCCTTGCTTTTAAATTTAATCCCGTCGGTTTTTCCGCTTATAAGACATTCTCTTGCCTGCCTTATATTCTCGCTTCCCCTTAAAACCTCTATAATAAGGTCAATCACATCCACAGCCTTAATAAGACCGTCAACTATTTCCGCTCTTATAGCGGCTTTTTTTAAAAAATGGTCGTATTCCGCAGTATAAATCCCTTCTTCAAAAACTATAAACTCCGTCAGTATTCCTTTTAGCGAAAAAATCTCGGGCTGTCTTTCTTTTACTGCAAGCATATTTACCGAATAAGTATCCTCAAGCGGAGTTTTCTTAAAAAGTCCGTTTAACAGGTTTTCGACATTTCTGCCCTTTTTAACCTCTATAACTATTCTTATATCCGAGGATGACTCGTCCCTTACGTCCGCAATCTCGTCAAAAACCCTGTCTTTCATCAGGTTTACAATACTTTCCACAAGCCTTGTCTTATTCCCCGACGATGTAAACGGAATTTCCGTTATTACAATATTGCTCTTGCCGTTCTCTCCCGCCTCTATCTCATACCTTGCCCTTACTCTCAGCCTTCCTTCGCCTGTCTCATAAATAGACGAAAGCTCGCTTGCATTCGTAACAATTCCCCCCGTCGGAAAATCGGGTCCGGGAATATACTCCATAAGCTCCTTATTGGTAAGCTCGGGCTTCGTAAGCAGAGCTATAGCTCCCCTGATAATCTCCCCCGCGTTATGAGGCGGAATATTCGTAGCCATACCCACCGCTATACCCGTTGTGCCGTTTATTAAAAGAAACGGAAGCTTAGCCGGAAGTATGGCGGGCTCTTTTTCACTCTCGTCAAAATTCGGCACAAAATCCACAAGCCCCCTGTCAAGCCCTGTAAGAAGCTCCATAGCCCCCTTAGAGAGTCTTGCCTCCGTATATCTCATGGCGGCAGCCGAATCTCCGTCTATCGAGCCGAAATTTCCGTGTCCGTCCACAAGAGGTACAGAAAGGCTCCATTCCTCCGCCATGCGCACCAACGCGTCATAAATGGATGAATCTCCGTGAGGGTGATACTTACCCATGGTATCACCGACTATACGGGCGGATTTTCTATGCTGTCTGTCCGGCAAAAGTCCAAGCTCATGCATTGCGTAAAGTATACGTCTTTGAACCGGCTTAAGTCCGTCCCTTACATCAGGTAACGCTCTTGAAATAATAACGCTCACCGAATAATCCCTATAAGAATTTTTCATCTCTTCCGAAAAATCCTGAATTATAATATTTTCTTCCGCTGCCATAAATAATAAATCTCCAACTTTCTCCCAAATTATTCACTAAACATTGCGCATCGCACATTCACAGACTTTACACATCCAAATTGGCGTACTTCGCCTCATTCATAATAAACTCTCTCCTCGGAGGTACCGCCGAGCTCATAAGCATACCCGTAACCTCGTCCGCTTCCACGGTATCACTTATGTCAATCCTCGCCAAAAGCCTTTTTGCCGGATCAAGCGTGGTTTCCTTAAGCTGCTCCGAGTCCATTTCTCCAAGACCCTTATACCTCTGAATTTGTAAAATTTTTCTATCTTTTACCTTTTTAAACTTCTCAAGCTCATAGTCGTTAAACACATATTCCGACTTCTTCTTACTCTTGCCCTTCGCCTTCTCCCCCGTTTTTCCTTTTTCTTCATAATCCACCTTATAAAGCGGCGGAAGTCCCCTGTAAATCTTCCCCTCCTTTATAAGATCCGGCATAAATCTGTAAAAAAATGTAAGTAAAAGAGTGCTGATATGCGCTCCGTCCACATCCGCATCGGTAAGAATTATTATTTTATCATATCTTAGCTTTGAAATATCAAAATCATCGCCTATTCCGCAGCCGAAAGTTGAAATCATGGATCTGATTTCATTATTTACCAAAATTTTTTCAAGCGCCGCCTTCTCAACATTTAAAATCTTACCCCTTAAAGGAAGCACAGCCTGAGTTTTCCTGTTTCTTGCCGTCTTAACCGTGCCGCCGGCAGAATCTCCCTCCACAAGATAAATTTCACATTCCGCAGGATTTTTAGACACGCATGAAGCCAGCTTGCTTTTAGTATCCATGTCATTTATGGTCTTCAAAGCCGCATTTCTCGCCTTATCGCTTGCCGTCCTCGCGTTATATGATTTCTGTGCCAGATCAAGCACTGCTCTCAAGGTTTCTATATTCTTATCAAAATATCTTGTTATCTCTTTTGAAACAACCTCCTCAACCGCCGTTTTCGCGTCCGTATTGCCGAGCTTCGTCTTTGTCTGCCCCTCAAACTGCGGGTCGGGATGTTTAATGGATATAATCGCAACAATGCCGTTTCTTATATCCTTTCCGTCAAAATTATCGTCCTTGCTCTTAAGATATCCGAGCTCCTTTGCGTACTGGTTCATGACCCTTGTCATAGCCGTTTTAAAACCGGTCACAAGAGTACCGCCGTCCACTACGTTTATGCGGTTGCAATAAGCGTTTATCTGCTCTCCGAAAGCATCCGTATATTGTAAAGCGACCTCAACCTCAATATCTCCGGACTCTCCCTCTATATAAATAACATCATCATGGATGACTCCCGCTTCCCTGTTTATATAGCTTATATAGCTCTTAATCCCTTCTTCTTCCTCGTACTGTCTTTCTTCGCCCGTAATCTCGTCCTTAAAATTTATCTTAAGCCCCTTATTTAAAAAAGCGGCTTCCTTTAATTTCTTCTTGATTATCTCCGACTTAAATTCGGTTGTTTCAAATATGGACGAATCCGGATAAAATGTAACGCTTGTACCCCTGTCCGACTTCTTACAGGTCTTTATTATCGGAAGTTCTCCCTTTATAAGCTCCGTCACGGGGTGTCCGCCGTCCTTATACTCATCCCTGTAAACATTTCCGTCACGCCTTATCTCTACGATAAATCTTGACGAAAGCGCGTTTACAACGGAAGCACCCACACCGTGAAGTCCTCCCGAAACCTTATACACATTCCCGGAAAACTTGCCGCCTGCGTGAAGCACGGTATAAACCACTCTCTCCGTAGGGATTTTTTTTACAGGGTGCATATCCACAGGCACACCTCTGCCGTAATCCCTAACCGTTATCCCGCCGTCCTTAAGGAGCGTAATATCTATCTGTTTACAAAATCCCGCAAGATGTTCATCTATACCGTTATCAAGGATTTCCCAGATAAGATGATGAAGCCCCCTGTTTCCGGTGCTTCCGATATACATTCCCGGGCGTTTTCTCACCGCCTCAAGTCCCTCAAGGACAACTATTTGACTTCCGTCGTACTGTTCCGCCATAAAATTCTCCGCATTTTACTTATTTTTTGTTAAATAATTCACATTTATATCTTACGATAAGTAACTTCAAAATAACCGTAGATTATTTTATCTTATACTTTTTATAGAGTTCTTCTCTCTTATTTTTATCAATCAATATCTCAAAGACTTCATCACTTCTTCCATCCGCTATCATAGCCTTACCCAAGGCGGCAAGACGAGTTTCCGCCTCTTCCCTGCCTTCTTCCCTGCCTTCAATCTTTCCCTTTTCTATCATTTTGTCTATTACAAACCGCATGCTCATATCGTCTCTTACCTCCTCATTTTTTAAAATCGTTTCTTTCGCCTGCTCAAATCTGTCATCGTCAAGCATGGCACTTAAAAATTGCATTATTTCATAAGGATGTCGCAATTTCTTTCTGTTGCTCTTATCTTCTATTTTGAAAGACAGAAAATTAAGTATTTCTCTGTAATCGCTGTTAAATTTCTTAAGATCATCAGAATTTATATTACACACGTTGATTACATTTATCCTATAATCACTCACATACTTATCAAGTCCCGGCATAATTTCAAGACTTTCTTTTAAGCTTAACGGAGCATTCCACTCACCCTCTCCGTAATACATCACAAGAGTTATAACGGGATATCTCTTTCCTTTGCCTTTAGTTAACTGGCTTCTATACGAAGCCCCGTCATATCCGATTACTCTGAGCGCCATGTCTCTATCTTTCTTACTCTGATTTTCAATGCCTATGAGAGAAAATATTGTACCGTTCTTCTTCCAAAGTTTCAATATATCTCTTTCCTGCTCTCGAAGTCTTCCGTCGTCCGCCTCGTAAATATCCTTTAAAGGCACATCTGCAAGCTCATCTTTTTTTAATACTTGCTCTCCGTCAAAGAGAAAACCGTTTACAATATCTGCAAATATGTCATTAAGCCCCAACAGCTTTTTTGCTGCAATATCTTTTCTGCTCATTCTCCTCCTTTAGTTTAATGTAATTTTTAAATTATGTCTATAAAAACCGGGTATTTTTCGGCGAATGCCGAGATTAAATAAGAAAAAAAGGCTCTTTACAGTTACTATATTACCGCCTTTAGTGGAGTATGTCTATCAAAAATATTAAATTGCATAGAAAAACAGCCGAGAAATCAATCTCGGCTGTAACTTACTTTAAGAACTGTAAATATTCATTTGACTGCTTAAAATCAGGTAATGTTATAATTTACTATAATTTCCTTGGTAGCGCCTTCATAAGATACAGTAAATTTCAACACCTTAGCTCCGGCTTCAGTAAATGCTTTGTTTGTAGCCTTAACTGTTATTGTACACTTTCCATCAGCTTCTACTTTACCTGCTTTAACAGCAACATTTGCAAGAGCTGTTGTCACCTTCACCTTAGCTGAGCCTGCTTTAGTAACATTAGCTATAGTTATTTTAATTTCTTTATCAATCGCAGTTGCCTTATTTCCTGCTACTGCAATCTTATTATTATCACCACCAGTTCCACCTTCTACTGTAACTGCCTGCTCTACGTTCTTAAGCTGAAGTCCAACATTAGCAAGTGGGCTTGCCATTGTAATAACACCAGTCTTCTTATCTACAGAACCAGGAACACGTACATATATCTTTGTAGTAGCATTAGTAGTATCAGTATAAGTATTTGGCTTATTAGAAGCAGAATACTTAAGGGAAACCTTTGTAGGCTTCTTGTCATCCTTAGGTGCTTTTACTTTAGTCCATTTAGCATTTGCTGCAGGTTCAGCACCATCTTGTGCAATATACACCTCATAATCATGGTCTTTATCTTTATTTACTAATTCAGCACCTTTCTTTATATCATAAGGTGTCTTTACATTAAGAAGAAGCTTATCAGTTATTACAGCTCCACTTAACTCTATCTTTGCAGTAACCAAAGTAGGCTTATCCTGCTTCTTTAACGAAAATGTAGTAGTCTTAGACATCACCTTCTTAGTTGTTGCCTTAGTTCTTACTTCAATAGTCGCATCCTTTGTTCCGTCAATCTTGCCGGCAGTATCAGTCTTATCTTTAAGTTCTGCCAAAGTCATTTTCTTGTCAGCAGCCTGCCATTTATCTCCTTCAGCTATCTCAGCGCCTGTTAAACCTATCCTGTACTCCATTCCCTTCTTTAAGCCGACTTCACTCTTTACAGGATCAACTTTTGCGTTAGGAGCCTTTGCCTGAGCAGTAACCTTAACTTTAGTCTCCTTACTTGCCCATTTGCCATTCTCTGCTTTAATTCTGAATGTCAGTGTTGCACCTCTCTGTGTCAACATATGAAGCTTTTTATTAGCTGCCGCTTCATCATCGCCAAAAAATTCCTTTACAGTTTTCCAAGAACCGTTACCGTTCTTAACCTCAACCTTCTCAGAACCTTTTAACTTTACTTCAGCTGCAGCTTGTCCTTTAACTGCTGTAGTAACAGCTCCAAGATATCCATAACTTCCACCAATTGGCTCTGTAACTGGAATTTTCTTAATATTTGCTCCATCCTTAGTTGCAAAATAAGCTACCACAAAATTCTTATCCTGCGCAGGAATCTCTGTAACCGACCAATCTGCATCTGCAAGTGTAGCCGATGTTCCGAGTGCTATCAAAGTATCTTTTGAACTTCCAATAGCTGAAACATCAACAGCGCCAACAAACTCTTCAATACCTGTTACTAAATAATAATCAGTTCCGATTGTAAGATTAGCCTTTTTATCATCTTTAAGCTTCTTTGCAATTCCCCAGAACTTAGCATCTGTAGATGTAAGAGTTCCTTCCGCTCCGTCAAATTTAACAGTAGCAGGCTTAGCAGCCTTTGCAGTACCCATGTTAACTGCAGGTACAAATGTCATCGCCATAGCA
>CAUUHV010000059.1:0-7451 GCA_963545085.1 uncultured Catonella sp. | reverse complement strand
TGTTCGTTCGTTTGCTTGAATTTTCAAGATTGTCTCACTATTCAATTATCAAGGTTCTTAAACATCCGCTCTGCTTTTTAACTTCTTAATCAGCGAAGCTTTGATATTCTATCATGACGCCCCACTCTTGTCAATAGCTTTTTAAAACTTTTTCGTGGAGCAAACGGAGAAACAGGGATTTGAACCCTGGCGCCGCTATTAACGACCTACTCCCTTTCCAGGGGAGCCCCTTCAGCCTCTTGGGTATTTCTCCAAAGCTTAAATTACAGTCCGCCAAAACGGAGAAGGTGGGATTCGAACCCACGGTCCCTTGCGGGATCACCGGTTTTCAAGACCGGCTCCATAAACCACTCGGACACCTCTCCATAGCTGTCAAAATCGGACAGCTTCATAAATATATCACAATTACCTTCCGATGTCAACTAAGCAAAAGCTTCGGAATCTGTCAAGTTATTATTGCAATTTTTTCTTTTTTCTTATGCTACATCCTTTTTCTTAATTTTTCAAGTTCCTGCGTACTACAAATAAGGCTGTAATACAGCCTTAAATTTACTAATGTGATTCTTTCTCTTTTTAAATAAGACTTACATTCTTAAGCCTTGTTATCATATTATTTAATATCTTGTCGTTAATCCCATATTTGCCATCGGGGGCAAGCTTTTTTCTTATCTTTTCCGCTGACCTAAGTGTGGCGCTTAACATGACTTCCTCCTTTATCTCCGTTCTCTTATTATTTCTTTCTATTTCATCCCAGGTCTTGTTGTTTATTTCATCGCACACAACAAGGGCAAGATTCGTCGCTCCGTTTTTCGTCCAGGACATTCTTCTATGTTTCATTCTCCTCGTTATTATAATATAATTCTGATTTTCCTGTATTCCCATATTTCTCAAAACCTTATCCGTGTTATATTCTATCTTATCTTTATACCTTTCAAGTTCTTTACGATAATTACTCAGGTATCTGTATAAATCTGTGAGTCTTTTCTTCATTCTTTCATCAACACAAATATTCTCAAGCTCTTTAATACGGATGAGCAGCTTATCATATTCCTTTTTTATAAGCATTTCATACAGTTCTTTAATCTCATCCTTATCACTTATAGCCATATATATTGCCTGTTTTATATGAAAGAAGTCGAGTTGTCTTACAGCGGTATTATCACTATTATTAAAAGTCCATCCGGCTCCATCGCAGTTCATTATTCTGTATTTTACATTTTCCATATCATAAGTAAAATAAGCCAATGTTTCTTTCATATCAATAAACTCTTCAGCCGGTATCGCTGCGGCAAACACTATTTTGTTTTTCAATTTATATCTGCCTTTATCTGATGTCTTTTCCCAACCGGTATAAAATGTTCCCGCTTTAATTTCAATTCCTCTGTCATTACTCTTTTCTTGTGAACGCAGATAAACCCCGTCATGTTCTTCAAAAAGAAATTCAGTTTTTAGCATCCCGCATTGTTCCTCCTCTTTCTTCTTTTCGTACTCCCACAAAATCTCGCCGCCTATCTTCTGTACCAAATTCCATATAGACTGATGACTTAACCTTACGTTCGTCAAGTTGTGAAGCTGCGCCTCGACTTCCCTGTATGGAACTTCTGTCACTAACTGTTTTATTCTATCTACAAGATTTAGTGAATAAGTACCAAACGTTTCTATCTCCAGATTTTTATCAAGAAGAAACGTATATGTTTTTTCTTGATTGTCATAATAAATATGTCTTTTATACTGAACCACTCCGAAAAGAGTCTTTAGGTTCTGGTTTCGTAGTCCCAAATTTCTATATCTTCCTTTATCCCTGTTTTCAAGTATCTCATTATCATATTCCTCCAAAAGTATCTTAAATATATCACATGCCATTTCCATAACCATATGGTATACTCCTAACTCAAACTCCTCAAATTTACCTTTATATTTACTCATATCCGTCTCCAATCTATATGTTACTTATACTTTAACATATCAAGCGCTATTATTTATCCCGAATTTCCGAATTTATCCGCTTCAAAACACTTGACATTAATAATTTCGTAACTTAGAATGAAGCTACCTTAAATTAACTTTAAGAAAAGCCATAAAACAGCGGAGAAAGCCAGTCTCCGCTGTTTTTATTATATCTCATTTTCTTCTTCTAAAATATCTTCTTCCTCTCCTATACTCCTTGCTTCGTCCATTTCATCAAGCAGCCCATATAGCTCATTCGCTATACTGCTGTTTATCGCAAGCACGCCAAACGGCTCATCATCGATATGCTTGTACTCGATTATTTTATCCATAGCAAATTCCTTGCACAGTGTGCTATACATTGAAGTATTCAGGTCTTTTACTATAATTCTGTAATTATAAATATCATTGGTTTTTAGCATATCTTCCTCATTTTTCAAAAAGCTTATGCCTTTAGCATCACCATTCGCAACAACGAGATAAAAAGGCGTAAATCCGTTTTCTAACAGAGTATCTCGTTTACTGTAATACGCTTCTTTGCTATCTATTATATAAAAATTAACATCCGGTATCGCCATAAAATCTTCCATAAAAACTATATTATTTTTCATATAAAACTTTCCCGTTTTTTTAAGTCCGTAATTCTGTATCGTATATAAAAAATCGTTATGTGAGTCATTTATATAGGCGACGCTCGCATTGTTATTCTGAAGATTATTGGCAATGACAATAGAAAGATATGTCGCACATATATTTCCATATAATCCTCGGACTATTATTACATTGTTTGTGCTTCTCCATATTTTCTTTTTCTCAAGTATATGTTTCATCTTTACAGCCTGAAGAAGCCGCTCTTCGGTAAATATTTTATCAACTGCTTTTTTATTCTCCTCATGTGTTTTATTTTTCACTTCATTATTAACCGTTTCTCCCGCCTGACGCCTTAACATTTCTTTTACTGTCATTTCTTCCTGCCGATTTATCCTTGTTTCCATCGACGATATTACAGTGGTATTTTCAAGTTTTGCGTACGCTTTAGGAAATTTTATTTCTTCCTTGATTTCATTTTCTTCATTTATATCCCGGACTTGCTTTTTAGGTGCCTTTTTACCTGTTTTCTCCTTTATCCCTTTTATAATCTTATCCTTAAACTTTTTCTTCTTCGGTTCTGCTTCGGTATTATCTTCGGATTTGTCATGCTCCGTATCTTCTATAAAGTTATCATTATCACTTTCAGTATTGCTGTTCTGTGAAGATAAATTATTGTCTTTTTCAGTAGCCGTTTCCTTGAAAGATTCCGAGACATTATCCGATGTTTTTTCAAGCTTTTCGCGTGATTCTTCCCTGTCTTTTAACTTCGGCATGTTCACTCTTGCCCGCTTTTTGATAAGCCCATCAGGATTTTCTTCAATTTCTATAATTTTATCTAAAACTTCCTTTATTAGTTTATCTCTGTCCGACTCGGTAAACAGATAAAAGTTTCTTCCATTTCCCGCCTCTCTTTTAAGCTCTCCTACAGGGTCCCCTCCCTGCTCTATAATAATCATATTCTTAAAATGCCCAGCGTATTCCTTTATTGCATTTTTAAGTTTTATAAGACTGTCAGATGTGGGGTCAAGGATTACGGTTTTATCGAGTATTATATATTTCAAATCTTCGGGATTTATAACATAGTTATGTACTGTCCGGGATATTATTTCATTTACGGATGAAGGTTCTTTGGCTATATCCGTAAAAGTTATGTTCTTTTCTCTCAGTTTCTCGTCATAATCCGAAAACTCATCTTCTTCTAACAGCTGTCTGAAGTCTATAAAATACTCATTATTTTTATTGTAACAGTTTACAATATTCACTTATGTCACCTCTCTATGTTTCTAAACTGCAATAATAATGCTAAATATTATTTCGTTTTATATTATCTTCCTCCGGCATTTCCCATATACTCTTTTTCATATTCGGGTATTTTGAAATTAAGGTGCATGCGCTTACTCCCTGCAAAAAACAGTGCATGTCCTCTCTGTTTTGATAATAAAAGCTCTTCCTCCGAGTCATTAAGATTATACAACCTCTTTGTCTGTTTAAGGTTCTCACCGTCACAGCCGAATATGAATTTGTATGTAGGAAGGTCAAGCAAAGCCTGCCCATACATCTTTACGCTTTCATCCAGAAAGTCTATCACGGAATGGCTTATTATTATCATTGAGCCTTCATATTTCCTGCATCTTTTACTTGCGTTTCTTAAAAACGCGAGTGTCTGCGGCACTCTTTTATCGATTAGAAGATAAGCCTCGTCAAATACCCCTACCACTTTTTCTGTCCTGTCTCTGCTCATTTCAGCCCACATCCAAGTTGAAAGAAGATAATACTCCGTCCCCTTAACTCTTTCCGAGCTGTCCTGAAGGTCTTTTGTGTCAAGTACTACAAGCGACGCGTCCGATTTTAAAGTAGTATGTCCGTTCCATAAGAAACTGTCACTACCTTTCGCCGCGTCCTCCAAGAGCTTCACCATATCCTCATACTCTTTAAATCCATCATCACCGGCGTTCCTCATTCTTTCCGATTCGGACAGCATATAATTATATAAATTTTCCATTATAGGATAATCTTCGGCTGACAGCCTGCTGTTATCCGTATCCCAGTCTATGTTAAATTTTTTATACAATTCAATTAAACTTCTTTTTATAATTGCAAGCCCTGTATCTGTCAGACTGCTTACGTAAAGACTAAAGAATACTTCAAGATTTTTTAGGTGTATTGCCAGTTCACTTAATTTTTCTTCTTCAGTATCATCTTCATTATCTTCATAACTTTCATCATCCTGAATATCTTTTGCTGAAGCCTTTATCTGTAAAGGATTAATCTTTCCTTTTCCTCCCGCAGCGTTTATCCAATCTCCACCGCAGGCTTTGCATAAATCTCTGTACTCACGTTCCGGGTCTATTATAATGACCCTTTTGCCAAGCATAAGCTCGTTTAATATGATATGCTTTACCGCTGTTGACTTTCCTATGCCCGGAAGTCCGAGGATTACCATATTGGAATTTGTCCTATCCCCCGACCTTTTCCATGTATCAAGAATAACAAGTCCTCCGGCACCGTCCATCCCAAGATAATATCCGTCATCATCTGTATATCCTCCATGTGAGTGCGGAAATCCGTACACAAGTGAGGAAAGCGGCATTACTCTGTCAATCATTGATGATATGTTTTTATTCTTTCCTGACGCGGGGCTTATCTGGTAAAAAGCGTCAAGCTGTCTGAACGAAAGCAGCCTTTCCTTACATTTAATCAAACTCGCCGTGCTTTTCTGTCTCCTTGATATTTTACCTAAAGCCTCAATGTCAGGAGCTACGCTCATTATAGTCGTGCTTACAAGTCCGACCTGTTCCCCTCCTATGTCAATTCTTTTAAGCAACCTCTTACCACTTTTTTCAGCCTGCTCGGCTCTAAGTCTCTCAAGCTCATTCTTCGCGTCTTTAGCCTCGCCAGCATATACGGATATGTTTTTGTTGAGATGTTCTAAAAACTCTCCGGAGTTAACCGGTTCAAAACTTACTGACGCCACTGTACCCGGAACATTGGTAAGCGTGGATAACCATCCAAATTTTGCCGACTGCGGATAATTTATCACTCCGAAGCACTGCGCGATATTTTCACCGAGTATAATACTGTCTTTTTTTATTTTTACGTTCATCGGCGCTATTATATCAAGTAAAGCTCTGTTTTTTTCCATTTTATTTTCTCCTATTCTTTTAAAAATGTAACGCCTGTTTCATCGTTATAATCTTCATAAGTTAATACCGAAGGATTAAAATACAGGTTAAAAACCCTTATCATCTCAGATTTTCCGGCGGTACCCACTTTTGCTCCGGCTTCGTTTAAAGCATTTACAAACAATCCCCTTTTCTTTAAAAAATTTCCTATTGACGTATTGTCTTTATACTTTTCCCATATAATAAAATAAAACTGTCTTTCCGTAACTTCTCCACCAAGTGAAAGTCCTTCCATTGTTCTCGCTGCGTTGCGTAGAAGCTTTTTTCTTACATCACTGTCAGCCTGCGCATACATATAATTATATTTATCAATAAGCGGTTTCGTATCTACAGGACGGCTCACCGCGATAAACTTCCAACTCTCCCCATATTTACTTAACGCTGCCGTAAGCGCTTCCGCCGTACTTCTTTTTTCCGTGTCCGACATAAGGTCAAGAGATATCGGCTCTATCCTTAATAAACTTAATATATTTCCATCAGAGGTATATAGGAGTTCATTATCCGCATCTATATCAACCACATTTGTAAAGTCCTGTGAGGTTTCTCCCCTGTCCTCAGCTTTAGCTTTCTCCTTTTCTTTAGCGGTTATTTTGATAAACACCACATATCCGCCTATTCCTATAAGAATTAGAATTACCGTACTTACTATCGGGGCTATTAAATTTTCCATATACTTCTCCTTAATAATTCAAATAATCGCTTTTTCTGTTCATCTCTCAAAAATTTCTTCAGTTTCCTCGATAACCGAAGCCCGCTCATTACCTTGTTCCCCTTTACACTTTATCAGTTCCGTTTCAATCCTTACAGCCTGTTTCATTGCCCTCACGGTTTCTACTTTTAATTTTGCTACCATTTCCATATAAGTTTTACCTTCGCCGTTTAAAAAAGCTTCTTTAACGGTATGTATCCACTCTTCTTTACTTGATTGTCCTTTGACATCACACGTATATCCGAATGCCTTGTCGTAGTTTTCCATAAAATCTACGATTTCCCTCGCAAGAGAATCACTTATATTTATCCGAGTAATTCCTTGTTTTCTTTTCGACAAATACCTGTTTAATTTGTAATTATCGTTTATGTTTTCGCCTACCGCTATATTTTGTGTCAAGCCATGCTTTAAATATTCTTTTATAAGCTCATTTTCCCTGAAAGAGTAAAAATCATTTTCATTGATTCCGCTTATAATTACATGGTCAAGCACTTTTATCCCGATAAGCTCCCCCGCTTCCTGTAGCCTCTCGGTAATTCTTAAATCAATTCCGCTTGGAGTAACGTTTCCTGAAGGGTGGTTATGACAT
This sequence comes from uncultured Catonella sp., assembly GCA_963545085.1. Classification (GTDB taxonomy): domain Bacteria; phylum Bacillota; class Clostridia; order Lachnospirales; family Lachnospiraceae; genus Catonella. The sequence continues at coordinate 433 of CAUUHV010000059.1, read as the reverse complement.
ATTATTATCGATTCGGCTTTGTTTAGAATAGCCCCCCTGAATATTTCCCTCGGATGGATTAGTGTATTGCTTAAAGTTCCCAATGACACTTCCTCATAGTCAAGCAGCCTTACCTTTGTATCGACAAAAGCGACGACAACGGCTTCTTTATCATGAATATGCTCCATAACGGAACGCATGAATGCCGCCACTTCCTTAGGCGATGTGAGTAACGGGTTTTCATGATAAATCTCTCCGCTCATCCTGTATAAATCTATAAAAGCTTTATGCTTCTCTCTTTGTGTTTTTGTTACAAGAAGCTCATCGGTGTTATCAATAAGAGAAGCTATTCCTTTTTTTTCAACGTATGATATAACGTCATCTTCTTTTAGCCCTATTATTTTAGCGTAAGACTGTATATACCTTGATTTGTCCATTATGCTTCCTCCATATC
>CAUUHV010000058.1:0-8318 GCA_963545085.1 uncultured Catonella sp. | reverse complement strand
AAATATACGAAAAAACCCAAAATCTAAAAAGAAAAATTCAAAAAATACATAAACGAAAATCTTAAAATAACAATACAGTTCCAAAAATAAGCTCTTAACGTTAATAGATTATATTAATCTGTTATTTTGCCGATATAGCGGAGGGAAATTATATAGAAGCGGAAGGAAGTTACGGAGAACATAAGCTTTACGGCTTGCAGTTTTCAGTAACTTCTTACAGTATTAAAGAGCCTGAAACAGCGGACGCTATGGAAAAATATCTTGCCTCGGGTATAATAAAAGGTATAGGGCAGGCTCTTGCGGGAAGAATACTTAAAAAATTCGGAGAAAACACTTTTAATATAATAGAAATTGAGCCTGAAAGATTGGCGGAGATAAAAGGAATTACTCTGAAAAAAGCGAGAGAGATTGGTATACAGTTTGAAGAAAAAAAGGAATTCAGAGAGGTGATGCTGTTTTTAAATAATTACGGCATCTCAAATGCGCTTTCAACAAAGATTTATAAAGAATACGGCAAAAAAGTGATGACAATCATTAAAGAAAATCCGTATAAGCTTGCTGACGATATAACCGGTATAGGCTTTAAAACAGCTGATGAAATCGCAATGCGCTCCGGAGTGGATGAAAACTCTCCTTTAAGAATGAAAGCGGGTATAATATACGGATTAAATCAGGCGGCGGGAAACGGTCACACCTATCTTCCTTATGAAAGTTTATATGAGAATACCAAATCGCTTTTGGGAATTACGGAAGAAGAGTTTGAACAGGATATAAACGAGCTTATTATAGAAAGAAGGATAATAAAAAAGCGTATAGAAAAGGAAGCTATAACGGAGGATAGGATTTATCATATAAACTTGTACTATATGGAGCTTAATATAGCGAGGAAATTACTTGACTTAAATGTCAGGAGCAAGGCTGATGAAAGGCTTATGGCGAGAAAGCTTGCCGAAATAGAAAAAAATGAAAATATTTCTCTGGAGGAACTTCAAAAAAAAGCGGTGTACGAGGCTGTAGAAAGCGGACTTGTTATAATAACGGGAGGTCCGGGCACGGGAAAAACGACTACGATAAACACGATAATAAAGCTCTTTGAGGAAGAGCGGATGGAAATTTTGCTTGCGGCGCCTACAGGAAGGGCGGCAAAGAGAATGACGGAAACTACGGGCAGAGAAGCGCAGACAATACACAGACTTTTGGAATTGAACGGAAATCCAGATGAAGAGGGAGCTATGCGTTTTGAAAGGAATGAAAGCAATCCTCTTGAGGCGGAGGCAATCATAATTGATGAGATGTCAATGGTGGACGTTTATCTTATGTATTCTCTGTTGAAGGCTATACCTGCCGGAACGAGACTTATTTTGGTAGGGGATGTAAATCAGCTTCCGAGCGTAGGTCCCGGAAATGTGCTTAAGGATATAATAAATTCGGACGTATTTAATGTGGTAAGACTCACAAAAATATTCAGACAGGCGGCGGAAAGCGATATAATTATAAACGCGCATAAAATAAACGCGGGAGAGAGTATCAGGCTTGACAATAAAAGCAGGGACTTTTTTATGCTTAAAAGAAGCAGTATGACCGATATAGAAAGGGTTATGTTAAGTCTTGTTATAAATAAACTTCCGAAATATGTAAATGCGTCGGTTTATGATATACAGGTGCTCACTCCTATGAGAAAAGGTGAGCTTGGAGTAGAAAATTTAAATAAACTTATACAAAATTACCTTAATCCCGAGAGCCCCGAAAAAAGGGAAAGAAGATGGGGTGACGCTTTATTCAGAGAAAAAGATAAGGTGATGCAGATTAAGAATGATTATCAGCTTGAATGGAGAATCTTAAGTCGTTACGGTACGGAAATAAAAAGAGGAACGGGGATATTTAACGGAGATTGCGGCATTATAAAAGAAATAAATAATTTTGCCGATACAATCACGGTTGAATTTGAGGAAGGAAAAATAGTAGAATATAATCAGGGTATTTTTGACGAGCTGGAGCTTGCCTATGCCGTTACCATACATAAATCACAGGGGAGCGAGTATCCGGCGGTTGTTTTGCCGCTTCTTACCGGACCTAAAATGCTTTTTAACAGAAATCTGCTATATACGGCGGTAACAAGGGCTAAAAGCTGTGTGGCGATAGTAGGAAGTGAGGACGCGGTAAACAGTATGATAGCGAATGAAAGTGAGCTGAAACGTTATTCGGGTTTGGCTGACGGTATAAAAGAAATGAAAGAGGCGGACGATGTATACGTTTAACAGTAAGATAAGATATAGTGAGGTGGGAGAGGACGGAAAACTGAGTCTTGCCGGAATAATAAATTATTTTCAGGATTGTTCTACTTTTCAGAGCGAAAATCTGGGGCTTGGTATAGAGAAATTAAAAGCTGTAGGAAAAGCATGGTTTTTAAACTCGTGGCAAATAGTTATTAACAGACGTCCCGAAGTCGGAGAGGAAATAAAGACGGCAACAAAGGCGTATGAGTTTAAGGGTTTTTCCGGCTGTCGGAATTTTATGATATATGATACGGATGACAAGTTATGCGCTTACGCGAACTCTGTCTGGAGCTATATTGATTTAAACAGAAATCGTCCGGTAAAATACGAACAGACGGAAGGTGCGGGCTATCCGATAGAAGAAGCTCTGCCTATGGATAAGACGGATAGAAAGATTATTCTGCCGGATAATATAAAAGAAGTGACGGACGGCGGGTACATGAAGATAAGATCTTCACTCATAGATACAAATTCTCATGTAAATAACAGCGCCTATGTAAAGCTTGCGCTTGATTTTATGCCTGAACACTTTTTTTTAGACGAGGATAAAATAAAGCAGGTGAGGGTAGAGTATAAAAAAGCTTTAAAAATGGGTGATATTGTAAACTTTGAGTATATGGGCTATAAAAGCGAAGGAAAAATATATACTGTATTAAAAATGGAAAACGGTGATGTATCGGCTGTATTGGAATTTGCGGACAAGCCGTTCGGTTTGGAGGAGAAATGAAATTAGGCATAGAACAAAAGCTTGCCGTTGTAAAAAAGACGGATTTCGGAGTATATCTTACAGATATAGAAAAGGTAGATAAGACGGACAGGGGAACGGAAGACGAGGTGTTGCTTCCGAAGAATCAGATAACGGAGCCTGTAGAAATAGGTACTGAGCTTGAGGTGTTTTTATACAAAGATTCGGAAGACAGGTTGATAGCGACAAGAATAAAGCCGCTTTTGACTCTTGGGGGCATAGCCAAGCTTAGGATTAAGGAAGTGACAAGGATAGGAGCCTTTCTTGACTGGGGGCTTCCTAAGGATTTACTTTTGCCGTTTAAAGAGCAGAGGAAACCGATAGAGACGGGAGAGGAAATAATGGTGACGATGTATGTGGATAACAGCGACAGACTTTGTGCCACCACGTATATTTATGAAAGGCTTTCGGAGCTGACACCTTATAATAAGGATGATAAGGTTAAGGGGACCGTGTTTGAGATAAATGATGAATACGGCGCCTATGTGGCGGTTGATGACAAATATTCGGCGCTGATACCTAAAAAGGAGCTTCATGTCAAACTTAATTTGGGAGATAAAATAGAGGCGAGGGTACTTGAGGTTAAAGAGGACGGAAAAATGGATCTGTCCCTAAGAGATAAGTCTTACATACAAATGGATTCTGATTCAAAGCTTATTTATAATAAGCTTAAGAAAGCCGGCGGATTTTTGCCTTATCATGACAAAAGTGACGCTGAAGGAATAAAAGAGGAATTTGCTATGAGCAAGGCGGCATTTAAAAGAGCGATAGGGAGATTGTTTAAGGAAAGGGCTATCGTTATAGAAAAAGAAGGGATAAGGATAAATTAAGGACATGTTTGTACATATTTATGAAGTTTTAGAGAGTATATTTCATTTAATAGTAGAATATGGAATTTTGTTTTTCGAGTTTGTGGGAGTGTGCATTCTTGTAGCCACGGCTATAAGAAGTATGCTCTCGGCATTAAAAAAAGAGCCGGGTATAAGGCTTAAGCTTGCGGAAGGAATAGCACTTGCACTTGAGTTTAAGCTCGGAAGTGAGGTACTTCGTACAGTGTTGGTAAGAGAATGGAGCGAACTTGTTGTGCTTGGAGCCGTAATAGCGTTAAGGGGAGCGCTTACATTTTTGATACATTGGGAGATTAAAAATGAGGAAGCGAAGCTTCCCGAAAACGGAAAAGAGCATGAGAATAAATGAGGCATATAAAAGGCGGAGTCGCGAATGCGATTCCGCCTTTTATATTATTTAAGCTTTAATAAGCTCCAACACCTGTCTTATATCCTTCTTTCCGAAAGCGGGTTTTTTGTCATCTATGAGCATACAAGGCACACTCATGATTTGATATTTGTCTTTGAGATTTCCGAAGTGATTCACATCATAAATTTCGGTCGTTACCTTAGGGCTTAGAGCCGCTATCCTTTGAGCAGCCAACACCAGGTCAGGGCAGTTCGTACAGGTGAGAGATACGACGATACGAATTTTAACTTCCCTATCTATAGCATCTATTGCCGCCTTTACATCGTCCTCCACAGTCTGTCCCGGACCGGAGACATTGTATAAGCCTATTATAAAGGAGGTGAACTCGTGACCTCCCGGAATACCGTGGAAAGCAAGTCCGGAGTAGGTTCCGTCATCTTTATAAATTTTCACAAAAGGAATCTCGGAAGGGTCCGGATTTTCTTCCGTTACAAGCTCGAGCTTGTTTGTAATCCCGACAAGCTCTTCCATATAAGTTCTAAGCTCATTGGAAGAAGGTCTTTCATCTAAACCGAGCTTTAAAATAAGCTTGTTTTCCATTTTGGAAAATACGGTACTAAGCTGTGTAAGCATATCTTCCGTAAACAGACCGCTATTATTTTCAGAGGCTTTAGGAGATTCGGCTTTCTTTGCGGGCGGACGTCCGTGTGTGGTTGCGGAGCCTTCCATTATAGGGCGTTCAGGGTGAAGTCCGGTCTTTTTTTGTATTTTAACAACATATTTTTCAAGCTCGGTAGCGGCAAGAGCGCCGTCACCTACTGCCGTCACCACTTGTCTTAAAGGCTTTATGCAGACATCGCCTGCCGCAAAAAGTCCTTCTTTTGTAGTCATCTGTGACCTGTCCGTTATTATATACCCTTTTTCATCAAGCTCCGCAATTCCTTTTGCAAGAGCGGTTTCAGGAACATAGCCGGCAAATACGAACACACCGAAAGTATCTCCCTCATCGGCTTTATGTACGGTAACTTCTCCTGTTTTTGTGTCCTTCCATGAGATGCTTCTTAAAACCGTATCTCCGGTAACGTTTACTATTTCCTTATTGTACAGTACGGTTATGTCCTTGTGATTTTTTGCGGCATCCGCAGTTGATTTGGCGCAGGAAAAATCATCACCTCTAATAAGAATTGTAACATGTTTTGCGTACTTTGTAAGAAAAATACTTTCCTCGGCTGCCGCAAAGCCTCCGCCTATAACGAAAATATCTTTTCCGGCAAAAAACTCTCCGTCACAAGTGGCGCAGTAAGCCACTCCGTGACCTTTATATTCAGCTTCGCCTTCAAAACCTACCATTCTCGGATGAGCTCCTGTTGATAAGAGAATACCGAGACATTCAACTTTTCCCTTTGACGTTTCCACGTATTTTACATCTCCGTCGAGATTTATGGATGTTACTTCGGCAAGCATAAATTCGGCTCCGAAATTCCGAGCCTGTCTGCGCATTTTCTCCGTAAGCTCGCTTCCGCTTGTCATTTCAATGCCGGGATAGTTTACAACCTCCGAGGTAATTGTAATCTGCCCGCCGAATTTTTCCTTTTCGAGCACAACCACTCTGTAGCGCGCTCTTGCAAGATAAAGTGCTGCCGTAAGTCCGGCAGGACCTCCGCCGACTATTGCAACATCATATAAATTTTTGTTGTCCATTCTGACTTCTCCTTTTGAATGTAAAACATAAAGAGCCGCCGCACGTGATAACTACTCACAAAATACAGCCTGCATTTAATAACTACTGTATGTCTGTGGGGTAGGTATCCAATGCGACAGCCCCTATAATCTTTCTCGGATTGAAATCCGGGATAGTGTCATGTCTGATTACAGCTGACCCACAAGATCAAGACTTGGCTTTAAGGTCTCTGCGCCCGGCTGCCATTTTGCAGGGCAAACCTCATCGCCGTGCTCATGAACAAACTGGCAAGCCTGAAGCTTTCTGAAAAGCTCGTCCGCATTACGACCTACATTTCCTGCGTTTACTTCATAAGCAACGATTTTTCCTTCAGGATTTACTATGAAGGTTCCTCTCTCTGCAAGACCGTTCTCTTCAATGTAAACTTCAAAATCCTTTGAAAGAGCATGGGTAGGATCTGCAAGCATGGTATATGTTATTTTAGAAATTCTGTCGGAACTGTCATGCCATGCCTTGTGAACGAAATGGGTATCGGTAGATACCGAGTAAACATCACAGCCGGCTTCTTTGAATTTAGGATAAGTATTCTCAAGATCTTCAAGCTCTGTAGGGCATACAAAGGTGAAATCCGCAGGGTAGAAGAAGAATACGCTCCATTTCCCCATTATATCAGCCTTGCTTACCTCTTTAAATGTGTTGTTTACGTAAGCCTGAACAGTAAAATCGGCAACCTCTTTGTTAATAAGTGACATAATAATTATCTCCTTTCGAAAATTAAATTTATAAAAATAAATTTAAATTTAGTATCTTGCTCTTTGAAAAACCACAAGATATTGTTTGTTTCGGAAATAAGATAACATACTATAGTATAAATGTCAAAAAAAATAAAAATTTAACAATCATCCGTTTATACTGCCTGACACAAGAACAATTTCAATATTTCGTATACTCGGTGTAATTTATTATAACAATGATAATAATTGTAAAAATTTCCTACAACTTTTAAGCATAAAGCCGCAAAACATACAGCTTTGTTTAAAAATACAATAAAGTTGTTGAAAGCAAAAAAATCGTATGTTAATCTTGAACCGACAGAGAAAGAAGCTGTTGTGTAAAAAAACAAAATTAACAAAGGGAATCATCTCGGCTTGTGCGGCTCTGTTCGTTTCCTGTATCGGAGCGGATCCTCAAACCGGTTATGCCCGTTTTACCTTCGGCATTCTCAGAGTGTATATGGGATTGGATCTTGCAATTTGTCTGATCGGACTGTTTGCGCTGATTGAGATTTTGAAAAAGGCGGAATTGAAGCCGGAACGCTTGAAGGCGGATACATCTAAAATGGCGGATAACGGGAGAATAAATAAAGGTGAGTATCACCGTATGGCGTGTCCGGCATTTATTTTGTTTATGCCCTGACTGAAACGAAAGGAATTATGAAAAAATATGATAAGTTTTAATCGGGCAGGAAAAGTAAAGGACACCTGCCTTATATACGGGAATTTTGACGGAGTTCATAAAGGACATTTAAAGCTTGTAAAAGAGTTTAAACTGAAGGCGAAAGATAAAGGGCTTACCCCCGTGATTTTCAGTAAAGCGGGAGAAGGTGAATATCTGACTTCTGAGAGAGAAAAGGAGTATCTTTTCAAGAAATTTTTAAAAGAAGCGATATTTATCTCTACTGAAAAAAACGAAGATATTGAAGCGATAATTGAAAAATTAGAAGTAAGGCTTTTTATAATAGGTGAAGATGATGTAAATCTTTGTCATATAAAAGAAGTTTTAAATAGTAAGAAAACGGAAATTGTTATCTGCAAAAATGAAATATCGGGCGGAGAGATTATAACATCGGAAAGGATTAAAAAAGCTGTATACACGGCGAATTTAAGTGAAGTAAGAAGATTATCCGGACATTCGTATATTATAATGGGAGAGGTGGTTCATGGAAAAGCTCTGGGAAAAACTGTAGGCATGCCGACGGCAAATATCTATACTTCAGATAATAAAATTAAACCGGCGGAGGGAGTTTACGCGTCTTTAATAAGCATAGGAGAAGAAAGCTATAAGGCAGTTACCAATATAGGAAAAAGACCGTCGGTAGATAATTTTAACTACATTACGGTTGAAAGTTTTATTTTGGATTTTGACAGAAATATTTACGGAGAAGAAGTTGTGCTTTCGCTTGAAAGCCGCATAAGAGAAGTGAAAAAATTTGACAGTCTTTTGGAAGTGAAGAAGCAGGTTGAAAAGGATATAAAGAAGGTGAGGATGCTCGAATATAAAAATATGTAATAAAAGAATGTTGAAATTTCTGAAGCTTATAAAAATCTCCTAAAAATTTTGTCACGATTTTTTTAAAAAAATCTGTATAAGTTGTAAAATAAAGTGTCCACTTAAAAGGAAATAAAAAAGCATCGAGTTA
>CAUUHV010000057.1:0-8393 GCA_963545085.1 uncultured Catonella sp. | reverse complement strand
TCGCCAACCTTAACCGCTGCTTCCGTAGCGGAAAGGGTGATCATGTCAGAACGTGTTCTTCCGTATACAGTTACTGTAACTTTAGTAACTTTAGCATTCTTCTTTGTCTTCTTGGTTGTGAAAGTAAGAGTAGCCTTACCGTTTCCCTTTGCCATAGCAACACCGGTCTTCTTATCAACCGATACTACGTCGGAGTTACTTGTTGTCCAAGTTCCTGCAACGCCTGATTTCTTCTTGCCGATGGTGTAATCGAAGTTAACCTTCCTGCCGCCGACATAAATGTTTTTGCTTGTAACGGCGCTGTTGCTTCCCTTAACTCTTACAAAGTTCTTGGTAGCAGCCTCTGCCTTTGCAGGTGTATACAAAGATGTAACCACCATAGCAGCAGCCATTACAAATGAGAGTTTCTTAAAGAAATTCTTCATTTTGTTTCTTCCTCCTTATAATTTTGGTTTTGCTTATGCCCTATGAAGGTACACCGTCGCTTTTTGTCGCATTGCCGGTACTAAGCGGTGCGTCTTAAAACTACGCATACTTACACAGGATATAATCTTTCCAATAACACTCTGATTATATCAGCAAGCTTTTCAAAGGTCAAGTAGTGGCACCTTAAGAAATTCTTACGGGCATATCCGAGGCATCCGAAAGATTACTTACATATTTTACAATGCACATACTACCCCGAGTTTGTGACAAGTTTATGGCAATATCAGTATATTTTTAACTAATTTTAAGTTTTTTATGTCAATATAGCCTTTTGAACTTCATTTTCCATCTCTTCTCTTTCGCACTCTCCGGTGTGCAGAGCCTCCGCTTCCTCCACCTCTTTTACGGAAGCCGGCAACGAAAGCCCCGAGATTCGGCTGAGCTCGTCTATCAGTTTCCATTCTTCGGTTTCCGTTCCGGATTCTTTTAACGGATATTTTTCCGAATTTACGGCATGGAGCACAGTACGGGCAAATTTAAACGGACTTGCCGTGGAAGCCGTCAAAACAACTCTCCCGCTTCCCGTTTCTTCCTTATATTTATCCGCTACGACAGCCGCGACCGCGGTATGAGGGTCTATGAGATATCCCGTTTTCTCATAAACGGATTTTATTTTAGCCAAGGTTTCAGCCTCGGTGGCATATCCCGCATAAAAGCCCTTCATTTCTTTTCTTATTTCTTCCGTAACCGTGTATTCGCCCGTTTCCGAAAGTTTTTTCATATACTCCGCCGTTTTTTCCGGCGAATTTCCGTTTAATTTATATAAAAGCCTTTCAAGGTTGCTTGACACCAATATGTCCATACTCGGAGACACGGTAAGATTAAACTCTCTGTTCTTATTATATATACCCGTTTTGAAAAAATCATACAGCACGTTGTTGGTATTTGACGCGCAGATAAGGTTATTTATAGGAAGTCCCATCATCTTCCCGTAGTATGCAGCCAGAATGTTTCCGAAGTTTCCGGTAGGCACGCATACATCAAAACCCTCTCCGTCCTTTATTTTTCCCTCCGCAAAAAGCCTTGACGCACTGTATACATAATAAACGATTTGCGGAACAAGTCTGCCTATATTTATAGAATTGGCGGATGAAAGCACAAAGCCCTTTTCTTTCAGACTTCTTTTAAAGGCTTCATCGGCAAATACGGCTTTTACTCCGGTCTGGGCATCATCAAAATTTCCGTGTATCGCTACAACTCTTACGTTACTTCCTTTTTCGGAAATCATCTGCTTTCTTTGGAAAGCGCTTACGCCGCCCTTCGGATAAAACACGGTAATTCCGGTGCCTTGCACTCCCGAGAAGCCGGAAAGAGCGGCGCCGCCCGTATCCCCCGAGGTGGCTGTGAGTATCATTATTTTGTCTTTTAAATTATTTTTCTTTGCCGCCGTAACCATAAGATGCGGCAAAATCGAGAGCGCCATATCTTTAAAGGCAAGTGTCGCGCCGTGGTAAAGCTCGAGGTAGATAAGCCCGTCCGCCTCTTTTAACGCGACCTTGTCCTTTATATCGAACTTTTCATCATAAGCCTTTTTTATACATTCTTTAAGCTCATCTTCGGTAAAATCGGACAGAAAGAGTTTCATTACCTCATAAGCCGTCTCATTATAATTTAATGCCGACAGCTCCGAAAGACTTTTTTCAAGCTTCGGTATGAAGGCAGGCACATAAAGCCCTCCGTCCTCGGCTATGCCGTTAAGTATCGCAAGCGAAGCGGTGACCTCTCCGCCGTTTCCTCTGGTGCTTATATAGTTTGGCAAACTCATATTTCTCTCCCTTTCATGTGGGGTTTTCGGTTAAGTATATTTTAGTCATAAGATAAGGGGTGTCAATATGAAAGAAAGATTTTTCAGAATCCGTTTACGGAGCTTGATTCCTGAAAGACATCCGCTCTCGCGGATGTCCTTCTTTTATTTAAATATGATACAAGACCTGTATATGCAAAGTATTTTACGAATAATAATCCTGTCCGCCATGCTTAAAGAGCCATTTCAGGTTTCTGTCAAACCACGAGGCTTTATTCGCGGTAGTATAATTTTTAGCTACAAAATATAATGCGCCGCTTGAGTAATCTCCGTTTTTTAATACTTTATTGACCGCCTTTTTAGTTTCTTTAGATACATCGCAGCTCCAATATCTTCCTCCGGGCGCTACAGGGGAAAACTGATATACTCCTCCTCTGTTTTGCATGACCACGCCTGTTACGGTATTCGGAAAAGCGCCGTTATTTACCCTGTTTAATACCACGCTCGCAACATAAATTTTGCTTTTCTCGTCCATATATCCCACTTCCGACTGAACAAGACGATAAAGACAATTAAGCTCTTTCTTAGTAAGCTTTATATTATGCCCCTTTGCCACCGCCACAATACCCTTTTCAAGAGCTTTTTTTGCGGGTTTTTCGGTTTTTTTCCTGCTTTTTACTTTTTTTTCGGAGGTAGCGATATCCTCTGAGGCGTTTTCATCCTCAGCCTTCATTATTTCTCCATCTTCATCGGTATAAGGTATGGAAAACATTTCTTCATACCCGTTTTCCATCAAGAATTTTTCACTTTCAATAATAGCTTCTTCCGGAATGGGCGGTATATCTTCTTCAAGGCCTTCCTCCTTAACATTCCATTCTCCGCCGTAAACCTTACTCGCTCCCGCGTTAAAAGTCATAAACAGCAGAGTAAAGCCCGTACAGACCGCTACGAATACAGCTAAAATCTTATTTATTATTTCTTCTTTTATCATCATTTTCTCCTCGGCATCATAATTCAAACGCTATAATAATTGCGGAATTATTTCATATTTGTTACAAAGTTGTTAACTTTTAAGTCTGAATTATAACATTTCTTTTTCGTTTGTCAATAAAACAAATTTCTCTTTTTTTAATTTTCAGCTCTTTAAAACTCTTTTTTTATTGAATTTTTAAGCTTTTTTGTGATAGTATAATATCACATTTATAAGCATTTTCTTTAATAAAAACCTGTTAAGGCTCTTGTTTTAGTAAGTATTGACCAAAGGACGGATATTATGAATTCGGGTGTATCAAAAAGAATTAACAAAAAAGGAAGAGTGTTTTTTCGTTCTTCATTTACCTTCCGCTCCAAGCATATAAGTTTGGGCAGTTTTGAAACCGCCCAAAACGCCCATTCAGCATATCTTGACGCGCTGAGCCTTGTTTCTTCCGATTCCTCTTTGGACATTGGTGATTATGACGGAGAGAAACATACTGTCTCTTTTGAAAAGTGGGTCACCGTTATAAACTTCAGGGACAACGGACTTTATATTAAAACTCCCATATATTTAAGAAGAAAGTATTTCGATTACTATCTTTCGCCAACCGAAGTAATGAAATTCGACGCTGATGATTTATTTTATTATTCACATCATAAAATAATGCGCAGAGGCGGTCATTTTTTTGTTTCCGATTTCGGAATGCAGGTAAATCTTCCTTCAAGATACGGCATAAGAAGCTTCGCGGTGGCAGGAAGAGATTATTTTTTCCTAAACGGAGACCCCTTGGATTTCAGGTACGGAAATTTAAAAATCGTAAACCGGTATTTCGGGGTAAGACTTGAAAAAGAACTGCCGAAAAAAATATATTTAGCTTCCATACATGTCAACGGAATTATTATAATAGGAAGATACGAAGATGAATTAAAGGCGGCAGTCGCGTACAACAAGGCTGCCGACCTTATAGAGCAGACGGGCTTTAAACGAAAATACGAAAGAAATTATATAGATGATTTAAGTGAAAATGAATATTTAAATATATATAAAAGTGTAAAATTCAAAAAGGGCTTTCTTAACCTCGTTTTTTCCTCATCGGATCAAGTAAAAAGCCGGCAAGAGTGATATTTATTACAGATATGGCGCCTTGTACGGCAAGGCTTATGAAAAACCACTCATCTCCGTGTTTTTCCCACGGTTTGTTTAAAAGCCCCAAAGAATAGAGTATTCCTCCCGAATAACCTACATGTCTGTCAAACATGGCAAACAGAACAGCCGCAGGGTTCAGCATGCCTATATAATCCGTCCCGCCCCGCTCGACAAGATAATTTCCGTTCAACAAAGCATTTATGAAAACAATAGCGCCAATGCCTATAGTTAAAAATAACAGCAATACATAGGCTGCCGAAACCGCTAAAGTCGTATTTTTAAAAATAACCGATATCAGTACACCGAAGCTTCCCGCATAAAATACCGTAACAACGAGCAAAAGCAGATATTCCGCTATATCAGTCGCGCCAAGCTCTCCCACCGCAAATACCAGAAAAAGCACGGGCATGCTTCCCGTTATATAGAAAAACAGCCTCGTTACAGCAAAAAGAAGTTTGCCTAACGCTATTTTATGAGGGCTTAATGAGGATGTTAACATTAAGTCAAGAGTTCTATTCTCTCTTTCCGCGGATACAAGCCCCGCAGTAAATGCCGGAGTCAAAAAAAGCGCAAGCATAAACTCAAGCCCGAAAATCACTTCATAGAGTATCGAAAACGACTCTTTTATGCTCCTGTACGCAAAGTAAGTAAGGTAATCCGGTGAAATAAGCGTGGACAGGGTTATTATTCCTATTACCCCCGGCACAAGACAAAAAAACAGCAAACCGGTCGGGAATTTGAGCTTTCTTGTAATCTGCTTTATTTCTTTTACATAAAGCGCATTTATAATATTTCTTTTCATATCCGCTCCGTTACATTCGCGAAATCATTTCCTTTTCTGGCAAAATAAGACACCGACGCTCCCGCGTAAATTATTCTGCCAAGAAGCGCCGCCTCTTTATCCTCATCGCCGCTGTAGCTTATGTGGAATTCATTTTCATCCGAAATTGTCAGATTAATCACATCTTCATCGGCTTTTAAGACTTCTACAGCCTTCTTACTGTTCCCCTTCACCCTCATTATTATCGGATTTACCGTATGCAAATGAGCTTCTATTGATTCTGCCGTACCGCTCATAAATACTTTTCCGTTTTTCATAAGAGTAACATCGGAACAAATTCCTGCAGCTTCTTCAAAGTGCTCCATGCTTATGATTACAGTTTTTTCATTTATTCCGAGTTTCTTTAAAAGTACTCCGAGTTCAGTTATGGAAAAGCTTTTTTGTTCAAACGGTTCGTCAAGCAATATAATATCCGGATTATGTATGAAACTTCTTATTACCGAAAGTTTTTTCTTATCTTTTTTTGAAAGCTCCTCTAAAAAAACTTCCTCATTATCCTTAAGCCCCGCCGCTTCCATAAGTTTATTGCATCTTTCTTTTGCTTTATTTCCCGAAAGTCCGTACGCAGCCATAAAAAATTCCATATATTCTATAACCTTAAGCTTTTCATAAACCCCTGAAAAATTCGGCACATATCCTGTTTTTTTTCCTATCTTTTTAGGATTTTCAGACATGTTCTCACCGTCAATTTCAAAGCTTCCGAAATCAGGCATTATAAGTCCCGCCATTATTTTTATAAGAGTTGTTTTGCCCGCTCCTGCACTTCCTACTATTCCATGTATCTTACCTTTTTCGGCTTTCATATATACTCCGCAAAGAGCCTCTGTTTTTCCGTAGCTTTTTTTAATATTTTTTATCTCTATCATGCCGTTACTCCATGGATATTTTCGGAAGCACCGGTACGGTATAGGAAATAAGCTCTCCGTATTCCTGTTCGTCTATCTCGTATCTGACCGTAAGCTTCCCGTTTTTTATATATTTACCTATGCCCTTAAACTTCTTATCGCCAAAAAACACCTTTTCTTTGTTATTTTCTATATTTTCACGAATTTTTCCGATATAATCCTCATCAGGCTCAAATACAACATCAAACTCTCCCGTTTCCGGATTTTTAGCTGAAACTTTGCACGAAAGAGGTTCTTCATTATATTTTGCGTAAATATTCAGTTCATCAAAATTTCCGTTTATTCCCTTATATGTAAATTCCGCTTCTTCTCCCGTTAAAAAAACGTTGTTTAAAAATCCTTTGTATGAGTTCGCGACATCAATATCAAGCCTGTTTAATGAATTTACTATTTCTTTTCTTTCCGGTTTTTCCGTTTCGGCGGGAAGCAAAATAACAGTATATCCTCCTGCGGTTTCTATATCCGAAGCAAATTCCCCCTTAATCTTATCCTTGCTCAAACCTATAAAATAAGGAGCCTTTTCTCCCTTTGCCGATATCTTAACAACGGTTTCGGCAATTAACGTCTGTATGCCCTGTTCCTCCTCACTCGGCATAAAATCAAATATTCTTCTCATATATTTACTGTCATTAAGTCCTGAAGAAAGGTCATTTAAAAAGATTTCTTTCCCTGAAGAATCTATTTTCACACTTTCGCTCTCACCCGCATTTCCGAGATAGATTATCTCATCGTCATACACTGCAAAAATTCTTTCAAAGCTCACATTAAACGGATTTTTAAACTCTCCCTTCAAAATGCCGTTTTCTCTCGTTATCTTCCCGGCATTTTTATAATCTATATCCGGATTTCCCGTCGCTTTGAACATAGCCGTTTCAAAAGCCGCTCCTCCGCCTATGTTTATCTCCGCTCCTTTTTCGGACATCATAATTTTTCTTTTTAACTCACTCTTAAAATCATACTCCGATGAAACCGACGCATAGCTTCCATATACCGCCTCCACCGTATATCCGTTGTTTATCTCAAGAGTATACGGTCTTTTTCCCGAGCTTGTGGTAGAAAACAAAACGGTTTCAAGCTGTTCTTTTCCTCTCAAATCAAGCGTGGAGACATAATTCATGTAAAGCCCTTTAAATCTGCTCTCCGCCCCCATAGCGTATATGAGCCATGCGAAAACAGGCGAGCATAAAAGTACAAAAATAAAATATATAAAGTTCTTTTTCTTTCTTATAAAAATAATATAAGCGACAGGACAGACCGCTATAATATATACAAGCAATAAAATCAGATATTTTCCGGCGTTCAGGTTTCTGCCGCCTATGACCGCTCCTAAAATCCTTTCTATCCACCAGTTCTTATCCCCGGCTCCCTCTCTGCCCAGATAAAGCCTGCTCAATGTAAGCTTATCCGTTTTGCTCCTTTCTAATACTCTTCCCCCGTGTTCTATATAGGAATTTATTATTTTCAGTACTTCTTTATCCCCTTTTATTAAAAAATTGTCCGGTATAACAACAACATCAAACATTGTAAGACTTCGATAATCTCCGGTTATATCCTCGCTTTTTATCCTCACCTCTTTAACCGAATATCCGCTGTCCGAAAGTCTGGAAACATTCGAATCGGTTTCGTCAAGTAAAGCTATTACAACATCTGAAGTTACATCTATATTCTCATAACTTATATTATCTTTAATACCGACTTCTTTTTTATCGTCTTCCGTAAAAAACGTAATCTCGAAACTTACACGGGATGAGGGGTTGTAATATTCGGCGGAAAGTGTATTAAGCCAAATATAAAAATCGGTTTTAAACGACTCCCCTTTTTTTAAATTAACATTTTTTCTGACGCTGCAAAGCGATGTTCCGCTCAAGTTGTATCCGATTTCCAAAACTCCCTCAAAATCTTTTACGGGATTTTCAATCTCCACATTTATTTTAAGCCTGCCTGTCAGCCTTATATAGCCTCCCAATCCGTAGGTAAACTTCATTTTGCCTAAAGAAGTATCTTCTTCCTTAACGCTTTGATTGTATGAAGCGGAAATTATTTCCTCAGCTTTTACGTTATGAACACCTATAAAAAGGTAAAGGATTATATTAAAAAGCATCACAAAAAGAAGTCCGAATAGTCTCGCTCCGACTTTTTCAGATAATTCCCTTTCACTTTTTTCCGTGTTCATCCGCAATATTCTCCGATTTTTCTTTCGGCAGGGTGATTTCAAATACGGTTCCCGACATGTCGCTCTTAACTGTTATTTTGCCTTTATGCAAGTCCACTATATTTTTGGCTATGGCAAGCCCG
>CAUUHV010000056.1:0-8982 GCA_963545085.1 uncultured Catonella sp. | reverse complement strand
TTTAGGGATTGATGTATGCGGAGAGCCCGGAACCTCGGATTTTTCCGCCATAGCAAAAAGCGATGGAATAAACATGGTGATTGTAAAAACCTTACTTAACGAATAGCTTAATTATCCCTAATTATTCACCTTCACAGATTGCATACCGCTTTTTTGAAAGCTATATGTCATTCGGACGAATTACAAATAAGTTATCCGAACTGTAATAATAATTCGGGATAAAAAAATTTTAAAACGAAGCTATATAGTGGAAATATATAGTCAAGTGTGCTACAATTACTATTGGTTTTTGATAAAGTGGAATAACGGGAGTTTGATTTATGGATAAAAGCGATAAAGACTATCGTAGAGAAAGAGTCCGTAAAATCAAAAAGATCATCCTTATACTGATTGTTATATTTTTGTTGCTGCCTACCGTGCTTTGTCTTATTCTTTTTGCTAAACTTAACAGACTTTCGGATGAGCTTGATAAGATAAGACAGATTAAAATAGAAAGAGTATTCGCTTCGGAAAGAGTGAAAAAAGAGGGCGATATAGCCGAATTTATGCAAGATAAGGCTGACTCCGAAGGCGTATATGAAAATTCGGACGGAGGAAGGACGGATAATTTCGAACGGCTTGAAACGGAATCTTTACCTGCTAAAAACGGCAAAAAGGTTTATCTGACTTTCGATGACGGACCGGGACCGAATACTGACAGGATATTGTCAATACTTGATGATTACAAGGTAAAAGCTACTTTTTTTGTGGTTGGAAAGACCGATGAAAACTCTATAAAGCATTATAAAGAGATAGTAGAGAAAGGTCATACCCTCGGTATGCATTCTTACACGCATAAATTTGATGAGATTTATGCTACAAAAGAGGCGTTTAAGAAGGATTTTTACAGGATAAAAAAGCTTTTATATGATACAACGGGTGTAGAACCGCGGTTTTACCGTTTTCCGGGAGGAAGCAGCACTACATTATGCAAGACGGATATGTATGGTCTTATTGATTTTTTGAATAAAAAAAAGGTTGCTTATTTTGACTGGAATGTCGAATGCGGCGATGCGGTGAAGGTTCCTTTAACCGCAAAGAAGATTTGCAGGAATGTTATGAGCGGAGTTAAGGATTTTGATGTGTCAATAGTGCTTATGCATGATTTGCCGGAAAAGGATACAACGGTCGAGGCTCTGCCGAAGATTCTTGAAAAGCTTTTAAAAGACGGTTACGAAGTTTTACCCATTGATGATGAGACCTTAGAAATACATCATCGTGTAAGCAGGGAAAAGTAAATAAATCAATGGAGGTAGAAGATGGATTTTTTTAAGAACTTGAAAGAGGATATCGGAACTGCTGTGGGAGAACTCACTTCCGACGACGATCAGATGGTGGACACCCTCGGTGAGACGGATTTTGACGAATTCGATCTTTCAGAGGAAGATTCTACAGGTGTAGATAGTGACATGCTTGAAAAGATAGCTATGGAAGAAAGTCTTTTGGCGGCGGAAAAGGAAGACAGTGTTCCCGAAGTTGAAACGCCGGTGTTTACAGAGCCTGTGGAGAAGGAAAATATGGAAGAAAAGATTGAAGAAAAAATCGAAGAAAAATATGAGGAACCGGAACCTGTTAAAGCGGATGAAAACACTCTTGCAGCTTCAGCCAATAATACTGTAATTTCAGAAGGAACCGTTATAAACGGAAGCATAATTTCCGACGGTTCTCTTGAGATTTTAGGAACGGTAAACGGTGACATTACATGTCTTGGAAAACTTTCGATTGTAGGAAAGGTGAGCGGAAAATCATCGGCATCCGAAGTATATGTAAATTCCAACAGGCTTGACGGCGGTATTGTAAGCAAGGGCAGTGTCAAGGTTGATGTAGGCACAATAGTAATAGGTGATATTTCAGGAACTTCATGTGTAATAGCAGGAGCGGTAAAGGGAGATATTGATATAAACGGACCTGTAATCGTGGATTCTACGGCGGTAGTAAAAGGTAATATCAACTCCAAGGGAATCCAAATCAACAACGGAGCGGTAATTGACGGTTTCTGCTCGCTTCCTTATTCCTCGGTTGATATTGACTCGTTTTTCGGAGAAGAGGTTTAAAAAATGGCTAAATATCGCAGAGTGCTTTTGAAGCTTTCAGGAGAGGCCCTTGCGGGAGATAAGAAGACCGGATTTGACGAGAAAACCTGTATAAGAGTGGCTGAACAGGTTAAAAAGCTTGTAGATGACGGCATAGAGGTCGGGGTAGTAATCGGCGGCGGAAATTTCTGGAGAGGTCGCACAAGCAATACCATCGACAGAACAAAGGCCGATCAAATAGGTATGCTTGCTACAGTTATGAACTGTATCTATGTTTCGGAGATTTTCAGATATATCGGTATGATGACGGCGGTGCTTACTCCGTTTGAGTGCGGAAGCATGACTAAGCTTTTCTCAAAGGACAGGGCTAATAAGTATTTTGGCAAGGGAATGGTGGTATTTTTTGCGGGAGGTACCGGACATCCTTATTTTTCCACCGATACGGGCGCCGTATTAAGGGCGGTTGAAACGGAAGCGGATACCATACTTCTTGCGAAGGCTGTGGACGGGGTATATGACATTGATCCTAAGAGCAATCCGGACGCCAAGAAATATGACGAAGTTACTATAGAAGAAGTGCTTGATAAAAAGCTTGCGGTAATAGACCTGTCAGCCACGATTATGTGTATGGAAAATAAAATGCCTATGCTTGTTTTCGGGCTTAATGAGGAAAACAGCATAGTAAGAGCCGTAGAGGGTGATTTTACGGGAACGAGAGTTACCGTCTGATAAAACAGGAGGGATTTTATGTCGGAAAGAACAGATATTTATAAGGATAAGATGAATAAAACCATTAACAACCTGAACGAGGAGTTTATAACGATAAGAGCGGGTAGAGCCAATCCTCATATCCTTGATAAAATAAAGGTGGATTATTACGGACAGCCTTCGTCCTTACAGTCGGTGGCGAATGTTTCCGTGCCTGAGGCAAGGGTGATACAGATACAGCCTTGGGAATCAAGTCTTATCAAAGCCATAGAAAAAGAAATTAATATGGCGAATCTGGGAGTTGTTCCGAATAACGACGGAAAGTCAATCAGAATTGTATTTCCGGAGCTTACGGAGGAAAGACGTAAGGAGCTTACGAAGGATATAAAGAAAAAGGCTGAAAATGCAAAAATCGCGATAAGAAATATCAGAAGAGATGCGGTGGATCATTTTAAAAAGCAGAATAAGGCTAACGAGCTTACGGAAGACGATCTTTCAGAGCTTGAGGAGGAAATCCAGAAGCTTACGGATAAGTTTTCCGATGAGATTGACAAGATGACGGAAGATAAAACAAAAGAAATAATGACTGTATGATAAAAGAGGGGGTTTTCGGTCGGATTTTCAGATCGACAACCCTTTTTTAAGGATAAGAGTTATGGATAGTAAAGAGATACCGACCCATGTCGCGATAATACTTGACGGAAACGGAAGATGGGCTAAAAAAAGAGGATTACCGCGGAATATCGGCCATTTAAAAGGGTGCGACAATGTGGAGCCCGTATGCAGGGCGGCTTATGACCTTGGTATAAAGTATGTAACTATGTACGCTTTTTCCACTGAAAATTGGAAGCGTCCGGAAAAAGAAGTGAATGAGCTAATGAGGCTTTTAGCGAAATATATGAAGGATGCAATGAAGCTTTCAGTTAAAAATAATATGCGCGTTCGTATAATAGGCGACAAAACGGGGCTTTCCGAGGAACTGAGAGAGCTTATAACCGAGCTTGAGGAGCTTTCAGCCGGGTTTACGGGGCTTCAGCTTCAAATTGCGGTAAATTACGGCGGCAGGAATGATATTGTAAGGGCATTCAAGAAAATTTTACTTGAGGCCGATAAAAAAGAAAAAACTATTTCTACAATAATAGAAGAACTGTCGGAGAAGGCTGTAAGCAGTAATCTGGATACGGCGGATATACCCGACCCGGATCTTATGATAAGAACAAGCGGAGAGAGAAGACTCTCGAATTACCTGGTATGGCAGCTTGCTTACGCCGAGTTTTTCTTTACGGATACGCTCTGGCCGGATTTCGGAAAAAATGACCTTACAGAGGCGCTTGATTTTTATAAAAACAGAGACAGGCGCTTCGGAGGGCTTAAGAAAGGATGAAAAAATGTTTCTCACAAGACTTATAAGCGGGATATTTCTTGTTATATTTACCGCCGTCGGTATGGTTTTAGGCAAATATGTTCTGCTTTTATCTCTTATGCTCATATCTTTAATCGGACTTTTTGAACTTTACAGGGTCATGAAGACGGAAAAAACTCCGTTAGGAGCTGCGGGTTATATTTCAGTACTGCTTTGGTATGGAAATCTGTATTTTAACAGAGAGAATAACGAGTTTTTTATGGTAGCTATAATATCCTTTCTTTTGGTGACTACACTTGTAGTTTTTGTGGTTAAATATCCGAAATATACGGTTTCCCAGTTGTTTTCCGGAGTTTTCGGCATGCTTTACATACCTGTTATGCTCTCTTTTATTTATCAGACAAGGGAAAGTATTCGCTTCGGAAACTGGATAGTTTGGCTTGTTTATGTAAGCTCATGGGGATCCGATACCTGTGCTTATATAGTCGGGAAGCTTTTCGGCAAAACAAAACTTGCGCCGGTATTAAGTCCTAAAAAGTCTGTTGAGGGTGCGGTAGGAGGAATAGCGGGTTCGGCATTGATAGGCGTTATTTTCGCATTTGTGAAATGCACCTTAAATCATGAGTCTTATGAGCTTGTTATACCGTTCGGAATAATAGGAGGACTCGGTTCGGTAATATCGCAAATCGGCGATCTGGCTGCTTCAGGAATTAAAAGAAATTTTGAAGTTAAGGATTACGGAAACATAATTCCGGGACACGGCGGTATACTTGACAGATATGATAGTGTTATAATAACATCTCCTATAGTATATTTTTTGGCGAGCTATTTTATGGGACGGATATGAGTTATAGCGGTTTGAAGGAGAAAGGATGAAAAAAATTGCGATTTTAGGCTCTACGGGCTCTATAGGAACGCAAACTCTTGATATAATAAGAAAAAATCCGGATATTAAGGTTACGGCCCTTGCCGCTTTAAAAAATACGAATTTGCTTATTGAACAGATAAAGGAATTTGAGCCTGAAATCGTATGCGTTTATGACGATGAAAGGGCTTGTCTGCTTCGTGACAGGCTTAAAGCCGAATCGGTACCTTACGGAATAAAAAAAATTCCCGAAATCACATCGGGAATGGATGGGCTTATAGAGGCTGCCGTTTATAATGAAACGGATACGGTAGTCACCTCCGTGGTGGGAATGATAGGAATAAGACCTACAATAGCGGCTATAAAAGCTAAAAAGAATATAGCGCTTGCAAATAAGGAAACTTTGGTATGTGCCGGGCATATAATAATGCCGCTTGCAAATAAAGAGGGGGTAAAAATACTCCCGGTAGACAGCGAGCACAGCGCCATCTTTCAGAGCTTGCAGGGAGCTAACGGAAATAAGATAAGAAAGCTTATTCTTACGGCTTCCGGCGGTCCGTTTTTAAATAAGCCTATAGAAGAATTTGAAAATATAACGGTGGAAGAAGCCTTAAAGCATCCGAATTGGGATATGGGCGCGAAAGTGACTATAGATTCTTCAACTATGGTTAATAAAGGGCTTGAAGTCTGCGAAGCAAAATGGCTGTTTGATGTATCGGTTAAGGATATTGAAGTTGTTATACAGCCGCAGAGCATTTTACACTCGGCTGTAGAGTTTGAGGATGGAAGCGTTATAGCGGAATTAGGTACTGCGGATATGCGCCTGCCGATATCTTACGCGATTAATTATCCCGAAAGACGGTTCGTGTCGGAGAGATATTTGAATTTATTTGAAGTGGCAAGGCTTGATTTTATAAAGCCTGATTTAAAGAAGTTTAAGGGGCTTAAGCTTGCGATGGACGCCATGGAAGAGGGCGGAAGCTTTCCTGCCGTTTTTAATGCGGCTGACGAGGCGGCGGTAAGTCTTTTTATTGGTGGTAAAATCGGTTATACGGAAATTGTCGGGATAATAGAAAAAGAGCTTGACGGGCATAAGAAAATAAGCTCGCCGGATGTTTATGAGATTGAGGCTATACAAGCCGAGATACTTAAGAAAACAGGGGCGGTTTAGATATATAAGGATGCTTTGCGGATGATTTTTCAGAAAGACTATAAAATAAATAAGGTTGGTGAATACATTGAATATTATTTGGGCTTTGATTATTTTTTCTTTAGTGGTAATAATACATGAATTCGGTCATTATACTTTTGCAAGACTCGGCGGAATAAAGGTAAACGAGTTTTCACTCGGTATGGGACCGAGACTTTTTTCTTTTAAAGCCGCAGGGACGAGATGGTCGGTAAAGCTGCTTCCGATAGGAGGTTCCTGTATGATGGAGGGTGAGGACGGTGAAAGCGATGATGAGGCGGCTTTTCATAAAAAGCCTGTAATTACAAGGATTTTGACGGTTTTTGGAGGACCGCTTTTCAATTTCATACTTTCATTTGTGCTTTCCGCGATAATTATTATATTCATGGGATATGATTTCAGCTATGTCACGGGTGTTACCAAGGGCTATCCGGCTTATGAGGCCGGGCTTAGAGAGGGTGATCTTATAACTAAGATAAACGGTAAAAAGATAACCATGGGTAGAGAGCTTTCGGGATATTTAGCTTTCAATCCGCTATCGGATAAGCCTCTTAATATAGAATATAAAAGAGACGGAAAAACGGAAATTGCACATGTTACTCCTGTGGAAAAAAATATATATTACCTTGGAATTTCTTATATGCCGGGCGATTCGGCGGCGGTTATAGAGGGAGTAAGCGATGAAAGTCCTCTTAAGGCTGCAGGAGTGGAAAAGGGAGATACGGTAAAAGAGGTAGACGGTGTAAAAATTAATTCAGGAAGTGAATTGGCGGCTTATTTTAACACCTATCCCCTTGACGGAAGCGATGTAAAGTTGCTTATAGAAAGAACGAAGGACGGAAAAACCGGGGAATTTGAAGTTACTGTAAAGCCGATGCAGTCAGGATCGGCTTATACCATAGGTATGAGCCACAATCTCACAAGAACTTCCGTATCTCCTATAGCCGCTCTCGGCTACGGCATCAATGAAACAAGATATTTAATAGCCTCAACTATAGACGGTCTTAAGATGATAGTGAGCGGAAGAGCTAATACAAAAGATATAGCGGGTCCCGTAGGAATAGTAAAGATAATAGGAAATACCTACGAGCAGGGCAAAGAAGAAGGTCTTTTGATATTGATTTTAAAAATGGCGAATATAAGCATTCTTATTTCGGCAAATCTCGGTGTCATGAACCTTTTACCTATACCGGCACTTGACGGAGGCAGGCTTGTTTTCCTCTTTGTAGAAGCCATAAGGCGAAAGCCGGTAAATCCCGACAAAGAGGGAATGATACACTTTGCGGGATTTGTAGCGCTTATGATTGTTATGGTGCTTGTTTTTTATAATGATATAATGAGGATATTCGGAAGATAAAAAGAAAAATGAGCGATAAAAGAAATTCTACAAGAGTAGTGAAGATAGGAGACAGAGTTATAGGCGGGGGAAACCCCGTACTGATTCAGTCAATGACCACAACCAAAACGCAGGATGTAAAAGCGACCGCGACTCAGATAAAAGCTTTGGAAAGAGCGGGCTGCGATATTATAAGGTGCGCCGTTCCGGATATGGATGCGGCGTTTGCTTTAAGAGAAATAAAAAAAGAAATAGATATACCGTTGGTTGCGGATATACATTTCGATTACAGGCTTGCGATTGCTTCTATTGAAAACGGAGCGGATAAGATAAGAATCAATCCCGGAAATATAGGCTCTGTCGAAAGGCTTAAAGCGGTTGTAGATGCGGCTAAAGAGAGAAGTATTCCTATAAGAGTGGGTGTAAACAGCGGTTCACTTGAAAAGGATTTGCTTGTTAAATACGGTCATGTTTGTGCTGAGGCTTTGGTAGAAAGCGCTTTAAATAATGTTAAAATGATAGAGGATATGGACTATCATAATCTTGTCATAAGTATAAAATCCTCGAATGTCCTTGAATGTATCAGGGCTCATGAGCTTATAGCTGAAAAAACCGATATTCCGCTTCATGTGGGTATTACGGAGTCGGGCTCTCTTATAGCCGGAAATATTAAATCTTCGGTGGGATTAGGTATTATTCTTTATGAGGGGATAGGCGATACAATAAGGGTTTCACTTACGGGAAACCCGACAGAAGAGATAAAGTCGGCAAAGCTCATTCTTAAAGCATTAAGCTTAAGAGCGGGCGGAATCGAGATGGTATCATGTCCTACCTGCGGAAGAACCGATATAGACCTTATCGGACTTGAAGAGAAGGTGGGAAAACTTTTAGAAAATTATTCGGAATTAAATATAAAGGTTGCGGTTATGGGATGTGTCGTAAACGGGCCAGGAGAGGCGG
The DNA here is from genome assembly GCA_963545085.1 of uncultured Catonella sp. Lineage (GTDB taxonomy): Bacteria > Bacillota > Clostridia > Lachnospirales > Lachnospiraceae > Catonella. The sequence continues at coordinate 489 of CAUUHV010000056.1, read as the reverse complement.
CGGAGGCTGACATCGGAATATGCGGCGGCAAGGGAGCCGGTCTTATAATCAAAAGGGGCAAGGTAATTAAAAAACTTCCCGAGTCGGAGCTTTTATCGGCTCTTGAGGAGGAACTTGAGGCTTTTAAAGAACAGGGAGCGATATAATGGATTTCCATGAAGCGTTTAGCGGACTGCATATCAGAGAGGATTTGGAAGAGGCTTTTTCTGAAATCTCGGTCGAAAAGGTCGCTTTATCAAAAACTACAAATGACGTGGTTATATTTATTTCGGGAAATAAGCCTATAAGCAGAAAGCATATTTTATCAATGACAAGGCTTATCTCGAAGCAAATTTTCGATAATACCGTAAAAAGTGTGAGATTCGAGGAGAGATATGACCTTTCAGACTGTTCGGTGGAGGAAATATTCGAGAAAAACAAGAAAAATCTGCTTGATGAATTATCAGAGGAAGGAAGGCTCTATAAAAGCATTTTGGAGGGAAGCAAATT
>CAUUHV010000055.1:0-9660 GCA_963545085.1 uncultured Catonella sp. | reverse complement strand
AAGATTGTTTCTCGAAAATTTTATTCTTTGTGTAAAAAAGAAAACAGATGAGGGGTTTGCATGAACGAAATACGCTTACATGAAGGTGAACTTAATATAATGGAGCTTCTTTGGTCAAATAAGGAGCTTGCTGCAAGAGATATTTCAAAAATTATTAAAGAATATATAGGTTGGGAAAAAAATACGACTTATACCGTAATAAAAAGACTTATAGATAAGGGAGCCATAGAACGAAACGAACCGGGTTTTATATGCAAGGCGCTTATTTCAAAAAAATCCGCACGAGAAACCGAAACAGCCAAGCTTTTGGAGCAGTTTTATAACGGTTCGTTAGGAACATTTTTCAGTGAGTATCTGAGATATCAGAAGCTTTCCAAAACCGATGTTATAGAGTTACAACGTTTGTTAAGCGCAAACAGTATAGGTAATAACAGGTTTTTGTGAAATAACGAATAAACCGCGCGTCAAGAGATTGCGCGGTCATTAAAGCGGCATTCAATATTATAATTCCATATTCTGCAAAAAACCGCACCCAACTATTCGTTAAACTTGGGTTTTGCGAATAGTTGGGTGTTCGGATATCCCCTATCGTTTTTATCATTATTTATCTATAGAATTACAGTTCGGAGAAATTCCTATAAAAAAATACTTTATCATATATAAGGTATTTTTTCAATATTTGCTTTTAAATCTTAATAACTTCCTGATAATATTACGCTGATTATATTTCTAAGCTCATCCACAGCTCCCGGTTTTGTCAAATTTTCTTCTTTCATAAAATCATATCTGAACAATGAAAAACCTCCGAGATTTTTGTTTCTTAAGCTTAAAATCATTCTTGCGAGTATATTATGGTTATTTTTCCACTCATCCGTATCCTGAGCCTGAGGCTTATGCATACCTAAAGCTACATATAGCTTTACATTGGGATTTGTCACGACATTCATCCATTTAACAACCGTTTCCTCAAAAGGGCACACACTATGTTCAAATCCCCAGTACAGCTGCGGCGCTATATAATCTATATATCCGTCCTCACTGCACCACTTGTCTATATTTATGTAATATTTATCCTTGGCTCGCAAATTGTTTAAATTACCGGCGGGACTTATTCCGAAAGTAAGCCCTTTTCCGACAGACTTTACGGTTGCATAGACACTTTTTATCATAGTGTCTATATTATTTCTTCTCCAATCAACTATGGATAAAGGAGTATTTCCCGCTTCTTCAAGACGTGCAGCGTAAGTATCATATTCTTCCGAATCAAATTTATATTCATAATCTTTACCCAAGGTCGGATAAAAATAATCATCAAAAATCACTCCGTCTACTGCATAATTTTCAATAATCTCTCTCACACCGTTTGTAATTAAAGCTATAACATCACTTGACGATGGATTGTAATAGTACATATTTCCTAATTTAAGCACATTTCTGTCATTGTTATCATCATTATCATTTAACCATATATACGCCGGACTGTTAGGCGCTATATTTTTAAACTCCGATGTGGTACACACTCTGTAAGGATTTATGTACGCATGTAGTTTCAGTCCTCTTGCATGCGCGGCATCAACCATATAAGCTAAAGGGTCATATCCCGGATGCTGTCCCTGTTTACCCGATACATATTTTGACCATGGAAAGTAAGCCGAGTTGTAAAAAGCGTCACTGAAAGGTCTTACCTGAGCATAAACGGTATTCATACCTGATTTGACTATATTATCAAACATCAGGTCTATCTTCTGCTTAAAATCAAATTCGCTATGTCCTTTTGATGAAAACTCAAGAAAAGTTATCCATACCGCCCTGACTTCGGATGTGTTTACAATAGGAGCTTGAGGGTTATTATTGCTGTTGTCGCCATCTCCCGCTGTATTTCCGTTTTTATCGTTATTACTCGGATTTTCACTATTACCGGTATTTGCGTTGCTGTCATCGTCGGAAACATTATTATCGATATCTTTATCTATGCGTATTTTTTTTATGACACTGTTTCCCGACTTGTCTACGGCATATACGGTAATAATTTTGCCGACTTTTACGGAGAATTCCGTGCTTAGACTTTTTGCCGAGGTGACGGAAAGCTTTTTAATTTTCTTTGAGTAAAATGAATGTGTAAAAAATGATTTTCTGTGACTTCCCTCGGAATACTTCACTTCTTTTAATGTGAGATTATCCGAAACTTTTAATTTCAAAACGGCTTTCTTTCCGTTCGACTTTAATGATACGGAATATTTTATCACCGGTTTTTGCTTATCTCTCGCAGCATGTGCCTGTACTGTAAAACATATTGAAAATATCAATGAAAATATCAAAAATATAGGTAAATAAAGCCTTTTAACGTTTCTAAAATTCAATTCTCAATCTCCTTATCTTTTAACTTTACATATTGCAACATAACAAAAAACGGAATATCCAAGCTCAAATTATTCACTCAATAGGTCATTGTCGTGTTTTATAAATAATTTGAGCTGAAAAGTTAAATCCTTATCTGCCTGTAGGGTATGAATCAAAAAGTTCTTCTATCGTATTGTAAAGTATTTCAGCCATTTCCTTTTGGAAATCAATGTCAATGAGCCTTTCCAAATCATCCTTATTTGTGATAAACGCAGTCTCTATAAGAACGGCAGGAACTGTATTTATGTTTGTTACGACAAAAGGCGCGGTTTTCACTCCTCTATTATATGTGCTTAATTCTGAAGTGATATTCTTTAAAAAAGTGCTTGCCATTACATAACTTGATAATCCGTTAGGCTGAAGCGTATTGTTTCTTACGGAGTAATACACTTCCGTTCCTTTGGGTTTTGTATTTCCTTTTACTGCGTTTACATGCACGCTTATAAACAAATCCGCTCCTACCTTTGACGCGAATTTTGCCCTTTCCGTAAGTGTAGGATAGACATCCGCCGTTCTTGTCCAATATATTTTAAGTGCAGGATCTTTTATTAAATCTTTAAAATAAGTATATGCCATAGCAAGCACAATAGCCTTTTCGGTATAAACGCCGTTAAGGCTTACTGTTCCCGTATCACCGCCGCCGTGTCCCGGATCAATTACCACAATTTTTGAATACAGATTTTTAGGTTCATCCACTTCTATTCCCAACATTTTACCTGTAGCATTTATTTTATATGCCTGTAGCTTGTAAGTATTAAAGGTTATAACCGTATTTCCTAAATAATTCAATTCCGTCTTAAAATCCTTTATCTTTGACATATCACAAATTATAGGATTTGATTCAAAAAATGCTCTCACATCCCCCGGTATGGTTATAGTAAAATTATTCGAGCTGTAGTTATCGGTATCCGTTATGGAATTTATATCTATCCCGTCCTGAATCGGTATATTTACGGCATATTTAATGGAATTTATATCCGTTATCACTATTTGAACGGAGTTTCCGCTTGCTTTCGTGTAATAACCGTAATCGGCTGTTTTGGTTACTGTAAGTAAAATTCCGCCGGTGCCGTCAGGGGTATAATTTACACCCAACAGTTTACTTGTATCAGTGTCATTACTTGTATAAGAATTAACACCTATACCGTCCGCCATATCCGTTATTTTAAAATTCACCACATTTGAATCAAGTTTTTCGGTAGCCTTAGCCTCAAAAGGGGCGAGTCCCGACAATGTTATCGTATATGAACCGTTTTTATACTCTCCGGCAACCGAAGTAACCGTATTTTTATAAAGCTTAACGGTAAGGATTTTAAAATCTTCGGAAAGCGAAAGCTCGTATCCCAAAATTCTTGTATTTAGATTGAATTTTATCTTCGTACTCTTTCCATAATTGTCAAAAGACGTTAACGCGCTTGCTGCCATTCCTCCTCCGTTAAAAGGATATGAAGAACCGTCCGGCGAAGAAACATTTTCACAAACCACTGAAAATTCATTATTTAAAAGATTTCCGTTTACATTATAAAATCCTTCCGAAGATATAATCTGATAAGTGTTGAATTGTCCCTGCGCAGAGTTTTCAAGCTGCAATATGTTCAGTATACTTGAAGTTGATAAAGGATTCGCAGAAAGACCTGTTAAAGTTTTTACGCTTCCGGATATATCGGTTATTGCGGAAGTGCCGGACATAGCCCATGAAAATAAATTGGCATCAGTTTTTTTAATGCCGTTATTTATATCTTTGTCACCTTTTTGGTCATCTTTGTTTTCATCTTTTTTATGCCCGGAAGTATCAGCGTCACTGCCGTTTTCATTTTCATCATCGTCATTGTAATCAGGAAGTACCAGTTCTGCTACAGAGTCCTTAATATTAATCTCTATCCTGAATAAATCGCATATATCCTCTATAGGAACAAGCAGAGCCGTTTTTTTGGAAAAGATATAATTAACCATAACCGGCGCCTGACTCAGCTTTACTTTTTTACCGTTCAATTTGGCGTTTTTACTGTCTAACGTAAGATTTAACCTATAATCGTCAAAAGTTATTACCGCTGTCTTTTTTTTCTTATTGTATTTAAATCCGCCTTCTACATAATCATTTAAAAAGATTTCGGAAGCGGGAGCCATAAGCACGGATTTTATGTATATTCCGGGAGTTTTATCCGAATTTAAGATATTTCCGTTCGCATTATACAAAATTTGAGCGTCTTTATAATTATAAGTTTTCCCGTTATAAGATATCTTCCTTCCTGTTTTTGCGGGAGTTTTTACCTCCCCTTCAATAGCCGCTATACCCGTGGAAGAATTCCATGTATACGAAAAACCGAACGACTGCGCGACAAATCTTGCAGGTACATATATCTTATCTGCTCCGTTTGAAAATTTTATATATCTCGGAGCAAGAGGAAAAGTAATATCGCTTCCGTTAAATTTTCCTGAAACGGAATTTAATTTGAAAGACAACTTATCCGAACCGCGGGTAAGAGTTACTGTCCCCGATTTTTTATTATACTTGTATTTTATTCCCATTCCCGAATTGATAAATATATCTTTTAAAGACGCCAAAGAAACACCGTCTATAATTATTCCCGGATATTTGGATTTTACGATATTCCCGTTTAAGCTGTAAGAAACCTGTGTATCCGAGTAATCGACGGACTGTCCGTCATACTGTATTTTTATACCGGCGGCATTTACAGTATTCATATTATTTAACGTGCTTACACTAAACATCGATGCAATCAGAGCAAAATATATAAAACGTTTAATTTTCATAATGTCCTCACTAAAAATCGCTGATAAGTAAATATTCCTTATGATGGAAAACGTGGAATATCACCATATAATTCAATAAGAAATAATAGTTTCCGCAAGTGTTAAAAATGTGTCACCATGCTTAAAATGTTTTAACATTTTATTGCGATAATGTCAAACAAATAAGTTTTTAATTTTCTCCATTTTTTCATTTATACACCTTTTTGTCAGTGAATTATGCTATGCGCCGAGAAAATCGCCTCACCGCCAAGAGTGGTAGCGGTTAAATTATTTAATTGCGTAAAACTTATACTTTTTTGACCGATACTTTTTTATATGTTAAAATAAATATAATTTTAAATAATCAGGTTTTAAAATATAATAAAAGGCGGCAATTTTATGGCTGAGCATACCTACAACGAAAAAAACGATATAGAAAATGAATTGAAATTAAGGCGGCTTCAAAAAGAACTGCCTGCTTTTTCCGCCGATTTTTTCAGGGGAATTGAGCCTACTACCGCATCAAGAACCCGTATAGCCTATGCATATGACCTTATAGTATTTTTCAATTGGCTTAAAGACTCAAATCCGCAATTTATAAACATACGGATATCCGATATGAGCATAGATATATTGGATAAAATAAAAGCAATAGACATAGAAGAATATATATCCCACCTTAAATATTACATAAAAGATAATAAGGAGCATATCAATAAGGAAAACGGTATAAAACGAAAGCTTATAGCGCTTCGTGTTTTTTATAAATATTTTTATAAAAAAGAAATGATAAACACTAATCCCAGTATTTTGGTAAATACTCCTAAACTGCGTGAGAAAGCTATTATACGACTTGAACCTGATGAGGTCGCCAAACTTTTGGATAATATAGAAACCGGTGAAGGACTAAGCCGATCCCAAACTAAATTTCATGATAAGACAGCGGTAAGAGATATTGCCATAGTTACTCTCCTGCTCGGAACCGGAATAAGAGTTTCAGAATGTGTAGGGCTTGATATTTCGGATGTGGACTTTAAAAGTCGCGGACTCAAAGTGCATAGAAAGGGAGGATATGAAGCTGTAGTTTACTTCGGGGATGAAGTTGAAAAAGCTTTGTCCGACTATATGAAAGAAAGGGTTACCGTAAACGCGATAGCGGGTAATACAAATGCTCTCTTTCTTTCTATGCAAAGAAAAAGAATAGGCGTAAGAGCAGTTGAAAAGCTTGTAAAAAAATACTCCGGACTGATAACCTCGCTCAAGAAAATAACCCCTCATAAGCTTAGAAGCACATACGGAACAAGTCTTTACAGAGAAACCGGCGATATATATTTAGTCGCCGATGTACTCGGACATAAGGATGTAAATACTACGAAAAAGCACTACGCTGCTCTTGAGGATGACAGAAGAAGGAGCGCCGCGAATATAGTGAAATTAAGAGAAAAGTGACCTGTTGAAGTCCGCTTAAATTAAAATTATTTTGTATAAGGTATTACAAGATTCGTACCCTCTACAATCTTATCATCCACCAGATTGTTGCTTGCTTTTATAGCTCGTACATATTCGGCTGTAGTATTATAATAGTCGGAATGATAAGATTCAGCTATTGACCACAAAGTGTCGCCCTCTCTCACTTTGATGCTTTCCACATAAAATACGGAGTCTTTTGTTTCTGCGGAAACTTTATTTAACAAACCCGATATTGTTCCCGCTAATGAAAACATTATGTATAAACTTATTATTATACCGAAGCAAAATTTCTTGCTTTTAACATTGTAACTGTATCTTTTTTTTACATCGGAGCTTAATTTTTTCATTGCCGTCACCTCTCAAAACAAAACGAATCGAACAAATTTTCCGAACAACCGTTCTAAAATGATTATATCGAACATATATTCTTTTGTCAAGCAAAAATCGAACAAATTTTTGGAACATTTGTTTGACATTTGCTTTTTAATGGTGTATTATTTATTTATACTTAGTTATGGAGGTTTTTATGGCATACGGGAAAATAAGCGGTAAGCAGCAGGAAATCTTAGAATATATGAAGGCACAGATTCTGTCCAAAGGCTATCCGCCTTCAGTAAGAGAAATTTGCGAAGCCGTAAAGTTAAAATCAACTTCTTCAGTACATTCTCATCTTGAGACGCTTGAAAAAAACGGATATATAAGAAGAGATTCGACTAAACCGCGAGCGATAGAGATTGTGGATGATGAATTTAATCTTACAAGAAGAGATCTCGTGAGTGTTCCCGTAGTGGGCTCGGTAGCCGCAGGCGAACCTTTACTCGCAGTTGAGAATATAACCGAGTACTTTCCTATTCCGGCTGAATATATGCCTTCCGAGGAAAGCTTTATTTTAGTGGTAAAAGGCGACAGCATGGTAAATGTCGGAGTTTACAGCGGTGATAAGATAATAGTCAAGAAAACAAATACCGCTTCCAACGGAGATATGGTTGTTGCGCTTGTAGATGATTCGGTTACTGTAAAAACTTTTTATAAGGAAAAAAATCATTTTCGTTTACAGCCGGAAAACGATACTATGGAGCCTATCATTCTTGATAAAGTGGAAGTAATAGGAAAAGTTATAGGGCTTATAAGAATGTATAGATAGAGTTCTTTAAAAAACGGCAATTACATTAGATTAAAACGGCTTTTGTGTCAAATCTTTTGTGAAAAGAATGAGATTTATGCAGAATGTTTTAATTTTAATGTAAATTGCCTTAAGATATTAAAATATATTGATGTCAAAAATATTTAAGCAAGTCAGCTCGTCCGTATGAAGACTGCCGCAAGGTTTAATGTACCGTTGCTTGCGGCGAGGCATTGAACTATATTGCAAATCAGTCAACCAATTCACTTAATTCAAGAGTTCTCCCGTCTGACCAGAGTCTTTCAAGGTTATAAAACTGTCTGTCCTCTTTGCTGAAAATATGTACCACAAAATCACCGTAATCAAGTAAAACCCAGCTATCGGTTTTTGCGCCCTCTATTCTCTTCGGGAATACACCTTCTTTAGCGAGTGCTTCTTCAGTAAACTCCTGCAAAGCTCTCATTTGATTTTCATTTTTTCCGTCGGTGATTATAAAATAATCCGCAATAGGAGTCAGCTTTCCTATTTCTATTACTGTAATATTTTCGGCTAAATGTTCATCAAGAGCCTTATAAGCCGTTTTTACCGAGTCTAAAATATTTTTCATTATCCCTCCGTTAAGCTCAAATAAAATTCATAAGTTTCTTCAGTTGTTGTATCAATAACAGCATTCTTCTCCTTAAGATGCGACAGAGTGTATTTAAGCTCATAAAATGCAGCCTTATGCAAATCCTTAAACGCAATTTTCCTTACGATATCCAGGCTTGCTATACCCTCTCTTGATGGTTCTATGTAATCCGCTACAAATAAAATTTCCTCCAAAAGGCTCATATTCGGTTTTCCGGTAGTATGGCATATTATTGCCGATAAAATTTCGGAATCAGATACTCCATAAACATGTTCAGCGTAATAAGCACCCAATTTGGCATGTAAAAGCTCCGGGAAAGCGGCTTCAAACTCATTTATAGCTATACCGTATTTTTTACACTCGACAAGCATTTCCTCGCCTTTTAAATATTTAGCACAATCATGCAAAAGCCCCGCAAGCTCCGCTTTTTTAATATCGGCATCGTAGCGCATCGCAAGAGCCGCCGCCGTATATGAAACCCCTAAAGTATGATGATATCTGTATGGCGGCAATTTTTCCTGAAGTTTTTTTTGCAGTTTCATCATTTCATTCATAATATATTTCTCCGATATCGGAATTTGAGTGAATTTTATTGTAAACATGCCCTGCGACAAGAAACGAAAATTAAATACTCATTTTTTGCGATAAAGTCCGTTTTTAACAATATAATCAAACACACTTTCAGGCAGCCCCAATTCTCTATAATTTTTACAGCCCTCAGCTATTTTTCTTCTTATTTCAGTGGAGGCGGTTCCGCTTTCTTCCATAACTATTTCAGAAATTTCAATATTTTTAAAATTCTTACTTAGAACGGTTTCAATATGATTTTTCACTTCATATCTTCCGTCACCTTTTCTACATGCGTAGAGAATATGAGAATTTTCGAAAATAATTTCCGGCTTATGCCATTTTTCAAGATACATAACGGAATCTCCGCCTATAATGAAAAAGAGCCTACAGTCCGAGTATTTTTTTCTCAATAAAAGCAGCGTGTCCGAGGTATAGGACTTCCCTTCTCTTGTAAGCTCAAAATCCGAAGCTTCAAGACCGTTAATTCCCTTTATCGCAAGCCTTACCATATCGAGTCGCGCATTACCGTCCGCTATAGCCTCAGCCTTATGTGTCGGCGCTTTCACAGGCATCATAAGTATCTTTGAAAGGTTATACTGCTTCATTGCCGCCGTTGCTATAGAAATATGAGTATTATGTACAGGATCGAAAGTTCCGCCTAAAACACCTAAATTTTTCATAATAAACACGCCTTTGTCATTTAGGAAGTTCTATC
>CAUUHV010000054.1:0-10203 GCA_963545085.1 uncultured Catonella sp. | reverse complement strand
AGAAGGATTCGAACCTTCGAAGTGACGGAGTCAGAGTCCGTTGCCTTACCGCTTGGCGATGGCCCATCAACAACGAAGAGAAGTATAGCATAAGCTTCAAAAAAATACAAGAGGGTTTTAAAATTTTTTGTGCAGCGAGTATGAAAGACGGGATGAGTAAATTTTCTTACTTTCGCCTCATCCTCTCCCTAATCTCCGACGCAAGCCTTTTCATCTCTTTTGCCCCCGCAAGCACGGTATCCGTTATTTCGGCACCTCCCGAAATTCTTGCAAGCTCGGTTATAGAGTCTTTTTCATTTAATTCCCTTATTCCGGTCGAAGTACGCTCCCCCTCAAAGCTCTTCTCTATCAAAAAGTGTCTGTCCGCCATAGCGGCTATTTGGGCAAGATGAGTTATAGCTATTACCTGCCTGTTTTTTGCTATAACGGCAAGCTTTTCGGATACTTTTTGTGCCGTTCTGCCGCTTATGCCGGTATCTATCTCGTCAAAAATCAGTGTAGGGATTTCATCCGTATCCGCCATTACCGACTTTATCGCAAGCATTATCCTTGAAAGCTCTCCACCCGAAGCTATTTCAGATATGGACATAAGAGGCTCACCGGGGTTTGCCGAAATCAAAAATCTTACCTCATCATTTCCTTTGGCGGTAAAATTTCCGGTTTTCTTAAATTCCGTTTCAAACTCTACCTGTAAAAAATTCAAGTCGGCAAGCGCATTCTTTACCATTATTGTAAAATCCTTTGCCGCTTTTTTTCGAATTTTTGAAATTTCATCGCATTTTTTAAGAATTTTATTGTTAAGTTCTTCCGTTTCCTTAACAAGTCTTTCTCTATATTCCTCAAAATGCTCCAGTTTTTCAATTTTTTCCGATGCTTTTTCAAAAAAGTTAAAGGTTGAATTGTAAGAGCCACCGTGCTTGGCAAATATGCTTCTTATCTTATCCAATCTTTCTTCCGAATAAGCAAAATCTTCCTCATCAATCACATTCTCATCGGCGTAATCCGAAAGCGATCTGCCGAAATCTCCAAGCAGACTCTCTATATCCGAAATTTGATCAAAAAGTCCCGACGCTTCCTCATCTATCTCATTAAGTTTTGAAATTATCCTCACAGTTCCGCCTAAAAGCTCCTGTATTCCCGAATCACCGTTTAATCTTCTTTCAGCCTCGCTTATTAAAGAAACGGTTTTATCAAGAGAAACATATTTTTTTACCGTTTTTTCAAGTTCTTCTTCTTCGCCCTCTTTAATATCGGCATTTTCAATTTCCTCATACTCAAATTTCAAAAAATCAAGCTCTCTCGAAACCGAAGCAATGTCTTTATCATATTCTTCAAGTTCTTCTTTTTTCTCCCTGTAGCTCTTTACAATACATTTTAATTCTGCTTTATGCACTTCGATATCTTTATTCGCATATCTGTCCAAAATCTCAAGATGATTTTTTGTCGAAAGTAAACTTTGATTTTCCTGCTGTCCGTGAATATCAAGAAGCACGGATGCGGCTTCTCTAACTTTTGTAAGGGTCACGGTTTCTCCGTTTATACGGCTTATATTTCTTTCCTCGGAAAACCTCCTGCCTATTGTAACGAGTCCATCCTCGACCGCTATATCCATTTCTTTAAGCTTATTTTCAGTAAAATCGTTTACGGAAAAAATAAGCTCCACAAAAGCGGACTCGGCGCCCTTTCTTATAAGTCCTTTGCCCGCTTTCGCCCCGAGGGCAAGATTTATGCTTCCTATTATAATAGATTTTCCTGCGCCGGTCTCTCCGGTAAGAATATTAAGTCCGCTTCCGAAAGAAATCTCCACTTCATCTATTATTGCAAGATTCTTCACATGAAGACCTGTAAGCATCAAAATCCTCCTATATATACCGATTATTCGGGCAGCATTTCCAATACCGCCTTCTTTAACATCTTCGTTTTACTTAAGTGAACATGCCCCGCTTTCTGCCGCGGGGCATATAAATTATTCTGTTTTGCGATTATAAACCGGTGCCATGAATATTCCGCAACCAACCGTTATCTTATATTCCTAATACGAACTCTGCACCTTAGAAGAGCGCCGTTTACTCTTGCGTAAATATAACAGGTTCCGGCTTTTTTAGCAGTTACAACACCGTTGCTTACAGTCGCTATGGAAGCATTTTCGGTATCCCATACAACTCCCGTTACATCTCCCAAAACCGACAGTGTATAAGTATCATACTGCTCAAGCGAAAGCTCATAAAAATTGAGTCCGACTACGGTTACCTGCACCGAAGCGCTCTTACCGCTTGTTGTAGTGGCTGTAACAACCGAAGAACCCGGTGCTATAGCGTTTATAACTCCCTTTTTGTTAACCCTGACTACCGCCTTATTATTGCTTGACCACTTAACCTTATCATCTGTACCGTTAGGCGAAAGCGCATATATAATACTCTGTTTGTCACCTACACCCATCGTAAGTTTTGTATTTGATAAGGTTATTCCGGTAGCCGGCACATATTCTCTCACCTGAACCACGCATACCTGCTTCTTGCCGCTATTATCCTTCGCATAAGCGGTTATCTTAGCCTTTCCCGCGCCCGTTGCCGTTACCTTTCCTTTAGAATCAACTACCACAACATCCGTATTGTCGGATTTGAAATTAACCTTCCGATATGTAGCGTTCTTAGGTTTTACTCTTGCTTTAAGCTTATGCGTCTGTCCTGTTACCATAGCAAGGAAAGAATCGCTGAGACTTAAACTTTCAGCTTCTCTTACTACCCTTACCCTACAGGTTGCCTCGGAATTGCTTCCATCCGTAGCCTTTACGGTAATTGTGGCATACCCTAATTTTTTACCGAAAATCACTCCGTTTTTATCTACCGTAACCACATTTTTATTGTTGCTTGACCATTTCAGCTTTTTATTTGTAGCCGAATTTGTTTTAAGGGTTGCTTTAAGGGTAAATTTCTTTCTGAGTCCGAGATTATAAGCCGTCTTGTTAAGCTTGATATCGGAGACCGGCTCCTGCACCGTTACAATACAGTTGGCACTCATTCCGTTTTCGTCGGCAGTAACGGTTATAACCGCGACTCCGCCTGCTACACCCTTGACAAGACCGTTTTTATCAACCTTCGCTATCTTTGAGTTTGAGGACTTCCACTTAACCTCTTTATTAGTTACATCATCCGAATCGAAGCTTACCGTAAGCTCAACTTCATCTCCAACCGCAAGCTCATACTCCGTGTAATCAAGCTCTATTGAGCCTACCGGCTGATTTACCGTCACATAGCAGGTGGCATTTAAGGAATTGCTTGAAGTCGCGTTTATTACACAGGTTCCCGCGGCAACCGCCGTAACCCTTCCCTTGGCGTCCACCTTTGCTACCGAAGAATCGCTTGAGGTCCAAGTGATTTTGGTTTCGGTAGTGGTTTTAGGATTAAAGGTAGCTTCTATTGTATAACTTTCTCCCACATCAAGCACGAGAGAGGCTGCGCTTAGCTTAAGTCCGGTCGCCTTTTGTACTACTTTCACGGTACAGGTCGCCGTAAATTTATTGTTCGGAGTTGAAACCGATATGCTTGCTTCTCCCGCCTGCTTACCTGTTACCAGTCCCGTATTGCTTACAGTGGCTACTTTAGTATTTAATGATTTATAAACCACGCTTAAATCACTTGCATCCGTAGGTGATATAACGGCGCTAAGTTTATAGGTTTCACCTACCGCTATAGTAATTTCATTTTTATCAAATTTTATTCCGCTTACCGACTTTATAACGGTAAGGTCACATGTAGCCATTATAGACGGATTGCTTTCCGAAGCACATATTATTGTTGCATGTCCCGCCTTTTTAAAGGTTATAAGTCCCGTTTTCTCATCCACCGTCGCTACGGTTACGTTTGACGATGTCCATTTAAGTCCTGCATCCGTAGCATTACTTGGAGTTGTAATCGCTCTCAGCTGATAGGTTTTATCTTCAAGAGGCTTTACAAGTACATTTTCAGAAAGCTTTATACTTGTAACCGCCGTTCTTACTGTTATTGTACTTGAGCCGAGTACCACATTTTCCTTATTAAGAGCCGTAATTACCGCAATTCCCGGAGCAACGGCATTTACTACGCATCCTGCCGAATGCTCATCTTCATTCTCAAGCTTTACAATGGCGGGATTTGAGCTGCGCCAATAAAGATAAGTTCCCGTAGATGTCTGCGGCGTGAGAGTCGCTTTTATTGTCACCGCATCTCCTACTTCAACCGTTTTTTCAGCCGGTGTAAGAGTTATATTGGTAACTCCCGCCGTTACGGTTACCTTACAGGAAACCCGCTTTGTAACTCCGTTTACTGTATGTTCCACGCTTATTGTCGCTTCTCCCGCCGCAACACCGTGTACTACTGCCGAAATTCCCGTTCCGGTTACCTTTGCTATTTCAACCTGGTCGGAAAACCAAGCCCATGAGTCGCTTGTGGATATATCGGTAGCTACCGCCGTAAGATTAAACTTTCCTCCAACGGGTATGGTTACGTTGCTTGCGCTTAAGGAAATTGTATCTATTACTACTATAGTGACGGTAAAAATAGTATGTCCGCCCTGTTTTACTTCTATTTTTTCGGTTCCCGTCTTAAGTGCGGATACCACCGAAGTAGTCTGGCTTACGGAAGCAACTCCGTTATTATATACAAGGTTGTACTGATAATCCGTTATATTTCCGATGTTGGAATTATTATAAATATTGTATGTATCGCCTACATTTAAATGCACGGTACTGTCAGCGGTAGTTAAAGGAACTGTAAAATTAAACTTCACCTTGGTATGGCTTACCGTTTTCTGCATGGTGCTTACATTTTTCAAGCTTGCGGTAATCTCATAGGTACCTGCTCTCTTTCCTTCTATCAGAACCGAGCTTGCGGTAGTTGCCGTTTTCTGCTTTACATTAGTAATTGATATGAAATCCGATGCCTTTTTTC
Source organism: uncultured Catonella sp. (assembly GCA_963545085.1). Taxonomy (GTDB): domain Bacteria; phylum Bacillota; class Clostridia; order Lachnospirales; family Lachnospiraceae; genus Catonella. Next base: position 5,275 of record CAUUHV010000054.1, on the reverse strand, counting down.
CGTCCTTTTTAATATCCCACTCAAGGTCGTTGGGGTCTACCATATTTGTATAGAAAGTCATTGAGGTCGCATTTCCTCCGGGAACTATGGTCTGCCCCTTAACATCGTCAATAAAGCCCGTATAATCTCCGTTATTCGAGCCGTCCGTTTTAGAAAGCTTCAAAGGTACTATTACCGAAACTTTTGTTTCTTTAACCTTCCCGGTAGGGTCTGTAAGCGCTTTTACTCCCACTTCCGCAATGCCGGCTCCCGCAGGAGTCACTTCTCCCGTTGCCTGTTCCACTCCCACAACGGAGCCTGCGCTTCCTAACGACTTGATATCCCATAAAAGATCGGAGCCGCTGTAATCAAGCATTGTATTATGAGGAGGAGGTAATGCTCTTTTATATCCTTTAAGCCTTATCTGGCTTCCTTTTCCTACAATCGGCATAAAAAGTGTATTATACCCCGGATCTGTCGAAAACATCTTTATATATCCGTTTACATCTCCGTTTTCGGCAACAACAGGAGTCTTTACAATCTCAAGATCAACCTTAACGTAGAAGTTGAAATTATAAAATTTTCCACCCGAGAGCGTAACGCGTCCTGAAATTTTCTTGCTTCCCGCGCCTTTCATCTCAAGCTTTATACCGCTGCTTGTTCCGCCGCCGGCAGATATAACGCTTACCTTTACAACTTTTTCGTCAGCTATATCATCTATTTCTATAACGGCTCCCGAAACCGGCGAAGTTACGGTAGGGTTTCCTTTTTCGGCACTGACAAGACTTAATGTACTTGTATCGTCTTCAAGAGTATAAGGCTCACTTGAACTTACATTCGAAAGATTTACCGTATATTTCGGATCTTTCAAAAAATAATCCTTATCATCCGCCGCAAAAACTTCGCTCACAACATTTCCGACGAAGCCCTTCAGCTCATTTATGCCTTTATTTATTACCGATACTCCATCCGTACCCGTGCCCGCAGGCAGCGGTGCCGCCGTAAGAAGCAGCACGGAAGCTAAAAAAAACGATATCTTACTCTTTGTGCTTTTGGTCAAGAAATTCCTTTTGTCTTTCACTTTAGCCCTCCCGAAATAAGCTTTATTACCTGATTTTTTAATTTTAACACATTAGGGCTGAGATAACAATAATTCTGAAAATTTAACTTTTCAGTTTTATCCATAAATACCGCTTGAAATCAGTATTTAAGAATACAAAATCAAATCTCTCCGTTTACGATAAGTCATAAGCAGTTATAAAACGGAGCTTAAATAAAAAAACAAAAAAAATTGAATTCCTAAAAAAGACCACATCGCCCGCGGACGATATGGTCTGATTTTATCTTTTTAAACTTATTCTTCTTCCCAGTTGTGATATACAGCCTGAACATCATCTTCCGCATCAAGAAGATCTAAGATACGATTAATTTTCTTTATATCATCCTCATTTGTAAGAGTGACACAATTCTCCGGTATCATGGTAACACCCGCTTCCGCCATAGGGACACCGAGCTTTTCAAGGTTCTCCCTCACCTCCGAAAACTTTGCCGGCTCGGTAAGAATTTCGAAACTGTCATCATTGTCGATAAAATCCTCGGCTCCCGCATCAAGAACCGTCATCATAAACTCGTCCGGATCCGCCTCATACTCTTCCTTATCTATAAGAATCTGTCCTTTTTCCGCAAACATATACGATACGCAGCCCTGAGTTCCGACATTTCCTCCACCCTTTGTAAAAGCGTTTCTTACATTAGCGGCGGTACGATTCTTATTATCGGTAAGCGCTTCCACTATTATGGCAGTTCCGCTCGGACCGTAGCCCTCGTAGGTAGTATGTTCATAGTTTACGGAGTTTATATCGCCGACAGCCTTTTTTATACCTCTCTCTATTGTATCGTTAGGCATATTATTGGCTTTAGCCTTGGCTATAACATCTCTAAGTCTGCTGTTATTGGCAGGATCGGCTCCGCCTTCCTTTACCGCCACCGCAATTTCTCTTCCGATTACGGTAAAGATTTTGCCCTTAGCGGCATCATTTTTTTCCTTTTTGTGCTTAATATTCGCAAATTTCGAATGTCCTGACATATTTTACCTCACTTACATTTTTTATATATAGAACGCGTACTGATTCTAAATTATTCACACCGCAAGTCACGAACCGCCTTTTTTAAACATATATCGTTCGTAACATCAAGTCCGTCCTTGACTTCGGGTCGGTTATTGCCGAACATCGAAAGGAACACATAATTTGAAACTCACGGCTTAATTATGTGTTTTTTCAGTATTTTGTGAACAATTTAAGATAAATCTTAACACCTGCGCCATTTTATGTAAAGGGTAAATCATTCAATTTTCATGTTTTTTATCAAGCAAATCATATCAAAATCCGGAACAATCCGTTTCTCAGCCCGCAACAAGCTCATCGATTCTTTCCATCACCGTATCCGCTGCTTCATCCGTCTTTATTGCAATAAAAATTGTGTCATCTCCGGCAATACAGCCGGCAATCTCCCTTATTTTAATGGAATCTACCGCTGCCGCGACAGCCATCGCCATTCCGGATACCGTTTTTAAAACCAGAAAACCGTGAGCCGTACACATGGACACAAATCCCTCTTTAAGTACTCTTATGTACCTGTCGTTCATGTCCTTCTCATTCTCTTTGAGAGCAACGTATCGCTGTTTTCCGTCCACATTTACCTTCGTAAGCCTAAGCTCTCTTATATCCCTCGATATGGTTGCCTGGGTAACCTTGTACCCGTTGCGCTTTAAAAGCTCCGAAAGCTCCTCCTGTGTAGTAAGGCTGTTATTCTCAATCAGCTCCACTATCTTGTCCTGTCTCTTCTTTTTCATCATATACCCCCCTGTAATGACTACTTGTTTCTCATTTTCCTGTTTAATGTGTTCAAAAAGCTGAACTTCTCAAACCTGATGAAAGAAACGTTTTCCGTTGCCTTTTCTATCTCTACCCTGTCACCGGCGTTGAGCTTAATCCCTCTATTTCCGTCAAAGCTTACAAGCGCTTCTTCATATTGCGCCTTTCTGCTTTCCGCTATGGACACGGTGATTTTTGCCGATGACGAGGTAACTACACCCCTTGCGTTAAAGCTGTGGGGACAGACCGGAGTAACCGAAAACACATCGGCATCGGGCATAAGAATAGCTCCGCCGGCAGAAAGGTTATAGCCTGTCGAGCCGGTCGGCGTGCTCACTATAACGCCGTCACCAACAAATCGATTTAAAAAACTTCCGTCTATATTAACCTCGGTAGAAATCACTCTTATTGTTCCGCTTCTTGCTACTACTATATCGTTTAAAGCATCTCCAGAATATACTTCTTTTCCGCTTTTTATAACTCTTCCTTTTAACATAATATGCGGCTCTGTTCTGTATTTATTATCCATGATTCCGTCTATTGCCGAATATATGTCCATCGCCTCCGCCTCGGCAAGAAACCCGACCGTCCCTAAATTTATTCCAAGTATCGGAATACCGGTTTTTACTACATCTCTTGCCGCCTGTATTATGGTACCGTCACCTCCGAGCACAAGCACCGCCTCGGTATCTCCGTCAAGTCCGCTTATATCCGTAAAGCCCTCAAGAGGCCCGTTTCCATCATCCTGATTTGATTTAAGAATAAAACAGCTTCCGCCCCTTTTTTCTATATAGTCGCAAATATCATCGGGGTTTAACTTCCCTGCCCCGGTACTGTCATTCACTATCATGCAGAGTTTTTTCACACTCACTCCTCCGTGTTGTTCAATGCTTCATGTGCCTCTTCCACCGCCCCGAAGCCCGCTTCCGTAAAATGTTTCTTTTCTTCTTCCGTCATTTTCTCATCGCTCTTTTTAATATAAATCAGATACTCTATATTTCCCTCAGGACCTTTAATCGGTGAAAATGTAAGTCCTTTTATAATAAATCCGCTCTCCGCTGCAAGCTTTACTATTTTTTCCATCACTTCTTTATGAACCGCCGGCTCTCTTACAACGCCTTTTTTACCGACCTTTTCTCTTCCCGCCTCAAACTGCGGCTTTATAAGGCAAATCATCTCGGCATCATTCCTTATTATGCCCGATGCTACCGGAATAACCTTGTCAAGCGATATAAATGACACGTCAACCGTCACAAAATCTATTTTGTCGGGAAACATATCCGGTGTTACATGCCTGATGTTCGTTTTCTCCATGGAAACAACTCTCTCATCCTCTCTAAGTTTCCATGCAAGCTGATTTGTACCGACATCCACGGCATATACTTTTGCCGCTCCGTTTTGAAGCATACAGTCGGTAAATCCTCCTGTAGAAGCACCTATATCCATACAAATTTTTCCGTTTAAGGAGAGTCCGTACGTGACAACCGCTTTTTCAAGTTTCAGCCCGCCTCTGCTCACATATTTAAGTCGTTTTCCCTTTACCTCTATTTCAACATCGGCATCAAACTTACTCCCCGCCTTGTCCTCACGTTGTCCCTTTACAAACACCTCTCCCGCCATTATAACGGCTTTGGCTTTTTCCCTTGATGTAAAATAACCTCTGTTTACTAAAAGAATATCAAGTCTCTCCTTCATAACACCTCGTTTGTGTCAAACAATTCTCTGTCAAGCTTTTTCATTGCGGCATCATATATTTTCTCCGCCGCGGATTTCGGAATAAATCCATACCTTTCCTCAAGTTCCGCCACTTTTCCATGCTCTATATAGTCATCGGGCAATGTAAACGGAACAAACCTGTAATTAAGCTCTTCCGCCGCCGAAACTGCCATAAGCCTTTCGCTGTAGCTTCCGGTAAATACGTTTTCCTCAAATAAAGCAATGGTCGAATGTTCTCTTCTAAGCTCTCTTAAAAGCTTTACATCCGGTTTATCCAGAAATCTTATACTCACCACGGTAGGTGCAATTCCCTTTTCAGTTAATATTTCAGCCGTTTTTAATGCTGTTTTTACCGCTTTCCCCGTAGCCAACACCGCTACATTTTTACCCTTTTTTAAAATTTCATTCTCACCCTGTTTGATTTCGGTTTTCTCTCCTGAATCAAGCTCCTCCGCTTCCCCTTTAGGATATCTCACCGCAACGGGTTTATTTAGAGAAACGGCGTAAACAAGCATTTCTCTCAACTCTTTTCCGTCCTTCGGGCTTAAAATTGTAAGTCCCGGTATTGTAGAAAGATACCCCACATCAAAGATTCCCTGATGAGTATCTCCGTCGCTTCCTACAAGTCCCGCTCTGTCTACCGCAAATACAACCGGAAGCTCCTGCAGACAGACATCATGTAAAATCTGGTCATAAGCTCTTTG
>CAUUHV010000053.1:0-10326 GCA_963545085.1 uncultured Catonella sp. | reverse complement strand
GGTTATGTGTATGAATATGAGCACCGGGCTCAATAGGGAGACTTGCATTTCCTATGGAGTTTCCGTATTTAATGACAGGCTCTCCCGTGACGATAGACTTCAGAGCAAATTTATGCCCGCGAGGGATATCTTCTTTTAATTTCAGGGAAATTCCGTCGGTTTCAATAATGGTGCCTTCAGAAAGCGGTTTTAGAGCAACAGCCGCATTATCGAGGGGATTGATTTTTATAAAATCCTTCATAAAAAATCCTTTCTGTCAGGTTGTTGAAAAATGTAAGCGCTTACAAAGATAGTATATCATCATCAGAAAATAGTCAAGTAGAAAAAGTGGAAAAATAGCTTGAATCATAAGAAATATTTTAGTATAATGAAATAGGATGTAAGTGCTTACAAAAAAATATCAAGTGTAGCGCAGACTGCCTAAACAGGAAAAGGAGAATAAAAAATGAAATCTTTTATGGATCAGGATTTTTTACTGTCAACACCTACCGCAAGCTTGCTTTTTCATAAATATGCGGAGAAATGCCCGATTATAGATTATCATTGTCATATAAGTCCGAAAGAAATAGCGGAGGATAAGAAGTTTTCCAATATTACGGAGCTTTGGCTTGGCGGAGACCACTATAAGTGGAGGCAGATGCGCTCAAACGGAGTTGATGAATATTACGTTACCGGAGCGGCATCCGATAGAGAAAAATTTCAAAAGTGGGCGGAAACATTGGCAAAAGCAATAGGCAATCCGTTGTATCACTGGAGCCATCTTGAATTACAGAGATATTTCGGATATAACGGCTGTTTAAATGCCGAAACGGCGGAAGAGGTCTGGGAGCTTTGTAATGAAAAGTTAAAAAATGGCGATATGTCCGCAAGAAATATTATCCGCAAGTCCGGCGTGAAGCTGATTTGTACAACTGATGATCCTGCGGATTCTTTAGAGTGGCATAAAATAATCAAGGCGGATAACTCCTTTGATATAACTGTATTGCCGGCGTGGAGACCGGATAAAGCAATGCATTTGGAAAAAGAAAATTACACGGAATATTTGAAAAAACTTGAAGAAGTAAGCGGTGTTAAGATTAAGAGCTTTTCAGATTTGAAAGAAGCGTTGAAAGTAAGGATGGATTATTTTGCAGAAAACGGCTGCAAGGTATCCGATCATGCTTTTGAATATATTATGTACGTGCCGGAAACAGAACAAAAGGTGGAGGAAATTTTCGCAAAAAGAATCTGCGAAGAAGCCGTAACGGAGAAAGAGAAGCTTGCTTTTAAGACTGCGCTGTTACAGTTTCTGGGAAGAGAGTATGAGAGAAGAAACTGGGTAATGCAGTTGCATTACGGCTGCAAGCGTGATAATAATTCGCGCGAATATAAAAAATCAGGTCCCGATACAGGATATGACTGTATCAACGACTATGCTCCGAGTGCTCAGATGGCGGATTTTCTGGATTCATTAAACAGCACGAGTGAATTGCCTAAAACGATATTGTATTCGCTGAATCCTAATGACAACGAGATTATCGGAACGATTATAGGGTGTTTCCAGGACTCATTGACAATAGGAAAAATCCAACACGGCAGCGCATGGTGGTTTAATGACCATAAGAGCGGAATGCAGGCGCAGATGACTTCGCTTGCGAACTTGGGGCTTCTCGGTAATTTTATAGGTATGTTAACCGACTCCAGAAGCTTTATATCTTATACAAGGCATGAATATTTCAGAAGGATTCTTTGTGATTTAATCGGGAACTGGGTTGAAAACGGAGAATATCCGAATGATGAGAGGGCGTTGGCACAGATAGTTGAAGATATTTCTTACGGTAATGCAAAACGTTATTTCGGATTTGACCTGTAATGCCGAAAAGAAAGCTGCAAAAATACATACTTATACGGAAAAGAGGTAGTTACCATAAATATATATGACATTGCAAAAATATCGGGAGTTTCCATAGCCACGGTGTCAAGGGTGGTAAACGGAAGCCTAAATGTAAGTGAGCGTACAAGGCGGAAAGTGCTCTCCGTAATAGAAGATGCGGGCTATACCCCGAATGCTTTTGCGAGGGGGTTGGGATTCGGCTCCATGAAGACGGTGGGGATTATTTGTCCGGATATTTCAGATGCCTATATAGCTAAAGCCGTTTCTTATTTAGAAAAGGGGCTTTATGAGAAGGGCTATCAATGCATTTTAGGCTGCAGCGGGTATGAACAGCGGGATAAAGAAAATTATACGAACTTCCTGCTTTCTAAAAAGGTGGATATGTTAATTATGGTGGGTTCCACTTATTCGGGAAATGAGAAAAATTATAAGGAAACGGAATATATAAGGAAGGCGGCAAAGCATGTGCCGACGTTTATGATTAACGCCTGCGTAGATGGTGACAATGTTTACTGTGTATATTTGGATGATTTCGGAGCCGCCTATGAAGTGACTTCTTCTCTTATAAAAAGCGGTAGAAAGAGAATACTGTTTTTACACAACTCCCGTTCTTTCAGTGCGATGCAAAAGCTTGAGGGATATGAGGCCGCGCTGAAGGATGCGGGATATCCGGTTCTTGGAGATTTGAAGTTTTATACAAAAAATGAGATTCATTATACAAGAGACCTTCTTTTGCAGCATAAAGACCTGAAATTTGACGCCGTTTTAGCTACGGATGATGAACTTGCCGTGGCAGTCCTTAAATATGCTAAAGCTAAGCGACTCAGTGTGCCCGGAGATTTAAGTGTTGTCGGATATAATAACTCCAATCTGTCAGAATGTAGCGAACCTGAACTTACATCTGTAGACAGCAGACTTGAGGATTTATGCAATATAACAATAGAGCGTATGTTTGAAATGATTGGCGGAAATATGCGGAGTGAGAGGAATACAAAGGTTGCTTATAAGATTGTGAAGCGCTCAACAACAGATTTTTGAAGTGTTTTTGTTGAGTACGGAGTTGAATGAGGAGAAATAAATGGATAAGGATACGAAAATTGGTGAAATAATTAGGAAACTTAAAGAAGATCCGAGGAATAAAAGATATACCGAACAAGGAATTCCACCTATTTTTCAGGTGAGCGGTAAAGCACGAATACTGATTGTGGGACAGGCTCCGGGGAAGAAGGTGGAAGAAAGTCGTATTCCGTTTAATGACAAATCGGGGGAGAAGTTAATACGATGGATGGGAATTGACAGAGATACTTTTTATTCTGCAAAAATAGCAATACTTCCTATGGATTTTTATTTTCCCGGCAAAGGAAAAACGGGAGATTTGCCGCCAAGAAGCTTTATAGCTGAAGAATATCACGAAGACTTTCTGGCTCTTATGCCTGAAATTTGCTTGACGATTCTGATTGGTGCCTATTCCGTGAAATATTATCTGGGCGAGCGTATGGAGAAAAATCTTACGGAAACCGTTCGAAACTTCGAGGCTTATCTGCCGCAGTATTTTCCCGTTGTACATCCGAGCCCTTTGAATTTTCGCTGGCAGAGAAAGAACCCTTGGTTTGAGAAAAATGTTGTACCGGAATTGCAAAAGAGAGTAAAAACTGTATTAAGCTGAAACACGGTGGAAATAAAAAAACAGCAAACCGGATTCTGATTTTAATCAAACAGTGTTTGCCGTTTTTTAATTTTTGCTAAGCAATAAACTTATCATCCCTTCCCTTCATAAAGTTTTTGGACAGTTTGTTGAAAATTCCGGAGTCCTGCAAACTTTCAATTATTTCACGCTGCGGAAAGTCCGTCTGTCGGACATCCGTATTCTCATAAAGAGTAATTTTTCCGCCTTGTCCGAATATATCACGACCGGGAATTATGCCGTCTTTTATAAAAGCGGTCCAGTCTCGCATAATTATATCCGTTTGTTTCATATTTTCGGGAGTAACGGGATAATCTACATCCTTAATAGTACCGAAAATAAACGGAAGTTCGGCACAGTGATAAGCTCCGCGCAGTCCGTTCCAGACATTCGGTACAAAATTAAAGCGGTAGCCGTAGCATGGGGCTTTCGCGGAATACGATTTTAACTCGCAAAGCGCTGTGACATGAAACGGCATTTCCAACATTTTAAACTGCATTTCCATAAGAGTTTTATACTGTTTACAAAGCTCATCCGCAAGAATGATTCCCGTTTCACCATACTCTTTAAAACATTTTTTACGAAAATCGGATTCTTTTACGGCAATACCGAGCCCTTTGTACCAAGATTTGTTATCAACCATTTTAAGTTCATCTTCTGTAGTGCCGAGCATTACGGGCTTAGGTGAGAAATTTCCGGATTTCATTATATTTTTTGCATCGTCTTTAAGGAGTACACCGTCTATAACAGGGGTAGCTAACAGGGACAACGGCATTTTCAGGCGAATCAGCTTTTTAAAAGACATAGATAAAAGCTCCTCGGAACTTGAAAGCTTATTTTGTTTTAGAAAGGAATAAGCGAGCCTGTCCGCCTGTTCCAATGTCATACAGTCATTCGCTCCTGCGGAGCAGACTATAAGTTTATCAAAATATTTAGAGCTTTCTTCGCTCATCATGTGAGTGGAAACGGAAAGTCCGCCGGCGGATTGTCCCATAAGCGTAATATTTGAGTTGTCGCCGCCGAAAAAGGTTATATTTTTACGTACCCATTTCAAAGCGCACTGTTGGTCGAAAAAACCGCGGTTCACAGAGAGCTTTCCGTTAATTTTTACGGGAATGAAACCCGGCTCGGACAGGCGGTAGTTGATTGTAACGACAACTATATCTTTCGAGGCTAAATATCTGCCGTTATAAAGCGGAGTTGTTCCGGAACCGTAAGTAAAACCGCCTCCGTGGATAAAGACTAAAACAGGCTTCTTTTTTGTGAAACCGCTTGTCCAAATGTTTAATATGAAAGCATTTTCGTCGGTTTTATCCTTGTTTGTTAAAATTTCTTTACGCATCATAGGATTTTTAAGAAATAAATTTAAAAGCGGCGGAACGTCGTTTTGGGGAAAACGCAGACCTATACCCGAATTTACGGGAGAGTTTTTATAAGTGTCTATAATCTCTGGCATGCCGAAGCGCTCAGCTTTCGCGTAAGGAATTCCTAAGAAACTTTGAACAGGGATTCCGTCTATATATTCATTATCGCATATAAAAGTACCAAGCTCCAACTGCTTTAATTGTTTCATTGCGCTTCCTTTCAAATATGGCTGCAAATCAGCCTTATATTCCGTATGTTTAAAGCATTATAATGGTTTGTTCTAACTTTATATAAAGGAGTATTAAAAGTCAATAAAAAATCATCTTGACAACAAAGTTAGTTTTTACTAACATATTTCTGTCGGAGAATGTTTTTATATATAAAGGGGAAAAACAATGAAACTGAAATTAAAAGACATAATTATTGTGAGTTTACTCGGGGTAGTCGGTTTTGTTATCAGTATGTTATCCGGAGCGGTTACTCAGCTTTTTGGAACTTATGGGGTTTTTGTGCATGTTTCAATAGGAAGTTTTTTATGTGCTCCCGTTTATTTTGTTATGTGCAACAGAATACCTAAAAGAGGAGCCGTATTTATCTATTATCTGATACCCGGCATAATTTATTCCGTTATAGGCTTTATTCCTATGCTTCCTGTAATGGCGGCAGCGGGACTTATAGGTGAACTTTGTGTAGGCAAAGCGGATAATTACACGAATAACGGAAGAATCAGCGCTTCTTATGTGATATCTCAGATTGTTTATTCGTTACACGGATTTTTTTTCATCGTTGCATTGGGAGTGGAAGGTTTGGTAAAAACATTTCCGAATTTATTTACACCGGAAGCGGCTCAGATGGTAAAAGATACTTTTTTTAATCCGATGAATATGGCGATTATATTGGCGATAGAAATAACAGCAGCCATTCTCGGAACTTTGTTCGGAAAATATGTTTATAAAAAGTTTTTCGATAAAAACAGCAATAAAAGGAGCATTTTATCATAATGAACTTTTGTAACCGATTAATATTAAAACCGATAACAATCGGACTTCTTATAATAATATATACAAGCATTTTGTTTTTCAGCGAAATGCTTGTATATTGGTCTATGGTATCTTTCAGCTTTTTTCTGCTTTTTTTTGTCAATAAGAAGAAAGTGCTTTCGTTTGTCATTACCTACATTGTTATGTTTGCCTTAATAAAAATTATATTTGAATATTTCGCTGTAATCGGGTGGATAGGCTCTGTTTATACAATGGCGCTTATTATGCTTAAACTGTTTCCGCTGTGGATTTTGGCGGGAATCGCGATGGAGTTTAATACCTCGGAAATTATCGCGACTCTCAGAAAACTTAAACTGCCGAATAATTTATGCATAGGAGCCTCGATTTTTATACGTTTCATACCGGAATACAGAAATTATCTAAAAGAAATCAAAGAAGGATTAAAAGTCAGAAATATTTCGTTCAATATTTTAAAGCCTGTCCGCAGTTTTGAAATGTATTTAGTGCCTTTGATTTATAAGGCATTTGAAACAGGAAATATTTTAACCTGCTCACTGATAACAAAAGGAATAGAGTTTGACTGCGAGAAAACCTCGTATGTGGATTTGTCGTTAACTTGGAGAGACTATGCCGCTATAACGGCAGGTATAGGATTTATAGGGATAACAATATGGAAAAAGCTGTAGAAATAAATATAAATAAGTTTTCTTATGCCGATAAAATTGTTTTGAAAGAGGTTAATTTTACGGTGGGAAAAGGTGAAACTGTAGTTTTAACGGGGCTTTCAGGCTCAGGGAAAACAACGCTCGTCAGGCTTTTGAACGGACTTGTTCCGCAAATTTATGAAGGTGAGCTGACAGGAGAGATAAAGATATTTAATAAGCCTGTAGGGGAATACAAAACCGGAGAGCTTGCGAAATATATCGGTAATGTTTTTCAGAATCCCGATGAACAGTTCTTTGCGAATGAAGTTGAAAATGAAATTGCCTTGATTGGAGAAAACACGGGAATGGAGCGTTCTCTTTTAATAAAACGTGTGGAATATGCTATGAAACAGCTTGAAATTTCATCTCTTAAAGGAAAAAAACTCAGAGAGCTTTCAGGAGGGCAAAAACAAAAGGTGGCTATTGCATCCACCTTGGTATATGACAGTGATATTATTATTTTAGACGAGCCGACCGCAAATCTGGATTTTGCGTCAATCAATGAGATGAGAGTTGTTTTGAAAAAACTTAAAGAGCAGGGAAAAACAATAATTATAGCGGAGCACAGGTTATCTTATCTTAAAGACCTGATTGACCGCTTAATTCTTCTTAAAAACGGACATATCGAAAAAATATTTTTAAAAGAGGAGTTAAATGAAAGCGTACGTAAAGAAAATATGTTAAGATGCTTTGATTATAAAAATTTAAGAAGTGAAGCGCCTGAATATGATGAAGCTGCGCTTGTTTGGGTAAAGGATTTGTTGATTAAGAACAAAGGTTATAGATTAAACGATTTTGTCGATTTTTCTTTAAACAGGAGAGAATGCATGGCGGTAATCGGTGAAAACGGAATCGGCAAAACGACTATGGCAAAAGAGCTTATAGGTCTTTTGCGTATAAAAAACGGCAAAGTGTCTTATGGAACCTCTCGAAGAGAAAGACTTAAAAATACCGCTGCAAGTTTACAAAACTGCAGAAGTATGTTTTTTTATGAAACTGTCGAGAAAGAGCTGATACCTTCGGAAAAAAAATCGGATAAAGCATATTTGGATAAAGTAAAGGAATATTTAAAACGCCTTGAGCTATGGGAAAAAAGAACGATGAATCCGCATGATCTGTCGGGTGGAGAAAAACAGAGACTTTCGCTTTTAATCTCGGTTTTAAAGGCTTCAAAGCTTATAATCCTGGACGAACCGACTGCGGGACTTGATTATAAAAGAATGGCGTCGGTTTCTTCCATTATAGAGGAAAAGGCGGAAGAAGTTCCGGTTATTCTTATCACACATGATTTGGAGCTGTTATTTAAGGTTTGCAACACGGCTTATCTTATGTCGGAAAACGGGCATCGGAAAATTAAAGTAAACGGAAACGAGGATGAGATTATAAGGTTTTTTGAGTATAAGGAAACAGTAAACTGAAAAGTTTGCTGTTTTTTGTTCTATAGGAAATTTCTCCTGAATTATATATGAATAAAAAGCCGTCCGAGCGTGGGCGCGCTGCGGCGAAAACGCGGATATCGCTTTTGCGCCGCGCCTGAGCGTAAATAACTTGACAGAAGAAATCCAAAGTGATATCATTTCCTTACCGACGATATAGTCGGTAAGGAGGAGGTTATGGAAAATAAGAGATTAAGTAAGGAAAAAAGGAGGAAACAAATTAAGGATGTTGCATTGGAGCTTTTTGTAAATAAGGGCTATGCAAAGACTACAATGGACGAAATTGTACAGGCGGTCGGAATATCCAAAGGCGGAATGTATCATCATTTTGCAGGTAAAGAAGAAATTTTTCTGGAACTTTTACAAGATGGAAGTGAATATAGGAAAAATATTGTATTGGAGTATATGAAGGAAAGCCCAAAAAGCCGCAGTGAAAAGCTTATCGACAGCCTGCTTGATAAGATTTTAGACGTCAATCCTTATAAAAAGCTGTATACAGTATTTCTTATAGAAATGCAGAATAATGAAAATTTCAAGCAGTTATTTGAAAAGGTGTATGATAAAGGTGTTGATGACTTTGTGAAATTTTGTAAAAAAGAAGGACTGGAAGAATATATCGACATCAGTAACCGTGAATTTATTTTTTTGATGAATTCTTTGTATGTCGGCATATATTTATTCAAGAATACGGATAGGAAAAAATTAAAGGAAATGCTTAGAATTATGTTCAGAGCATATTTAGAAAACTGATATGAAAGGCTTAAGGTTATGAATAACGAGAAAAAAATGATATTAGAAGATAATTTATGGAAAGTTTGCTTCAGACTTTCTCCGCCTGCGATTATTGCTATGGTTTTATACGGATTAAATGTAATTTTTGACGGAATATTTGTGGGCAGACTGGTAGGTGAAACGGCATTTGCCGGAATATCGATAGTATATCCGCTTACGCAGATAAGCTTAGGTTTAGGTTCGTTGGTAGGTGTGGGAGCGGGTTCGTATCTCAGTATTTTACTCGGTAAAAATGATAAGGAAACACAGAATAAATTGCTTGGAAACGCCAACTTAATTTCTATAATAACAACTGTAATTATGATGGCGGTCAGTTTTATATTTATGACTCCTTTACTTAAAATGCTCGGAGCGGACGGAGAAACCTTAACTTACGCGACAAGTTATTTCAGGGTTACCTTAATAGGAAGCATATTTTGGATTATAGGACTTGCGTACAATATGATAGTAAGAGCCGAAGGCAAAATGAAAACTGCGGCTGTTATGATGGGAGCAGGTCTTATAGTAAACATCATATCAAACTATATATTTATGGCTGTTTTAAATATGGGTGTTGCCGGAGCGGCATGGGGAACCAACATAGGTATGTTTGTTTACGCTCTGCTTTTTGTAATATATTGTAAAAGAGGTAAAGCGAGTTTCAACGCGAATGTATTTACGATAAGAGCGGATAGGGAAATAGTTAAAGAAATTATTTCGCTTGGTATGCCGTCGCTTATAATGAGTATAATGGGAGTTATACAGGGAGTGATTATTCTCAGAGCTTTGAAAGCGTACGGAACGGATCTTGATATAACTTTTTACGGAGCGGTATTTAGAATATTCAATTTTTCGCTTACGCCGATTTACGGACTTATGAGGGCGTTGCAGCCGGTAGCGGGTATTAATTACGGAGCTAAGCGTTACGAAAGAAGCATAAAGTCGTTTAAGATATTTTCTTTCGTCGCATTGGTTATTATGCTGCCGTTCTGGCTTGTGTCGATGATCAGTCCGTCTCTTGTCCTTGGAAGCATGCTGCCGCAGGTAAACTTTGATGAGGGCTATATATTAAACTTCAGAATTTTCATGACGATAGCTCCGTTACTTTCCGTCACCATGACGGCTATGACTTTCTGGCCTTCGATTAAAAAGGCGGCTCCGGCGATGTTTATGGGACTCGGCAGGCAGCTGTTTTTATATATTCCTCTTATGATAATACTGCCGAGAATTTTCGGTACGCAGTCGATATACATGGGTTCTCTTGCAATAGATGTCTTTCTTTCGATAATCGTAATATTTATGTTATCAAAGAATTTCAGGGAATTGAGAGAGCTTAAGATTAAGGACATCGGTGATAATGCTTAAATTTAAATAATCCCTTATAATTGACTACTATAAGATAGAGAAATATACTTTATAGTAGTTTTTTTGTTGCGAGAACGGATAATATGCATATCGGGCGAATAACGGGAGGAGTTTATGAGCGGTTCAA
>CAUUHV010000052.1:0-10381 GCA_963545085.1 uncultured Catonella sp. | reverse complement strand
AACAGAATGGAAATTGAAGCCTATGACAGTTTTATAATAAGAGAAAAGCTTCAGATAGTTACAAAATGGCTTAAACATGTTTTCGAGAAAAGATTTTTAAAGGAAATCGAAATTTCGGTTTCATATAAGGAAATTGAAGAGAAAGAAGAAATTCCGAGAGTTTTAAGTATTGATGAATTGAGAAAAAATAATTCGGATAAAAAAGAGACAAAAACGGAAAAGGTTGAGGTGCATGAAAATCGTGAAATAATTAAAGTTAAAGAAAAGGAAACCGGAGATAAGGCGTTTTTCAGAAAGAAAAAGCTCGCGGACGATCCCGATATTTTCTACGGAAGGAATTTTGACGGAGAGAGTCTTGAAATTGTTCATATAACCGATGAGATAGGGGAGGTTGTAATAAGGGGTAAGATAATAGGTTATGAGGACAGAGAGCTTAGAAGCGGCAAGATGCTTATAATGTTTTCGGTTACGGACTTTACGGACAGCATAAAAGCAAAAATTTTTGTAAGTAAAGAGGATTACCCCGAATTAAAAAGCAATTTAAAAGAAGGCGGTTTCGTAAAGCTTAAAGGTGTTGCCAAGAAGGATGATTACGATAAGGAGATAAGTCTCGGATATATTTACGGAATTAAGAAAATAGAGGATTTTACCGCAAAAAGGCTCGATACCTCGGAAAAAAAGAGGGTGGAGCTTCATCTTCATACGCAGATGAGTGAGCTTGACGCGGTTATAGAGCCTAAAAAGCTTTTAAAAACTCTTTCGGAATGGGGACACGGCGCAGTTGCGATTACCGACCACGGAGCGGTACAGGCTTTTACGGAAGCGTATCATGCGATAAAAGACCTGAAGATGAAGGATTTTAAACTTATTTACGGGCTTGAAGCGTATATTGTGGATGATACAAGCCCTGTTGTAAGAAATTTTAACGGACAGAAGCTTAATGATACTGCAGTGGTCTTTGATATAGAAACGACGGGATTCGGATCTAAGAACAGCAGAATAATAGAAATCGGAGCGGTAAAGGTAGCTGAAGGGAAGATAATTGATAAATTTTCAGTTTTTGTAAATCCCGAAACGGATATACCTCTTGAAATAACAAAGCTTACCGGAATAACGGAGGATATGGTAAGGGGCGCAGACACAATCAGAGAGGTTTTACCTGCTTTCCTTGAGTTTTGCGGTGACAGTGTGCTTGCCGCGCATAATTCTTCATTCGATACGAGCTTCATTTATGAAAATGCTAAAAGACTTGGAATTTTTAGAGAATTTACCATAGTCGATACTGTAGGCATGGCAAGGATTCTGCTTCCGGGGCTTAAAAACTACAAGCTTGATACTGTGGCTGATAAGTTAGGTATTATTCTTGAAAATCATCACAGGGCGGTGGATGACGCGGGATGTACGGCGGAAATTTATATTAAACTTCTTGAGCTTGCGGCTGGAAAGTTTAACAGCGACTCTCTTGACTGCTTTAATAACGCAGGTTCTCTTGAAACTGATGTTATTAAAAAAATGGGAACTTATCACGCCATAATTTTAGCAAAGAATGATATAGGAAGAATCAATCTGTATAAGCTTGTTTCGGAGTCACATTTAAAATATTTTTTCAGAAGACCGAGAATTCCTAAGAGCCTTCTTGAAGCAAATAGAGAAGGGCTTATAATAGGCTCGGCATGCGAGGCGGGAGAGCTTTATCAGGCTGTTTTAAGAAATCACGGGGATGATGAGATAAGAAATATTGCCGAATTTTATGATTATTTTGAAATTCAGCCTATTTCAAACAATTCCTTCATGATAGAAAGCGATAAAGTTCCGGATATTACAAGCGAGGATGATTTAAAAAATATAAACAGAAGGATAGTAAGCCTCGGCGAGGAATACGGAAAACCCGTAGTCGCGACCTGTGATGCGCATTTTTTAAATCCGGAAGATGAGGTTTACAGAAGAATAATAATAAATTCAAAGGGAATACCGGACTCGGACAGAGGAACTCCGCTGTATCTTAGGACTACAGAGGAGATGCTAAAAGAATTCGCGTACCTCGGCAAGGAAAAAGCTGAAGAAGTGGTAATAACAAATACCAATCTGATAGCCGATATGGTGGAAAAAATATCTCCGGTAAGACCCGATAAGTGTCCTCCTGTAATAGAAAATTCGGACGGCGATTTAAGAAAGATTTGCTATGACAGGGCTAAGGAGCTTTACGGAGAAAATTTGCCGCCTCAGGTAACCAAGAGGCTTGAACATGAGCTTAATTCCATTATAAACAACGGTTTTGCCGTGATGTATATAATAGCGCAGAAATTGGTGTGGAAATCGAATGAGGACGGGTATCTGGTAGGCTCGAGAGGCTCGGTGGGTTCTTCTTTCGTGGCGTTTCTCTCGGGTATAACCGAGGTAAACTCGCTTCCTGCGCATTATTATTGTGAAAATAAGGATTTTGTGGATTTTGATTCTGATGAGGTTAAGGCATTTTCTCAAAAGAGCGGCTGCGATATGCCGGATAAAGTCTGCCCGGTTTGCGGAAGGAAGCTTATAAAGGACGGACACGATATACCGTTTGAAACCTTCTTAGGCTTTAACGGGGATAAGGAGCCTGATATCGACCTTAATTTTTCGGGAGAGTATCAGTCTAAGGCTCACGCTTATACGGAGGTTATTTTCGGGGAGGGACAGACTTTCAGAGCCGGAACCATAGGCGGAGTGGCTGATAAGACGGCTTACGGTTATGTTTTAAAATATAACGAGGAAAGAAACATAACCATGAAAAAGGCTGAAATAGAACGAATCGCAGGCGGCTGCACAGGAGTAAGGAGGACAACGGGGCAGCACCCGGGCGGTATAGTAGTACTTCCTATCGGTGAGGAAATTTATTCATTTACACCTATACAGCACCCTGCAAACGATATGACCACACCTATAATAACCACGCATTTTGACTACCATTCCATAGACCACAACCTTTTAAAGCTTGACATTTTAGGACACGACGATCCTACGATGATAAGAATGCTTGAGGATATAACGGGAGTTGACGCAAGGGGCATAAGGCTTGATGATGGAAAGGTGCTTTCGCTTTTTTTGGGACTTGACGCTCTAAATGTAAAGCCTGAGGACATAGACGGTTATGATTTGGGAAGCCTTGGAGTGCCGGAGTTCGGTACGGATTTCGTCATGCAGATGTTAAGAGATACCAAGCCGCAAAGCTTTTCAGATTTGGTGCGTATTTCGGGACTTTCTCACGGAACCGATGTTTGGACGGGAAATGCGCAGACTCTTATAGCGGACGGTAAATGTACTATTTCAACCGCAATCTGTACAAGAGACGATATAATGACCTATCTTATAGGCATGGGAATAGAGGCGGGCTTCGCTTTTAAGATAATGGAGAGTGTGAGAAAGGGAAAGGGGCTTACCCCGGAAATGGAAAAAACCATGACGGAAAATAATGTTCCCGAATGGTATATATGGTCCTGCAAAAAGATAAAATATATGTTTCCTAAGGCTCATGCCGCCGCCTATGTAATGATGGGTTTTAGAATTGCGTATTTTAAAGTGTATTATCCGCTTGCTTATTATTCGGCATTTTTCAGTATAAGAGCTACAGCCTTCGATTATGAGAAATTTTGTCTCGGCAAGGAAAAGTTGATAAGGGTTTTAAAGGAAACAAAAGCGCTTGACAAGCCTACAAAAAAAGATGAGGATGTGATAAAGGACGGACATATTGTACTTGAAATGTACGCAAGGGGTTTCGGTTTCATGCCTATTGATATTTACAGCGCCAAGCCTAAGCAATTTCAGATTATTGACGGGAAGATTATGCCCGCGTTAAATACCATAGAAGGAATGGGAGATAAGGCGGCGTTTGCGCTTTATGAGGCGGCAAAAAACGGAAAGTTTCTCTCAAAGGATGATATTAAGCAGAGGGCTAAAGGAATAACCCAGACCTGCATGGATAAGATGAGTGAACTCGGCTTACTTAGCGAAATACCGGAATCGAATCAGATATCGTTTTTGGATTTTATGGTGTAACAGTGTTATCACATAATTCGTTATTTTAAGTTATTAAAAAATTTAAAATAACTGAGAAAGTAAAAAAACATAATCATTGACATAAGTTTTAATGACTGACGGATATGAGTGTAAAGAGAATTTACTGCTGACCGATATGCGGTATATAAGTGGCAGACTCGAAAGTTCAGCCCTTCGTCATAAGGCGAAGGGCTTTTTGGATTGAAAGGGTGACCTATTAAAGAAAACAGGATTTTTACAAAGTAAAATTCACAATTTCTTTCAGCCCGTAAAGATAAAGATTTTTTGAGTTTTCAGCTTCTTTTACAATTTTTTCATCAAATCCGGACTCGGAAAAAAGGGTATAGTAAAATTCGAACTTTTCTTTTTGTGGAGTAAGTTTTGCTTCCGTGTCCAAATATTCGGTATAATCAAAAGGGCTATGCTTAAATTTGCATTCACCTACAAGATATTTTTTTGCGTTTCTTCCGATTCCTAAAATGTCTATTTCGGTTTCGGCTGTTCTAAGCCCGTTTTTAGCATTTTTGTCGCGAACGGTTGTTTTGCCGAACCACTGTCCTAATTTTACAAAACGAAACGGCAGGGCGTTTTTCTTTTGAAGCTCTTTTACAAATTCCCTGCATATATCCTCAAAAGTTAATGAAGCAAATTCGTGTAAAAACGGTTCTATCATATAATTATAAACGCCGTCCACATCACCGTATTCAAGCTGTGATATATTTGCGAATCCGAAAGCGTACCAAAACCGGAAAAAATTATCGCTTAGTTTATAGATTCCTCTTTTTGTATTTGCCATTTCTTTTGTACCGGAATCGACGGAAAATTCACGGTTTATAATTCCGAGATTTATCAGATTTTTTAGGTAAACGCTTGTTTTTGAGGTATCTTCAATAAGTGATTTTTGACTTATGTCGTTAAGTTTTGTATTACCGAGCGCCGCCGCCTCGATAACGGAGTTGTAAACGGGCGTTTCCCTAAGCTCCTGATGAAGCAGAAATTCCACTTCACTGTAAAGCGCCGAGCCTTTTGCAAGAATGTTATGTTTTATATTTTCCTCTATTGAAAGCTCGGGATTAAATTGATTTAAGTAATGCGGTATGCCGCCTAAAATGGAATAGGCAAACACTTTATCCCTATCCGAATAATTAGGAAAGAAACGAACAGCGTCATAAAATCCCATTTCAGTCATCTTATAAATACCGGTTGCCCTCCCGTATAAAGGATTTTTCTTTGCAAGCAGCTCATTTTCTATAAAACTCATCGAACTTCCGCAAAGAATTATCATAACATTGTCATTCTTAAATTTCATATCCCAAAGATTTTGCAAAATAGATGGAATAGCGGAATTGCCGTTGCACATATACGGAAATTCATCGATTATAATAAGTTTTTTATTTTTGCCGTATGGAAGCTCGAGTACAGCGCTGAACGCTTTTTCCCAATCCGTAAATTCGGAAATGTACTGTTTAGCCGGTATATCTTCTTTGAGTATTTGTTTTGAAAATCTATTAAGCTGTACCCTGTCGGTGCTTTGTGTGCACGAAAAGAAAATATGCGGCTTATCTTTACAAAATTCACGCAGGGTTTCGGTTTTGCCGACACGCCTTCTTCCATATAAGACAATTAACTGCCCTTTGTTTTCATTATATTTATCCTGTAGGAATTTTAGTTCCGTTTCCCTTCCAATAAACATAGGGAACCTCCTTTTAAAAAAATCTAATCGTAATTTAGTAAATCGTGATTTGATATTATAATATCATCTAAAATATAAAAAATCAATAGAAGCCAAACTTGACGGGAAAAGGCTTTAATGATATGATAATTGCACAAGAAATACGTATATAAAAATAAATTCATTAGGGAAAATACCGAAATGAGCTTGACAATTGAAGTGGAAAACGAGAGTTTTTTACCTGTATATAGGAAAATTATAGTTTTGTCAAAAAATCAAGCGGAAATAAGAGGCTTTTATGTAAATTAAGGATTATCTGAGGGCATACTCTCGGGCAGTCTTTTTAATTTTATAAAACACGATTGCAGGGGGAAGATGAAATGAACATTAGGAAGAAAGTGTTTGCCCCGTCATTTGCTCTAAGCCTTATATCGGGATTTTTCTTACAGACGGCGACTTCCGCTTTTGCTGAGGAAGAAACGACGGCGGAAAAAGAGTATAAGACCGGAGATGTGGTGATTCCGTTTATATGAAGGCGAAAAATTCACAACGGTAAGGATAAAAAACAGAGGTTTAGGATATATAGACAGACAAGGTAATGAAGTAATCCCACCTAAGTATCAATATGCGGAACCTTTCTCGGATGGACTTGCGTGGGTATGGTCGAATGGTAAAGCGGGGGCTATAAGTGAGTAAATCACTGAAACAATTTAAAATCGGAGGATAAACTTATGAATACATACTTGATTGTAATTATCGCAATTATAGTAATAGCCGCCTATGTGGGTTATAATTATAGAAAAAAACTGCTTGACAGCGGGCAGATTGTAAACCGCAGGGCGGGATTTGAGGAGTATGCTGAAATATTTACAATAAAAGAAATGCCGTTTTCCGAAATCGCAAACGCGCTAAAAGGGGCGGATTATTATAAAAAAGCAAATGTATCGGTAAATTCGGAAAAAGAGGTCGTAGGTTTTAGCGGAGCAGGGTGGACGGCGCATATATATCATATGAAAGACGATATGTCACGGAACGCGTATTGTTTCGAATTTACAGGGTGGCAAACGCGTAAAGGAATGAATTATGAAACAAATGCGATGAACACGGTATTAACCGCTGTGGAGAAAACATTTTTGCAGCTTGATCCGGGTACACAGGTGTCATCAAAGAAGATAGAAATTAAGACAAAATCTAAATTTTTTTAAGGAGGATATAAATTTATGGAAACTTTTGCAGGCATTATAGTTATAGCGGTTATTTCTTTAATATGGCTCGGAATTAGGTATTTAATAAGACGCGGAGTTGATAAAGTGGGAGATTCCATCGGAAACGCTATAGACAGAAAGCGCGGCAAGATGAACGAAACGGAGTCGGAGAGCCTTGCGGACAGGTACAAGAAATGATAACAGGCACGAAAAGTGATATGCCTCTTTAGAACAGTATTAAATATCGGTTTTAAGAAAAAAGACACGCTTCGTAACGGAAGGTGTCCTTTTTCATTTTAACACTTTGATTGATGATGTATCGTTTTTTTGCTATAATAAACAGCGAACTAAGGAGGCGAAATCTTGATAATAGGAAGAGGACTTTATCTAAAAGAATATAAATTGTATCTTAACAACCTGCCGCCCGCTTTTGACGGATTCAGGTTTGTTTTTCTTTCGGATTTGCACGGGAAGGTGTATGGAAAGAATAATGAAAGGCTTTTAAAGCTTATTTATTCCGCTTCGCCCGACTATGTACTCATAGGCGGAGATATGGTGGTAGGCGGCACGGTTAAGAATGACGGAGGAAAGCATTTTCAAATATCGAAGCTTTCTATGGAGGTGTCTTTAAGCCTTATTTCAGAACTTATGAAAAAATATCCGGTAATTCATGCTTACGGCAATCATGAGGAAAAACTGGAAAAAAAAATGTTTAAAGAGTATAATAAAGGTCTATCGGAATTGGGAGTTAAAATTCTTGATGACGATATGGCAAATATTTTCAGAAAAGAAGATAAAATAGATATTTACGGACTTACTTTGGGACAGGAGTATTATCCTAAGCTTAAACGAAAAAAAATGTCTGAAAAGTTTTTGGAGAGAAAATTAGGGAAAAAGGGTGAAAATTTCGGAATTTTGCTCGCCCATTCGCCGCTTTATTTTAATGCGTATGAAGAATGGGGAGCGAATCTTACTTTGTCAGGACATCTTCACGGCGGGATAATGAGGCTTCCTTTCATAGGCGGAGTAATCGGCCCCGATTTTTTCTTGTTTCCGAAATTTTCAGGCGGTTTATATAAAGACTATAAAAGTAGAATGATATTTTCATGCGGCTTGGGAAATCATGCGATAGATATAAGAATCTTTAATCCGCCTGAGCTTACAGCTGTAGAATTAAGACTGAAAGAGAATAAAAATGGGAATAGAGGTTAAACTTGAAGCCTTTGAAGGACCCCTCGACCTTCTGCTTCATTTAATAGAAAAAAATAAGATAGATATTTACGACATACCCGTGGCTGAGATAACGGATCAGTACATGGAATACGTGGAAAAAATAAAGGAAGCCGACCTTGATACGATGAGCGATTTTTTACTGGTGGCGGCACAGCTTATAAACATTAAGTCAAGGATGCTACTTCCCGTAGAAAAGGATGAAAATGAAGAAGATATAGACCCGAGAGCCGAGCTTGTGGAAAGGCTTTTGGAATATAAAATGTACAAATATTCCGCCGGGCTTCTTAAAGAAAGAGCGGGTGACGCGGGTGATATGTTATTTAAGTCTCCCACCATTCCCGATGAAGTGGCTAAATATGAAGAAAAACCTGATGTTAAAGAGATTATAGGAGATTTAACCCTTGCGAAATTACATAATATTTTTAATTTTGTAATTAAAAAACAGGCGGATAAAAGAGATCCTATAAGGAGTACCTTCGGTAAAATAAAGAAGGAGCCGATAAGTCTGATTGACTGTATGAAGGAAATACGAAGTTACGCAACCGCAAACAGAGAATTCAGCTTTAAAGCATATTTAACGGCTCAACCCGACAGGCTTCATATAGTGGTGAGTTTTCTCGCCATACTTGAGCTTATGAAGCTCGGAGTAATAAAGGCGTTGCGGACGGATGACGCCGAGGATATAAAAATCCGTTTTGAGGGAGACGGAAATCTTACGGAAGAAGAATTTGAGCAAATAGGAGATTTTTAAGTTGGAGCTTAAGGTTTTAAAGGCGAAGATAGAGGCGATACTTTTTACGATGGGCGCGTCAGTAGAGCTTTCGGCTATAGCCGAGGCTACTGAGCATGACGAGGATACGGTAAGAAGAGTTATTCATTCCATGATGGACGAGTATGAGGCTATGGAGCGCGGCATAAGCATAATTGAGCTTGAAGGAGCTTTTCAGATGTGTACAAAGGCGGAGATGTACGAAACGTTAATAAAAATAGCCCATGTACCTAAAAAGCATAACCTTACCGATTCACTGCTTGAAACCCTTTCAATAGTGGCATATAAACAACCCGTTACAAGGGCGGATATAGAAGCTATAAGAGGTGTGAAATGCGATCATGCTGTAAATAAGCTTATTGAGTATAATCTTATAGAGGAGGCAGGCAGGCTTAACGCGCCGGGCAGACCTCTTGTTTTCGGAACTACGGAGGAATTTTTACGTTGCTTCGGTATAAAGTCGGTAGAGGATTTGCCTGTGATAAATCCTGAAAAAGCCGAAGATTTTAAGCTTGAAGTGGAAGAAGAATTACAGCTTTCATTTGATGAAACCGGGAAAATAAGTTAAAATTAGACTTGGATAAATCCGAATTACTAATGCCGCAGACCACAGATTTCTTAATGCGATTGTTATGTTTTCGCAAGTCGAAGGTAAGGCGAAAGCACTATAAATTGTCAGGAGGATAGCTGTACGCAACTGACAGGCGCTACGCCGAAGTCAGGATTAAAACGGTGAGCTGCCATATCTGTGGCTGTGAGGCGATATTGCCAAACATTTTTAAAACGGATAATTGCAGGTCTGCGGCTTGATTATTTGTGCTTTTAATGTTTAGTAAATGATTTTAAATATAAAATAAAATTTAATTTATTTGAAATGTAAACTGTTTAATGCTATAATCCGTCTACATTGATTTACCAAAATTCAATAGTGTAAAACAAACAGACATATTTGAATAGGAGAACTCAGAATATGAAAGGTACTGTTGTAGCGACATGGCTTACTACGGGAAGACGGCTTTTCGGAGATGATATAGTAAACAGAGCTTTGGAAAGCTTTAAATTAAAGCATGACCATATTTTCAGTCCTTTAGAGGATGTGGATGATCAGGTGGCTGTGGGCTTGGTTGATTTTATGGGAAAAAAGACCGGAAGAAGCCATGAAGAAGTCTGGGAGATGATGGGCATGGAGAATATAAAGACCTTTGCCCAGTTTTATCCGGGGTTTTTCAGACATGAAAATGCGTATCATTTTATCAAATCAATGAATGATGTGCATGCTATAGTTATGAAAAGGATTAAAGGGGCTGTTCCTCCGGGTCTTGATTTAACACCTGTAAATTCCAATACGGCGGAGCTTGTTTACCGCTCAAAAAGAAACATGGGCGATTATTTGGCGGGACTTTTAAAAGGAGTATTCGCTCATTTTAATGAGAAAGTCGAAGTTAGACGTATAAGTCAGAAAGATTCGGA
>CAUUHV010000051.1:0-10861 GCA_963545085.1 uncultured Catonella sp. | reverse complement strand
CGGAAACCGCTTTTCTAAGAGCGACCGCTCCTTTACGAAGTTTAGTATTTATAAGGTGATTCATATCCGCCGTGTTGCTGCTCTGGAAACTCTCCTCCATAGCAGATTTAGGCACTACACCGTATTTTGAAACCGCATTTACGAACATATCCCACTGTCCGCCGTCCTGTATGCCCATATCAAGAATAAAGGTGACAAGCCTGTCGGTAGCAGGTCTGTCCGCCAAATCTATCATGCTTTCAAGAAAATAATTGGCTTTTTCATATTTATCCCAGAAAGCGACATAGTTCTGTGAAAGCTCGAATTTCTCGATGTTACACTTTTTAGCGACCACTTCTCGAAGTACGTTAAGAGCCGAGAATATCCAACATCTGCCGCTCTTTTTCTGGTTTGTGGCTGACATTGTCTTTAAATCCACGGAAAACTGAAACTGCGCTTCCTTAAGCCCTTTGTTTGAAAATGCTATGTCTTTTATATTGTGCTTCGACAAAGCATTAGTCATAGCCTTAGCAAGTCTGTTCTCCGAGTATTCTCTACTCATTCTCTCTAAATCTTTCTTTGTTACCGCTTCAAATCCGCTCATCTTCATATCCTCTTTTCATAAATATTTTTCACCAAAGCTCGGCAAGCTCATATATAAGCTTCTCGGTCTTTTCCCAACCGAGACAGGGATCCGTTATGGATTTCCCGAATACATGCTCATTT
Organism: uncultured Catonella sp.; assembly: GCA_963545085.1. Taxonomy (GTDB): domain Bacteria; phylum Bacillota; class Clostridia; order Lachnospirales; family Lachnospiraceae; genus Catonella. The sequence continues at coordinate 10,156 of CAUUHV010000051.1, read as the reverse complement.
TCTTTCTGGCTGCCGTCCTCTATATAACTTTCTATCATAAGACCTTTTACAAGTCCTCTTATATCTTCCGAAACATTTCTGCTGTGAAGCACGTCCTTACTTATACGAATCTGCTCCATATAGTTCTTGCCTGAATTCGAGTGATTCGTATCCACTATTACGGCAGGATTTTTAAGATTTCTTTCTCCATAAAGCCTCAAAACCTCATTTAAATCCTCATAGTGGTAATTAGGATGATTACGTCCATATTTATCGACATAGCCTCTTAATATTACATGAGTGAGAGGATTTCCCGTAGACTCCACTTCCCAACCTCTGTATAAGAAGGTATGCGGACTGTGTGCCGCTACAACGGAGTTCATCATTACGTTCAAATCTCCTCCGGTAGGATTTTTCATTCCGACCGGACCTTCTATACCGCTCGCCGTAAGCCTGTGCCCCTGATTTTCAACCGATCTCGCTCCCACTGCAACATAGCAGAGTATATCGGAAAGATATCTGTGATTTTCCGGATAAAGCATTTCATCCGCACAGGTAAATCCCGTTTCTTTGATTGCTCTTATATGGAGGTTTCTTATCGCTATTATTCCCTTAAGCATATCCTCCTTTTTTTCCGGGTCCGGCTGGTGTAACATTCCCTTATAGCCCGTTCCCACCGTCCTCGGCTTATTTGTATATATCCTCGGAACAATGAAAATCCTGTCCTTTACCTTCTCCTGTACCCCGGTCAGTCTCGAAATATAATCTATAACAGGATCCTCGTGGTCGGCTGAACAAGGTCCTATTATAAGGAGCATTCTGTCGTCGCTTCCCTCCAATATATTTTTCACAACCTCATCTCTACTCTTTATAATTTCAATCATCTCATCCGTTATAGGATATTCAGCTTTCAATTCTTTAGGAGTAGGGAGTTTTCTTTTAAAATTCATATTCATCTCCATGAACTTTTTTAACAAACCTCCGTCCGTGATTAAGCAGACAAAAATATTCCCCTGCCGGATTATCCGTCACCTTCAGGCATGTCGCCGTGAGGCATGACTTACACCATCAAGCTTATCATTTAAAATAGACTGTACTAATTCTATCTTAATATGAAGAAAAAGTACAGTCTTTCTTGATTTTAAGGGAATTTTTATTTCATATATCTATTTTGCCGAAGAAATTGACGCTTTTTCAGTATTTTCACCTCGCGCTCCCGTATCTAATTATTTTTTATTTATATAACGCGACTTATAAGCGGCATGGTTAAGCCATGTTTATAAAAAATACAAATACTGTAGGTTTTCGCTCATTGACAATAATTACCTTATAGCTTAGAATCAAACCATATTATTATACTACAATTATCCATGCGGCACGTAATTGCGGATATTGTTTCAATGATTGTGAAAATAGTCGGACGGAACAATCCTGTGTCATGGGTGTCAAATACTTTTAACACCCGTATCATCTTATTAAAAAGGAGTAAAAAATACTATGAAAAAACGTTTTTTAAACAAGCGCAAGTCTGTCGGATTTACAGCTGTGCTTGTCGGCGCAGTTTTTTTAGCGTCAACTTCAACCCCCCCTCGCAAAATTCTGATAATTTAAATCCGTTCAGTTATTTATTCTCAAAAAATGCCGCTTTCAGTGTTGAGGTTCACGCTGAAGAAACAGGCAATATCGCGCTTGATAAAAGCTATCTTAATATGTCCGCCGACGGAAATATACTATACAGTTTGTCCCGTGACGGTCAGGAAAAATTCAATAATGAAATAAAAGAACATGATTATAAAGTTGTCAACGTCAGCTTTTCAGACGATATAAAACCTACAGAAATAGGCGTAGGAGACGGATTTAATGGAAATTTCAGCATTAAAGGAGTTACTTTCAATCTTACATTACCTGAAAGTGTCGAAACAATAGCCGAAGGAGCCTTCGTTCATAATAACATTTCATCTGTAACTTTCGGCAGCTCTCTTAAAAAAATCGGTAAAGGGGCTTTTTTAAGAGTGGGTCTTTGTACGGATTTGGTGCTTCCTGAAGGTTTGGAAGAGCTTGGAGAACAATGTTTCTTCTATAATGACATACCAAGTGTCACACTGCCGTCCACCTTAACCACGGGAGGTGTCAGGGCTTTTGAGAATAATAAAATAGAAGTCGTGAATTTCCCTGAAAGTTACAACTTAGTCGGTACTCTGAAAGATACCCATAACCCTGATATTGGTGAAATAACCGGGAAAATAATACCTGATTTTATGTTCTGCGGAAACAGAATCAAAAAAATCAATTTCCCGGAAGGTATAGTCGGAATAGGCACGATGGCTTTCGCCCGCAATGCTTTACAGGAGCTTTCCATACCGGCGAGTGTAAAAAACATTTATCCCAATGCTTTTGACTGCATATACGACGGAGCGGACATACCCAATCCCCCATCCACATTCCCAAGCAGCACCAGCACTATTAAAAATCTCGTTTTTGAAACCGACGCCGACGGAAACGGCATAGAAAAAATTGCCTACTCAGCCTTTTATTTCGCCGGAGTGGAAGGACATATTTCGTTTCCTAAGAGCCTTCAGTATATAGATGAATTCTCTTTTATGGGAGATTATATAACAAGCGTTTCATTTAACGGCTGCGATCCTTATATTCATACTTTCGCTTTCTATGCCGGTAATGAGGATTTTTTTATCGCTCCTCATTTGGAAACGATAGAAAATCTGAACAGCAGAGCTTTTCAAAAAGGGTATACAGATTCTAACGCTGATATGCAGGGAGTATTCAGAGCTACAAAACATCTGAAAAATGTAAGCTTCGATTACGCCAATCTTAATCCGTCCTTTACCGAGATGCCTCAAAGAGCGTTTTCTGAAGGCTTGCTTAAAAGCATAAATTTCCCTGAAAAGATAACTTCAATCTCGGAAACCGCTTTTGAGCTTAACTCCGGTTGGTATGACGGTACAAATAAGGTAGCTTTGTACAGGGTAGGCGCTGACGGTAAAACTTACATAACCGATAATGCCGTGGCTGACGGCGAGAACCATGTATTTAACCCGGTATTATTTAAGCTTGAGCTTAAAGACCAGGACGGCGCTCCGCTTCCTGAAGCCTCTCTTCCACAGAATATAAAGGCGGAAAGAGTCAGAAACGGCAATACTGAAAACCTCACAGATGTTAAGACGACCGATTTCACAAACTTTAAGTTAGGTGATAGGGTTAAATTCACCGTTCCCGATAATCCCGCAGGCTACGCGTTTTCAGAAATAGTCACAAAACCGTGGCTTACAAAGATAAATGATAGGGAATATGAAGTGACTTTAGACCCTCTTAATATTGACGCGATAAAAGATGTATTTTACGGAGATAATTATAATGTGGGCTATAAGAGCGCGGTAATCGAGTTGAAGTACAAAAAAACATCCGGTGGAACGGATCCTTCCGCGCCTGTAGTTCCGGAAAATCCTCCTACACCTGCAGATCCTGCCATTCCTGACCAACCTGCGACTCCTGCAGATCCTGCCGCGCCTAATCAGCCCGATATTGATATAACAAATACGGATACTCCTCAAGGCAGCGCGGATACGGAAATCACCGACATAGATGATGATATAAATCCTCGCGGAGCCGCTAAAATCGCGGATGATAAAGTTGGAGAAATAAAGGTTTCCGATAATAAGTCTCCTTTAGGAGCGCTTCCAAAGACCGGCGGAACCGACAGCACCGTATTTACTCTGCTCGGTATCGCTTTGTTAGGCTTAGGCGCTGTTTTAAAGAAAAAATAATATTATATAACGACTGTAAAAGGGGTTATGCTTTCGCGTAACCCCTTTTTCTACGCATAGGCGTTTTATAACAATTTGTTATACACCTTATTTCCTATAAACTGTATTATCTGTACAAAGACTATTAAAATCAAACTCGTAATTACAAGATAAGGAAGATTCCATGACTGGTAGCCGTATCTTATAGCCACGTCGCCAAGTCCGCCCGCTCCTATCGCTCCGCCCATAGCCGAATAACCGACTACCGATATAAGTGTCAACACTATACCGGATATTATGCCCGGTACGGCTTCAGTAACTATTACCTCTTTTACAATCTGCATATCCGTGGCTCCCATAGATCTCGCCGCCTCTATGACCCCCTTATCGACACTCCTTAAAGCAGCCTCTATAACTCTTGCGACAAAAGGAATGGCGGATATGGTAAGAGGCACCGTTGCCGCCGCAGTCCCAATCGCCTTTCCGGCTATAAAACGGGTTACGGGTATAAGAATCAGCATAAGTATTATAAAAGGAAAGCTTCGAAACACATTTACAATAAAATCAAGACTTCCGTAAACCGCCCTATTCGGCTTCAAGCCGTCCTCCGCCGTAAGAGTAAGAACTACCGCGGGTATAAAGCCCAGTATTACCGCAAAAAACGTAGATACAACACTCATATAAAGAGTCTGTAAACAGGCTGTAATTATTACTTCTCTCATTTAATCACCTCCCATTTAACGCCCTGTTTTTTCAGGTATTCCTTAACCTTTTCTTCCTCGTCCTTTTCTATCCTCACGGTAAGACTTCCCAAAACCGTTCCTCTGAAATCATCAAGCCTCGCCCATATAATGGACGCTTCCACACCCAAATCTTTCGCCATACTTGCAATTATAGGCTTTCCAGCTGTTTTACCGTCAAAAAAGATATGCATATTCACACCGTCCTTAGAGAGCATATCAAGATTTTCGCCCAAAAATTCCTTTATATTCTCATCCGGCTTTATAAAAATATCCTCAGGTCTTCCCTCCGCTACGGTTTTTCCGTTTTTTAGGAAAGCCACTCTTTCACAAATCTGCTTCACCACGTCCATTTGATGAGTGACAACTACGATTGTAATGCCGAGTTCCTTATTTATTTTTTTAAGAAGCTCAAGGATTTCTCTTGTTATCATCGGGTCAAGCGCCGAAGTCGCCTCATCGCAAAGCAGGATTTTAGGCTGCAATATCAATGCTCTCGCTATTGCCACCCTCTGCTTCTGTCCGCCTGAAAGCTCCGCCGGTCTGCTGTCCTTTTTATCCGCAAGCCCCACAAGCTCAAGCATTTTCATTACCTTTTCCCTTATTTCGGGAGATTTCGGCTTTTTCCCGTTAAAAACGAGCGGCAAAGCAACATTTTCATAAACCGTCTTTCTGCTTAAAAGGTTAAAATTTTGAAAAATCATTCCTATTTCACGCCTGAGCTTATTTATTTCTTCCTTATTTAATTCCTCTATCCGTTTTCCGAGCACCGTAACGCTTCCGCCCTGAAAACCCTCCAAAGCGTTAAGACAGCGAAGCAGGGTAGATTTCCCCGCTCCGCTCTGTCCTATTATTCCGTATATTTCGCCCTCTTTTATTTCAAGACTCACGTCGCTTAACACGCCCGTACTCCCGTAGCTTTTCTCAAGATGCTTCACTGTTATCATATTTTCCTCTTATCCGCCTAAGCTTTAAAATGCCGGTATAACCGAACCCTTATACTTCTCTTCTATATACTTCTTAACTTCATCCGATGTCATAGCCTCTTTAAGAGCTTTTATTTTGTTCGAATTCTCATTACCCGATTTTACGACCAAATCGTTAAAATACTGCTTTATAGACTCCGATGAAACGCTTTCAAGCAAAAGAGAATCTCCGGAAGGATTATAGCCCGCAGCAAGGGCGTAGTTTCCGTTAATAACCGCAGCGTCCACATCCTCAAGAGTAACAGGGAGACTTGCCGCCTCTATTTCAGAAAAGCTGTAATTATGCGGATTATCCTTTATATTTGTAAGATTATAAAGATTATCGGTTTCCGATAAAATAATAAGTCCGTTATCCGCAAGCAGGGCAAGCGCTCTCGACTCATTTGAACCGTCGTTAGGTATAGCTATGTTCGCTCCGTCGGGAATTTCGGTTAAGCTTTTATATTTCTTTGAGTATAAGCCCATAGGCTCAAGATGAATTTCAGCCACGGACACAAGATGGAGTTCTCTTTCCTTATTCTCGTTTTCAAGATACCTTGCAGTCTGAAAATAATTTGCATCTATCTCACCCTCTTCAAGAGAAGTATTAGGCTGCACATAATCATTAAACTCCACTATTTTTAACTCATATCCGTTTTTTTCAAGAATCGGCTTTACCACCTCTTTCACAATTTCAGCATGAGGCACCGGTGAAACTCCGATTGAAATCTTCTTATCATCCGACGCAACACTCTTACCGCATGCCGTTAAAGCGCTTGCGCTCAATGCCGCTCCTAATATCGCAATCAAAAACTTTCTGAATGTTTTTTTCATATTTTCCTCTCCTTTTCTCACTCAGATTTTGTATGAAGCGATTGTATATCACAAGTACATTATTTTCAAATATACAAATTTGATACTTTGATATAGTTTTTGTTTATATGGCAATTTTCATCGTATTTGAAACCGGGATCTTACTCATGTCCAGGTACTATCCATCTAAGTTTTCGAATTCAAATTCATACTTCGCCCTCATAATTTTGTAAAAGACCGAGTTTTAATCTCCCCATTACTTCACCGAGCCGCTTAACTCTTCCGTAAATTTTTCTACATCTATCGTCAATGTCCCGCTCGTGTTGATTAGTTGAATCACAGGTAAAGAACCTTGTAAAATCCGATTCGCATCCTGTAATGTTTCCGGATAATCATAGAACTGTATGCCTTTCGGAAAATTGTTTTTCTGTTGCCATTCTTCAAATTCTTTAAGAAAACACTTGTGAGACGGCAATTCGACTTTCTCAAACAGATCTTCGTCAAGAAATTTTACCAATCGATATAAACCGTGTATCTCAGGAACAAAGCATTTGTCGATTTTTTCCACAGGATAACCCTGTTTTTGATATGCTTCACAAAGTTTTTGCAGGCATTCCGTGATTCCGCCCACATCTTTTTTTGCAAGAAAAATAAAAAACCTGACATAGTACTCCGCTGTTCCAGTAAGCTTTTTCTTTGTTAAAAAAGATTCGGCTTTTGACATCGCCTCCTCCGATTTTTTATCATCTTTGTAATAGATTGAGCGGAACAGGTTTATTACATTTTCCGTATAAAAAGTGCCTTTGAGTAACGGCAATGTACGAGGGACAAATGACTCGCTTACCTCAAAATCATTGCCGGCAAAACAAGTAAAAATTCCTTTTATAATATTTCCCGTGTAGGCGGTTCCGCTATGTGTAATTCCACCCTTCAGCAAATAAGTCCTGCCGTTTTGTCTAACGGCATTGTTCAATTTCTCAAAATTTCCTTCACTGAAAGCGGAATAGTAGCTGAAATATCGGATTTTATCAAGAATAAGATCTATATATAATTTTGTTTTCAACACCTTGTCGGTAGAATCACTATATTTTTTCAAATGTTCTTCAAATATCTTTTGATTTCGTTTTTCAAAGTCTTTAAGACTATCCGGATGAGAATATGCTCCACATTTTTGATAATAATCCTCTCTCATCTTTTTGTATAATTTGAGATACTCCTTCATCATAAAAACTCCTTTCCCTCAAATAAAATATTTATCGGAACTTCTTTCTTCTTTTTATTCTTTCTCAGATACTCTGAACAATGACTGTAATTAAACGTTTTTGTTTATAAAAGCTATAAACGGCAAAATAAATTGCCGGTACGGATAAAGTGAATTCCGCCGGAACAGAAAAGCATTATATCACAAAAAGAGAAAAAGGGAAGCGTTTTATTGAAGCGGAAAGAGGATAAAAGAGATAGAAAAATTTATGAATAACAATCCGAAAAAAATGTTTAGCGGATCTGCTGAAATAAGGTTTGCAACAGCTTAGAAAAAAATATGAAATACCGACATTCAGGACTGCAATTTATACGATATTTTTACACTTTTTGTCACGCAAAAAAAGATGAAAATTTTAAATTCCAAATGGTTGCTAAAACAACCGATATATGTTATATTTTTATCAACCAAGTGGTAATTAAAAACAAAAAGGAGTTAAAAAGATGATTGCCAACGAAAACAGAATTAAAATCGCGGTTGTCGGAGACGGCACAATGGGACACGGTATTGCGGAAGTTTTTGCAAAAGCGGGACACGAAGTGACCGTTATCGGACTGAACGACGCAAGTCTTGATTCCGCTTTGAACAGAATCAAACTCAGTCTCAATGAATTTGTCGAGATGAAGCTTCTTGAAAAGGATAAAATTCAGGCTATTCTCGATCGTATTTCATTCAGCACCGATATGGAAGCCGCAAAAGATGCACGTATGATAATCGAAGCGTTGCCTGAAAATATGGAGCTTAAAAATCAGACTTTCGGCAAACTTGAAAAAATCTGCGCGGAAGACGCTATTCTTGCAACTGCAAGCGGTCATTCCGTGTCGGAAGTGATTTCTCAGGTTAAAAAGAGAGATCGTGTAATAGCTACTCACTTCTGGTTCCCTCCACAGCTTCTTCCGTTGGTTGAAGTATGCGGTGCGCCGGAAACCTCTCGTGAAACAATCGACTATGTATGCGATATTCTTCGTAAAATCGGCAAAAAGCCGGCAATCATTGATAAAGAAATTGACGGTTTCATCGGCAACCGTATTCAATTTGCGGCTTTACGCGAAGCATGGGATTTATATGCGGCAGGAGTTGCGAGTGCGGACGCAATCGACTCGGTTGTTCGTTACAGCATAGGTCGCCGCTACTCGGTAACAGGACCAATCGAATCCGCGGATTTGGCGGGACTTCCGGTTATGGTCAATTTTGCGGACTATCTTCAGCCTTCGTTATGCAATGATAAAAAGCCTCCTGAAAAACTGTATGAACTTATGAATATCAAAGGCGGAACCGTTTATAACCGTTCGAAAGAAGAAGTTGAAAAACTTACTTTGGCGCGTAAAAAGGAATTGTTCCGTTGGCTCGCTTCCGATATGGAAGAAGATAAGTGAATAACCGTTGAGGGACAAATAAATGTTAAAAGACTATATACTTTACGCCATACTGGCAGGAATTTTGATTGTTAACGGACTTTTCGGATATAGGTTCGCAGTTGATTATCGAAAGCATCGTAATGAGGCGCGAGCGGAAAAGGGAAATCCTTTTATCATGTTCTGCAGCTCATTTGTATTGTACTTTCTGTCGACTTTCGGTGTTTCAGACTATGCTCTGTCAACAGCATTTTATCGCAACATGAAGTGGGTGGATGACAAAAAGCTTCCGGGAACGTTGAATACACAATGTGTACTGCCTGTAGCGGTTATGGCGCTTGCCTATATTCAGTCTATTGATGTGGATATTCTGACTCTTGTATTGTGTATTGTTTCACAAACTCTGGGAGCATATATCCTGCCTCGGTTTGTCGTTAAATTTCCTACCGGATTGATTCGCCGTATAATCGGTTTCGGATTACTCGGAGCAATGGGACTTATCCTTCTCGGTAAAGCGGGACTCTTTCCTCTCGGCGGGGAGCTTACAGGTTTGACAGGAATCAAGCTGACGGCAACTGTATTATTGTTTGCGGTATTCGGCGCAATGAATACAATCGGAGTCGGTTCCTATCCTATTACCATGTTTACGGTGTATGCGATGGGACTGCACCCTGTCATAGCTTTTCCGATTATGATGGGAGCATGCGCATTTTCAGTGCCGGTCGGCAGTATGGAATATGTCAGACTTGGTGAATACAGTCGCAAAATCACGCTGTTTTCCTCAACCGCCGGTGTTCTTGGAGTTCTTCTGGCAGTATTCGTTGTAAAGTCGATGAATATCACTATGTTACAATGGCTGGTTGCGGCAATTCTTCTTTATAGCGGCGTGACTATGCTCCGACAGGAATATTTTGCGAAAAAGACTGCATAAAAACAAAAGCTCTATAAAATACGCAAATTATAAATGCGGTATCAGCAGGGGGTCTAATTTAAAACTTAACAAAATATCATAAAAATCATCGGGCGGGGATACCCTGTCCGGTGATTTTTATAGTATAATCTGTAATATAACCCAAATTCAGAAATCAGTTTACCTGAATTCGGCATATAGGAGGTTAAATATGCCTAAAATAGTAGACACTGCTGCAGAAAAACAAAAAATCATTGACGCGTTCCAACAATGCGTATTAAGAAAGCCGATAGAAAAGGTATCTGTAAGAGATATCGCAAAAGAGGCGGGCACTTCTCACACCAAAATTTTCAGCTACTTTAATAACAAAGA
>CAUUHV010000050.1:0-11388 GCA_963545085.1 uncultured Catonella sp. | reverse complement strand
GATAATATGCAATCTAAAGAGGTGATAATATGGAATTTAACAAAGCAGTAGGTATGCGAATTAAAGCAGCAAGAAATAATAAAAACCTATCTTTAAAGGAATTAGGGCTGAAAGTTGGGCTATCTGAAGGAACTATGCAAAGATATGAAACTGGACAAATAAAAGGTGTAGATATCAATTTGTTGAAGAAAATATCAGATGCATTGGAATGTACTCAAACTTATCTTATGGGGTGGGAAGAAAATGCAATTTCCTATCATAAAGAAGAAACCTATACCGATAAAGAAAAAAATGTTATTAAAAAATACAGAAAACTTGATGACCTTTCAAAAGAACTTGTAGATATCGTAATAGATAAAGAATTAGAACGTTCAGGAGAAAGCTATATACTTAATGATATTACCGTTGACTTTGACAATTACAAAGAAATCCCCTGCTATCCTAAGCTCGCCGCTGCAGGTTCCGGACAATACGTATTTGACGATATCCCGTTTGATATGGTTAAGGTAGACTCAAAGAAATATAAAAAGGCAGATTACGCTATACAGGTAAACGGTGACAGCATGGAGCCTACATATTATGACGGTGATACGCTCATAGTGGAGCGGAACGCAATCCCTGAAATCGGTAAAACCGGTATATTTATAGTAGATGGGATGGGATATGTTAAGCGTATGGGCAATGGAGAGCTTTTATCCGACAATAAGGCATACGAAAGCATAGTCGGAGAATACGGAAAGTGTTTAGGTAAGGTGTTGGGGAAGGTGTGAAAATTAAATATTGACAAGCAAAAAGTGATAATGCTATAATTTATTTGCAGGTAGGAAATCTATACTGCGTACTCGTGAAACCGAATTAGCGTTTAAACGACTTGTAAAGTCGTCGGACATGGGGAAAGGATTATCACAATGTGGTAGTCCTTTTTGTTTTATGTGAGGTCTTTTATGAATTTATATGTATATTCTGATGAATCAGGAGTTTTTGATAATAAACACGAAAATTTTTTTGTGTTTGGAGGACTTATATTTTTAGACAAAGAAGAACGTGATAATGCAGCAAGACAATATAAAGCTATAGAAAAGCAAATTCGCAATATATTAAAGGTTAGAGGAGAAATTAAAGCTAATTCTTTATATAACAACGACAAAAGACGTCTATTCTCTTCAATGAACAAATACATAAAGTTTGGAATAGTTATAGACTTAAGCAGAGTTCTTGAAGAAATTTTTGCTGACAAAAAGTCAAAGCAACGTTATCTTGATTACGCTTATAAAATAGGTGTAAAAAGTGCACTGGTAAAACTGTCGCAAGCAGGGAAAATAAATCTTGAAGATATAAATAACATATATTTCTTCTGTGATGAGCACACTACCGCTACCAATGGAAAATATGAGCTAAAAGAGGCGTTGGAACAGGAATTTAAAAGAGGAACATTTAACACATCTTATATACGATATTTTCCACCGATAACACCGGCGCTAAATTCATTAGATTTATCATATTGTAACTCCGATAAAGTCATTTTAATTAGAGCCGCAGATATAATAGCTAATAAGATTTATCATCACGCTAAAAGAGAGAACTTAGATACCATTAAAGATATTTTGATACGAATTTTGCCATGAATAAAATTATATATGAACATTGCAAATGATGAATCATTTTGCTGGCATTGGCAAACAGTTACAAAGTGGTTATAAACTATTGGTTGACAACCACTTAAACACGAACTATCAACCAATAGTTTTACAGTTCAATAAACAATTCCCCCGCCTACTGCAATAGACAGGGGAATGCACCCGATGAGGGTAAGTGATATAAAAGCCATACGAACAAGGTAATTATATCATTTTACCCTCTTAAAAACAACGCTTTAAGGAGGTAAAATATGCCGAAAAAGAAAAAATATCCAAGGCTTAGGAACGGCTTCGGAAGTATTCGCAACTTAGGAAAAGGAAGAACCAATCCTTATGCGGCTTTCCCGCCTTCCACTAAAAGAGATGATTTGGGACGCCCTGTCTATGAAAAAGCAATAGCTTATTGTGATACATGGGAAAAAGCCTTTTCCACTTTACTCTTATACCATAACGGAAAATTCAGGCGTGGCGGTGACACGACTAATCTACTTTATGATGTGGAGCATTCCGACTTATCCCCTGTTGTAAACAGAATTCTATCCGTTCTTGACAGAAAGCAGCTTGACGGCGAGACATTCGCCGAAGTCTATGAGAAATTTATGAAATGGAAATTTGTCGATAATAAAAAAACGCTTAGTAAAACAACTGAAAATTCTTACAAAACTGCTTTCAAGAATTGTAGCGCGCTTCATAATTTGACTTTTAAAAATTTAAAGACTGTGGATTTACAAAAAGTTGTTGACGATTGCCCTTTAAAACACGCCTCAAAAGAGCTTATAGTAAATCTTTTCAAGCAGATGTATAAGTTTGCCGATATTCACGAACTTATTGAGAAAGACTATTCTACTTACGTAACCGTTAATACTACTGACGACGATGAGCACGGCATACCTTTCTCCCATGATGAAATAGATGTCTTGTGGAAGCATAAAAGTGATTATATATGCGCCAATCTCCTAATCCTTATTTATAGCGGATTTCGTATAAGCGAGTATGAACAGGTAGAAATAAATCTTAAAGAAAACTATTTCTACGGAGGCTTAAAGACCAAGGCAGGCAAGAACAGATATGTACCTATTCATCCGGACATCAAGCAGCTTATAAAGAGTAATCCGGAAAGACTGCAGGAATCTCAGCAGATGTTCAGAGCAAAAATGTATGAGAAATTATCTGAATTAGGAATAGCATCTCATACGCCTCATGATTGCCGCCACACTTTCGCTATGCTCTGTGATGAGTACGGCATAAAAGAAACCGATAAGAAAATGATGTTAGGTCACTCATTTCAAGATGTCACAAATAAAGTTTACGGTCATAGAACGCTTGAATATTTGGCCGAGCAAATAAGGCTAATAAAAATCAAGAACTGAAATCACTTAATTTGTGATTATTTGTTATTGATGTATTAGATTTTATCGAAAATTTATTCATTTTTTCGAAACTTATTAGATATTTCAAAAATCGTTTATTTTCAGGCTTTCTCGGTCAAAACTGCTTAAATTCAAAGATGGTGATTATTGCATGAATTTTAAATAATATTTATAAATAGTCTATCCCGCAGGCAGAATACATACAACATTTCTATGCTTAGACTCTTAACTCTACACCGAAATCATTTCCGACGGAGCGTCTTTTTTTGCCGTCTCTATCACCGTAATACTCTCATATCCTATGTTCCTTTCCATAAGCTCGCATTTTACCGTCTGTTTTGCAAGCTCCGGCAGATTGTTTTCACTGCTTAAATGCCCTAAAAAAATATGTTTAAGTCCCTCATGCCAGACTTCCGAAATAAGCTTTCCGCTGTTCTCATTTGAAAGATGACCGATGTCGCTTAAAATCCTTCGCTTTAAACTGTACGGATAAGCTCCCGCCTCAAGCATTCTTACATCATGGTTAGCCTCCACAACCATTGCCGAGGAATTACGGAGGTTTTCAGTTATCTCATCCGTAATTCTTCCTATATCGGTGCATACCGCAAGCTTTTTGCCGAATCCTTCAAATGTAAAGCCTACAGGTTCCGCGGCATCATGCGGTATCGAAAAAGAGTTTACCCTCACATCGCCTATTCTAAAAGACTTGCCGCTATCTATCTTATACATAAGGCTTTTATCCATATCCCTGTTAAAACGCGTTATCTCGGTTAAAGTTCCGAGTGTGGCAAAAACGGGAAGTCTGTACCTTTTCATCAAAATTTTAAGTCCCGCGATATGATCCTTATGCTCATGTGTAATCAAAACTCCCTTCAAATCGGACGGCTCAATACCTAAGCTTTTAAGTCCCTCCGTTATCCTCTTGCAACTTATTCCGCAGTCCGTCAAAAGTATATCTCTTCCGAATGCTACAACTGTAGAATTGCCGCCGCTTCCGCTCGCAAGAGTGGCAATTTTCACAGCTTCATTATCATCCGTCACCTTATTCACCCCACTCAAGCCTTATCATATCACCTTCATGTACAGGAGATGAAAAGTCCTTTTCTCCTTCACCGTTTATTTCAATTATAAGCTTACCCTTATACTCCGACATGTCGAATTTATAAAAATCAAGCACATCAACCATTACGTAATGTACCTTACCCTTAAGTGTAACCGGAGTTCCGTTTACATGTACGGATATTTCCCTAAATGAACGGCTGTCCGTTTTTTTCGATTCGGTAACCTCCGTAATTTCCGGTATCTCCTCATTATCCGCTTCATTTTCATCGTCCGCCATATCAGTCGCTTCATTAGCGACAACACCTCCGACTTTAAGGTAAGAAGAAACAAGATTTTTCGTATCCGTTATATTTTTATCCAAAATAGTAAATTTATCATAAATTTCGGTATTCTTCTTAGCCGGCATATTGTTTACAAGTATTCCGGTATGATAAGGCAGATCAAGCATTTCCATAATTTGCGACAGAGTATAATATTTCCTTATAATTACCGCGTCATTTTCCTTTATCTCATAAAATCCCGATACCAGCTTACCGTTTACTTCCGCCAATTTGGGACAGGAAATCTCCCTGTCATTGAAATTTATATAAAAGCTGTCGTTCATTTCCTTAAGTTTACTTATCATAAGCCTTGCAGGCGCTCCCGCCGTAGATACCTTAAGGGTTATAACGTCATTTTTAGTTATCGGTCTGCTTATTCCGACAAGACTGCCGTTAAGCTTAATTTCCGCTGCTTCTCCGACATCTCCCCTTTCAATTCTGCGCTCGCCGTCAAGCGTATAATTAAGCGCCTTTCCTCTCTTAGGAAACAAATCGTCATTTGAAAAACCCTCTTTAAGTACCGCGTCCAACACCGTTAATTTACTGTTGTCGTAAAGCTTCACCCGCTCTCCGTTCAAAGTCACATAAATAAAATTATTTCTTGCCTCATAATAACTGTAACAAATTCCGATCGGTGTCACCAAAATCGGATCTTTTTCTACGCTTTTATCCGTAAACTCAACCTCGCCCAATACCTCTTTTCCTCTTAAAGCTACCCTTTCCTTAGGAAGTCCCAGTATCTTAGCTAAATTTTCGGCAAAACCTTTTATTTTTCCGCCGCCGCCTACTATAAATACGGCGCTTACCGACTTTCCTCCGTTTAATTCCTTAATCTTTTCAGCTATTTCCTCGGTAATCGAGTCTATCGTAGGTCTTACGGTATCAAGAATATCAGCTGACGACATCGTCTGTGTTATATCCATTATATCGTTAAATTCTACCGTTTCACCTTCCGAGCAGTCCCTTTTTATCTTATCCGCGGTATTAAAATCGACCAGACAAAGCCTTGCGATAATCTCCGTAATCTCATCGCCGGCGTGAGGTATCATTCCGTATGCCATTACCGCGCCGTCATCGGTTATACAAATATCCGAAGTTCCCGCTCCCACATCTACAAGCGCAATATTAAGCAGTCTGAATTTCTCGGGTATTGCCACATCTATTGCCGCAATAGGCTCCAAAGTCATGTTGGCAACGTTAAGTCCGGCACCCTCCACTGCGGAATATAAATCGTCAACAACATCCTGAGGTAAAAAAGTACCTATCATATCGGCTTCTATTTTAGTTCCTTTGTGTTCCTCAAGATTGGTAATCCTTAAATCATTTATGTAATAATGTATTACCGAATATCCTACACAATAGAAATCGTTTTCATTTTCTACGGTTTCTCTTATTTTTTTATAGGCTTCTTCAACTCCGAGCATTTCAAGAGAATGTATCTGCTCGTCGCGGATTACGGTTTCTTCCGGAAATTCAAGCACAGCCCTCACATTTACGGTCTTTAAAACCCTTCCTGCGGCGGCTATGCAAACTTCTGTAAGCTCCTTTTCAATCTTCGCTTCAAGCTTTTTCTTCATCTTCCTTATAGACTCGGATACCTTCGGTATATCATGAATTTGTCCGTCAAGCATCGCTCTTGTTTCATGCTCAATAAACTCAACGGCTTCAGCCTTAAATTTATGCTCATTCTCTCTGGTTCCTACCACGCCTATAAGACTTCTTGTGCCTATATCAAGGCCGAATACCAACTGCTCAGGCAACTTCCGCATTCTTACCTCCCACGATAGCCCGTTAAAATTCTGTCAATTTTTAATTTCGTTTCATATTTTGAACCTGTATTGTCAATTACTTCATCAGCTATTTTTATAAAAGCCTCCTCGGTTTTTTGACTGCTTATAATTCGCCTTGCCTTTTCCTCATCCATTCCTCTGCTCGTTTTGAGTCTTTTTATCCTTACCGGCTTATCGGTATGCACATACCATATTTTATCACATTTATCCTCATATCCGGCTTCTATAAGAAGCGCCGTTTCAAGAGCGGTATAGTAAAATCCCTTTTTCTTAAATTCCGCTATCCGTCTGTCAACCTCGGCTTCAACCGCGGGATGTGTTATTTCATCAAGAAGCCTTAATTTTTCGCTGTTGCCGAAAACTATGCCTCCGAGCTTCTTTCTGTCTATTTCAAGTGACGAATCCAAGATTTTATCCCCGAATTCTTCCACCACTTTTTTATATACCGGGGTACCCATTCTCATAAGCTCATGAGCTAACGTATCCGTATCTATTACCGCCGCGTCATATTCATCTCGGAGTATTTCACTTACAAGACTTTTTCCCGAGCCTATGCCGCCGGTTATCCCTATTACAAGCATATTCCTCCAACCCTTAATGCGCTTCGTACCAGTCGTGTCCGAATTTAACTTCCACTTCAAGAGGTACCCGTAAATCTGCCGCCCTCATCATCTCTTCCTCAAGAATTTTTGCAACGGCATCTTTTTCTTCTTCCTTAGCCTCTACAAGAAGCTCATCATGAATTTGTAAAATAAGTCTTGAGTCCTTAAGCTCCTTTTTAAGCCTGTTGTTTACATTTATCATGGCTATTTTTATAATATCCGCCGCCGTTCCCTGTACAGGGGAATTCATAGCCACCCTTTCCCCGAACTGCCTTTTCATGAAATTGTTACTGTGAAGCTCCGGTATAGGTCTTATTCTGCCGAAAAATGTGGTTATAAAACCGTTTTCCATAGCCTTATCCACAAGGGAATCAAGATATTCCTTAACCTTCGGATAAGCCGCGAAATAATCTTTTATATAGCGCTCCGCCTCTTTTCTTGAAATGCCTAAATTTTCTCCGAGACCGAAGGAGCTGATGCCGTATATTATACCGAAGTTCACCGCCTTCGCATTATTTCGCTGCTCCTTCGTAACCTTGTCAAAATCCACCTTAAAGACCTGCGAAGCCGTTATTTTATGTATATCCTTTTCACTGTGATAAGCCTTTATAAGCTCTGGATCCTCCGAAAGATGAGCCATTATTCTAAGCTCTATCTGCGAATAGTCCGCATCCACGAATACATAGCCCTTTTCAGGAACAAACGCCTTTCTGATTTTCTTTCCGAGCTCCATTCTTATAGGTATGTTCTGAAGATTGGGCTCGGTGCTTGAAAGCCTTCCCGTTGCGGTCACAAGCTGGTTAAGCTTACAGTGTATTCGTCCATCCTTATTTATAAAAGCTTCAAGTCCGTCCGTATAGGTCGATTTAAGCTTCGCCGCCTGCCTGTAGCTTAACACCTTGTCCACTATCGGATCCTCATATCTGATTCGTTCAAGTACATCGGCGGAGGTTGAATACCCAGTTTTGGTCTTTTTACCGTAAGGAAGCTTCAATTTTTCAAAAAGTATTGTGCCGAGCTGTTTAGGAGAGTTTATATTAAATTCCTCTCCTGCGATATCATGTATATCCTTCTCATATTTCTTGAGCATTACATCAAGCTCGTCCGAATACCTTTTAAGCTCCTCAGCCTCAAGCTTTACGCCTCTTTCCTCCATCTCGTACAGAGTATGAACAAGCGGCATCTCCACTTCGTCATAAAGCTTCTTCATACCCTTTTCCTCTATTTCGGTTAAAAGCCTTTCAGCACATAGATATGCCGACCTTGCAGGGTTTTTAATATCATCCTCGGAAATAATGTCGGGATAAAGCTCTTTCACCGCCTCCGGGTCGTGAGAAGCCGAAAGAGGATTTATAAGATAATGAGCGACCGCCATATCGCATACATTATCATAATCATCGTTTTTAAAATATTTAAGCTGTTCTTTAAGTGAAAATGTTACAAACTCGGTTTCTTTACATGACTTAAAAAGCCTGTCAGTTTCTTCTTTCAAAAAGTCCGAAGTGATAAAGGCTTCTTTTATAATAATATTCTCGGTTTCACCGTAAATTAAACAAAACTCCGCATCGGACATATAAAATCCGACATATTTATTTTCTTTTGCGGCATTTTTAAAAATTTCAAGAACCGTTTCCATATCGGAAGTACTTATATTTTTAAATTCTTTCTTTTTACTCTTTTCAGATTCTTGTATTTTTATGCCGCTTGCCTTGGCTCTTAAATTTTCTATAAGCTTTAGACCGTCCTCATTTATAAGCCCATCCGAAATCGCCTTATTTAAGCCGTAAGGCAATCTGTCGGGCAAATCGTTTTCTGTTTTAAAAACTTCTTCCGGCAATTCTTCTACATTTATAGAATTAAACTCAAGAGCCGCAACAGCTTTTTTGGTACCCTGCTCATCAAGCGAAAGCTTAAGCGACTCAAGGCTTATACCGGAAATATCTATATCAGTTTTAATAGTCGCAAGCTCTTCCGAAAGCCTTGCGGATTTTTCACCGACAAGCTCCGTATCCGAGGTTTTAAGCAGAAAATTTATAGGTGAACGGCTTATGCCTAATTCTTCCTTCCATTTCTTTTTAACCTCATTAAGCTCTTTATCCGTTTTACCGCTCAGCTCGTCATAAACAGCCGAAACGGTATGATATTTTCCTATGAGGAGCCTCGCCGTAGTTTCTCCGACTCCGGGAACTCCCTTAATATTATCCGAAGAATCTCCCATTATCCCTTTAAGCGAATTTACATTCTCGGGCTCAACTCCAAACTCCTTTTTAACAAGCTCTCTGTCATAAACGAAACAACGCTCCGGAGCCGATACGTTCTTTTTGTTTATATTATACTTCTTATAAAGTTCGTCCGTTTTTTCTATACTTCCGTGCATAAGCCAAAGCTTCGTATTATCGGTAACAAGCTGTAAATAATCATTATCTTTGGTAAGTATAAATACCGGAAGCTCTTTTTCAAACCTTTTTGCAATGGTTCCGCAGAAATCGTCCGCCTCGAAACGTCCCGACATAAACTGGGCTATACCGAACTCCCTTAACATTTCTTCGCATACTGCGAACTGATCCGCCAAAGGGCGCATGGTTTCGCCTCTGTTCGCCTTATATTCGGGATAAATTTCCCTTCTGAATGTATTTCTGCTTAAATCCCACGCTACTGCTATGTGAGTGGGTTTTTGCTCTCTTATTATTTTAAAAAGATACTTTATGAAGCCGAAAACTCCGTTCGTATAAAAGCCGTCTCCGGTTTGAAGTATCTTATCGAAATATTTTTCCTTTTCTTCATTGATTTTTGCGAACAAAATCTGTTTAGGCAGACTTCCGAAAAACTGTGTCGATAAAAGGGATGAGCCGTCTATAAGCAAAAGATAATCATTTTTCATGTAACTCCTCCCCTTCAAACTCCGGCATTATACTTATGCTTTCAAGATCAAAGCGCTTTTCAAAGAAGATATGATTGTCGCTGAATCGAAACCTCATATCAAGATCATTGTCAGTAAAATTTTTACTTTTAATTACTTCTTCTTTTTTCGTCATTTCTTCAGTATTTACGGTTACTCCTGTAAAACCGACCGCAGCCCCCACTACCATCATAAAAGTCGCTCTGCGCCTTATAGCCCTGTTTTTATAGCTTTTAATACCTTTTCTTGTGTTTTCGATAAATTCTCTGTAGCTTTTATCATAATCGTCAGTAAATTTTTCGTCATCATCAAGTTCTTTTACACAATTTATTATAATATAGTAAATTTCAAGCTCTTCCTTACATTCTTTACATGACAAAATATGCTCGATAAATTCCTCTTTTTTACGTATACCGAGCTTCCCGTTTATAAACGGCAGTATTAAGCTTTGAAATTCACCGCAAGTCATACTCACACCTTCTCAGGCTCCGGATAATCGACTCCGAAGGTATCGACCGTAACCTTTACCATTATCTGATCTTCTTTCGGCTTATCGCTGAAATTTGTCTTTACTTCCGCAATCCCGTCTACAACGTCAAACCCCTCTATCACCTTGCCGAAAGCCGCGTAGGCTCCGTCAAGATGCGGAGAATCCATATGCATTATAAAAAACTGTGAGCCCGCAGAGTCGGGCATCATGGAACGTGCCATTGAAAGCACTCCCGCCGTATGCTTAAGGTCATTTTTAAATCCGTTTTGAGAAAATTCACCCTTTATACTGTAGCCCGGACCGCCGGTACCGTTTCCTTCCGGATCTCCTCCCTGTAACATAAAACCCTTTATAACCCTGTGAAAAATAAGTCCGTCATAAAATCCTTTATTTATAAGAGAAATGAAGTTATTTACCGTATTGGGAGCAATTTCGGGATAAAGCTCCGCCACTATCTTCTTTCCTCCGTTCATTTCTATTGTAACCTTCGGATTTGCCGCCATAAAAATATCCTCTCTTTCATTAAAATATTCTCTAACTATCTTAGCAAATCTTTGTTTTATTATCAATCGAAAGTTATATCCGTTTTTTGTGACGTAAATGAATATACTGCACGGGACCGCAGAACAGAAAGTATTTTGTCAAGTACCTTTTATGTTTATGGACAACTTTTCTTTTATCTCATTTCCATTTTCAGCAAAGAAAAACAGCAAACCTATTTGATTTACCGTTTCTCAAATTGTTATATTCAATTGACAAACCTGTGAATTATTTATCTCTTTTTTTTGGCTTAGGTAAAGGCAAGTCATCATACATAGCATCAAACAAACCAATTAGAAACTCTTTATTATCAACATCATCTACTAAAAGCATTTCCTTTGCTCCATCATACGGTAACTCATACTTTGCATTTGGCATATATGCTATTGCAGATTTAACAGGCTTAACTAAAAATCTATCATCGTAAACCCCACCTACGATTTTTCCACGATAATAAATTATATATTCACCCATCATTGACCTATATGTTATTTCTTCCAACTCGGATAGTTGTTCTAAAATGAAATCCAAATATTCTTTACTTGAAGCCATTTTTTATATCTCCCTTAATTACTAAAATTTCAATAGTCCGTTTTCATCAAACTTGAAATTTGAACCCCATACAACTTCCCAATAATATCCATCTAAATCAGAAAAATATGCGTGATATCCACCCCA
>CAUUHV010000049.1:0-12490 GCA_963545085.1 uncultured Catonella sp. | reverse complement strand
AGTAGAGGAAATCCATTTTCCGAAATCCTTTGAAACTGTTAAAGAAGCAAGAAAAAGACTTGTTTTTGACGAGTTTTTTTTATTTGCGCTTTCTATTGATATGATGAAAAGAGATAAAGTCGGGGAGAAAGCCTTATATAAAATAATTCCTAAACAATCGACCGAAGATTTTATAGAGGGGCTTCCTTTCAGTATGACTTCGGCTCAAAAAAGAGTGTGGGACGAGATAACGAAGGACTTTAAAAGCGGTTTCAGAATGAACAGATTAGTCCAGGGAGATGTAGGCTCCGGAAAAACCGTGCTTGCCGTGATTGCCTGCTTTCTTACAGCTGAAAACGGCTTTCAGTCCTCGGTAATGGTACCGACCGAAGTGCTTGCAAGACAGCATTTTGAAAGTTTTTCCGGACTGCTTGATAAATTCAATATTAAAACGGTGCTTCTTACCGGATCGGTAAAGGGAAAAGAGCGAAAAAAAGTTTTGGAAGAAATAGAAAACGGAGAGGCGGATATTATAATCGGTACTCATGCGCTTATTCAGGATAGTGTAGTATATAAAAATCTTGCGCTTGTTATAACGGATGAACAGCACAGATTCGGCGTAAGACAGAGAGAGAAACTTTCTTTAAAAGGAGAAAGCCCTCATGTGCTTGTAATGAGCGCCACACCTATACCGAGAACTCTTGCGGTTATTTTATACGGAGATCTTGACATATCTCTTGTTGACGAGCTTCCGGCTGAAAGGCTGCCCGTAAAAAACTGTGTGGTGAACGAGGGCTACAGGCAGAGTGCCTATAAATTTATAAAAAAGGAAGTGGAGGCGGGACATCAGGCGTATATAATCTGCCCTATGATAGAAAAATCGGACGAGGATGACGGACTTGCGGATGTAATAAATTATACCTCGGAGCTTACGGAATACTACGGCGGAAAAATTAAAATAGCCTGTCTTCACGGAAAGCTTAAGGAAGATGAAAAAAAACTTATAATGAAGGAATTTTCAGAAGGAAAAACCGATGTTTTAGTTTCTACTACAGTTGTAGAAGTCGGAGTAAATGTTCCGAACGCTACGGTTATGATGATAGAAAATGCCGACAGATTCGGACTTGCCTCGCTTCATCAGCTAAGGGGGCGAATAGGCAGAGGAAGAGCTCAGTCATATTGTATTTTTGTTTCGGGTAACGAAAGTGAAGAGTCTATGGAGAGACTTCGGATTTTGAATAATTCAAACGACGGTTTTAGAATAGCGGAAGAGGATATGCGTTTGAGAGGACCGGGAGATATTTTCGGCATAAGACAGAGCGGAGAAATGTCGTTTAAAATGGGAGATATAATAGGTGACGCGGAAATTTTAAAAAGTGTTAACAATTTAGTAAAAAGTTTGGATGACAAAATCAAAAAGGAATGTTATTATAAAGGAAGATTATTTTATAATCGGTGTTTTATTTACGGCGACGAGATAAATACTCTGTGATAAAAAATTGATTCCTTCGACAGGCAAGTTTATTTTTAGGTATATGAACGTTGCGGGGGATGTTTACTTTAAGATTAAACCGAACAGCTCGGTTTCGGATATAAGGGGAATTTTATGTATACGAACGCGGGACAGGTTTTTGATATAGCAAAGGCAAATTACAGAACTCTTGTAGGATATTGTTCAATTTTGGAAAAAGAGGGATATTTTTTGCAGGCTGAAAAAATAATTCATAAAAACATTTATCAGTGTCTTGACAAATATATTCAGTCTCTGCTTATAAACATGGCGGTCTACAGCGGTAGTATAAGTGAAGGAGAAGCGAAATTCATTGTATCAATTCCGGACAGTAAGCAGTATGATATAAGAGATGAAAGGGATATTGACGAAGAAATGATAAAGCAGGCGGAAGCCGTTATAAAAGCACCGCCTATAATAATGCAGCTTTGCGCTTTAAGAGACAGAGAGAAAAATTCGGAACTTTCAAGCTCTTATATGGATGTTCTTTTAAATATAATAGTCGCCATGTCTTATCTGAACTCAAACAGAGATGAGTTTGTGGTACAGTATATAATGGATTATTACAATTCGGTACAGGCGTTTATTTTCTTTTCGGACAGAGCCGAAAGAATGAATGAAAGATATCTTTTTAAAAAGGCTTCGGGAGATATTTCAATTCCGAAAGAAGCCAAGGAAAAGGGAAAAGAAGAGTCGGTTAAAGAGGAAAAGAGAGCCGTATCCGAGAGAAGCGCGTCACCTGAACGTGAAGTGTCGTCTAAAGAGATTAAAGAAGAAGTAAATGTTAAAAAAAGCAGGATGACTGACAAGGAAAGGCTTAACGGGCTGATTGCGGAGCTTGAAAAGCTGATAGGGCTTTCCGATGTAAAGGAAGAAGTACATTCATTAATAAATCTTATAAATATAAGGCAGCTTAGAAAAAGCAAGGGACTTCCTATGCACGATATGTCCTATCACATGGTTTTTACAGGGAGTCCGGGAACCGGCAAGACAACCGTAGCAAGGCTTATAGCGGGAATTTACAAAGAGCTTGGAGTTCTTTCGAAGGGAACTCTTACGGAGGTTGACAGGTCGGGGCTTGTAGCCGGATATGTCGGACAGACGGCATTAAAGGTTTCAGATGTGGTAAAAAAAGCCTTAGGTGGT
Organism: uncultured Catonella sp.; assembly: GCA_963545085.1. Classification (GTDB taxonomy): domain Bacteria; phylum Bacillota; class Clostridia; order Lachnospirales; family Lachnospiraceae; genus Catonella. The sequence continues at coordinate 9,855 of CAUUHV010000049.1, read as the reverse complement.
GTATTATTTATAGATGAGGCGTATTCGCTTTCAGCTCAGGGAGGCTCAAATGACTTCGGCTCCGAGGCAATAGACACGCTTGTTAAGCTTATGGAGGATCACAGGGATGACCTTGTGGTGATTGTGGCGGGCTATACCAGGGAAATGTCCGAGTTTTTAAATACCAATACAGGGCTTGTTTCGAGGTTTAATAAATATATAGAGTTTAAGGACTATAACGATGAGGAGCTGATAGCAATAATGCTGTCTATGGCTGACAGGATGGAAATGAAGCTTTCGGATGACGCGGTGGAGAGATTAAGAGATTATATATCTTCAATGGATGCCGTAGACAAAAAGCTGTTCGGAAATGCGAGAGGCATAAGAAATCTTTTTGAAAAGCTTCTTGTAGGACAGGCAAACAGACTTTCTACGGTAGTAGAACCGAGTATAGATGACCTTTCTATAATAATCGGAGAGGATTTTGAGGTATAATAATTAAGAAGTTAGGGAAAAATATATGAGAGTTATAGCGGGAAGCGCAAGGAGTGTGCCTCTTATTTCAGCAAAGGGAGAGGAAACCAGACCTACAACGGATAAAATAAAAGAGACTCTTTTTAATATGCTCCAGGGCTATACGGAGGGAGCTTATTTTCTTGATTTGTTTGCGGGAAGCGGACAAATCGGCATAGAAGCGTTAAGCAGGGGAGCGAAGGAAGCGGTATTTATAGAGCGCTCGGAAGAGGCGTTAAAATGTATTAAAGCAAATGTGAATAAAGCAAAATTTTCTGAAAAATCCGGAATTTTAAAAATGGATGTACTTTCGGGAATAAGGGCGCTTGAAGCTTCGAAGCGATATTTTGATATAGTTTTTATGGATCCTCCTTACGGAAAAGGAATGGAAAAGGATGTTTTGGCGGCAATTTCGACTTCCGATATAATAGATAAAAATACTCTTATAGTGGCGGAGTCGGACAGAGATGCTGATTTTTCTTATACGGAAGAATTGGGATATCTGATTATAAAGGATAAGCTTTATAAGAATAACAGACATATATTTTTAAGGAAAAAATAAACTTAAAGCGAGGGTTTTATCATGGGAATAAGTAAGATTGAGAGAATGATAGACAGCATGGCGGAATATATAGAAGACCGTAAAGCCATGTTTTCAAAAAATATGGTTAAGATATCTAAAGATGAGCTTCTTGACTATATTGATGAGCTTAAACTTTGCATACCGGGAGAGGTAAAGAAGGCTAATGAGATAATCGCGACAAAAAATGAAATACTTGATGAAGCGAAGGATAAAGCGGAGAAAATTATTGAGGCGGCAAAGGCGGAAGCGGAAAAGCTTATAAATGAGAGTGAAATTATAGAAGAGGCTTATACAAGGGCTGACGAAATCATAGATAAAGCGGAAGCCGACGCTGTGGCAATCAAGATGGAGGCTAATACCGACGCCGGAGATATAAGAGCGGGCGCACTTTCGTATGCTTCCGATATGCTTGCGGAAGTAGAGAGGATAGTTGAGCATTCTTATGATACTACTAAGGCTCGTTCCGAAAATCTTGTAGATTCCTTAAGAAGCAATCTGGAGATTTTGAGAAATAACAGAAATGAAATAGCGAGGGAGCTGTCGGATGCATCTGATGAGACCGGCATACAGGAAGAAGCGGTAATTTCGGAAGTAGAAGAGGACATGTCGAAACCTGTTGACGCAGAGGAAGAAGTTTCGGGAGAAATGTCGGAATTTACCGTGAATGTTTCCGATGAGGATTTTGAAGAGGATGCGAGGTAGTTTGAACGGATTTTTCGGTACCTGAAAGGAAATTTGTCCATGAAAAAGATATGGAACGGCTGGCTTAAGGAGAGTGTATTTATCTTTTCAGTTATTTATACCCTTGTTACTATATTAAACAGCATTTTATATTTATTGCAGGGATACAGAGAAGATCCGAGCGGAAACTGGCACGAACTTACAAGAGCGGTAATAGTTTTGATAGGTATTACCGCTTATGAATCGGCAAAGAATATAAAAATAAGGAATATCTTTATAAGGGCGGTTGCCATCTATATTCCGACATTGTTTATGGCTTTTGGAGCGGTATATCTGAACGGATTTATAGAGCCGTTAGCTGATAGCGCATATAAAGATATTTTTATAAATTATACAGGACTGTTTTTACTGATTACAGTTATTGCGGGTATACGAGGTTTAATAAAAAGAACGAATAATTCTGATAATTAGTTATTTTCAAGCAGTTTATTCGCATAGCGGTTAAGCTTTTCACAAGGCTCGTACTTACATCTGTAACCGACGTCATCTATTAAAATAAACGGATTATAAACTGTGATTTTCATTTTAGTACCGTCTTTCATTGTAACGGTAAAAGTTACATCCTGACCGCCGGACACAGAATAAGAATCATCCCTGTCATATATAATAACTTCATTCAGATATTCGGTAAGTTTTTTAAAATCGGTAATCCGGATTGTTTTATTCGGAGGCAAAAGAAGTACGGTTGCTGATGAAATATCCGTTTCTTTTAAATCTTCAAACGGCTTTCTCCCCTTTTTGCCAAAATAAATTCCGATAAAACTGAATATGGCAAGCAAAACCGCGCAAATGATTATGTAATGCGTTTTTTTCATAAAGTTAAGTCTCACCTCTCTTTATCATCATAAAACTTTCTTTAGTCTCATCATATACCCTTATTCCGTGCTTTGTAAACTCGGTTTGAGCGTAAAGTGACGAGGCGAGGCGGTTTAATCCGAAGGTTTTAACGGCTGTCACATGCTCGGACTTATCTATATCACTTATTCTTGTTATGAGAGGTATGTTTTCGTTTTTTGCCGCCGCTCCTAAAATGTCAAGAGATTCTCTTTTAATTGCTAACGGACGAATGTACGGACAAAAACCGAATTTTTCATTTTCTTCCATTATTTCCTTTGTTATGCCTAAAATTATATGCCAGATTACCCTGTCCATTCTTGCGTAGGTGTAGTTTCTGCTCCAAAGTGCGGCGGCGAAATCCGAGTAGTTAAGAGGAGTTTTAAATATTCCGTATATCCTTGCGGCAAGCTCCGTGCTTACATCATGAAAGGACGCTAACTTTGAAACGGATTCTTTTTTGGAGTTTTTTAAAATTATTTCGGACAGTCTTAAATGTAATAAATCTGAAAAATCATCATTTTTAATAAATCCCGTTTTTTTGTTAAAAATGTCCTTAACGTGTTCCGGTATGTATTTGGACGCTTCTTTAATATCATTTTCAAGAAGCTTATCTCTTATCGCCTTCGCGGAAGCAAACTCCGAGGCTTTGTTTTCGTCTATATCCTCGTTATGCCCCACAGACTCTCTTTTAACCGCAACCGGAGTAATATTGCTTTTAAGGTTTATTAGATTTACAAAATAGGAAACGGCTAAAATATTGTTAGGTGTTTTTAAAATGTTCGCCGCTTCGTCATAGCCTTTGTCCCTTAAGTAGGCTTCTCTTGCTTCGGGATAGGTAAGCCCTTTCTTCATATAGATTTTTAAAGACTTATTAAGTTCTTTTATACCGCATAAAAGCTCCGCGCAGGAAGTAAGCTTCGTAATATCGTCCGTTTCCGTACCGAAGGAAAGAAAATCCACAAAGCCTAAGCTTTCAGCGAGGCTTACCGAGCCTTTAGCAAATATTTCGGCATTGCCGGTCGAAACGGTGACGGGAAGCTCGAAAACGGCATCCGCGCCTGAAGAGAGCGCGGATTCTGCTCTTATATACCTGTCTATTATCGCGGGTTCGCCCCTTTGGACGAAATTTCCGCTCATCAGAATGACAACATAATCAGCTCCCGTCAAGCTTTTTGTCATTTTTATATGGTGTTCGTGTCCGTTATGAAACGGATTATATTCGGCTATTATAGCCGCCACTTTTTTATCGTTTATCATAAAAACCGCCTTGTATCAACGGATGGCAAAACTTTCCGCACCCGCAATCATATTATAGAAATTGTATCACAAATTTTCATCCGGTTAAACCTGAATTACTTGTGCCGTAAGATGTACGGTATTATAGGATTGACAATAATTATAGTAATTGATATCATGATTCTGCAAATAAAAGATATATAAGACAAGGGAAAGGATTTAACAACGGAAGTTAAAAAGAATACATTTTTGTCGCATATATACGTGGATAGTGTAAGCGAGGGGTTTCAGACACTTCAACAAAATTAAATAACGGATTTTTGTATGAGTGAAAATTTCTTGAGAGTAAAGCTGTCAGGCGGTTTTTTATTTTTGTTAAGGAAGTAAAAAAGAAATAAAATAATTTTGAATTTATCGTGATAAAGGAGGTGGTTTTCTAAAAAGCGATAAATTCGTCACGTAATTAAAAAAATTGAGATATGATGCAGAAAGGAAAAAGTAAAATGTGTAAAATGGCGGGATTTGTTAAAAAGATGAGTCTTTTTTTGATGATTGTAATGATGTTCGGCTTGGCTGTTCCGGCAACAGTGAGAGCAAAAGAGAAGATATATTTTGCTGATTATTTATTTAATGAAGGATTTATTAAAATATGCAAAGAAGACAAAAACGGAAATTTGATGTACGGCTTTATGAACAAAAAAGGTAAAATAACAGTTTCCTGTAAATATTATAGCGTAAATAATTTTACTGAAGGTTTAGCTGCGGTTACGAAAGGCGGAAAGATAACAACTACAGAGAATTCAATCTCACAAGAGCTTTTGAAAAGCGGATACATAAATAAGAAGGGCAAGGTGGTTATACCGATAAAATATTATTCGGCGGGAAATTTCAGTGACGGCGCGGCACAAGTAGTTAAGGATGGTAATAACGTTTATATAAATAAAAAAGGTAAAGTTATAATCAAAGCGGATTATAAATATATTGCAGATTTCAGTGAAGGTCTGGCTTGTGTAGGAAAAGACGATAAATACGGCTTTATAAATAAAAAAGGTGAACTTGTAATTCCAATAAAGTATTCAAGTGTAGGAGGTTTTTCTGAAGGCTTATCTTGGGTGGAAAAAGGCGGTAAATATGGCTATATAAACCAAAATGGGGAGATGGTGATCCCGATGGATTATGATGAGGCGGCAGATTTCATCGAAGGTCTGGCTTGCGTAAAAAAAGGTGACAAATGGGGACACATAAATAAGGCGGGAGAGGTTGTAAATCCGATAGAATATAAAGCTGTAGGATATTTTGACGGCGGATTGGCAGTTGTAGAAAAAGACGGAAAATACGGTTTTGTAAATGAAAAAGGAGAAGTGATAATCCCTGTAGAATATACCAATTGTGGATACAGAGGAGGTATAGCGGCAGTAAAAAAGGATAATAAATGGGGCTTTATAGATAAAAACGGAAAGGCGATAACACCGCTTGAATATGATGACACGGTAAATTTCAATGAAGGATTGGCTGCAGTAAAAAAAGGTGATAAATGGGGCTTTATAAATGAAAATGGAGAGCCGGTAATCCCGATGGAATATGACGAAGCGGGATATTTTAAGGAGGGCTTGGCTTGCGTAGGAAAAGGCGATAAATACGGATTTATAGATAAACAGGGTAAGGTGGTTATACCTATAAAATACGCTTATAAGAGTAATGAGGATAATTAGTTAAATTAAACTTTGATTATTCCGTGAACTTGGCTTAAGACAAATTTTATAAAAGATAATTAAGATGACGGCGGACATGAGATTTTAAGCTTCACTCGGGGTTTGTGAAAAACTTAACGAGAGAGACTGACAACTCATTATCCGCCGTATATTTTGATTTGAACACTTAATAACGTTTTTGTATCTTACCCTGTACAAATCTTTTTCATAAGTGCCGTTGTAACTTTTGCATAAAGAGAGTATACTTATTTAAAATAATATACTATGAAAAATTTATATAAAACTTTCTGAAAGGAGAATTATTAAAATGGCATTTATTGACGAAATCAAAGAGAAGGCTAAGGCGAACAGGAAGGTTATCGTACTTCCCGAGAGCGAGGATATGAGAACTCTAGAAGCTGCCGACTCCATACTTAAAGAGGGGATAGCAAAGCTTATTCTGCTCGGAAATGAGGATAAGATTGCGGCTGATTGTAAAAAAGGAGGCTTTGATATTTCGGGTGCCGAAATAATAGACCCTGAAAAGAGCGATAAGCTTGAGAAATATACCGAGCTTCTTGTCGAGCTTAGAAAAAGCAAGGGAATGACGGAAGAAGAAGCTAAAAAATTTCTTACTACAAGCAATACCTATTTCGGAGTTATGATGATAAAGGCGGGGGATGCCGACGGACTTGTTTCGGGAGCCTGCCATTCCACAGCGGATACTTTAAGACCGAGCCTTCAGATATTAAAGACAAAACCGGGCACAAAGCTTGTATCGTCCTTCTTCATAGTGGTTGTACCCGACTGTGATTTGGGAGAGCACGGAACCTTCGTGTTCTCGGACTGTGGACTTAACCAGAATCCTAATGCCGAGGAGCTTGCGGAAATAGCGAAGTCATCGGCGGCTTCATTCTCTTCACTTGTAGGGGCGGAGCCTAAGGTTGCCATGCTTTCTTACTCCACAATGGGTTCCGCAAAACATGATGACGTAACAAAGGTACAGGAGGCTACAAGGATAGCAAAGGAAGCAAATCCTGAGCTTGCACTTGACGGAGAGCTTCAGCTTGACGCCGCAATAATCAAGTCTGTAGGAGAGTTTAAGGCTCCGGGAAGCAAGGTGGCGGGACATGCGAACACTCTTATTTTCCCTAATCTTGACGCCGGAAATATAGGCTACAAGCTTGTTCAAAGACTTGCCAAGGCAGAAGCTTACGGACCTCTTACACAAGGTATAGCGGGGGCGGTAAACGATCTTTCGAGAGGCTGTTCGGCAAGCGATATTGTCGGAGTTGTTGCCATTACGGCTGTTCAGAGCGGACAGGCTTAACAGTAAACGGATATAAAATATAAAATTTACGGGAGAAAGTTTGTTATGAAAATTTTGGTTATCAACTGTGGAAGTTCTTCTTTAAAATATCAGTTCATTGATATGAACACCGAAAAGGTTATAGCGAAAGGACTTTGTGAAAGAATAGGAATAGACGGTTCGAAGCTTACTCATAAGGCTGACGGTAAAGAGGATTTTATCAAGGAGCAGCCTATGCCTAACCATACCGTTGCGGTAGAGCTTGTAATGGCGGCTCTCACGGATAAAGAGCACGGTGTGATAAAGAATATTTCCGAGATAGCCGCCGTAGGACACAGGGTACTTCATGCGGGTACCGTATACAGCGATCCTGTGACAGTAAACGCCGATGTTAAAAAAGTTATAAGGGACTGCTTCGATCTCGGACCTCTCCACAATCCGGCAAATCTTATGGGAATTGAGGCTTGTGAGGAAGCTATGCCGGGTACACCTAATGTGGCGGTTTTTGATACGGGTTTCGGTATGGTTATGCCGCCTAAGGCTTATATGTACGCGATTCCTTATGAATACTTTGAAAAATATCAGATTCGCAGATACGGTTTCCACGGAACGAGCCATAAATTTGTATCGAATGAAACTATAAGCTTCGGCAAGCTTCCTGAGGGGAAGAGAAGGGTTATTGTCTGCCACCTTGGAAACGGCGCTTCGATTTCAGCTTCTATAGACGGAAAATGCGTGGATACCTCTATGGGACTTACTCCGCTTGAGGGACTTGTAATGGGAACCAGATCCGGAGACATCGACCCGGCCGTAGTGCAGTTTATAGCTGATCATGAAAATAAAAGTGTAGACGATGTTTTGAATATTTTAAATAAAAAATCCGGTGTATTAGGAATTTCCGGAGTTTCAAGTGATTTCAGAGATATAGATAAGGCGGAGGAAGAGGGTAACGAAAGAGCTAAGCTTGCGAATGAGGTATTCAGATACAGGGTTATCAAGTACATCGGCGCTTATGCGGCAGCTATGAACGGTGTTGACGCTATAGCCTTTACAGCCGGACTTGGTGAGAACAACGGAGAAATGAGAGAACTTGTATGCGAGAACTTGGGCTATCTCGGAGTAAAGCTTGACAAGGAGGCGAATAAGGAGAGAGGTAAAAATATGCTTGTTTCCACTCCGGACAGCAAGGTTAAGGTTTTTGTGATACCTACAAACGAAGAGCTTTCAATCGCAAGAGATACGTTGGAAATCATAAACAGATAAGAGAGAATTTATGAAGAAAACTGTTATAACTATTTTGTCATTTGCGCTGATTCTTACTCTGTTCGGTATTTTTCCGCTCAGAGCGGAGGCGGCAAGGACTTCGGGTGAAACTAAAAAAGTAGTTTGTATAGATGCCGGACATCAAACAAAGGCGAATCTTGAGAAGGAGCCGATAGGTCCGGGAGCTAAAGAAACCAAGTTTAAGGTGACGGGCGGAACGAGCGGTATATGGACTAAGCAGCCCGAATATAAGCTTACGCTTAAGGTAGCCAAGAAGTTAAAAAAAATCCTTGAAAAGCGCGGTTATGAAGTAATTATGTGCCGTGAGAAAAATGATGTCAATATCAGTAATTCCGAGAGGGCAAAGATAGCAAACGATGCTAAGGCGGATGCTTTTATCAGAATTCATGCAAACGGAGCGGCAAATAAGAAGGCGGAGGGAGCTATGACCATCTGCCAGACTAAAAATAATCCGTATAATGCTTCTTTGTATGATAAATCAAAGCTTCTTTCAGAAAAAGTGCTTGACAGCATAGTGAGTAAAACGGGATGTAAAAGACAGTATATCTGGGAAACCGATACCATGAGCGGTATAAACTGGTGTGAGGTGCCTGTAACCATAGTCGAGATGGGCTATATGACCAATGAGAAAGAGGATAAGCTTTTAAATACCAAAAAATATCAAAAAAAGATGGCTGAAGGAATGGCTGACGGAATTGATGAGTATTTTAAAGCGTTAAATAAGTAAAAAATATGAAAAAGCTGTCGATACAGTTTGAATAAAACGGATATTGGCGGCTTTTATTCTTTCAAAGAGGGAGCCGTACGGATAAGCGAACTTGTATGTATGGCGACTGAAGTGAAGTAATTCACTATAAAGTAAAAGGAGAAACCTAAAATATTCAATGAAAAAGATATATGACTGTACTGTTTTAAATAAAAAAATATTTATTTTCACGTGGCGTTTCACTAAGTTTATTTCCATATTTATGCTGTTAAATTTGCTTATACCTAAAATAAATGCTTATGCGACGGAAACAAGGGACGAGAGGAAATATGCTCACGGATTAAGTTATATTTATAATCATGTAAACGGTAAATCCTTCTTGATTTGGTCGGATAATTATAACGAGCGTACCGAAAAAGAGGCGTGGGAGCATGATATTTATTATAAGGAAATTACGAGTAATATAAATGAAAATGATATAAACGCAGGAAAAAAGGCTTTAATCAAGGCGGATGAGGCACAGGAACCTGCAAGTGTATCGGTGGCGGGCGACGGAAAGATTATAGTGACGTTTGAGGATGGGAATGATGCGGGAGATAATGAGCTTGCTCAAAGATACGCGGTTTATGATGAAAATATGCAGGTTATAAAGGAATATCCTCAGACTGTGGCTCTTGGCGGTCATTCGGGGCATGCTTCGTCTACCGAAAACAGGCATGTCGTATTTTGGAGCGAAGGTTGGATAAACGGCGGAGGAATAAATAATTTAGGCTCGGGCGATGATGTATGGGTAACGGCACTGAGTACGAACGGAGATATTTTAAGTAAAAAGGAGGTGGCTGTCGGGGAAGAGAGCAGAGACTGGTGGCCGATAACGGCGGCTTCAAAGAGAAAATCTCTTTTAATCTGGCAGAGATATGTGGATGACGAGAAGTATGCAAAGCTTTGCATTGCTGTATATGACCCTATAAAAAAT
>CAUUHV010000048.1:0-14137 GCA_963545085.1 uncultured Catonella sp. | reverse complement strand
TGAATATAGAAAACCTACTGAGCGCTTGTGAAAAATCCTGCATATTTCATAAGCGCCTTATTCAAAATCTGCTTCGCATAGCCGCAATGAAAAACCTTAATCTCTCAATAAGAATGATGCATACGGCTTCAAAATCTATAAGAGAGCGCCTTCTCTCTTATCTTTCGGAGCAGGCAATAGAAAACGGCAGCTCGCATTTCACCATTCCGTTTTCTCGTGAACAGCTTTCATATTACTTAGGAGTGGACAGGAGCGCTCTTTCAAACGAACTCAGCAAGATGCGAAAAGACGGGCTTGTTTCCTACAATAAAAACGAGTTTACTCTGCTAGAAAAGTAAAAAATTACCGTGTCAGTGGACATCCTCCTACTTTATGTGCTCTTAACAGTTATATCTTTTTGTAACCGATTATACAACTTTTTATCAAAATCCTATCTTTATAAAAATTTTTGAGCCTTACAGGTATTCCCGTAAGGCTCGATTTTTTCACTTTCTTGTTTCGTTTATATTATCAAAGACAACCTGATTAGCCAAAATTTTAAATTTGACTCCATTTTCGCTATATTTTTCCGCCATTTCCTTAAGTTTCTTAATAATGTCTTCCTTTTCAATCTTAGACAAATCGTCAAGTTCCGGGCTGCCAAGGATTTTTCCGCCAGCCCGTATAAAGCTTTTTACCGCATTGTCTCTTTCATCTGTCGTAATCTTATCATTTCCTGATATATCATACGAAAATGAATAACTTAAGTTACGGCTTTCATATTTTTCATCGGTAATCTTTGTATCTTCGCTGAAAGAGACGCTTATAACAGGAAGTTTTTCTTTTTCTCCGGTGTATAAAGCCTTTAATTTCTCGGCATTTTCAAGTCCCGATAAAAACACTGTTGTTAAAAATTCCTTTTCTTCCTCGCTCAAAGCTGCCGCAAAGTCCTCATAAACGATATCCTCGTTTATTCTGTCCATACTCAAATCATTGCCATTTCCCATCCAGTTTAAAAGTTCTTTGTTAAATTCCTTCACGGACATATTTTTATAACCGGGCTTCTTCAGATAGTTAAATAAAGATTCATAATCTTCTTTTGTCGCATGGTCTTCTCTTCTTGCTTCTCCCGTTTCAACGGGTTTTTCTTCTATTTTTTCATCTTTCTCCATTTCCGCGACTTCGGCTTCTTCATCTTTATCTTCGTTATCTTCCGTTTTTGAAACACCCTCTACAGTTATTTTTAAATTATCCGCACTTATTTTCTTCGCAATTTTATTTATTCCCGTTTTAAATACTTCATCAAGCTCATTATCGTTCTTAAAGTCTTTTTTTGTCAAATCATCTTTTAGAGAATCCACTTCGGACTTAATTTCCTCTACAGCCTTTTTATAGTCGCCTACCGTAAGCTTTTTCGGATTTACTATATTAAGTCCGAAAGAATACTCAAGAGTCGGTATGCCTTTGCCTACTTCAATATATCCTGAAATTTTCGGATTTCTCCTATCCCTTGTAAGCAAAGGTGAAAGTATATAATAGAAAAAACCCGCTTCCTCGTCCGTATCTCTTTTTTTATAAAAATTCTCATTATCCGAGATTTTTTCAAAGTTTTCAGCATATTCCGGTGTGTCCATAATCTTCAATACCTTGTCGATATAATCTGAAACGGACATTTTCTCATAATCTTTAAATTTCAGCGCTTCAATACTTTTATAATTTACTTCAGAAACATCCTTCACATCTTTTTCTTTTGCCGAAGTCATAAATATGGCTGCAGCTCCCGTTACAAAAATTACAGCGAATAAAATCATAAATACCGATATCTTCTTTATCTTCATAACAGATATTATCCTTTCTTTAACCGCATTTTTACTGAAATTACTGCAAAGCGGCATAAATTTATCCTTTTTTGCTTCCATGTCAATAAGAGCATAGGCATACGGTGCTTTGCTTTTTTCTCCGAATATCCTCACCACGGCTTCATCACAGGAAAGCTCAATGTCGCGATTGAACATAAAAAACATAACCCATACCGCAGGATTAAACCAGTGAATACAAAGAGCCGCTATTAGAAATGCTTTGGTTAAAATGTCAAATCTTTTTATATGTATATACTCATGTGTCAAAATATAGCTTAAGGATTCGGTGTCATCCAAGTTAAGAGTTTTCGGAAAAAGTATTACCGGTTTTAGAAAACCGTAGCTTAGCGGTGCGGAAATTCTGTCGGAATATCTTACGGAAATCCGCCTTTTAAGCCTGTGTTTCTCTATCCATTCTTTAATAAAAGCATTGTCCAAAGGCAAAGAAGCTTTAAATTCCCTTATGCTCCTAAGATATAAAAATATGAAAATCAGAGCACATACTGAAAAGCCCGCAAATCTTACAGCCTCATTTAATGGAAAGGGCATATTCCCGACATTCTCACTCCTATCAAAATCCGCGGTTTCTCTCATGCTTTCCGCTTCCGTTTTTAAAATTCCGACAGTTGTCGATTCTTCAAGCGCACCTATATTCCTCACATACTCTCCCGTAGACCCGCTTACATTCGGAATCCACGAATATACGCTTAATGTCGAGGGAACAGAAAACGGTATTAAAAGCCTTATAAGTGCCAATGTCCATAAAAGCGTAAATGTCTTTTTGGGTAATTTATGTAAAAATAAAGCTCTTATTACTATAATTACTGCTATAAGCACCGCCCCCGACAGGCTCATCTGCAAAACGCTCATATTTTCACCTCATTTCAGACTCTTAACAAGCTCTTTCAAATTCTTTATTTCATCTTCCGACAGCTTCTTTCCGCCTATAAGCGCTGCGAACATCTTATCCACCGAGCCGTCAAATATCTTATTAAGAAGTTCTCCCGCTTCGGCCGCCTGCACCTCTTCCCTCGCTATAAGGGCACGACACATAAAATTGGGCTCGAAGCGCTCAATTGCCCCTTTTTTTATGCACCTTTTTATCAGGGTATAGGTGGTATTCATATTCCAGCCCGTTTCCTCTTTTAAAACATCCGAAATATGCTTGGCGGTGGTGTCGCCCTCTTTCCAAAGCACATTCATTATCTTTAATTCCGAATCAAATAATTTGATATCCATCTTAACCTCCGCTCACAAGACTACAGTAGTTTGCGTTTTCATACTACCACAGTCTTGTGTGGTTGTCAACACTACCGGAGTAGTTTGTTTTTAAAAATCTTATAGACATAGCTGAACCGAATTTTACTAATTACTTTAAGTAAAATTCGGTTCAGTTAAACTTATCAGCATGCCTATTCACTGACAAAACTCTCTTATATCAATTTTAAACTTCACTCATACGCAACCAAAGTCAAATTTCCGTCCTCATATTCTCCCAAAAAAATCTGATTATAGTACTCATACCCTTTTTCTCTCAGCTTTTCCATAAGCCATTCCTCGTCCTTACCTATAATTTCCAAAATATCCGGTTGGAGTATACCGTCTGTAATTATAGGAAATTTCGGATTCTCCTCACCCTCCTGTATTATGATAAACTGCCCGTTTTGCTCTACAACCGCTCTTTTAACCTTTTTTATGGAATAAATATTGTGGGTTCTTAACTTAAATGCCACATCATGCGCCGTAAGCCCCGCCCGTCTGCAATTATCAATATTAACCTTTCCTCTGTTTATAATAATTAGAGCCTTTCCGTCAAGTAACTGCTTGATTCTTACATTTTTAGTTTTTATCAATTTAAGTCCCGAAACAAGTATGAACCATGCAAACATCACCATAAGGCATTCTAAAATACCTATATTTCTGTTGTAGATAACCCCGCCTATAATTCCGCCCAAAACATAATTCTGTATCTGATCGCTTGCGGAATTCGGCGCCAAATTACCCTTTCCCGTAAAATTGATTATAGCTATTGAGGCCAAAAAACCTATAAACAGCTTGGTGAAAACCAAAACAAACTCATTCATAGTGAATATCTCCCTCTTAAACCTTTTTATTCATCATAAAATTCTGCTGTAAATTTCAAGGTCTTCATCTTTATAATCTTTTCCGAATACATCAATGCACACAAAATATGAAACGCAATCGTAAATCCGCTTGAAATCCGCATAAATTTTTTCTCTTTAAAGTTTTCACTCCATCTCTCCTACGGCTAAAAATATGTCGTATTCCATACCGTCTTTTTCTCCGTGCTTAATTATTTCGTATTCGCTTACTTTCCATCCCGTATTTTTAAAATAAGAATAAATTTCCTCTTTTGAAAAACCGTTATGCCCGTCAAAGTCCGGAAAGTCTTTATGAAATTCCGCAGGTATCACACAAAAATCCATCAAATAAAACTTTCCGTCCGGAGCCAATACATTTTTCAGCAGGCAAAGTTCATTTTCCACATCCGGAATATGGTGAAAAACCTTGTGGCTGTAAATAAGGTCGTACTTCATATCCGTATTATCAAGAAAGCCCTCGTCATAAATAAAAACATTATCCGCTGAAAATTCCTTCTTATTTTTCAAAAACTCATCTCTCATACCGGATGAACTGTCAACGCAGTCTATTTTATTAAAATGTTGTGACAGAAGCATTGCCAATGTACCGCTTCCCGCTCCTATCTCAAGCGCTTTCACCTCAGACAAAGCTTTGTGCCCGGAAATTTTATTTAAAATAATTTCCTTTAACTCCTCGCCGCTGTGCTTTCTCTCCGGTGTATTCCATTCTTTAGCTACCGTATCAAAATAATTGTCTTTCATAAACATAATTTCCTTTCAAGTCTAATCTTTATATTTTTTTCATTTGTATCATTATTATAATAATATCCATGTTTTATTCAATAAAATTCTATTATATTTTCCGGAAAATATTTTATCATATAAGCTATAATCCATATTTAATATGTGGACAGTTCAAAGCAAAATCTGAATGAAAGGAGAATATAAAATGCTTGAGCAGAACATATTGCCCGGAATAGTTTTTATTGCCGGTCTTCTGTCATTTTTCGCTCCGTGCACCTTCCCTCTTATACCTGTATATATAGGGCTTTTAGGTGACAGCGAGAAAGAATACGAAAGGATTGCTGTAGGAAAATTCAAGCTTAATATAGGCGCGGTAATAAAAACCGTCTGCTTCGTATTCGGGCTTTCAACGAGCTTCATCATACTCGGCTTCGGAGCCGGATTTTTGGGAAGTTTTCTGTCCGACAGTAGGGTAATATTCATAGCCGGGCTGCTTGTAGTAATCTTAGGTCTGCACCAGATGGAACTTATACACATCAAAAAGCTTGATACAGTCGGCGGGATATCAGTTAAGAATAATAAGACGAAGGCTCTCGGAAGCTATCTTTTAGGGATTTCTTTCAGCCTCGGTTGGACACCTTGTGTAGGACCGGTGTTAGGCGCAGTACTTACCTTATCCGCCGGCAAGGGACAGGCGCTTTACGGAGCGTTCCTGATGCTCATATATACTCTCGGACTTGCGATACCTTTTATAGTCATGGTACTTGCTTCCGATTTTATGATGAGCAGATTCAGCTTCATCAAAAAGCATCTGCTTCTTATAAAACGTATAGGCGGCTTAATGGTAGTAATAATGGGAATCGTGCTTATGAGCGGAAAATTAAGCAATTTAAGCGCATTTTTTGAAAAACTCGTTCACTGAAACTGAAAGCAAAAGAAAGGAAAAATGATATGAGAAAAAAAATTTTAGGATTTATGACAATTGCGGCAATAACCGCCTCCGTTATAGCGGGATGCGGTACCAAAGGAAACAATATGCCTTCGGATAAGTCATCCGCTATGGAAAAAAACATGGACAATATGAAAAACTCTTCCGTTTCTATGGAAAAGTCGGATAATATGGAGAAAACTCCTATGACAACGGAGAATAATGACAGTATGGAAAAATCCTCCATGAAGCCGGAAAATAACGACGATATGAAAAAATCTTCTATGACAATGGAAAATAATGATGACATGAAAGATAAAAAGATGGACAATAAGGATATGACAAAATCTGAAAAAAGTTCTATGATGCGCTCAGAAGACGCTTATGATTTTACTCTCAAAGACTTAAACGGCAACGATTATAAGTTAAGCGACATGAACGGTAAAAAAGTCTATATGAAGTTTTGGGCTTCCTGGTGCTCCATCTGCCTTGCCGGTATGGAAGATCTTAATACATTGGCGGGTGAAAATAACGATTTTGAAATAGTCACCGTAGTTACTCCCGGAAAAAACGGAGAAAAGGATACTGAGGATTTCAAAAAATGGTTCAAGGAATTAGGCTACAAAAATATCAAGGTTCTTTTCGATGAAACGGGTGAAGTTTCCGAGCATTACGGAATAAGGGCATATCCTACGTCAGTTTATGTAAACAGCGACGGTTCGGACACCCAAGTTAAAATAGGCCATAATTCAAACGAGGATATTAAAAAGACTGTCGAAGAGCTTAACTGAAAAGGTGCGGAAAGGGCAAGGTTTTATGAAAAAAATAAAAATATTATGGATTATGCCTGTACTTTTTATAGCAATAGCTTTATATTTAATAAACACATATAATAACAATGAAAAGATACAGGCAGCAGGCGGTATCCGTTCTTCAAAATCCGCCAATGAAAAAGGAGCTGAAAACATGACGGAATACGATAAAAGCAAGACCAAAGAAATCTATCTCGCCGGGGGCTGCTTCTGGGGACTGGAAGCATATATGCAGAAGTTGAACGGCGTTGCGGATGCTGTGAGCGGATACGCGAACGGAAAGACCGAAAATCCGAAATACGGCGATTTAAAGGCAAGCGGACACGCCGAAACCGTAAAAGTTGTCTATAAGCCCGATATCATAAGCCTTAAAGACTTACTGGCGCATTATCTCAGAGTTGTCGATCCTACAAGTGTGAATAAGCAGGGAAACGATATAGGTTCTCAGTACAGAAGCGGCATTTATTATACCGATAAAAGCGATAAATCGGTAATCGAAAAGGTATTGGAAAAAGAAAAAAGCAAGTATGACAAACCTATAGTCATAGAAGTGGAACCGCTCAAACATTTCTATGAAGCCGAAGAATATCATCAGGATTATCTTGAAAAAAATCCCGGAGGCTACTGCCATATAGATCTCTCCCTTGCCGATAAGCCGCTATCTCCCGATAAGGAACCTGTGATAGACAAATCAAAATATCCCAAGCCGTCCGATAAATACCTGAAAAAAACACTTACGGACATACAGTACAAAGTTACGATGCAAAACGATACTGAACACGCCTTTTCAAATGAATACTGGGATAATTTTGAAAAGGGAATCTATGTTGACGTCACCACTAAGGAACCTTTATTTTCTTCTGCCGATAAATTCGAATCGGGATGCGGTTGGCCAAGTTTTTCTAAGCCTATAGCTAAAGATGTGGTAAGATATCTTGAGGACAGCAGCTACAATATGATAAGAACCGAAGTAAGGAGCAGAAGCGGAGACGTGCATTTGGGTCATGTTTTTGATGACGGTCCCAAGTCTCTCGGCGGCAAGAGGTATTGCATAAACAGCGCCTCAATCGAGTTCATCCCTTATAAGGATATGGATAAAAGAGGATACGGTTATTTAAAATATCTGGTGAAATAGTTTTTCGGAGGTATAATGTATAATCTGCTTATAGTTGATGACGAACCGATAATCAGGCGAGGGATAAAATCTCTCGCCGTATTGTCTGAAATAGGTATAGATAAAACATTTGAGGCGGGAAGCGCGGAAAAATGTCTTGAAATTACGGATAACGAGCATATAGACATAATAATGCTTGATATAAATATGCCGGATACGGACGGACTTACCCTTGCTAATGCGCTGAAAGAAAAAAATAAGGATTTTGCCATAGTCATGGTAACAGGCTACGATTATTTCGAGTATATGCAGACCGCGATAAGGCTCGGGGTGGACGATTATCTTTTAAAACCTGTAAATAAAACCGACATAGAACTTGTTTTAAGAAGAATGACCCACAAAATAGATAAAGCGCGCCTTGAAAACAGACTTGCGGATCTTACTGAAAATAATGAAAAAATCTCGGTAGATGATAGTTTCGGCTTTAAATCCGTTAAAGACTATATGAACGAGCATCTCTTCGATACGGATTTCTCCCTTGGAAATATGGCTGATAAATTAGGTTTTAACAGCAGCTATTTAAGCGGTATAATAAAGCAGATATGCGGTATTCCGTTTCAGGAATATGTCGGTCTTAAAAGAATGGAACGCGCAAAAATCCTTGTGCTTTCGACCGATATGAAAAACTATGAAATAGCGGATGCCATAGGCTATGAAGATGTTAATTATTTCACAAATAAATTCAAAAAAACTTTCGGTATTACTCCGAAACAATTCAAGCAGGGAACTAAATTAAATGAAAGCTAAACTCATTTTTTTCGGAAAATTACACATAAGAACGGCTCTTACCTTTTTATTTCTTTCACTATTTATTATAGCAGTACTTTCAAGCAGCATATACCGTTTCACATCGAATATGCTTATTAAAGACGATGCCATGCGTACAAGAACCGCTGTAAATCAGACCGGTGCGTATATCTCCTCATATCTTGAAAAACTTAGAGCTTTAAGCAATATCATAGCCGAACACAAGGATATAAAAGCCGCACTTGCAGAATCCTCGCCCGAAGCGTTAGAATCCATATCCTCTCTTATTTCTCTTGCAAAAGAAAACGACAGCCGTATAAGAGCTGTCGCCGTTATTTCAAAAAACGGATTCGCAATTACAAGCGACAGTTCCATGTCCATAACTCTTTCCGAAGATATGATGAAAGAAAGCTGGTATAAAAACGCTCTCGCCTCCAACCGTATGCCGATGCTTTCCGAAACCGGACACAGCTCCTTTTTGACTAACAAAAATGAGTGGATTATATCCGTATATAGGGAAATAACGGGTGGAGCCGGTGAGCATTTAGGTGTGGTTCTTATAGATATTTCCTATAACTTCATTGAGGATTACATTAAAAATCTTGATTTGGGAAAAGGCGGCTATGTTTATATTGTTTCCGCCTCCGGCGATATGATATATCATCCCGATGTTTCCGTTTTTAGCGACATGAAAAAAAGCGATGAGCTTAAAATGCTTATGGACGGAGACGTTAAAGACGGAAACCTTGTATATGAGACGAAAATTGAAAATTCAAATTGGAAACTTTTAGGCGTTGCCGCAGCCGATAATGTAAAGCTTCTGCAAAGCAGGCTTATCGGAACAATACTTGTTTTATCTCTGTTTTTAGTATTTGTAAGTATAATCGTAGGTATTATTGCAGCAAAAAGACTGAGTAATCCCATCACCGAATTAAAGCTCGCCATGATGAACTTGGATGAAAAATGGAATCATATAGAAACAGCTTCCGGCATAAATGAAGTTACGGAGCTTGAGAATGAATATAACAGACTCATAGACCGAATAAAGGCTCTTACTGAAAATATTGCAAAAAAAGAGGAAGCAAGAAGATTATTTGAATTAAAAATGCTGCAAAGCCAGATAAATCCTCACTTTTTATATAATACGCTTGATACCATACTCTGGCTTGCCGAATTAAAAGAATACGAATCCGTAACAAAAGTAACCTCCGCTCTCGGCAGGCTTTTACGCCTCTCGCTAAGTACCGAGCTTGATTTCGTTACGTTAAAAGATGAAATAGACCATGTAAAATATTATCTTGAAATACAAAAATTCAGATATGAAGACATGCTTATATACGAAATAGGCGAAGCGGGAAATCTTGAAAATGTTCCTGTTCCCAAGCTTATCATACAGCCTATAGTTGAAAATGCCATATATCACGGTCTTCGTCCGAACGGCGGCGGAAAAATAAATATTTCTTTTGAAAAATCAGGCGAAGATATAGTTATAATAATATCCGATAACGGCAAAGGTTTTGACATGAGCGATTATTATGAAGGAAAAACCGGCGGAAAAAAGCGCAATATCCGTTTAGGCGGAATCGGGCTTAAAAACGTGGAGCAACGGATAGAGCTCCTCTGCGGAAAAGGTTACGGATTAAATATTACCTCCGCTCCCGGTAAGGGTACTGAAGTTAAGATAAAGGTTAAAGGATAATTAACCGGGAGTATCCATCTGATAGGGCATTTTTTAAGAAATACAAAGCTCAAATTACCCTCTATGAAAATGCTCTTTCCAAGCTTAAAAAGTCTTATTTCAAACTCCTAAATTCAAAGGATATTTGGGACAGACTTGATAAATTGAATAAAAAAAGTACCCTTACGCAAGTGTATTCTTTCTCAAAACCATAACGGACGAGCTTTACAGGATACGCAAATACTATGGAATCCATATGGGTAAGGAGATGGAGAGATAGTTTTCTCTCCTCTTTTTATTATTCCCAAAACTTATCTTCTTCATCTTGTTTTTCTGCAAAAGTCCAAACTTCCTGTATCTTGCCATTTTCTATTCTAAATAAGTCAATACCCGGATCATTTAGTTTTTCTTCTCCTCTTTCAGCCAAAGAAATAACACTTGCAGCCACAAAACATTCATTACTTGCAGCCCAATTTGTCATAACTTTAAATGTTCCGTTGCTTCTTTTTGCAAATTCACCCAAACGCTCTCTTAATACCTGTTTGCCTACTATTACACCGGAAAGTGAACTTTCTCCTCCCATATGCCATACAATATCATCAGACATTGTTTCAAAAACCGCTCCAAAATCTCCATTCAATAACGCTTCTGTGTAAGCATTAAATACTTTCATAGCTTCATTTTTCATAGCTTTTCTCCTTTCATTTTTTGAGAAATGATTTTCTCTTGCTATCATTATACTTTTTGAGTCTTGATTTTAGAAGTACGAACATTTACAATACATAGTATCTAATACGGTACTATTAGTTTTATCTAAGGAGGTTACAATGTCAACTGTTTATGATAAATGTCCCTATGTCACTACTCAAAAAGTTTTACAGGGAAAATGGGCGATTGTAGTTTTATATCACCTAAGTACAGGTACGAAAAGGTTTAGTGAACTTGAACGTTTAATTCCCGATGTTACTCGAACTGTTTTAACAAGACAGCTTCGTCAATTGGAACAAGACAAACTAATCATTAGAAAAGTTTTTCCTGAAGTTCCTCCCCGTGTTGAATATTCTCTAAGTAGTGCAGGCTCCAAGTTCCAAAAGGTATTAGATGAAATAGAGGTTTTTGGGTTGGATTATATTGCTGAGCTTAATAAAACATATCGAACTTAATTGTAATAGAATCCATTAAAAAAGCCGGTGCACTCCTAAGACTACACCGACCATACATTTATCTCTACGTTTCTTTTGAGACTTGTCGCTTCAATCATCGGTATCTATGGTCTCCAAGGTTACCGCCATGATCCAATGATGAAAAAAAGAGCAAGTGGTTTTTCTTGTCCACCTGCTTTAAATACTTTTCGTGTTCTTTTTCCTGCCAGTAGACTTTATATATCTGCTCGCTGACTTTAACCCTTTGTCCGTTAACATAAAGGTAATATTCTTTTGGCATTTTATTTCCTCCTTTTCTTTTTTGTCTGCGTTTTTGGACAAAAAAGGAGGACTCCTGCATCTAAGCATAAGAAGTCCTCTAAAATGAAAGAAATACTTTCTTCTAAGAAATATTTTTAATTGTTCAACGGAATATGCATAAGGATGAGATATTGTAGAATGCAATATAAGAAAAAGGGTTATTCATAATCTTATCAATCTTTATAATGCAATAAATGTTTTTTTGCATTTTCCTATCCACTCCTTATATCTTTTATAATTCACTCCTGCTAAATTCTTTTGTAATCCATCCTAATTTTCTCTAATATTCTTTTTTATCCATAATTGAAATAGATATTTTTATGGCAATCCCTATAATAACAAGTCCTACCAAGACTATTCCAATAAAAATAATTACCATTGAATACTTACTGAAAAGCTCCACCATATTCGCAAGTAAATCTGATTTTTCTTTTAAAAAAGTGGATAGAGCAAATATTGTAAAGTAGGTTATCACCATAATCAGCCTGCCCTTTTCAGCACCGTATTTTAGGATAAACGGTAGTTGAATCGCTGACATTAAAACACTTGCAACTAATGTAATCAGTGAGATAAATACGATGTTATCTATCGACATCTCATTTTTAACTACAAATAGAACAAATAAACATACTGAACCGACTAACCCAAATACAAACGCAAAAAACAATTTACTTAATACAAAGCTGCTCTTTTTAATAGGCATCGAAAAGGCGAATTGTTCAAACTTCGATTTTGTATCATAGCCAAAAGCGATAGCAGTTAAAATTAACGGTATCATTGCACATATAAGTGGAATCATAAAAATCGCATTTTCATATACCCCATACACAGCGAGTGCAATACAAATAGTAATCGTCAATAGCAGCGTCTTTTTTAAAGTAGCTATATCTTTTAATATCAATGCAGTCATTACCTTTTATCTCCTTTCACAAAATAAATCATAATATCTTCGATAGACGGTTTTTGTAATGTTATTCCATCCGGAATAAGATTTCTTTTAACAAGCAGCTCTTGTCCAAATGAGTGTACCCTTCTTCCAATAATGGCTTCTTCATCAAGATTTTTAACTTCTTCATTAGATAAAGTACAGATACCATAGTTTTCCTTTAGTTCATCCTTTGTTTCCACAAAAAGAACCTTACCATCATTGATAAAAGCGATATAGTCTGCCACCTTCTCTAAATCCGATAAAATATGTGAAGAGATTAGAATTGTGTGATTTTCTTCTTGCATAAAGTCAAGAAGAAAATCTAAAATTTCCTCCCTTACAATTGGATCCAATACACTTGTAGCTTCATCCAATATAAGAATTTCAGCATTATGAGATAAAGCTACTGCCATAGATAATTTCATTCTCATTCCACGAGAATAATTTTTAATAGTCTGTTTTTCAGATAAATTAAATTTCTTTTTTAATTGATAGAAAAATTCTCTATCCCACTTTGAATAGGCCCTTGAACAAAATTTTTCCAAATCAACAAGTGTCATCTCTTCCGGCACCAATAACTCATCGAACACAACTCCAAGTTTATCTTTCAACTCAATACTGTTAGGATTATCATAACCTAAAATTTTAATTTCTCCTGAATCTATTTTAAGCAATCCTAATAACAATTTTATTGTTGTACTTTTACCTGCTCCGTTTTGACCAATGTATCCGACGATAGTCCCTTTAGGAATAGACAAATCTATCGGCCCTAATGTAAAGCCATCAAACTTTTTAACCAAGTTTTTAATTTCAATAGCATAATTACTCATATTTCCCCTCCACATAACTCCTAAGCATCTGTACCAATTCATCATTGGATACACCTGCAATTTCTGAAAACTCAACAACCTCTTGCAGCTTCGATTCAATTCGCTTTAAATATTCTTCACGAATAAGTTCTCTATTCTGAGCCGCAACAAAATTACCTTTTCCTTGCACTGAATTAATGAAACCATCAAGTTCCAGTTCATCAAAAGCTCTTTTAGCAGTAATCATACTCACTCGAAGTTCTTTAGCTAAAAATCTAATGGATGGCAATTGCTCCCCAACCTTTAATTCTCCCGAAATAATCTGTGCCTTTATTTGATTTTTTATCTGCAAATAAATCGGATCATCACTTGAATTATTAATCTGTATATTCATCTTCCATATCCTCCAACTGTTATTTCTGTTCTATATGTTTCTATTATAACATAACAGTTATATAAGTTCAATATTTAAAAATCAGTAGGAGCGATCATGTTTAAAAATGATTACTTTTCTTTTGCAACTCCAAAAATTTTTTATGCTGACATTATCACTCTTATCAGGTATAATTGAATCATAGATTTTAAATTAGCTTAATGCTTGCTATCTAATTCATTCTTTTGTAGCAAGCACAGTAAGTGTACGGACACTTACGAAAAAATTGATGAAGCAGCCCTTTGGGATCTGCTTCTTTTTTTATCAATTTTTAGCTTGTTAGGGAGAACCCTAAGACCCCGAAATACATTCAAAGGAGAATTTATCTATGGCAAATAGAATACGAAATGAAAGACTTGAAATTAAATTGACAGAAGAAGAAAAGGCTCTTTTTGAGGAGAAAAGAAAACTTGCAAAATGCAAAACTATGAGCCATTTTATCCGCAAATGCGTTTTAGAAAAGGAAATATATCAAGTAGAT
>CAUUHV010000047.1:0-14330 GCA_963545085.1 uncultured Catonella sp. | reverse complement strand
GTTTTCGCTAAGCCTATATCCATCAAGTCAACCCGTATTTATGGAGCTCGTTAAAAACGGAACGGTTGCCACGCTTATGGAAACGGGAGCCGTTATAAAGCCGGCTTTTTGCGGACCTTGCTTCGGAGCAGGAGATGTGCCTGCGAATAACGGATTTTCAATAAGACATTCCACAAGGAATTTTCCGAACAGAGAGGGAAGTAAGCCGGGAAGCGGACAAATAGCCTCGGTTGCGCTTATGGACGCGCGTTCAATAGCGGCTACGGCGGCAAACAGAGGAATACTCACTTCCGCCTGCGATATGGATACGGAATATACAAATCCAAAATATTTTTTTGACGGCAAGATATATGCCAACAGAGTTTATAACGGTGTAGGAAGACCGGATTCGAGTGTGGAATTGAAATACGGACCTAATATAGTGCCATGGCCTAAATTAAGAGCGCTTACGGATGATGTGCTTATAAAAATAGTTTCGGAGATACATGATCCGGTAACCACTACGGACGAACTTATTCCTTCAGGAGAAACCAGCTCGTACCGCTCAAATCCTTTGGGACTTGCGGAATTTACCCTTTCAAGAAAGGATCCCGCTTATGTCGGCGAGGCAAAGAGGGTAAGGGCTATGGAAGCGGAAAGGACAGAAAAAAAACCGTTTTCCGACGAGGAGATTAAGAGGGTTGTTTCTGTCATAAAAGGATTCGACAAGGAGTTTAATGAGACTGAAACAGAGATAGGAAGCGCAGTTTACGCTGTAAAGCCGGGTGACGGCTCGGCAAGAGAGCAGGCGGCAAGCTGTCAGAGAGTGTTAGGCGGACTTGCGAACATAGCTTCGGAATACGCAACAAAACGCTATCGCTCAAATCTTATGAACTGGGGAATGCTTCCTTTTATATATAAGGAGTCCGACATTCCTTTTCATAAGGGAGATTATATTTATATAAAAGACATCAAAAATGCCGTTAAAGAGGGAAAAGAGAGTATTAAGGCATTTATCGTATCGAAAAACGGTTTTAAAGAAACCGAATTACAACTCGGCGCGATGACCGACGAGGAAAAGGATATTATAATAAGCGGCTGTCTTATAAACTATAACAACAGAGATAATGAGCAGCCTTAGGCATAGGAGAAATATAGACAAATAATGGGTAGTAAAGTTTATCTGATTTCACTCGGCTGTGACAAAAACCTTGTGGATTCCGAAATAATGTTAGGACTTGTGTTGGAAAATGAATATGAGATTACCGACAATGTTTATGAAGCGGATTATGCGATAGTAAATACATGCTGCTTTATAGGCGACGCAAAAGAAGAAAGCATAGGCGCGATAATAGAGCTTGGCGAGTTAAAAAGGACGGGAAGCCTTAAAGGTATTGTCGTTTCGGGCTGTCTTGCCGAGAGATATAAGGAAGAGGTAATAAGAGAGCTCCCTGAAGTGGATGCGGTAATCGGAACGACTGCTTATGACAGTATAGTAAAAGCGATTAAAGGTATAGAGGAGAAAGCGGAAAAGAAAATTTATACGGAAAATATAAACAGACTTGCCGGAGGTGAGACTTCAAGACTCGTTCCCGCAGGGGAAATATCCTCTTATATAAAAATAGCCGAGGGCTGCGACAAAAGATGTACCTACTGTATTATTCCTTATATAAGGGGAAATTATAGAAGCATACCTATGGAGGTTCTTGTTGATGAAGCCAAGAATCTTGCGGCTCAGGGAACAAAGGAGCTTCTTGTTGTGGCGCAGGAAACCACGCTCTACGGAACCGATATATACGGAAAAAAAGCCTTGCCGGAGCTTCTTCATAAGTTTTCGGAAATAGACGGGATTGAGTGGATAAGGCTTTTATACTGCTATCCCGAAGAAATAACCGATGAGATAATAGAAGCGATAAAAACGGAGAAAAAGGTCTGTCATTATATAGATATGCCTATTCAGCACAGCTCGGACAACGTACTTAAGAAGATGGGAAGAAGAACGGACAGAGCGGAGATTGTGAATAAAATAACAAAATTAAGAAAAGAAATACCGGATATTGTAATAAGAACTACGCTTATAACGGGATTTCCGGGAGCAACTGAAAAAGATTTTATAGATTTATACAACTTTGTTAACGAAATGGAATTCGACAGGCTCGGCGTTTTCGCTTATTCGGCGGAGGAAGGTACTCCGGCGGAAAGGATGGAAGGGCAGATTCCCGAGGAAGTAAAGGACAGAAGGCGGGATGAAATTATGGAGCTTCAGCAGGAAATTTCATTTGAGAAAGGCAAGAAAAAAATAGGGAAGGTTTTTGAGGTTATTGTCGAGGGAAGCGTGCAGAGGGATTCTGTAGGCGGAGAAGCGTTTGAGAGCATAAGAGAAGCTAATGACGACGGAAAAACGGTTTATGTCGGCAGGAGCTACATGGATGCTCCCGATGTGGACGGCTCGGTATTTTTTGAGAGTGAATACGAAATAATGTCCGGCGAGCTGGTAGATGTTGAAATAATAGCTTCGGACGAGTATGATTTATTCGGAGTGCTTGTTTGAGAGGAGATTTTTATGAATTTACCGAATAAAATTACGGTTTTCAGAATGGCGATGATTCCGGCTTTTGTAGCCGTGATGCTTACCGACTTGGTTCCGTATAATAATTATATAGCGGGTGTAATTTTTATAATTGCCGCTCTTTCCGATATGGCGGACGGAATACTTGCGAGAAAATATAATCTTGTAACAAATTTCGGGAAGTTTATGGATCCGCTTGCGGATAAGCTGCTGGTGCAGGCTGCGCTTGTTTGCTTTGTGGCAAACGGATTGCTTCCGGCATGGATAGTGATAGTGATACTAAGCAGAGAGTTTATAATAAGCGGTTTCAGACTGGTTGCCGCTGATAACGGAGTTGTTATAGCCGCAGGATATTGGGGGAAATTAAAAACGGTTTTTCAGATGGCTATGAGCATCGGACTTATTTTTCATTTTGAATTTGAAATATGGCGTATTCTTGAACAGGTATGTATATGGGCGGCACTGTTACTTACGATAATTTCCCTTGTGGATTATATAGTTAAAAATAAGAGCATATTAAAGGATTGCAAATGAAAAGTTTGGAAGAAGAGGTTGTAAAAAAACTCACAGAAAAAGGCCTTGTGCTTACAACTGCGGAATCCTGCACCGGAGGGCTTATTGCGGCTGCGATAGTAAATGTTTCGGGCGCTTCTAAATGTTTTAACGAGGGATATATTACATACGCAAATGAGGCGAAAATAAGATTACTCGGTGTGAGCGGGAAAAGTATAGAGACTTACGGTGTGGTAAGCACCGAAGTAGTAAAGGAAATGGCGGAGGGGGTATTAAAAAGGACGGAAGCGGATATTTCCGCGGCGGTTTCGGGTATTGCGGGACCGGACGGAGGCACTCCTCTAAAGCCTGTCGGGACGGTATATGCAGCGGTAAGCATAAGACGTGATGAAGGCTTGTCGTATGAAACTGAAATCAGAAAATTCAATTTTAACGGAAGCAGAACTGAAATAAGAGAAAATACGGTAAGGGAAGTGCTTAAAATGCTTATTTCTGCCATATAAATGACAAAGAAAGCGCCTATTCTGTCAATGTACGGTAATATGACGGAAGGGACGGTGTCTTATGTCAAAAATTAGAAAATTTGTATTCGCTTTGCTGTTTACGTTAATTTTAGCAGACACTATATCCTGCTCCGGAGAAAATGAGAGAAAGTCGGAAGTCGAAGACTCAAATACGGAAACTGCTTCGGAGATTGACGGCGCTGAGCTTTTAAGCACGATTATACCGGTGGAGGGCGAGTACGGAGAAATTTCAAATATAAGCGTATCGCAAAAAAAAATAATTATATATATCATAGATACGACAAAGAACAGTATTTTGCCGATAACTACGACGATTGATTCCGAGAACGAGCTAAAAATCCTGGATGTGACGGAAGCGGTGCTTTTGGCTCTTTCCGATAATTTTGAAAATATAGAAATTGATTCGATAAAAGAGGATAAGAAGAGTGTTACTGTAGATTTTAAGGCGAAGGATAAAAAAATGCCATTCGGAAAAGACGGCGCGGAAAGTGAGGAGCTGATTTTAGACTGTATTTCTTACAGTATTTTTGATAATTTCAGTAATTTGAAAAGGATATATTTTACAGTGAATGGAGAGGCTTATAACAGCAATAAAATAAAGTTGTCTGAAAAGAAGCCGTTTTTGGTAAATGAGTAAAATTTTAGTTATAGGAGCCGGAGCCGCGGGAGCTATGGCGGCGACAGCGGCGGCAAGACGGGGACATGAAGTGACTGTGTTTGAGAAAAATTTCAAAACCGGAAAGAAAATATATATAACCGGAAAGGGACGCTGCAACTTCACAAACGCTTCCGAAAACTCCGAGCTTATAAAGAATACGATAAGGAATCCGAAATTTTTATATACGGCGTTTTCGGTTTTCTCAAGCGGTGACACTATAGATTTTTTTGAGGCGGCGGGCTGTAAAACCAAAATAGAAAGAGGAAACAGAGCCTTCCCGGCTTCGGATCATTCTTCCGATATAATAAAGGCGCTTGATAAGGAAATGAAGAAAGCGGGAGTTAAGATAAGATATGAGACGGAAGTTTCCGAGATTTTGTATAATAAAGAAACGGCGGAGTTTACGGGAGTTAAGACTTCCGACGAAAAAGTAATTCATGGAGATTCGTTAATAATAGCGACCGGAGGGCTTTCATATAAGACAACAGGCTCCACGGGTGACGGCTACATTTTTGCGAAAAGTCTCGGACATAAGGTGACCGAGTTAAGACCGAGCCTTGTGGCAATGCTTATAAAAGAACCGTTTATAAAAGAGCTTCAGGGGCTTTCATTAAGAAATGTTGAAATTAAAATAAGGCAGAATAAAAAGACCTTATATGAAGGATTCGGAGAGATGCTTTTTACAAGAAACGGAGTGAGCGGTCCTCTTATTCTATCCGCAAGCAGCATTGCGGGCGATAAGCTTTATAAAGAAGAGGGTAAACTTCTGATAGATTTAAAACCGGCTCTTACTTCGGAGGAACTTGATGCAAGACTTGTGAGAGATTTTACGGAATTTAAGGCAAAGGCTCTGAAAAATGCTTTTGATAAGCTTTTGCCGAAAAGTCTGATACCGGTTTTTCTTGAAAAAACAAGAATTAACCCGGAAAAGAAAGCGGGAGAACTTACAAAAAACGAGAGAAACAGGATAACGGAGTCGCTTAAAGCTTTTGAACTCGGTATAACGGGGCTTTGCGGCTATGAGGAAGCCGTTATTACAAGAGGAGGGGTTTCAGTGAAGGAAGTGGATCCTCATACTATGGAATCGAAAAAAGTGAAAGGCATTTATTTCGCGGGAGAGGTACTTGATCTTGATGCCCTCACCGGCGGGTTTAATCTTCAAATAGCGTGGTCAACGGGCTTTCTGGCAGGAAGCTCGGTACAATAAAGGAGGATATAATATGAAAAAAATAAGTACGGAAAACGCACCTAAGGCAATAGGACCTTACAGTCAGGGAATCAGTCTTTCGGGACTTGTATTTACGAGCGGACAAATCCCTATAAATCCCGCTACAGGAAAAATTGAAGCATCCACAATAGAGGAGCAGACTGAGCAGTCCTGCAAGAATGTTAAAGCGGTTATAGAAGCTGCGGGACTTACTATGGACAATGTAGTAAAGACCACCTGCCTTTTAGCCGACATTGCGGATTTTCAGGCTTTTAACACCGTATATGAAAAATATTTTACGGGAAAACCGGCAAGATCCTGTTTTGCGGTAAAAGCACTGCCTGCGGGAGCTTTGGTTGAAATTGAGGCTATAGCGTCAAAGGAGTAAAGACGGGTAAAGGAAAGAGGGCGAATGAACAGAAATATAGCTATCGACGGACCTGCGGGCGCGGGAAAAAGCACTATAGCGAAGAAAGTGGCGGGAAGACTCGGACTTGTATATGTGGATACGGGAGCCATGTATAGGGCAATAGGACTCTATATGACTGAAAACGGAATAAAGGCTTCCGATACCGGGGCTTTAAAAACCGCTTTAAACGGAATAAGCCTTGATATAATCTATGAAGGCGGAGAGCAGCAGATTATCCTTAACGGAGAGAATGTAAGCGATTTAATAAGAACTCCGGAAATAGGAAAGGCGGCTTCGAAATTTGCGGCTATAGCCTGTGTAAGGGAGGAACTTGTAGGAAAACAAAAGATCCTCGCAAAGAGAACGGCGGTGGTTATGGACGGAAGAGATATAGGGACGAAGGTGTTGCCTGACGCTTCCGTTAAAATATTTTTGACGGCTGATGTGGAGGTCAGAGCTGAAAGAAGATATAAGGAGCTTTTAGAAAAGGGAGAAAAGGTTGATTTTGAGCTTATAAAAGAGGATATAATAAAGAGGGACGAGCAGGATATGAACCGAGAGGAATCTCCGCTTGTTAAGGCTGAGGATGCCGTTTTGGTCGACACATCGAGACTTTCAATAGATGAGGCTACGGAAGAGATTGCAAGGATAGCTTGTGTTAAAAATCCGGGGCTTATAAAGGGGAAAGACGATTGGAAGTAAAGGTTGCGAAAAACGCCGGATTCTGCTTCGGAGTAAAAAGGGCGGTGGAGCTTGCTCATAAGCTGTCGAAAGAAAGGCTTCCGGTATATACTTACGGAGAAATAATCCATAACGAAAGCGTTATTGAAGAACTTGGAAGAAGCGGAGTCAGGGTGATAGACAACCTTGATGAATTAAAAAAACTTCCGGAGGGTATTCTTATAATAAGGTCACACGGTATTCCGGAAAGCGACTATGAAAAGCTTGGGAGTATGGGAATTATCTATAAGGATTCAACTTGTCCTTTTGTTAAAAAAATTCATAAATTGGCGGCAAAGTATTCCTCGGAGGAAAATACAAGAGTAGTTATAGTGGGAGCGGCAGAGCACCCTGAAATTATAGGAATTAAGGGTTGGTGCAAAAAAGAACCCGTTATAATAGAAAATCCTTCGGACGCCGAAAAATATGAAGGAAATCCGTATGAAAAGCACGTTATTCTGGCTCAAACCACATTTGATTTAAATAAATTTCAAGATATAGTTGAAATTTTTGATAAAAAGAGCTATCATATTATTGTTTTGAATACTATCTGCAACGCGACGTCTGAACGCCAAACTGAAACAGACAAGCTTTCAAGGGAAGTTGACGCAATGATAGTTGTTGGAGGAAAGAAAAGTTCCAACACTAAAAAATTATACGATATATGTATAAAAAATTGTGCCAATACGTATTACATACAGACAATTCATGACCTGGATCACGAAAAAATGAGATCTTTCCGTTGCGTAGGTATTACAGCAGGGGCTTCAACCCCAAATAAAATTATTGAGGAGGTTCGGACCATAATGGCTGAAAAAAGTTTTGAAGAAATGTTAGAGGAGTCTTTAAAGACTATACACAACGGAGAGGTGGTCGAAGGAACTGTAATTGATGTTAAAGAAGACGAGATTATTCTTAACATCGGCTACAAAGCTGACGGAATTATAACCAGAAGCGAATACTCCAATACGCCTACGGATCTTACTACCGTTGTAAAACCGGGAGATACCATGGAGGTTAAGGTTCTCAAGGTTAACGACGGCGACGGTCAGGTACTTCTTACTTACAAGAGACTTGCTGCCGAGAAAGGCAATAAAAGACTTGAGGAAGCGTTCAACAATAAAGAGGTGCTTAAGGCTAAAGTCAGCCAGGTACTTAACGGCGGCTTAAGCGTAGTTATAGATGAGGCGAGGGTATTTATACCTGCAAGCCTTGTATCAGATACTTATGAGAAAAATCTTGAGAAGTATGCCGGACAGGAAATTGAGTTCGTTATAAGCGAGTTCAATCCTAAGAAGAGAAGAGTTATCGGAGATCGCAGACAGCTTCTTACAGCTAAGAAGAACGAACTTAAGAAGGCGCTTTTCGAAAAGCTTGCTGTAGGACAAATCGTTGACGGTACGGTTAAAAATGTTACCGATTTCGGCGCTTTTATAGATTTGGGCGGTGCTGACGGACTTCTTCATATTTCGGAGATGTCATGGGGACATATTGAAAACCCTAAGAAAGTATTTAAGGTCGGCGATATGGTAAAGGCTTTCGTTAAAGACATTCAGGGAGAAAAGATAGCTTTAAGCCTTAAGTTCGAGGATCAGAACCCTTGGGCGGATGCCGAGACGAAATTTGCCGTAGGAACAATTGTTACGGGTAAGGTTGCCCGTATGACCGATTTCGGAGCTTTCATAGAGCTTGAACCGGGTGTGGACGCTCTCTTGCATGTTTCACAGATTGCAATAGATCATGTTGACAAGCCGAGCGATGTGCTTAAGACCGGAGAGCAGGTTACAGCTAAGATTGTTGATTTTAATGCGGAAACCAAGAAGATTTCACTTTCCATCAAGGCGCTTTTAGCCGTGCCTGAAACTGAAGGAGACGGAGCTTCCGATACGACCGCTGATACTGAGGATACCGAGAGTCAGCCGGAATAACCGCAAAGTACGGCTCAGCTTGTGCAGGCTTCTGTATGGGCTGAGCCTTTTTCTGTTATTAAAAAATATGACAATGGAGCTGCGGTTATTTATCTTAAAACGAATGTGTTAAGGAGAAAGTCTTATGTTATCTTTGTGTTTATATCTACATGAAGGCTTAAAAGAGAGGGTATTTATATGAGTGATTATGAAAGCTTTAAAAAACAGGTTTACAGTCTTTCTTCCATTGACCTGAACGCTTATAAAGAAAGGCAGATGAAGAGAAGGATAGATTCGCTTATTTCAAAAAACGGATTTAAGGATTATGACGAATATGTAAAGGGCTTAAAGAGTGATAAGAAGCTGTATGCGGATTTTATCAATTATCTTACGATAAATGTTTCGGAATTTTGGAGAAATCCGGAGCAATGGGAAATTCTTGAAAAAGAAATGATTCCTTATCTTATAAACAAGTACGGCAAAAACTTGAAAATATGGAGTGCAGCCTGCTCTACGGGTGACGAGCCTTATTCTTTGGTTATGCTTCTTTCAAAATTTATGCCGCTCAGTCAGATTAAGATTATTGCTACCGATATAGACGATCAGGTTATAGAAATCGCTAAGATCGGTATATACAATGTAAAGAGTATAAAGGGCTTACCTAAAGAATTTGTCAATAAATATTTTACAAAGGTTACGGAAACATCATATCAGATATCCGATGAGATTAAGAAAAGGGTGGAATTTAAGAAGCATAATCTGCTTAAGGACCCTTATCCGAACGATTGCGCAATGATAGTGTGCAGGAATGTAGTTATTTATTTTACGGATGAAGCGAAGAATGAAGTGTTTAAGAAATTTCAGTCGGTGCTTAAGCCGGAGGGAGTGCTTTTTGTGGGAAGCACGGAGCAGATAATACAGGCTGCACAGATCGGTTTTAACCCGCAGCATTCGTTCTTTTACATAAAAAAATAGATGAGGAAATTTTATGGCGGAAACGGTTAATGTCGCCCTTGACTCAATGGGCGGAGACAATGCTCCTTATGAGATTGTAAAAGGAGCTGTGGAAGCGGTAAACGGAAGAGATGATTTAAAGGTCTTTCTTGTAGGACAGACCGAAAAAATAAAAGAAGCGCTTGACAGACTTAAAACAGAGGGTTTTAATACCGAAAGCGGCAAGCTTGAAATAAGAGAAGCACCGGATACGATAACCAACGATGAGGCTCCGGTCATGGCTATAAGAAGAAAGAAGGATTCGTCGATAAATGTTGCCATGAGGCTTGTTAAGGACGAAGAGGCGGACGCCTTTGTTTCCGCAGGCTCTACAGGCGCGGTACTTGCCGGAGGACAGCTTGTAATAGGAAGAATACGGGGCATTGACAGATCGCCTCTTGCCGTTTTGCTTCCTACTGAAAAGGGTGTTACACTTCTTGTGGATTGCGGAGCAAATGTGGACTCCAAGTCTAACCATCTTGTTCAGTATGCCGTAATGGGTTCCATTTATATGGAGCATGTTGTGGGTATTAAAAATCCGAAAGCGGCATTGGTAAATATCGGAGCGGAAGAAGAAAAGGGAAACGCTCTTACAAAAGAGACTTATCAGCTTTTAAAAAGCAGGGCGGATATAAATTTTACGGGAAATATAGAAGCAAGGCAAATCCCTCACGGCGACGCCGATGTGATTGTTTGTGACGCATTTGCCGGAAATGTGATTCTTAAGCTTTATGAGGGAGTGGCTTCGGTTCTTATATCGAAGATAAAAACGGGGCTTATGAGTACATTTATAAGCAAGATAGGAGCAATGCTTGCGAAAAAAGCTTTAAAAAATACTTTAAAAGATTTTGATACGGCTAAATACGGCGGAGCGCCGATGCTCGGACTTAACGGACTTGTTGTTAAAGCGCACGGAAATTCAAAAAGTACCGAGATAAAAAATTCGCTTATTCAGTGTGTTACATTTAAAAAGCAAAATATAACGGAGAAAATAAAGGAATATCTTTTGACACGGTAAAATATTCGCTGAAAGGAGTTTAGAAATGGAATTTGAGAAGGTAAGAGCTATTGTTGCGGAAGTGCTTCATGTAAATGAGGATGATATTTCTCCCGATACCAAGTTTGTAGACGATTTGGGAGCGGACTCATTAGACCTTACTTCGATTGTAATGGATATTGAAGAAGAATTCGGAATTGAAATTCCTGATGATGCCATAATGTCCATAGTTACTATAGGTGACGCGGTTGAGAAGCTTAAAGAGGCTGCCGAGTAAAGAATTGAAGCTTAGCCGTATTTTCAATTTTCTGCGATTTGTGCCATAAAATATTGATTTTATTTAGTGTTTATGAAAAGTAATGAAGGTTGAAAATTGTGTTACATTAAAATGTCGGGCTGAGAATATTGGACTGTTACAAAATATAAGCTTCGCGCTGTCTGAAATTAATGAATTTTCAGCTCTGTTTTGCGTGAAGATACGTTGTAACAGTCCTTTTGTGAGAGGAGATAAGAAGTTGAGCTTGTTCATAAGACCGGAAAGGATAGCCGAACTTGAAAAGGCTATGAAATATACTTTTAACGACAGGAAGCTGATTATAAGAGCGCTTTCTCACAGTTCTTTTGTGAATGAAAAACATTTACCGAAATCGGAATGTAATGAAAGACTGGAATTTTTAGGTGATGCTGTACTTGAGCTTGTGTCAAGTGAATATTTATTTAAAAATAATCCGTCCATGCAGGAGGGCGAGCTTACAAAGCTGCGCTCCGGAGCGGTTTGCGAGCAGGCGCTTGCAGCTTCGGCAAGAGAACTTAAGCTTTCCGACTATCTGCTTTTAGGCAGAGGGGAAGAAATAACCGGAGGAAAAGAAAGAGACTCGATCCTTTCGGATGCTTTGGAAGCGGTAATAGGGGCAATTTACCTTGACGGTGGTCTTACTAACGCGAAAGAGTTTATAGAGAGCTTTGTATTAAGTGATATTTCAAATAAGCAGCTCTTTTTCGATAGTAAAACTATCTTTCAGGAAATGGTACAAAGTAAGAATTTAGGTGTGATAAGCTATAAGATGTTGGGTGAAACCGGTCCGGATCATGATAAAAAGTTTATGGAGGCCGTATTTGTAAACGAGGATGAACTCGGTAAGGGAGAAGGGCATACCAAAAAGGCTGCGGAACAGATGGCGGCGTACAATGCAATTTTAAAACTGAAGGCTGAAATGAAAATATAGACCGCTATACTTGTGTGGTGAATATTGCAGGAAAAATTTACAAATCCGAGGAAATTTATGTATTTAAAAAGTGTTGAAATACATGGCTTTAAATCTTTTGCCAATAAAATAATCTTGAATTTTGAAAGCGGAATAACCGGAATAGTGGGGCCTAACGGAAGCGGAAAGAGTAATGTTGCCGACGCGGTAAGATGGGTGCTCGGAGAGCAAAGCGCAAAACAGCTTAGAGGCGCCAAAATGGAGGATGTCATCTTTTCGGGTACCGAGCTGAAAAAGGCGCAGAGCTTCGCCTATGTGGCAATAACCATGGATAATTCAGACCATGTGCTTCCTATCGCTTATGATGAAGTTACCGTTGCAAGGAGGGTTTACCGCTCCGGTGAGAGTGAATATCTTATAAACGGGAGCAGCTGCAGATTAAGGGATGTGCAGGAGCTTTTTCTTGATACGGGAATAGGTAAAGAGGGCTATTCCATAATAGGGCAGGGACAGATTGAGAAAATAATAAGCGGCAAACCGGAGGAAAGAAGGGAGCTTTTTGACGAGGCTGCGGGTATAACCAAATTTAAAAAGAGAAAGGCGGAAGCGTTTAAAAATCTTAATGAGGAAACCGCCAATTTGAACAGGGTAAAGGATATCCTTTCGGAGCTTGAAAGACAGGTAGAACCTCTTTTTGAGCAGGCTGAAACGGCTAAAAAATATTTGACATACAGAGATGAGTTGAAAAAATATGAAACGGTAAATTTCATAGGTGAATATGACCGTACCGAAGAAACGAGAGCCAAGGCTAAAGAGAATGAAGAAACTGCGGAGAAGGCTTTGGGGGAGATTAAGGAAGAACTTACAAAAATCAAAGAGGAATACAGGGAGCTTGATGACTTACTGAATGAAAAAGCTTCCGAAATTGAAAAAATAAATTCTGAAATTTCCGAGAATAAGATAAGAAAAGAAAAGCTTGAAGGAAATATAAACCTTGTAAGAGAACAGATAAGTTCCGCTGAAAGGGATAACGAGAACTATAACGACAGGCTTAAATCGGCGGAAGAAAAGCTTAAAGTATCTGAGGATGAAAAAGAGAAGTATTTTCTGCAAAAGAGTGTTCTTTCTAAGAAAATTGAAGATTTTGACAAAGAATTAACAAAGCTGAACGATGAGCTTGAAAGGGAAAATGAGCTTAAACTGAGGCTTGAAGGCGAGAAAGAACGGAAGATAAAAGAAAGCCTTGAAGCGGAGAAAGAGAAGGCGGAAGCTAACGGAAGAATAGAACTTTATAAGTCGAATCTTGAGCAGATTAAAATCAAAAGGCTTGAGATAAATCAGAAGATTTTAAGAAATAAGGAAGTGAAAGACTCTTTAAGTCTGAAGCTTAAAGATGCGGAAAATAAAGCGGAAGAATTTTCTACAGAAATCGAGAGACTTAACGCGGCTCTTTCGGCAGCTTCGGAGAGCAATCAGGAGCTTAGGAACGTTAGGGCTGTAAAGGAAAAGCTTTACAGGGATAATCAAAAAAATATAATGTCCGAGAAGGCGCTTTTAAATTCCCTGAAAAATATGGCTGAAAAATATGACGGTTACGGGAACAGCGTAAAACGCATAATGGAGCATAAAAAGGAAGAAATCGGCATAATCGGTGTTGTCGCGGACATTATACAGGTTAAGGAAAGTTATGAATTAGCTATCGAAACGGCTATAGGCGGAAGTATACAGAATATAGTCACGGATAAGGAAGAAACGGCAAAGAGGACTATTTCGTGGCTTAAACAAAATAAGTACGGCAGAGCCACATTTTTGCCTCTTGACGCTATGGTTTTACATAACCCGGGAAATTTCGGCGGTGCTTTAAACGAGCAGGGAATAATAGGACTTGCGGCATCTCTTGTAAACTACGAAACGAAGTACGCGGGAGTGGTAAGCCATCTTTTAGGCAGAATTCTTGTGGCGGACAATATGGACTCGGCTGTAAGAATTGCGAGGAAGTATCGTTATTCTTTGAGAATTGTAACCTTGGAGGGAGAGCAGTTAAACCCGGGAGGAGCTATTTCGGGAGGAGCTTTTAAGAATATGGGCGGCCTTTTGGGGCGTGCGAGAGAGATAGAAGAAAATACGGAAAAAATAAAGACTCTTGAGGAAGAACTTAATCAGGTAAGAACTGAAATTGACGAGATAAATGTTTCTATTTCTGAAAATAAGCGCAGCGCCGAGCTGTACAGAGAAAATATTTCAGAGTTGAAAATAAAATTAAGTACGGAAATGAACAATAAAAAACAGCTTGAGGAGAGAATTGTCGAAAACGACAAACTTTTTGAGGAAATAAAGCTTGATGCCGACACGGTCGACAAAGAGAAGGAAAACGTCGTATCCGAGATAGACAGGCTTAACAGAATCCTTAATGGAGAAACCGACGGAGAAGAGGATTATGCTTCCGTTATAAATAAGCTTGATCGGGAGATAGCTCTAAGGGCGGAAAATATAGAAAGATTTAAAGAATTGTCCGATAAAAATAAAATGAAGTCCGTTTCGATAAACGCGGAAATAAATTTCGTTCAAACAAACCTTGACAGAGTGGAGGATGAACGTATAAAAATTTCGGATGAGATAACAAAGCTTAATGAAAGCCATTTGGAATTT
>CAUUHV010000046.1:0-15765 GCA_963545085.1 uncultured Catonella sp. | reverse complement strand
TTGAGACTATGCTTCTGGAAGAGGGAGACGGTATGAGCGTGTCGGTAAAAAAATGTTGGAATGGAAAATTTGATGGAAAATAATTTAAAAATAGGAAAGCCGGAGCTGCTTATTCCGGCAAGTTGCCTTGAAGTGCTTAAATTGGCTATAAGATACGGAGCGGATGCCGTTTATATAGGCGGAGAGATGTACGGATTAAGAGCAAAAGCGAAGAATTTTTCAAATGAGGATATGGCGGATGGCATAAAATATGCTCATGAAAGAGGAAAAAAGGTATATGTGACCGCAAATATAACCGCTCACGACAGAGATCTTGAGGGTGTGGCGGAGTATTTTAAGGAATTAAAGGAAATAAAGCCTGACGCGGTGATAATTTCGGATCCCGGAGTATTTACGCTTGCGAAGGAGATTTGCCCTGAAATAGAAATACATATAAGTACTCAGGCAAATAATGTAAACTACGAGGATTTTAATTTCTGGTACGGACTCGGAGCAACGAGGGTGGTTTCGGCGAGAGAGCTTTCACTTGATGAGATAGCGGAAATCAGAAAAAATATTCCTGCGGATAAGGAAATAGAAACCTTTGTTCACGGAGCTATGTGTATTTCATATTCGGGAAGATGTCTGCTTTCAAATTACTTTACCGGGCGCGACGCGAATCAGGGAGCCTGTACCCATCCGTGCAGATGGAAGTATTATATCGTGGAAGAGAACAGACCGGGAGAGTATATGCCGATAGAGGAGAATGACAGAGGAACTTATATATTCAACTCGAAAGATCTTTGCATGATAGACTATGTTCCGGAGCTTGTAAAGGCGGGAATAGACAGTTTTAAAATAGAAGGACGCATGAAAACCGCTCTTTATGTGGCAACGGTAGCGAGAACCTATAGAAAAGCTATAGACGACTGGTTCGAGTCGGAGGTGCTGTATGAGAGCAACAAGTCCTGGTATGAGGAAGAAATAAAAAAATGTACCTATAGGAAGTTTACGAGAGGATTTTTCTTTAACAAGCCGGACTCGGACGCTCAAATTTATGACAGCAATACTTATGTGACGGGCTGTACCTATTACGGGTATATTGATAAGGTAAATGAGGACGGTACCGCCGTTTTCGAGCAGAAAAATAAATTTTCGGTCGGAGATATGATAGAAATCATGAAGCCCGACGGCACGAATTTGCAGGTGAGAGCGCTTGAAATGCGGGATGAGGACGGAAACGAAATAATGAGCTGCCCTCATTCAAGGCAGATTGTAAGAATAAGGTTTGACAAGGAAGTCGAGGAGATGGATCTTATGAGAAGTATATAGGGTAAAATAATAACCGAAAAACAATTTTATAAAAAAACGGAAAAAGAGGGCGGAGACTTGAAAGAAAGCTTAACCGTCCTCTTTTTTGACTTTTGTTTATGTATTTAAAACTTAATTTTTGTCTATATTCGATTTTGACCCGGATATAACAAACTTGCTTTTAATCTCTAATTAAACCCGAATTATACGTCACGAAATACTTTGCGGCAAGAAAAAGGAGTGATTAAACACAGCTTTATCTTGCAAATGTTTTTACTAAGCTGTAGGATTATAACAGATTTTCGATATGTAGCGGGAGTTGTGTCAATCATGAAAAAACAATTAGGTTTTGCGGAAGTTTTAAAAGAAATCCTTATATTGACGGGAGCGGTTGCGATTATAGCGGCGGCGGTTTATTTCTTTTTGGTGCCGAGCCATACGTCGGTAAGCAGTATTTCAGGCTTAGGTATAGTAATTTCTAACTTTGTGCCTCTGCCTCTTTCGGCAATCACTATGATTTTAAACGTGGTACTTTTAATTATCGGCTTTATTACCTGCGGGAGGGAATTCGGAATAAAAACTGTTTACACAAGCGTTATGCTGCCGTTTTTTATAGGACTTTTTGAAAAAATATTTCCGAATTTTATTTCAATTACAGGCAGTCAGGAGATTGACGTGCTTTGCTATATTTTGGTTGTAAGCGCGGGACTCGGCATTCTTTTTAACAGAAACGCATCCTCGGGCGGCCTTGATATTGTGGCGAAGATTATGAATAAATATCTTCGTATTGATTTGGGAAAGGCCATGTCGCTTTCGGGTATGTGCGTAGCGCTTTCCGCGGCTCTTGTGTATGATAAGAAAACCGTTGTTTTAAGCGTACTTGGAACATATTTTAACGGTATGGTTTTAGATAATTTTATTTTCGGACATAATATAAAAAGAAGAGTCTGTATTATTTCTGAAAAAGAAGAGCTTGTCAGAAGATTTATAATAGAGGATTTACACAGCGGAGCCACCATTTACGAATCAATCGGAGCTTATAATATGAAAAAACGACATGAGATTATTACGATTGTAGATAAATCCGAGTATCAGAAGCTCATGAATTTTATAAATAATGAAGACCCTAAAGCCTTTGTTACGGTTTATAATGTTTCAGATATGCGATATCAGCCTAAGGTATGAAAAAGGAAAAGCTTCGTATACCTTGAAAATAATAAGAAAATACAGTAAAATTTAGTCAGGTAACAGAGGACCGTTCACAGATAGGAGAAAAAAGTTATGGACGATAAGAAGCTTTATGAGGAGTGGCTTAGCAGCCCTGTTTTTGACGAAGCTACAAAGGAAGAATTAAGGTCTATAAAAGATAATGAAACTGAAATAAGGGACAGATTTTATAAAGATTTGGAATTCGGCACAGGCGGTTTAAGAGGAGTTGTCGGAGCGGGAACAAACAGAATGAATCTATATACGGTGAGAAGGGCGACTCAGGGACTTGCCGAGTATATCAAAAGGCGGAAAACCGAGAGCAAGGGAGTGGCGATTTCTTTCGACTCAAGACATTTTTCACCTGAATTTGCCGATGCCGCGGCGCTTACTCTTAACGCAAACGGTATTAAAACCTATATTTTTGAGGCGCTTCGTCCTACTCCGGAGCTTTCCTACGCTGTAAGGACACTGGGCTGTACGGCAGGAATTATGGTTACGGCAAGTCATAATCCTCCTAAGTATAACGGCTATAAGGTATATTGGGACGACGGATGTCAGATAACCTATCCTGTAGATAAAGATATAATAGATTTGGTTAAAAATACGGATTTTGCCGATATAAAGACAATGGACAGGCTTGAAGCGATAAAGAGAGGGCTTTACTATGTAATCGGATCCGAAATGGACGACGCTTATATAAATGAGCTTAAAAAGCTTGTTTTAAGCGGTGACGCCATTAAAAGACAGGCGGATAAACTGAAAATAGTTTACACTCCTTTTCACGGCACCGGAAATATGCCCGTAAAGAGAGTGCTTAATGAACTCGGCTTTAAAAATGTATATATAGTTAAGGAGCAAGAGGAGCCTGACGGAGATTTCACTACCCTTGATTATCCTAATCCGGAGGATGAAAAGGCATTTACGCTTGCGCTTAAGCTTGCGAAGGAAAAGGATGCGGACATAGTGCTCGCTACCGATCCCGATGCTGACAGATTAGGTGTGTATGCCAAGGATACAAAAACCGGAGAATATAAGCAGTTTACCGGAAATATGTCGGGAATGCTTCTCGCGGAGTATGAGCTTTCGCTAAAAAAAGAAAATGGCTTGCTTAAACAGGACAGCACTCTTATAACTACAATCGTGTCCACAAACCTCGCTTTTAAGGTTGCCGAAAATTATAAGCTTAATCTTATAGAGGTTCTTACCGGATTTAAGTATATAGGAGAGAAAATCAAGGGCTTTGAGGAAAGCGGAAAGGGTACTTATGAATTCGGCTTTGAGGAAAGCTACGGTTGTCTCATAGGTACTCACGCAAGGGATAAGGACGGAATAATGGCTGTCACGGGACTTTGTGAGGCTGCTGCCTATTATATGGATAAGGGAATGACACTCTGGGATCAGATGCTTGCCATGT
This sequence comes from uncultured Catonella sp., assembly GCA_963545085.1. Classification (GTDB taxonomy): domain Bacteria; phylum Bacillota; class Clostridia; order Lachnospirales; family Lachnospiraceae; genus Catonella. The sequence goes on along the minus strand of CAUUHV010000046.1, from coordinate 11,852 downwards.
ACGAAAAGTACGGCTATTTCAAAGAGGGAATCTATACGATGACGCTTGAGGGTGAGGACGGAGCCAAGCGTATAAAAGAGGTTATGAATAATCTCAGAAACAATCCTCCTAAGGAGCTCGGCGGCTATAAGGTTATTCAGACAAGAGATTACGAAAACGATACGGTTACGGATATGGAGAGCGGAAAAACCGCGCCTACAGGACTTCCTAAGTCTAATGTACTTTATTTTGACATGACGGATGACGCGTGGTTCTGCGTAAGACCTTCGGGTACAGAGCCTAAGATTAAGTTTTACGCCGGAATTAAGGGAAACAGCTTGAAAGATGCCGAGGAAAAGCTCGGAAAAGTTATAGATGAGCTTAAAAAATTAGGAGATTAAAAGCTTTGCGGTCGATCGGGTAGAGGTATTTTCCTCTACTCGATTAAATATAAGTGTCAAACCGGGAGGTACGGTTGTATGAAGCTAACTTTTGTCGGAGCGGATCATGAGGTTACGGGAAGCGCGCATTTTCTTTCAGCCTGCGGTAAAAACATACTTGTGGACTACGGAATGGAGCAAGGAATAAATGTTTTTGAAAACGCGCCGCTTCCCGTTAGTGTACCGGAGATAGATTATGTTTTAGTAACCCATGCGCATATAGATCATACGGGAATGATACCTACGCTTTACACGAAGGGCTTTAAGGGAGAAATTTTTGCCACGGAAGCCACCTGCGACCTCTGTAATATAATGCTTAAGGATAGTGCTCATATACAGGAGTTTGAGGCGGAGTGGAGAAACAGGAAAAATAAAAGAGCCGGAAAAGATGTATTTGTTCCCCTTTATACGATGGATGATGTGGAAGGTATCTTAAAATTTTTTAAAACCGTAAACTATAATGAGGAAATAAAGCTTTGTGACGGTATCACGATGAAATATACCGATGTGGGACATCTTTTAGGTTCCGCAAGTATAGAACTTTTTATAGAAGAGAACGGAATTAGAAAAACAATCGTCTTTTCGGGAGATATAGGCAATACCGCCCAGCCTATAATAAAAGACCCGGAATATACTGAAAAAGCCGACTATGTTGTAATGGAATCCACCTACGGAAACCGTTATCACGAAGAACGTCCGGATTATATAGCCTCTCTTGCGGAAATTTTGAAAAAAACCTTTGACAGGGGCGGAAATGTGGTTATACCGTCGTTTGCCGTCGGAAGAACACAGGAGGTACTTTATTTCATAAGAAAAATAAAAGAGGACAGACTGATAAAAGGATATGAGGATTTTGAAGTCTATGTGGACAGTCCTCTTGCTATAGCCGCCACTACGATTTTTCATGAAAATTATATGGAATGCTTTGATGAAGAGGCTATGGCTCTTATTGAAGCCGGTATAAATCCTATAAGTTTTAAGGGTTTAAAAACTTCCGTAACGAGTGACGAGTCGGTAGCTATTAATTTCAACAATAAGCCCAAGGTAATAATTTCAGCTTCGGGAATGTGTGAGGCGGGAAGAATAAGACATCACTTGAAGCATAATCTGTGGCGTAAGGAAAGCACGATTTTATTTGTAGGTTATCAGGCAAACGGAACTCTTGGAAGAATTTTGGTAGACGGAGCGAAGTCGGTAAAGATTTTCGGAGAGGAAATAAGCGTGAATGCCGAAATAAAAGTGCTTGCGGGAGTAAGCGGACATGCGGACAAAAAGGGGCTTATAGATTGGGTGACGGCGATAAATCCGAAGCCGCAGGCGGTATTTACGGTGCACGGAGATGATGACGCATGTACGGCTTTTAGAGATGTTCTTTCTTCAGAGCTTAAAATAAATGCTTTTGCTCCATACAGCGGCTCGATCTTTGATTTGTCTGAAGGAAGGTGGGAATACGAGGCTGAGCCTAAGTTTATTTCGGGAAAAGGAAAGCGGGAAAAGAAAAGCTCGTCTATATTTGAAAGGCTTATGAGTGCGGGAGAAAGGCTTTCCGGCGTTATTTCAAGAAATAGCGGGCTTGCGAATAAGGATATGGCAAAGCTTATAGACCAGATAAACGCTATTTGTGATAAATGGGACAGGTAGCGGGATTTGGAGGAAAAATGACGGATAATGACGGGATGGATATTAAAATTACGGATAAGGTGGACGAGATAAAGGCTTCATACCAAAAGGACAGTCTTACGGGACTTTGGAAACAGGCGTATTTTGCGGGAAGAGTAGATACGATTATAAATATTGAAAGAAGCTTTGGAACCTTATATATAATAGATATTAACGGATTTTCCAAAATAAATGAGGAAAAGGGTTATATAATAGGCGATGCCTGTCTTTCGGAATTTGCGAAAGCTTTAAAAGAAAGCTTCGGAGAGGCGGATATTCATGCAAGAATTTCTGTTGACGAATTCGGAGCTTTTGCGACAGGAAGACTGTCGGACAGCGGCATTGCCGATATTGCAAGAAAATTGATAAATGTTTCAAGAGAGAAATTTAAAGTATTGGGGCTTGGTGATGAGCTTTCGTTGTCAATAGGAATAGCTAAAAGTCCGGAGAACGGATGCGATTTTTTGACAATTTATAAGAAAGCAATAGAAGAACTTGCAAAAGCAAAGGAAAACGGGATGAACTATCATATTGCAATGGATCCCGTAATAAGCGAACTGTCCGTAAAAGCAAATGCGGATATGAAGATAGTAAAAAGTCTTGTACTTGATTTAAACAAGGTTAGCGGAGCGTTAAATGTTGAATATGAAGGCTTCAAACAGATACTTCAATTTATTTCGAGATATTCAAGCAGGCAAAAGACAGATGTAAGCATTATTTTATTTACACTTACCAAAAAGGACGGTGAAATGGTAGAGCCCGTTATTCTTACCGACGCGATGTTCGACCTTGAAAATATAATTAAATCTTCATTACGAATAGGCGATGTAGCCACAAAATACAGCTCGTGTCAGTACCTTGTCATGCTTATAGGGGCAAAAAATTCCGAGCCTGAGATGATAGCGGGAAGAATACTTGACAATTTCAAGCCGTTTACCGATAAATATGAAATTTCAATGAAATACGATACTGATTATATTGTGGTAAAGGAAAGCTGATTAAAGCTTTTGGGGGTAAAATGGAGATTGAAAAGAAATTTTTAATTAAAAAAATTCCGAATAATATTAAAAAATATGAAATGCATGAGATTGAACAAGCGTATATAAGCAGAACACCGACTGTAAGAATAAGAAAATTTGATGAAAAGTATATTCTTACGGTGAAAAGTAAAGTCGGAACCGAGGTTAAAGAGCATGGAGAAGCATTCGGGAGAGTTGGCGTTTTGAAGGGGGATGTAATAGTAAATAACGAGTTTGAATGCTTTATATCTAAAAAGGATTATGACAGGCTTTTAAAGAAAATTGACGGAAATATCGTAAAAAAGACAAGATATATAATACCGCTTTATGGTGACTTGAAGGCGGAGCTTGACATTTTTCACGGAAAACTTGAGGGACTTTATTTTGCCGAGGTTGAGTTTCGTTCGGTGGAGGATTCTTTGAAATTTGTAAAGCCTGATTGGTTCGGAGATGATGTGAGTGTCGATAAAAACTATCGCAACTCAAGGCTTTCGGAACTTGAAAGTTTTTTTGTCTAATTCATACAAAAATTCAATGAATATCTTTGATATTTTGACACTTTGTGATATCATCATATGAGGGTGTTAAAAGTGTAACTTAACTCAAATTGTTAGCGAATATCCGAGTAAAACAATAATTTCAAACCTCCGGTTTATTTATATGATTGCTCGGCGTTTCGTAAATAATTTGGGATAAAAAATATATCAGGAGGAAATCAACAATGTTTGAGGTATTAACAAAACGCTACCTTGCCAATAATATCTGGCTTGTAGACGTTAAGGCGCCGAATGTTGCAAGAGCCTGTCTTCCGGGGCAGTTTGTAATAGTGAGGCTTGACGACAGGGCGGAGCGTATTCCGCTTACCATTTGTGATTATGACAGAGAGAAGGAAACAATCACCCTTGTTTATCAGGCGGTGGGAGCTTCTACAAAGAGGATGAAGGATGAGGACGACAAGGGCTATAAAGATATAGTGGGACCTCTTGGACAGCCTTCGGAACTTTGTCACATGACGCCGGATGAATTGAAAAAAGAAAAAATCCTTTTTATGGCGGGCGGCGTAGGTACGGCTCCGGTTTATCCTCAGGTCAAATGGCTTCGTGAAAACGGATACGACGCGGATGTGATAGTTGGTGCAAGAACTAAGGATTTGTTGATTCTTGAAGAAGAAATGAAGGCTCAGGCTACCAATCTTTATATTGCCACGGATGACGGCTCATACGGATTTAAGGGGAATGTAAATGACTGTCTTAAAGATCTTTTGGCAAATCACGGCAAGGAATATACAAGAGTAGTTGCCATAGGACCTATGATAATGATGAAATTTGTCTGTCTTACAACAAAGGAACTCGGCATCCCTACTATAGTAAGTATGAATCCTATTATGGTTGACGGAACGGGAATGTGCGGAGCATGCAGACTTTCAGTAGGTACGGATATTAAATTCGCCTGTGTTGACGGTCCGGAGTTTGACGGTCATCTCATCAATTTTGACGAAGCTATGACCAGACAGAGAATGTATAAGTCGGAAGAAGGCAGAAAAATGCTGAAGCTTACCGAGGGAGATACGCACCACGGACCGGGCTGCGGTGTGCCTAATCCTCAGACCGTTTAATTTACAAAATCGACTTTGATTTAATATAAAGGAGAAGATGAAATGCAGGTTAATCCGATGCAGAGAGTTCCTGTAAAAGAGCAGGAGCCTAACGTAAGAGCTAAAAATTTTGAAGAGGTCTGTCTTGGCTATGACTTGGAAGAGGCTATGGCGGAATCTACAAGATGTCTTAATTGCAAAAATCCGCGTTGTGTGGGAGGTTGCCCCGTAGGCATAGATATACCGGGTTTTATTATGCATGTTAAAGAGGGAGATGTTAAAGCCGCTTACGAAACAATAAGCAAATACAGCGCACTTCCGGCTGTGTGCGGTCGTGTCTGTCCTCAGGAGTCGCAGTGTGAAAAATACTGTGTAAGAGGTATAAAAGGAGATTCGGTATCAATCGGTAAGCTTGAAAGATTTACAGCCGACTGGGCAAGAGAAAACGGTGTTAAGCCGGAGCCTCCTAAAGTGAAGAACGGTAAGAGGGTTGCCGTTGTAGGAGCGGGACCTGCCGGGCTTACGGCTGCCGGAGATTTGGCAAAGGCGGGCTGTGAGGTGGTCATATATGAAGCTCTTCATGAGGCGGGCGGAGTACTTGTTTACGGTATTCCGGAATTCCGTTTACCTAAAAATACGGTAGTAAAGCATGAGGTTGACAATGTAAAGGCTCTCGGAGTTGAAATAAAGACGGACTATGTAATCGGGCGTTCTATAACTGTAGATGAACTGATGGAAGAAGGCGGTTTTGATGCCGTGTTTATAGGCTCGGGAGCGGGACTTCCAAGATTTATGGGTATTCCGGGAGAAAACTCGAACGGAGTATTTTCAGCGAATGAGTACCTTACAAGATCAAATCTTATGAAAGCGTTTGATGATAATTATGATACTCCTATACATCCGGGTAAAAAGGTGGTTGTGGTAGGCGGCGGTAATGTTGCCATGGATGCCGCAAGAACCGCGTTAAGACTCGGAGCGGAAACCCATATAGTATACAGAAGATCCGAGGAGGAGCTTCCGGCAAGAGTTGAAGAGGTACATCACGCGAAAGAAGAAGGTATTATTTTTGATATACTTACAAATCCTGTAGAGATACTTGCGGATGATAACGGTTGGGTAACCGGCTGTAAATGCGTACGCATGGAGCTTGGAGAGCCTGACGAGTCGGGAAGAAGAAAGCCTGTTGAGGTTAAGGGAAGCGAGTTTGTTATAGAATGCGATACCGTTATAATGTCTCTCGGAACAAGCCCTAACCCTCTTATAAAGGCTACGACAAAAGGACTCGAGTCGAATAAACACGGCTGTCTTATTGCTAAAGAAGAGGATGGCGAAACCACAAAGAAGGGCGTTTATGCCGGCGGTGACGCAGTTACCGGAGCGGCTACGGTTATCCTTGCGATGGGAGCGGGAAAGCATGCGGCAAAGGGGATTTTAGAGTATCTGGGTGTTGCGGAATAAAAAATTTTAATTCTATAGCGGCAGTACAAAAACTCCGTCGATTTACGACGGAGTTTTTTATATAATAATATAAAAAGAAACTAAACAGGAAAATGTCGCAAAATGTAATGTTTTATGATAAAATATGCTTCGGAGGTGAATATATTTGGAAATGTTTTTTTACGGAGCTATAGCCTTTCTTTCCGTACTTGTACTTACTTTGTTTTTTTCGAGGAATAAAGCAATTGCAGGAAAAAAGGAAGCGGAGAGAGAGCTTTCTAAAGTAATGGGAGATTTGGAGAATGTATATAGCGAGGTTAATAATACGCAGGAAGAACTCAATGCTAAATACAGGGAGATAAAGGCGGGCGAAGATAAGATTAAAAAGCTTGCTTATGAGGATTCTTTAACAGGACTTCCGAATAAATCGGCGTTTATGGAAATGCTTGATCATACACTTTTGACTCTGAGAAAAGGTGAAGAAGCCGGAGTTATTTATATAGATCTTGACGATTTTAAAGAAATAAATGATTTTTGGGGGCATACGAACGGCGATGAGCTTATTTTAGATGTAAGCCACAGATTAAGACAGAATCTTGACGAAGATGATTATATAGCCAGAATGAGCGGTGACGGAGACGGCTTTATTATTTTAAGTCAGAATATAAGAGAGCTTTCGGATTTTGACGAGAAGTTAAAGAGACTTGAGAATGCTTTCAGATTTCCGTTTATAACCTCGTTCGGACAGGCTGTTATAAACATAAGTATGGGAGTAACCTTAGCACCGAAGGACGGAGTAAAAACGGATGCGCTTATTAAAAATGTTTCGGTGGCTCTCACAGAGGCGAAGAGACTCGGAAAGGACAATTATTGCTACTACAGCGAGGATATAGCGGCAAGGGAGCTTGAAACGATCGAGCTTCGTTCAAGTCTTAGCGTAGCAGTAAGAAACGACAGCTTTATAATCAAATACAGTCCGATTATAGACTTGACATCAAAAAGATGCGATACGGTGCGAGCCAAACTGCTTTGGGACAGGAAGGACAAGGGAATATGGAATGCCGGTAAATTCATAAAATTTGCTGAGAAAACGGGATTGGCTGTAAGTATAGGCATAAATTATTTGAAAAGGCTTTGTGCGGAAATGAAGAGCTTTCCGGATAAAAAGGTTATAGTTACGCTTACGAAACGTTTGTTTTTAAACGGGGAGTTCAGGGATAAAATGTATGAAATAATCGGAGAGAGCGGGCTTGACTGTTCAAGGTTTATTTTGGAGATAGAAGAAAAGGTTTTGACGGAAAATTTTGCAGACAGTATTCTTATGATGAACGAAATGATAGGCAAAGGCTTTACCTTTATGGCGGGCAAATACGGAAGCGGAAAAATGTCCATGGATATACTTAGAGATATGCCTTTGGAGCAGGTCGGCATTTCGGCTCCTTCCGTATTTGATTTACATGACGGGGAGGAAGCGAAAAAGTATCTTACACTTGTGGTTTCCGTAATAAAAGAGCTTGGAGGGCTTCCGATATTTACAGATATATCGGATTCCATTGCCGAGGATTACATTATGGCGCTCGGAGGCAGAATGGTTGAAGGAGAACTCTACGGAGGGCTGCTTACGGCTAAGGAGGTAACGGAATACAGGGTTTTGTAAAAAGGAGAAGGTTTTACTTGTAAAACTTATCCTACTGACATAGAATGTTTGAAGTGATAACGCATTATTGGAAACAGAGTTAAACAGGGGTGTTTTATGAAAGGAATAATTCTTGCAGGGGGATCGGGAACAAGACTTTATCCGCTCACCGAGGTTACAAGTAAGCAGCTTTTGCCGGTTTATGACAAGCCTATGATATTTTATCCTATGTCGGTGCTTATGCTTGCGGGAATCAGGGAGATTTTGATAATATCGACTCCGAGAGATTTGCCTAATTTTAAAAAGCTTTTGGGAAACGGTGAGGAATACGGCATCAAGCTTTCTTATAAGGTACAGGAGGCTCCGAACGGACTTGCGGAGGCATTTATAATAGGAGAGGAATTTATTGCCGGCGACTCGGTGTCGATGGTGCTCGGCGACAATATTTTTTACGGAAACGGACTTTCGGATAATCTTAAAAAGGCTGTTTCATTTGCTGAAGACGGAGCTGCGGTATTCGGCTATTATGTAGATGATCCCGAAAGATTCGGCATAGTAGAGTTTAATGATAAGGGAGAAGCCGTTTCCATTGAGGAGAAGCCTGAAAAACCGAAGTCGAATTATTGTGTGACAGGACTTTATTTTTATGACGGTAAGGTATCCGAGTATGCAAAGTCGTTAAAGCCGTCCAAGAGGGGTGAACTTGAAATTACGGATTTAAACAGGATTTATCTTGAAAAGGGGAAATTAAACGTAATTACTCTTGGAAGAGGTTTTGCATGGCTTGATACGGGAACGGTTGAAGCGCTTTCGGATGCGGGCGAGTTTGTAAGAGTTATAGAAAAAAGACAGGGTATTATGATTTCCGCACTTGAGGAAATTGCTTATATAAAGGGATGGATAAATCGTAAAAAGTTGCTTGAGAGCGCTGAAAAGTACGGTAAGTCATCTTATGGAGAGCATCTTAAAAAGGTTGCGGAGGGAAAAGTAAAGTATTAAGTAAAAATTTTTAATAAATTTTGAATTTGTAACTTGTTAAGACTTCATGAAAAGTTTCTCTAAAAAGGCGTTTTCGCTTTACGGTTAATGTGACGGTACTAAATTCGGGTTTGTGTTAACTATACTTTTTAGATAAACTGTCATAAATCAAGGCAGGAATTAAATTGTAACGCTCATATTATTTACAAGCGGTTTATTCAGGTGCTTGCAGTAATAATACCGGATATTTAAAAAATGATGGCAAAAAACAATGGAGGAGAGTATGGAAAATATTAAAGAAATAAAGAATTTTGAAGAAACCGACATAACAAACGAGATTCATGAGGAAAAGAAAGAAGATCATATAGAGAGCATGGATGATTATAAGGAGGAACTTGAAAAATCCTTCCACAGGCTTAGAGAGGGAGATATGGTTGCGGGTCCTGTAATAGGCGTTTCGGACACGGAGGTTACTGTGGATTTAGGCTCATACGCCGAGGGAATAGTGCCGATAGACGAACTTAGCAACGACCCTAAATTTTCCATAAAATCCGATGTAGCCGTAGGGGATGAAGTGAGTGCCATGGTACTTTCGTCCGATAACGGCTACGGACAGGTACTTTTATCGATTAAAAGGGCGGATGATATACTTTCATGGGATTTTCTTGATGAAGCCAAAGAAAACGAGAAAATCTTCAAGGTAAAAATAACCGAGGCTGTAAGGGGTGGAGCCGTTACCTACGTTAAAGGAATAAGAGCTTTCATACCTGCTTCGGGACTTTCACTTAATTATGTGGAAAATACCGAAGAATTTTTGGGAAAGAGTATTTCCGTAAGAATAATAGAGGTTGACAGAGATGACAAAAAGCTTATTCTTTCAGCAAAAAGTGTTTTAAGAGAGCTTGAAGCGAAAAGGAATGAGGAAAAAATGGCGGAAATAGCCATCGGTACGGTTACAACGGGAAGAGTTGAAAGGATAGAGAGCTACGGTGCTTTCGTAAGACTTCCGGACGGACTCTCAGGGCTTGTGCATATTTCGCAGATGGCGAACAGAAGACTTAAAAGTCCGAGAGAGGTTGTGAGCGAAAATGATGAAGTAAAGATTATGATTACAGCCGTAAAGGACGGTAAATTAAGCCTCAGTATGACGGCAGCAATGGAAGAAGAAGCGACGGAAGAAGCTGAAGATGTACCTTCCGAGTACAGTACGGGAGAAGAAGCTCCGTCAACAAGTCTTTCGGATTTACTTAAAAATATTAACTTATAAGAAAGCGGCGCACTTCCGAACATCACCATATATTGGGGCTTGTCGTACGGATCGCGCGTTGCCGGAATCAAAATTTAATTAAGGAGAACTGTGAAATGAAAGAGGAACTTTACAAGGGGTTTGAAAAGTATTTCGGAAGCGCGGAGAAAGCGGAGTTGTTTTTTTCTCCCGGCAGAGTGAATTTAATTGGAGAGCATACGGATTATAACGGCGGTCATGTATTTCCGTGCGCGCTTACAATGGGAAGCTATGCGCTTGTGAAAAAGCGTGATGATAATAAAATGCGTTTTATTTCAATTAACTTTGAAAAATTCGGTATAACCGAAGCGGATCTTTCAAATCTTACTTATCAGAAGAAAAACGGTTGGGCAAATTATCTGATAGGTGTGGTCTGGGCTTTTGCGGAAAAAGGATATAAAATAGACAGGGGATTTGATCTTGCGATGATAGGAAATATTCCGTCAGGTTCCGGACTTTCGTCCTCAGCTTCAATCGAGGTGCTTATGGGTATAGTGTTAAAGGAAATGTACGGCTTTGACGTGAGCATGATTGAAGTCGCGAAGTTAGGACAGACTTCGGAAAATAAATTCAACGGAATGAACTGCGGTATAATGGATCAGTTTGCCGTAGCTATGGGTAAAAAAGACAATGCGATTTTTCTTGATACTGCGGATCTTTCTTACGAATATGCGCCGATTGTACTTAAAGACGCAAAGGTGATGATTACAAACAGCCATGTAAAGCACAGCCTTGTGGACTCGGCTTATAATGAAAGACGCAGAGAGAGTACCGAGGCGCTTAACGATTTAAAAACGAAGCTTGATATAAACGGACTCGGAGATTTGACCGAGGAAGAATTCGAGGCGAATAAGGAGCTTATTTCCTCGGATATAAACAGAAAAAGAGCAAAGCATGCCGTATATGAGAACCGCAGGACAATAAAAGCTGTAGATGCGCTTAAAAACGGAGATATAGAAACTTTCGGAAGGCTTATGAACGAGTCTCATATTTCTCTTAGAGACGATTACGAGGTTTCCTGCGATGAAATAGATAAGCTTGTAGATATTGCGTGGAGCATAGACGGAGTTATAGGCTCAAGAATAACGGGCGGCGGATTCGGAGGCTGTACGGTAAGCATAGTTAAAAACAGCGCGATTTCCGAATTTAAAAAGCGGATTCTTGAAAAATACAAAGAAGCCACGGGAATTGATGCCGAGGTTTACGAGGCTGAAATAGGAAATGGAGCTTTAAAATTATAATGAATATATATATTCATAATTTTACCGGAGTTTATGAGTTTCAGAGATTTTATAAGGAATTTCCCTTTGTCGTTTTTGATGACAGGGGAATTTCCGGCGTGAGAGGCTATATGGATGAGGAAGCGAAGAAGTTTCTTTCCTCGGAGATAAGAAAAAAAGGTGAAATTTCATCAGTGCATTTTCTTGATTCGGGCAATTATCACCATGTAAGCAGGTTGTATCTGAATTTTATAAAAGAACCGTTTAATCTGATTGTGTATGATAACCATACGGATATGCAGTCATCGGTTTTCGGAAGCATACTTTCATGCGGCTCATGGATAGCCGATGCTTTTAACGGCTCGGATAAACTTAAAAACATAGTGCTTGTCGGAGTTAATGAAAAATATATAGATGAGTGTGAGTATAAGAATGACAAACGGATATTTTTTGTAAAATCTTCAGTTGAAGCGAAGGATGCGTTAAGCGATAAGCTGCCGGTGTATTTATCTGTAGATAAGGATGTATTAAGTGCTGCTGAATTTATTTCGGATTGGGATCAGGGAGAAATGTCATTAGATAAGCTTATTTCAGAACTTAAATAT
>CAUUHV010000045.1:0-15953 GCA_963545085.1 uncultured Catonella sp. | reverse complement strand
GCTATACATTCGTACTCCTTGATAGGAAAATACAATTAAATCAAATATACTGTTGGTGTCTATTTGCTTAAACTCACCACGCGAAATCCCATATTCTATCAAGGTATTACATCTTTTCTACTCTGTGCACATATATGATTAGATGAACAAATAAATGCAGCAATCGTAATAATTATAAACACTCTGAATTTTTTAATCATAGTTTCCCACCATAATAAAAACAATTCAACTTATATCCTCCTTGATCAATGTTCTCCATTTATACCACCTCCAATCTTAAAATATATTGCTCCATAAGTCCTTATTTATATAATACTGCCAAAATAATACAAGTCAAATCTTTAAATTTATTTACTTTTGTTGTATGATAAATGTGTTATCATATGTTTACTATTTAATTTCACAGAAATTTCTGCAAATTTTAAAAATCCGGTATTTTTATCATATTTCACAAATTTCCGAGGTAATAACTTTCACTTGAATTTAAACAACAAAACTATAGAAACCCTTCTCCCTTTTTGTTATACTGTCAATATTAAATGTGAAGCACAATAAGGAGGCAGATATGACACACGCATTTCAGCCGTTTACAAATGATATTTATACAACCAACCCTTTTAAAATAAAAAACGAGCCGGCTCTGCTTACCGCCGGAAATAAGGAACGTACCAATACAATGACGATATCATGGGGCGGTACGGGTGTTATGTGGGGTAAAGACGTAGGATTTGTCTTTGTTAAAGAAAACAGATATACAAAGGAATTTCTTGATAATTTCGACACCTTCTCAATATCATTTTTCGCTCCTACCAAGGAAAACAGCCTGATGCTTCAATATATGGGAAATATATCCGGCCGAAATGAAGACAAACTTGCGGTTGCCAAATTTCATGTGAATTTTTGGAATGATACTCCCTATATTGACGAAGCAAGAGAAATTTCCATTTTGAAAAAGCTTTCCGTCACCAAAATATCTCCCGAGGATTTCATTGCGAAAGATATAATCGAGCCGTTTTATGAGGACGGATATTATCACTGTATGTATATAGGTGAAGTCTTACAGCTTATGGCAAGATAAAAAGTTTTTAAAAATGAAAGGAAAATTATGTCTAAAATAATACTTACAGGCGACAGACCTACCGGAAAGCTTCATTTAGGGCATTATGTAGGCTCTCTTAAAAGAAGGGCGGAGCTTCAAAACTCCGGCAAATTTGATGAAATATTTATTATGATAGCGGACGCTCAGGCGCTTACCGACAATGCGGAAAATCCCGAAAAGGTAAGGCAGAATATACTCGAGGTGGTTCTCGACTATCTTTCGGTGGGCATAGATCCCGCCAAATCCACCATTTTCATACAATCGCAGATTCCGGAGCTCTGCGAGCTTTCATTTTATTATATGAACCTTGTGACAGTTTCAAGGCTTCAAAGAAATCCTACCGTAAAATCCGAAATAAAAATGCGGGATTTTGAGGCAAGCATACCGGTGGGCTTCTTCACCTATCCTATCAGTCAAGCCGCGGATATAACCGCGTTTAAGGCAAATATTGTGCCTGTCGGCGAAGATCAGGAGCCGATGATAGAGCAAACGAGAGAAATCGTAAGAAAATTCAACTCCGTTTACTCAGAGGTTTTGATAGAGCCTGAAATAATGCTTCCCGACAACAATGTATGCAGGAGACTTCCGGGCACGGACGGAAAAGCCAAGATGAGCAAATCCCTCGGAAACTGCATTTATCTTTCCGATACGGCGGAAGAAGTTAAGACAAAGACCATGAGCATGTTCACCGACCCGGACCATATAAAAGTGAGCGACCCGGGTAAAATAGAAGGAAATACCGTATTCACTTATCTTGACGCCTTTGTAAAACCGGACAGTTTTGAGAATTTCCTGCCTGAATATAAAAATCTTGATGAGCTTAAGGAGCATTATAAACGAGGCGGACTCGGCGATGTTAAGGTAAAGAGATTTTTAAACGCCATCTTGGAGGATGAACTCACACCGATAAGGGCTCGTCGTAAAGAATATGAAAAAGATATCCCCGCCGTTTACGATATTCTTAAAAAAGGCAGTGAAAAAGCCGAAAAAGTGGCGGCACAGACCCTTTACGAAGTTAAAAACGCAATGAAAATAAATTACTTTGAAGATTTGGAGCTTATAAGAGCGCAGTCGGAGAAGTTTAAAGGGTGAATTACTCCATAACAACAGCCATATGAAAGGTGAGCTTTCCATATGGCTCATTTTTTGCAGGAATAATTCGGGATTATCACACGAAAGAATCCCTTTTCAGAAGTTTTTCAAATACCGGCAATCACTTTAAAGCAATGCTGAATCCGAAAATTACATCTCTGCTTCAAAATCGTATTACTTGAATGTGTCCACTCAAATTCAGCATCCGCGTTAAGCGGCGACAATTCTAAAGCTTGTTTATTTTTTGATGTATATCGTATTTTATTTGCAGTATTAGAAAAAACTATAGCCGCCTTATTCCCATAATAATGACATTGAGTAATATAAAGTCCGTTACATTCAAAACAATCGCTACGTACTATAACCAAGTTATTATACTTTGAAAATGCCTTAGGAGCTTCCTTCCTTAACAGATTAAGTAAAGTAGCTCTTTCAATATCATTGCGACATACAATACTCTTTATCCCATGATTCTTCTGTCAATCGGAATCATGTTACTCTCTCAAAATGAGTCCGAGTAAATAACCGCTTTAAATCAACTGCTTTACTGTCATTTCAGAAAACCTCCTGCTATGTTTTCATATATTGCCAGATTCTTCTTATAAAATAGGACAAGAGCATGCTGTGACAATTTCCTCATATCCTGAATTTCCTTTTTAAACATGGCTATAAAATTACGTCTGTCATTTAATCCCATATCTCCGCATCCAAGCGGTAACGACGAAATCCCGTCACCCTTATCCACACTGTAATGCGCTTCCAAAGCATGCATTTCAACATAGGTCGCATTTGACGACTTTATATCCTTAATGACAATTTTTTGTTCAAATTCTTTTCCGTTTTCATCAATACCTTTGGCAATTACTACCGGATTATCCTTCGTCGATTCGGGTGCGTACTTAAGATAAAATGAAAGTCCGGTTCCGTTGCCTCCCGAATATATCATGTCATCCGACATCAGATATGCTTTAAACTCCTTTCTTATATAAGTAGTTGAGCTTACCGCATTATTCCTTGCCCTGTTATAAGCCCCCGACACATTCCCTGATATGACATTCATATTTACCATATTTTTTCACCTCTTTTTTGTTTTAACATTTTTTATTCCATATTGGGATAACCTTTCACCTCCTTATATAAATTTGACATATTTTTCCAATTATCCGCGCTATTTTGTGCATTTTACTCATTTGATTATATTTCGTCATTTTCCATGCAAAACTTAAGATCATTTTTACTGTAATTATAACAAAAACCTGTAAATGCCTCTTTCTAAGAAAGTATTTACAGGCTTAATATTCAAAAATCTTTATAGCTGATTATCCGCCGCATATCACACGCCGTCTCAACCCTTCCAAAACAACCCCAACATAATGAGCAGGAAAACGATTACAGGAAGCACATAGCTCATATAGAGGCGCATCCACGATGCCACTTTGATGCCTTTTCCTTTATTTGCTTCTTTTACAAAATTATTCCATCCCCAACCGAATTCAGCTGTGCAAAAAACCACAAATATTAACGAGCCGATAGGGAGAATAAGGTTACTTACAAGGAAGTCCTCCAAATCGAGGAAGCTCGTTCCTTTTCCTAAAGGCTCTATAAAAGAAAGAAGGTTAAAGCCCAAGGCACAAGGAAGCGAAAGTATTAAAACCGCAATACAGTTTATAAGGCATGCCTTTTTGCGACTCCAGCCCGTAAGCTCCATAACGCAGGCAAGAATATTTTCAAACACGGCAAGCACAGTGGAAAAAGCCGCAAAAGTCATAAACACGAAGAAAAGACTTCCCCAGAGCCTTCCAAACGGCATATTGTTAAATATATTCGGTAAAGTTATAAAGATAAGACTCGGACCGCTGTCAGGCTTTACTCCGTATGTGAAACAGGCAGGAAATATAATAAGCCCCGATACAAGCGCAACAAAAGTATCAAGAACCGATACATTTACAGCCTCACCCATAAGAGTTCTTTCGTTTCCTATATAGCTTCCGAATATGAGCATGGAACCCATTCCTATACTGAGAGTGAAAAACGCCTGATTCATAGCCGCCACTATGACTTTAAACCAACCTATTTCATTTACTTTGGCTAAATCCGGCATAAGATAAAATTTCAAGCCTTCAGCGTTTCCTTTCATGAAAAAGCTGTTTATCGCAAGGACAGCCATTATCAAAAAGAGCGTAAGCATCATCCATTTTCCGACTCTTTCAAGTCCGCCCTGTAAGCCCTTTGAGATTATAAAAAAGCCTAAAATTACAACAGCAGCCATGGCTCCGACCTGCTTCCACGGTACGGAAAGCATTTCTCCGAAAGCTGCGGCAACCTCGTCATTACTTTTCCCTTCAAAGCTTCCTCCCGCAATGCCGAAGAAATATTGTAACATCCACCCCGATACTGTAGTGTAAAACATCATCAGCAGATAGTTTCCGATCATGCAAATATAGCCGTGAATGTGCCATTTACCACCATCTTTCTGAAGCTTACGATATACGTCTACAGGACTTTTTCTTGAGGCTCTGCCCATAGAAAATTCCATAGTCATAACAGGTATACCCAAAACTGCAAGGAAAAACATGTATATAAGTACAAAAATTCCTCCCCCGTACTGTCCCGCATAATACGGAAATTTCCAGACATTTCCTATACCTACGGCACAGCCGGCGCTTATAAGTATAAAACCGAGTCTGCTTCCGAGCCTTTCCCTTTTTGTATTATTTTCATTTTCCATTCGCTTTCCCTCAAAATTTTCATTTGAATTTTATACGACATAGTCAATGCACTGCCTGCTCTTTACAAAAGGTACTATCTTGTTTGCGGCTACGGCAATATGCTCCGGATGAGAAGCATAAGCTCTTAACGCTTCCTCATCATCAAGCAGACAATCAAGCATAACATCCACATTCGAGCTCGCAAGCTTTTCCGTTTGTACTGAAATCTCTTTAAGCCCCGCTATTCTCCCTTTTAGAGCTTCAAGCGACTGCCTGATATCCGCACCAATTTTCGCCTTGTCTTCCGCCGAAATTTCATCCTTTAACTGCCAAAAAATCAAATGTCTTACCATTTCAAACTCCTCTCTATTACCGATTTTTAACATTTTACACTTTTATTCAGGCTTTGTCAGCCGCATAGATATACTTTTATGTTATATTCCTTATAAATTTTTCATGGTCAAAAAAAGGCTTATCCTTGAAAATTTTTTCAAAAATAAGCCATGTTCGAATTATAGTTTACTGCCTTTCCACAAACTCCTTTAAAGCCTTTATCAGCTCATCAAGCGGCATTTCAGCTCTCTCGCTCATTATTTTTACCGTAGCCTTAGGTATCATTATTCTTGCTAACGGAGTATTAAGCATTTTGAATTTGGGATTTATCTTTGGAAGCTCCTCTTTAAGCTTCGGATATCTCTCAAGCAGCTCCTGAAGCCTTGTATCCTCTGTAATTTCAATTTTGCCGTCAGTGTCGGGAATCTGCTTTTTTTCTTCCTTTTCTTCAGGCTCCCCAACCTCTTTTTCTTCCTCGCCCGTAACATCGCCTTTAATGCCGCCGCCCCAATTAAGAAGTGTTCTTGAACCCTGCAAAGCCCGTATCCTCGTACAATCCTGCATCACTTCAAGCACACCCTGAAATTCACCGTTTTCATCCCTTACAGCGGCGTAATAGATATATATAAACAAATCCGGCTTATTTATCCAGAAATCGGCATGATCTTCTTCTCCGCTTTTAAATTTCTCAATAATTTCCTCTACTATATGAACACTTTTCCTCGGATGACAGTTTTTTACATCTCTTCCTATTACATTTTTACTCCTCGGAAAAATCCTGTGATCCGTATCCGAATAAAATTTAACTATTTCATTTTCATCCACAAACGAAATATCGAGCGGAAGATTTTGAAACACCATATTTATTTGATTTAAAGTAAGCTTACCCGTTGTTACATCAAGTTCATCGTCCGTACTCCCCGTCATATAACCGTGCTTCTTTAAAAACCCCGCAAGCTCCGCCGCAAAGCCGTCCGACACCGGTTTTTCTTTCTTTTCTTCCTTTTTTTCCTCTTCCTCCGCCTTTATAAAGGCAAAGCCTATTTCCTTATCTCCTATTTTCATATCCTCAAACTCATCTTCATTAAGCAGTTCCAAAGAGGTTGGATACAAAACTGTTTCTTCCTTTGTAATCAAATCCCGTATATCGGCTACCAGAGTAGTCTGAAGCTCTATAAACTCATCCTCTTTTCCCGACTCCAAAAGAGTCCTTGCCTCGCTTATCTCATCTCTTATAAAATCATCAAGAGTCCACATGGTTGTGGTAGGTCTGTCAAACCCCTTTTTTTCAAGCATCGGGTATAGCTGATTCTGTTTTCTTGAAAGGTGTACTCTGAATTCCTTTAACTTATCGTAAAGCTCAAACCACTGGTTTTTTATAACAGGATACTGAACAAGATCCTCTACGGCAAGCAAGAGCTTCCTCATCTCGTCATTTTCCTCAAAATACCTTGATATCGGATGACTTTTCGGAAGCTCGGGTTTGCCCGTCACAAGTATTCCTTCAAACAAATCGAGCATACCCTGTATATCCTCTTTCCTGCATTGGTCATCTTCAAACTCCTCAAGTTCCTGCTCCGCAAGAGCCACCTCGGCGGGGGTAAGCGTCCCGACCTTCTCTTTTAATATCTTTCTCGCTTCCTCTTTCGTCATCTCTCCCGCATTATAGGCAGTCTTTATTTTAAGCACAAGAGCGAGCTTATCCATATCCGGATTATTTAAATATTCCTTCATCACGGTTTCTTCCTCCTTTAATTTCAGACAGTTTTTACGGACAAAAATGGAAACTGCCGCTTGTTTTAAAGTATATCACCATTCGGATTATATCAAAAATTCTGTCCGTTTACCATACCGCCGTATATATGTGATTACAGAAATCAATTTTTGAGATTTTCTTTAAGCTCTCTCATATCAGCCGCCATACGCCAACCATGTAACTGATTAAACTCTAATCCGCCTTGAATAACAGTACTTTTTATAGTTTTGTTAACTTACATTATTTTTAAGCATGAAAATCGATTTTATGAATAAACATTCTGCTTTGGCTTATTTAAAAGAATAATTTTTCATTTCTAAACTTGTTTTTTGAATGGAGATATGTAAAATTGATTTCTGTATTCTGTAATGTAAACAATTTTTTTCATTAAAAATTTCACGACTGTTCGGAGTTTATAAGACAAAACAGGAAAATTTATTTAAAAATACGATAGTTAACGGGATAATCCCGATTGACTATGGTATGCCGTTAAGCTAAAATACACTTAGGCTTTTTGTATCGACACTATTTATTTGAGAGGCGGTGATTATTATTGTCCATGGATGCTATCAATGTGATACGCGAGGCTGAAAAGGCTGCTGAAGCTGCCGAGCGTAAAGCAAAAGAACAGGCTGCTGAAATTATTTCGGGAGCTCACGCGGATGCCAAGGAGTTTGTGGCTTCAAAGGTCGCGGCGGCAAAATCTGAGGCGGATTCTTCCCTTGCGAGCACAATGAGCGGAAACGAAGCTTTTATTAAGAAAGCGGAAGCCGAGATTCTTGAAGAAGTTTCAAGGCTTCGATCTCAGGCGGAGTCTAAAAAGAAGCTTGCCGCGGATGAGGTTATGAAAATGCTCTTTTAAACCCTTTATCCCGTTTTCAGCAGTATATATCTACTATAAAAAAAGAAAGGAGGAGTTAATATGTCCGTATTACCGATGAAGCACGTGTTCATTGCAGCTCTTAAAAAGGACAGAAAAGAGATTCTTGAAAGCTTGCAAAGACTCGGAATGGTTGAAGTAAGTGTAACCGCCAAGGATCCTGCGTCCAAAAAAGAGTTTAAAAAGGATAAAGTCTTTAAGCGAACCGATATGTCCGCCGCGAAGGCAACCTTTGAAAAAAACGCTTCTCTTGCCGCTCAGGCTCTTGCCGTACTTGATAAAGAAGTACCTGTAAAGAGCGGGCTTTTAGATTCTTTCGCCGGCAGGGAAAAAATGAGTATCAAAGATTATGAGGCTCATGTAGCTTTGCGTGAAGAAATTATGGATATGGTTTACAGGCTTAATAAGCTAAGCAAACAAAAAGCTGAAGCTGAAGCCGAAATTCCTAAGCTTCTTAATCAAAAAGAAACCTTGACACCTTGGCTTAGTTTTGAGCTTCCTCTTGATTTTAAGGGGACAAAGTCAACCAGAGCTTTTATAGGAAGCTTCCCTGAAACCTATGATCAGGCTTCTTTGCAGGCGGCTTTTGCTGAAAAAGCTCCCGATGTAAATCTTGTGGATATTTCCATAATAAGCGCTACCGAGGGTCAAACCTGCGTATTCGTAATTTGTCATGAAACCGAGGCAAAAGAAACGGAGGAAGCGCTTCGCTCTTTAGGCTTTGCAAGACCTGCTCTCCCTTCGATGATTCCTTCGGAACAGGCAAAGGAAATCGACGCCAAACTTGAGAAAACCAATGAACAGCTTGCTTCCATATCAAGAAAAATTGCGGATTACTCCCCGAAACGCGACGAAATCGCTTTCATAATAGATTATTTCACTATGAGAGCGGACAAATATGAGGTTATAAGCGGTCTTTCACAGTCTAAGAGGGTTTTCTGTCTTACGGGCTACATAGCTGAAAAGGACGTTAAATACCTTGATACCGAAATAGGAGCAAAATTTGACTGTGTGATTGAGTACACCGCTCCTCTCCCTAAGGCAAAACCGCCTGTAAAGCTTAAAAACGGTGCTTTTTCCTCACCTGTGGAAGGTGTCGTTTCAGGTTATGCCCTGCCGGGAAAAGGAGAGATAGACCCTACCTTCCTTGTATCACTTACTTACTACTGCCTGTACGGACTTATGCTTTCAGACGCGGCATACGGTCTTATTATGGTTTTAGGCACCCTTTTCGTGCTTAATAAGTTTAAAGGAAGGCTTGAAAACGGCACCAGGAGAATGATGCAAATGTTCCTCGGCTGCGGTATAGCAACCACTTTCTGGGGCATCATGTTCGGAAGCTTCTTCGGTGATGCCGTAAATATGATTGCTAAAACGTTTTTTAACAGTCCGGACGTAAGATTCCCTGTAGTCTGGTTTGAGCCTGTCAATGAGCCTATAAAGATGTTAGGTTTCTCCTTTATAATAGGACTTATCCACATCTTTTTGGGACTCGGCGCCCTGCTTTATACCAATATCAAAAACGGAAAAGTCAAAGACGCGATTTTTGATGCAGTTTTCTGGTATATGCTTGTGGGAAGCGCGGTAGGACTCCTTTTATCCACCGAGATGGCGCAGAACATGTTTAATTTCAAGCTTGACATGCCTCCTGCCCTTATGACGATCTTCACGGCACTCGCTCTTATCGGCGCCGTAGGAATAATTCTTACGGGAGGAAGAGAGTCTAAGAATCCTGTCAAAAGAATTTTAAAGGGACTTTACGCCCTTTACGGCATAAGCAGTTACTTAAGTGACGTGCTTTCATACTCCAGGCTTCTTGCTCTCGGTCTTGCTACCGGAGTTATCTCGAGCGTGTTTAATCAGATAGCTACAATGGCCGGCGGAGGCGTTGTAGGAGCGATTTTCTTCATTATCATTTTTGTTATAGGACATACCTTAAACATCCTTATTAACGCCCTCGGCGCTTATGTTCATTCCAACCGTCTTGAGTACGTGGAGTTTTTCGGTAAGTTTTATAGCGGCGGCGGAAAGGTATTTACTCCTTTTGCCGAAAATACAAAGTATTACACGGTAAGTCAAAAGTGACTTGCCTTTCGGCAGTCATTATATGACGGGGTGAGCCATACAGCTCGTTGCTCACAAAAATAAATATTCCGCGTTTTTTGCGGGAATAACACAAATTTTATTAAATCAATTTTTTGGAGGTATATTTATGGAAAATTTAGGTCTTTTCTTCGCAGTATTAGGCGGTGCTGTCGCAGCAAGCATTGCGGGTATAGGTTCAGCTAAGGGCGTAGGTATGGCGGGTCAGGCTGCCGCAGGTGTTCTTACCGACGATCCGAGCCAGTTCGGACGCGTTCTCGTATTACAGCTTCTTCCCGGCACACAGGGTATTTACGGACTTCTTATCGCTTTCATCGAGCTTCTTCAGCTTGGTGTAATCGGCGGTACCCCTGCACCTATTTCCTTAGTTAAAGGTCTTGCTTATTTCGCTGCCTGCCTTCCTATAGCTATCGCAGGTTACGTTTCGGCTATATATCAGGCAAAGACCGCCGTTGCTTCCATAGCTCTCGTAGCTAAAAGACCTGATCAGTTCGGTAAGTCCATGATTCTTCCTTCCATGGTTGAGACTTACGCGATCCTTGCTCTTCTTATCTCTTTCCTTGCTCTTCTCGGTGTTAACGCAATGCAATTCTGATAAAGAACGCATCGGAACATAATGAAAAATAAACTGAGGAGGAAACATGACAGGATTAGATAAGATAGTCGGAGAAATCAAATCGGATTCCGCTAAAGCCGTATCGAAGATAATCGACAGGGCAAATAAAGAAGCCGAAAAGATTCGTGCCGACGCGGAAAAAGAAGCTGCGGATGCCTGCGAAAAAGTGTCTCGTGAAGCTTCAGTACGCCTGTCCGCAAGCAAGTCCGCCGCAGAGTCGGCGGCTGCCCTTAAAAAACGCCGTTCCATCCTTGAAGAGAAGCAGAAGCTGATTGCAGAGGTTATAGAGGAAGCGAAGCAGGCGATTTATTCCATGCCTGAAAGTGAATATTTCAGCAAAATAGAGAAAATGATTAAGGAAAACGCTACCGCGGACGAGGGCACAATCATTTTCAACGCTAAAGACCTTTCCAGACTTCCGGACGGCTTTGAAGCGAAGCTTAATACGCTTATTGCGGATAAAGGCGGTAAACTGGTGATTTCAAAGGAAACACGCCCTATGGACGGAGGCTTTGTCCTTGTTTATAAGGGTATTGACAGAAATTGCTCCATATCCTCTCTTTTTGAAACAAATGTAGAGGCGTTGCAGGATAAAATACAGAGTCTGTTGTTTTAACCATGATTCTAAAACTTGGAGGTAATATGTCAGAAGATTATATTTACGCGGTCGCAAGAATCAGAAGCGCGGAAATGAAGTTACTCAACTCTACCGTGCTTGAATCCATGCTTTCCGCAAATACCTATGACGACTGCCTTCGCCTGTTATCCGATCATGGTTGGAGCGTAGATGATAATGTATCGCTCTCCTCTTTACTGAAATCGGAGAGGGACAGAACATGGAAATTCATTTCCGAGTTTGTTCCCGATCTCCATGCTTTTGATGTTTTTCTGTACGCCAACGATTATCACAATCTGAAGGCGGCAATAAAAGCCGTTTACGGTCAAACCGAACGTGACGACATTTATTTGGATAAGGAGCAATGCTCGGTAGATCCTGAAATCATTAAAAAAGCGATTCAGAAAAGGGAGTTTACTCTTCTTCCCGAGTTTATGAGAACCGTGGCGGAAGAGGCGCTTGATACATTACTTCGGACAGGCGACGGCGGGCTTTGCGATATAATAATTGATAAAGCGGCGCTTGATAAGATTTATGAAGCGGGAAAGAAAGCGAATAACCCTATTTTCGGACTTTACTCCGAGCTTACGGTAGCTTCCGCAAATATAAAGACCGCAATCAGAGCTTGCCATATAGGAAAAGATTTTGCTTTTCTTGACAAGGCTCTCTCGGTTTGCGATTCCCTTGATATAAGTAAGCTTAAAAAAGCGGCTGCCGAAAATCTTGAAGCTGTTTATGAATATCTTTCACACACCGTTTATTCGGATGCGGTATCCGAGATTAAAAATTCACCGTCCGCTTTTGAGCGTTGGTGTGACAACCGTATAATGGCAAGTATCCGCCCTGAAAGGCATAATCCGTTTACAATCGGACCTTTAGCGGCTTATATTCTTGCAAAAGAAAACGAAATCAAGTCTGTAAGAATCATTCTTTCCGGAAAAATAAATAATCTTCCGGCGGATTCTCTCAGGGAAAGGGTAAGGGAAATGTATGTCTAGAATAGCGGTTATGGGTGATATAGACAGCATCTACGGCTTCGGTGCTTTAGGCTTCGATACCTTCCCTCTCACCGAACCACAGGAGGCGGCAAAAAAGCTGAAAGAGCTTGCAGACGGCGGTTATGCCATTGTCTATATGACGGAGGCTTTAGCTGACAGTCTTGAAGACATTATAGATCATTACAGAGAGGTTTTACTCCCTGCGATAATCTTGATTCCGGGTATCTCGGGCAATACGGGAAAGGGAATACAGGCGGTTAAGAAGTCTGTTGAACAGGCTGTAGGTTCAGATATCATCTTTAATAACTAAGGAGCGAAATAATGAGTACAGGAACAATAAAAAAGATCGCCGGTCCTCTTGTAATCGCGAGAGGCATGGGCGACGCGAATATGTTCGACGTTGTTCGCGTAAGTGAACAGCGCCTTATAGGAGAAATCATCGAAATGCACGGTGATGAGGCTTCTATACAGGTTTACGAAGAGACCTCCGGTCTTGCTCCGGGAGCACCTGTTGAATCTACGGGACTTCCTATGAGTGTTGAGCTCGGACCCGGTCTTATCGGAAGCATTTATGACGGAATACAGCGTCCTCTTGACGATATAATGAAGGTGACGGGAGGAAATCTCTTGCAGAGAGGTGTTGAGGTTCCGGCGCTTAAACGTGAAAAGGTATGGCATTTTGTGCCTGCAAAAAAAACGGGCGACAAGGTTGCTCATGGCGATGTAATCGGTACGGTTCAGGAAACCGAAGTTGTTTCCCATAAAATTCTCGTACCTTTCGGGGTAGAGGGTGAGGTTGCCGAGATTAAAGAGGGTGACTACAAGATTACCGACATGATTGCTAAGGTTAAAAACACAAACGGAGAGATTAAGGAAGTAGGTCTTATGCAGAAATGGCCTGTTCGTAAGGAGCGTCCTTACAAGCAGAAGCTTTCTCCCGACATGCCTTTAATCACCGGACAGAGAATAGTCGATACACTCTTTCCTATCGCTAAGGGCGGTGTTGCAGCAGTTCCGGGACCTTTCGGCTCAGGTAAGACCGTAGTTCAGCATCAGCTTGCAAAATGGGCTGAGGCGGATATAGTGGTTTACATCGGCTGCGGTGAGCGAGGAAACGAGATGACGGACGTTCTTAACGAATTCCCGGAGCTTATCGACCCTAAAACGGGGCATTCTCTTATGGAAAGAACCGTTCTCATAGCAAATACCTCGGATATGCCTGTTGCCGCTCGTGAGGCAAGTGTATATACAGGTATTACAATTGCCGAGTATTTCAGAGATATGGGCTATTCGGTAGCTCTTATGGCGGACTCAACCTCCCGTTGGGCTGAGGCTCTTCGTGAGATGTCGGGTCGTCTTGAGGAGATGCCGGGTGAGGAAGGATATCCTGCATACTTAGGCTCCCGTCTCGCGCAGTTCTATGAGCGGGCGGGCAGAGTAAAGGTTTTGGGCGCTGAAGATAAAGAAGGAAGTCTTTCCGTTATCGGAGCGGTTTCTCCTGCCGGCGGTGATATTTCCGAGCCGGTTACACAGGCTACGCTTCGTATCGTAAAGGTATTCTGGAGACTTGACGCAAACCTTGCTTATCAGCGTCACTTCCCTGCTATCAACTGGCTTGAGAGTTATTCGCTTTACAACTCTATGGATCCTTGGTTTGCTAAAAATGTAAGCGAGAACTGGGTACCTTACAAAAACAGAGTAATGTCCATCCTTCAGGATGAGTCGGCTCTTAAAGAAATGGTTCAGCTTGTAGGTGAGGATGCTCTTTCGGCTCCTGATCGTCTTAAGATGGAAGTCGCAAGATCCGTAAGAGAGGATTTACTCCAGCAGAACGCGTTTATGGAGGAGGATACCTATACTTCTCTTCATAAGCAGTTTATGCTTATGAAGCTTATACTTTCTTTCTATGATATTTGCCTTGAAGCTCTTGATAAGGGCGCAAATATCAATAAGCTTATAGCTATGGAAGTTCGTGAGCCTATCGGTCGTTTTAAATATACTTCCGAGGATAAAGTTGACGCGAGATTTAAGGAAATTGAGGCGGCACTTGCTAAGGAAGCAGATGATGTTGCACAGGAGGTAGACTTCTAATGGCAAAAGAATACAGAACAATACAGGAGGTTGCCGGTCCTCTTATGCTCGTACGCGGTGTTGAAAATGTCGCTTACGACGAACTCGGTGAAATAGAACTTGCCGACGGTACAAGACGCAGATGCAGGGTACTTGAGATAGATGACGGAAACGCTCTTGTACAGCTTTTCGAGTCCGCTACAGGTATAAACCTTGAAAGCTCAAAGGTGCGTTTCCTTGGAAGAAGCATGGAAATAGGTGTATCGGAGGATATGCTCTCCCGTGTCTTTGACGGTCTTGGTCGCCCTATTGACGGCGGTCCTGAAATTCTTCCCGAGGAAAGGCGCGATGTTGCGGGACTTCCTATGAACCCTGCCGCAAGAGCTTATCCTGAGGAATTTATCCAGACCGGTGTTTCAGCTATTGACGGTCTTAACACCCTTGTCCGCGGACAGAAACTTCCTATTTTCTCAGGTTCCGGTCTTCCTCATGCCGAGCTTGCGGCTCAGATAGCCCGTCAGGCAAAGGTTGTAGGAACGGATGAGCCTTTTGCGGTTGTATTTGCCGCTATGGGTATTACTTTCGAGGAATCCAACTACTTTGTGGAGTCCTTTAAGGAAACCGGAGCTATAGACAGGGCGGTTCTCTTTATGAACCTCGCCAATGACCCTGCGGTAGAGCGTATCGCAACGCCGAAGATGGCTCTTACCACGGCTGAGTTTCTTGCTTTTGAAAAAGGAATGCATGTACTTGTAATCCTTACCGATATTACAAACTACGCCGACGCTCTCCGTGAGATTTCCGCGGCTCGTAAGGAAGTTCCGGGACGTCGAGGCTATCCGGGATATATGTATACCGACCTTGCTACAATGTATGAGCGTGCCGGTCGCCAGAAGGGTAAGAAAGGTTCTATTACGATGATTCCTATTCTTACCATGCCTGAAGACGACAAAACTCATCCAATCCCGGACCTTACGGGATATATCACGGAAGGACAGATTATCCTTTCCCGTGACCTTTACCGTAAGAAAATCGAGCCTCCTATAAACGTTCTTCCGTCCCTTTCACGTCTTAAGGACAAGGGTATCGGCGAGGGCAAGACAAGAGCCGACCACGCAAACACCATGAACCAGCTTTTCTCCGCTTACGCGAGAGGAAAAGACGCCAAGGAGCTTATGGTAATCTTAGGCGAAGCTGCTCTTTCCGATACGGATAAGCTCTATGCCAAGTTCGCCGATGAGTTTGAGGCTACTTACGTATCGCAGGGCTTCAGAACCGACAGAAGCATTGAAGAAACTCTAAATATCGGCTGGGATCTCCTTAGAATCCTTCCAAGAAGCGAGCTTAAGAGAATCCGTGACGAATACCTTGATAAATACTATACTGTATAAACTCCGAACCAATAGCCTGAATATGTGCAAGCTTGCTTGCTAACATATTCAGGCATTGGTGAGGGTAACAGGTACGAAATACGAAGCACATAGTGCGAAGTATGAGTACCTGTAGGGCTTTGAAAAAGCCTGTAGTTTATAACGCATAAACGACTTCGTAAGGGAGTAAATGAGCATAAGCTTGCTTATAAGCTCATTTACGAGCTTACGAAGGGTAACGATACGAAATAGACTATGCGACAGCGAAGTCTATGAGTAGCGTTCGTTTATGCGTGATAACGCAAACGACTT
>CAUUHV010000044.1:0-16097 GCA_963545085.1 uncultured Catonella sp. | reverse complement strand
CCCTCATCTGCCGATTAAAGATGAAATCCGGTTATTTTTTATATTACAGGGCATTTGCAGCTCTTGAGTTTCAGCGTTTTTTTATTTAAACACAGCTCTATCGGTTAAAATGTATTTATTTCCGTCAAATTATTTTTGTCTATGCAAAACAGCTTATAAGCGGTATGGTTTAGTCATATTTATCAAAAAATACGGAAACTCAAGTTGCAGTTGTCTTTTATATCTTTTTATATTACAATTACATTTGTAAATCTGTCGGGTTTACTTTACATAATGTAACCGGTTTTAGTCGAGAGGGGCGATCGGATTGAAAAAAATAAAATTGTTTTTTACGACTGTGGCACTTTTATTCACCACAGTCCTTGTTTCATGTTCCATGACGGTTGAAAAGCTTGACCCGAAAAATCCCGTTATTTTAAAATTCGGCGCTTATTACGCTGATAGCCAACTTTCCGAATTATCAAAGCTGGTAGATAAATTTAACGAGAAAGAGGGCAGAGAATCCGGTATAATAGTAGAGCTTATTACGATGCCTTCAGGCAAAGGTATAGAGCAATATCTGACCGAAACCGCGAATAACGAGTCGGATACGGGTGATTTTCCCGATATTTTCATAACCTATAAAAGCATAGTTCCTTACCTGAAAGATAAAGTAAAGCTGATAAATTTTAAAGATTATCTTACGGATAATGAAATATCGGAATATATCGACCGCCTTGTTGAAGAGGGCTATCTTACCGATGATAAAAATGTCCTTACCATGATGCCTGTAGGAAGCTCTACCGAAATCATGTTTTTCAATAAAACCGATTTTGATAAGTTCGCAAAAGCAACAGGCGCAAAACTTGAGTCGGGAGATACACTCGAGAATATTTTAAAAACCGCCGAGCTGTACTATGATTATACCGATGCGCAAACTCCTGACATAGAGCAGGACGGAAAAGCTCTTATAGGCTTTGACGCGGCGGTCAATCACATGCTTTCTTCCTTGAAATCAATGGGTATTGATATTCTCTCAAAAAGAGGGGATAAATATGTGCTTAATTTTCCAAGAAAGGCGGCAAGAAAAGTTTGGGAACTTTACATCGTTCCTACGCTTAAGGGCTATATGGCGAAGTACGCAAAGTACACTTCCGTGGATCTCCAATCCGGAAGTATACTTCTTGCAGTATCTTCTACCGCCGCTTCCGCCTATATAAGCGGTTTCGTCGCAGATAAAGATACGGGCGACAAAAGAGAGGTGGATATAACTACAATGTTAAGTCCTACTATAGACGGAGGAATGCCGGTCTCCTCACAACAGGGAGGCGGTGTATTTATAGCTTCGACCACTCCTCTAAGGATTTCCGCTTCCATAGCATTTTTTAAATGGCTTACAAATAAAGAGAATAACACGGAGTTTTCGTTAAAATGCTCATATATGCCTGTAAGGAAGGACAATTCATCGGAAGCCTATATAAAAGAAAAGGCTGCCGAATTTAACGTGGATAAAAAAATCCGCGATTCCATAATTACCTCCTTAACGCAGACCAAGGACAGAAGCATATATGTAAGACCTTATTTTGAAAATTATGAAAGGGTGAGGATGGCGCTTACACGTATACTTGATATTGATATTCAAAAAAAGCGTGCCGAGCTTTTATCGGACTTTAACGGTGGCAAGAGAACCTATGAAAGTCTGCTTGAGGAAGCGTTAAGTGAAAAAAGCTTCCAAAGTTGGTACAAAGATACTTTTAAAACATTACAGGATGAAATAAATTAAACTATGAAGTCTAATATCAGAAACTCAGTAAAAAGAAAAAAGACTTCCGTAAGGAAGCAGTCGATGCCAAGACTGATAATTACCACCCTGCTTTTGCTTGTGGTTTTTCAGTCACTTCTTTTTGCTATTTATATTTTTTTCAGCGGAACGAATCAGAAGCTTATTGAAAACTCCTACTCCTCCATTGTAAAAAGCGCTCAGTTAAAAAGGCGTCAGATAGAAAGACTGATGGCAACTTCCTGGGGGAACTCCGACCTTATGTCAGAGGTTATAAATCAGGCTGAAGTTATCCGTAAAACCGAGAGTTTTGACAGTCTTCATTCACAATTAAATCTTGCCGAAGCAATGCTAAATATGATGGACTCAATGAAGGTAAGCGGTTCCATACTTGTAATGAATAATAACGAAAGTACCGGAAAAGGCGGTATATTATATCTTCATGACAATAATATAAATCTCAACTCTTCCGATTTATCCGACATAAGCCTTAGAGCCGGCAATCCTTCCGTTGCCGAAGCGTTAAAAATACCTATAAGTAATTCATGGAAAAGAAATGCCGAACCCGACGAAATATTTAAATGTACCGAATATCATAATATTTATTCCCAAAATGCGATAGATTTGGCAAGAACATCCGGAAATCCGAATGTCGGAGCATGGGAAGACTCGGTAAATATTGACGGTAAAAAAGTCTGGCATTATATAAGACCTCTTTTTGAGCCGAGTACATACAAACAATACGGCATGCTCATAATAGAAGTTGAAATGAGTGATATTGAGAATACTTTCGATTTTGAGGAATTTTCCGACAAATCCACCGGCGCCTACATTTTGGCAAAAAAAGAAAATAAGACTTCCTCAAATTACAGAGAAACCTACAAAGTTCTTGCCATAAGAGGAACATATATTAAAAATCTGCTTTCCGGAGATGAGTTTTCCCTTAACGACTCCAATATCAGCGATCAGTTAAACTCCATTACGGATGATGAAACCAAAATTTCAATTTTAGATGTTAATTCTTCTGAAAATTTTATCGCCATCAGGGAACCTTTAAGAATAAAAAATAATACGTTCGTGACTGCCGGCGAATACTATCTCTTTGCCATAACCGACCAGGCTGAAACGGAAGCGGCTTCAAGGCAGTACACCAATACAATTATCGCAATCTTGGCATTTTCCATTTTCGCCGGATTTGTACTGGCTTTATGGGTGGCAAGGAAGCTCACGCGCAATATTTCGATAATTTCAAAGGAAATAACCGAAAATAAAGGAAAAAATTTCAATATCAGTCCGAGTAATATAGTCGAGTTCGATAATCTGGTAAATGTTATAAATGAGCTTTCAAACAGACTTATAAAAGCGTCGGAAAGATTTCAGGCAATAACGGAATTGTCCTCCGCTTCAATAGTAGCAATAGAAATAAATGAAAATACAGGTACTGCATATAAGGTCGGCAGATTTTCCGGTATTTTTGACAATATAGTGGACGGGGAAAGTTTCGAAGAAGAAATGAGCCTTGACAACTTCTATCACCTTGAAAATATAATATTAAGCGATACGGAAATAATAAGCGGCTACTATGATGAGGATTCCAAGTCTTTAATAGAAGTTCTTAAAAAAGTATGGAACGGTAAGGAAGTTTATTTGAAAATAATAACGAACATAGAAGAGCTTCCCGTGAATCACTCATCGAATGAAAAGCCTTTGGTATTTAAGTCGATACTTGATAACACATACGAAACTGTAGAGCAGTTGAAAATTAAGAAACAGAGGGATTTGGATTCTCTTACAGGACTTCTTAACCGTCTTTCCTTTAAGGAAAAGGTACAGAAATTTATAGACGAGGATAAAGAGCATTCAAAAAAAGCCGCTATGGTTATGTGGGATCTTGATGAGTTGAAATTTGTAAATGATACCTACGGACATGATCAGGGTGATGAATACATAATAACCATGGCTAATACGCTTAAAGCTCTTAACAGCGAAAATTCTTTTGTCGCAAGGGTTTCGGGTGATGAGTTCTTTGCCTTTATAGAATATGAAAACAGCAAATCGGAAGTGCTTGATAAACTTGCCGAAATAAGAAACGGGCTTATAAATACCCTGCTTCACTTCTCAAATAAGCAAATGAGCATAAAAGCCACTACAGGTGTAGCATGGTATCCCGACGATTCGGTTGACGGTACCGAGCTTACCAAGTATGCGGATTTTGCTATGTATACGGCAAAGCACTATAAAAAAGGTACTATTTCGGAATTTAATAGAAAAGAATATGATAAGAATTACATACTGCTTTCAGGTAATCAGTATTTTTATGAATTTCTGGAGAAAAAGCAGGTAAGATATGCCTTTCAGCCTATAGTTGACGCAAGAACCGGAGAGATATTCGCTTATGAGGCTCTTATGAGATCAACCTCGGAGCACCTCGAAAATATCGGACAAATAATGAAATTCGCGAAAACACAGTCAAGACTTACGGATATTGAGATTATAACTTTTGAGGAAACTCTCAGAATATTCTCCGAAAACCTCGATAAGTTTAAAGACAGAAACCTTTTTATAAACTCTATAGCTAATGTGGCTCTTCCTCAGGAAAGAATAGATTTCATTTCCGTCGAATACAGACATGTGCTTAACAGACTTGTTATCGAAATCATAGAGCAGGAGGATATTGAGGATAACAGTCTTAAGATTAAGCAGAATTTTAAAAAGGATTACGGTTGTAAGATGGCTATAGACGATTACGGTTCGGGTTATTCGACACAAACATGGTTTTTGCAGGTGCATCCGGAATTTGTTAAAATAGACATGACTCTTACAAGAGGGATAGATAAAGACTTTGAAAGGCGGGCAATTCTTGAAAATATTTTAAGCTATTCGCAGAAAATGAATATAAAGGTGCTTTGCGAGGGTGTTGAAACCCGTGATGAAATGACAACTCTTATAGAAATGGGTGTTGACTATTTACAAGGCTATTACTTATCAAAGCCTCAGTTTGAAATAGTCGAGATACCTGAGAATGTAAAAAAAGAAATAGAAGCGGCAAATAATATTAAGGAAGTGCGTATATGAATCCGAAAATTTCAGTTTTAAATGATACATCATCCATCGTTACCGAATATCTCGGAAAATGGCTTTGGGACTCTCTAACCTATGAGGAGGCAAACTTCAGTCTCGACAACATGATGAAGATCTTAGGTGAACTCTGCAGCTGTGATCGTACCTATGTTTTTGAGATTAATTACATGGAAAATACTTTCAGCAATACTTATGAATGGTGTTCTGAAAGAGTTACTCCTCAAAAAGATATACTTCAAAACGAGAGTCTTAATCTGGTTGATTACTGGATAGAAATGTTTAAGCAGAAAAAACCGGTTATCATACATGATGTGGAAGATATTAAATCCGAATATCCTCACATGTACGCTACTCTTAAGCCGCAGGATATCCGTTCTCTGATATCGGTTCCTATTTACCTTGAAAACAGGCTTGTCGGGTTTTTGGGTATAGACAATCCTGATTTTTCGAAGTTTGATGACATCATGCCGCTTCTATATAAAATAGGCTCACTCTTTTCTTACGCTATAAAAAGCAGAACACTTGAGGAAAGGGTTCAATATTATAAATATCACGACCAACTCACCCTGTCTCTTAATAAAATCGCGCTTGAAAGAGATTTTAATAATGTCTCTTCATGGACACAGTTGGGGCTTGTTTCGTGTGACCTTTCCGAGCTTAAATCCACCAATGAAGAGCATGGCTATGACGAAGGAGACAATATGATTTGTCATTGCAGCAGTCTCCTTGCTGAAATTTTTATTTCATATAAGATATACAGAATATCCGGAGACAGATTCGTCGTTTTGTGTCCGAATATAGATAATACTTATTTTGAAGAACTGGTCTCCATTCTTGAAAGTGAGATAGCTTTAAAACGTTACCGCATTGTGTACGGCTCCGCATGGACAAACAAGCTCCCCATAATTCCGTTTGAGCTTTTGGCTTCCGCCGAGCACATGCTTTATAAAAATAAAGCTATTTACTTCAGTACGCCCGATCCTTTTTCCGGCAAGTCCCGCGAAAGAAGAACAAACTACTTTGACAGCTTTGCGGAAAATTTTAATGACAGCCATACCAGCCTTTTGTACAGATTTATAGAAAATAATTATTTCAGTCTGGACGTATTTTTTCAGTCCATGGATACGGGTGAAAACTATCCTTATTTCGGTGATATTCAAAAAGATTCATGGTTTCTTTCCGATGCTTTCAAGGAAAACTGGGGTTTTGAGAGCAACGTGGTATATGACCTTCTTAACAGATGGAAAAAATTTATACCTTATAAGGAAGATATTTCTTTATACGAAAATGATTTATCAGACCTTATTAAGATGAAAAGAACCGTACATGACCTTATTTACCGCGTTGTAAATAAAAGCGGAGAGGAGTTCTGGGTACGCTGCTTCGGCTACCTGAAATGGGATGAAAACAAGGAAAAGCCTCTGTTTTTCTGCGGTCACGTCGCAAGGTTAAGTCATGTTTTCGACGCGGATCCGATTACCAATTTTCCAAGGGAAAAAGCAGCAATGCGAAATATCAATAAAATACTTTACCATAAATCAAATGCTTCCTTCCTTTGCTTCCGTCTTAACGGCTTCGGGGAAATAAACGAAATCAGGGGCAGGAATACGGGAAACAATCTTTTAAAGGATATAAGCATAAATATTCTCAAATCATTTGACGATACGCTGCAGTTTTATCGCCTTGACGGTCTGCGTTTTTTAGTTATAGCTTCTGAAAATTGCAGATATAAAACCGAAGAAATTTCAAAAAAAATAAAGAATATTATATCCGATTTATACACCGAATATAACCTTCCTATACGTTATCCGTGCTCGGTAGGTATTTTAGGCAAAATAAAATATGATATGTCCGCCATTGAGGTAATGACTGATGTAAGCAGCGTGCTTGATATAGCTAAAAATACACCTGAAACGGATATAGTATATTCTTCACAGACCTTACATCTTCACCGCGAGCAGAAGCAGATGATGCTTGAAATAAGCAAAGACGTGGTGAACCACATGAATAATTTCAGGGTTGTAATCCAGCCTATAGTTTCTTCGTCAACCCATAAAATCATCGGTGGAGAGCTGCTAATTCGTTGGAAATACCTCGGTCAGGATATTTCTCCGATGGTTTTTGTGCCCATACTTGAAGAAAATAATCTTATACAGGCTGTCGGAAAATGGGTTTTTAAGCAGGCTGCCAAGCATTGTAAGCGTATAAGCTCATACAATCCGAATTTCTACCTTGATTTCAATGTCAGCTACCATCAGATAAAGGATGAGACCCTTCTGCCTTATATGAAAAAGGTACTTGAGGACTATGACCTTGACGGAGATAAGCTTGTTATGGAGCTTACGGAAACGCATTATAATGATGACCCGATAAAGCTTCAGGAGTTTATAGACAGCTGTAAGCAAATGAATATGAGAATGGCGCTTGACGATTTCGGAGTAGGATATTCCTCTCTTGAAATGCTCCTCAAGTATCCCGCAAATATAGTCAAGCTCGACCGAAGCCTTATGAAAAAGATGTCCGACTCCGCGGACAGCAAGGTGTTTATATCTACTGTAGTTTCCGCCTGCCATAATTTTGATAAGTTGGTATGTGTGGAAGGAGTGGAAACGGAGGATGAGCTTAAAGTAGTTACTGAAGCGGGCTGTGATGTAATACAGGGCTTTTACTTTTATACCCCTACGGAAATACCTGATGTATACAACTTGTTTGTAAATGAGTGAACTGTGTAAAACCCTAAAATAAGCCGCTCTGTCGAAAACTTTCGTGTATTTCGACAGAGCGGCTTTATATATATAAATCCGATTATAAGTTTCTTATCACTGTATCTCGGTAAAAGTAAACTCCTGTTCCTTTACATCAAAATTTAATTCATACTTTTTACGAGAAGCTACTTCCACCTCAACCCTAAGAGGTCCGAAGGTTTCACTTACATGCTTATACATAATTCCGGGTCTTGTTGTAGTAGCTGAAGCTTCTATGGTATGCGTACCCGCCTTAACCGCGTATACCAAGCTTAAACCTTCATTAAACCAATCCGTATGGCGCATTCCGTCAATGGTATTTACTGCTATCTGAACCGTTTTTATTCCTTTTTGCTTAGTCCCTGTATATATAAGCGCCGCATCAGGATTTTCACCTAAAAGTCTCTTTCTTTTATTTTTAGAATATTTTAAGTAAGCTGTGAACATTATTATATAAAATACTGCAAGTCCTGCCACGATATATGACCATGTAGGCAATCCTTTTATCATTGTTATGACTTCGTTCATTTTGATTCCTCCCGTTATTTAATTTTTGTTTCAAGCTTTACCGTTTTCTGATTTTCTCCGACAACCTTTAAATCTTCCAAAAGCTCCATAAACTTTGTGTATCCTAAAAAAGAACAGTCGTAATGCTCACTTTTATCCCCGTGTACTACGGTAAGACTTATATCGGTCTTATCTGTTATTCTGGAAGAAAAGGCGCACTCATCAATATTATACTTATCCGACTTCTTCTTGGTTATAAACTCTACAGTATCTCCATCTACTATAACCTTGAATTTAAGCTGTGAAATAAATGTCATAATCACAAATATAAACGTTACCGCTCCCGCTCCTCCTGTAATCATAATATTTCCTGATGAAACTATCCATGCGACAACAACCATTGCCAATACTCCGAACAGATATAAAGCCGCATTATATATAAGCGCTATAGGCCGTATTCCATATATCTTCATTTATAAATCCTCCTTAGTTTCAATGAGCGTAACGGTACATTTCTTTCCCGGTTTTCTTGATACTCTCCTTTCTTTTCCTGTAAGACAATCGCTTTGCAAAAACCATCATTACCATATTTCGTATATATTCGCTCAGCCGTTTCATTCTATCACAGTATATATTTTTATACAACCGCGAGTTTAAAAAAATTAGACAGTTAATAACATTCTTTCTTCATTTGCCGATATGTTGCGAAGCCTATAAAACGTCAAGCACAACCGCCTGATATTCTTTTAATGAAAGCGCGGCATTCTCCGCCCTTAAATCCTCACAGTTATTTATAAGCACGGACTTAATCTTGCCTTTAAAATTAAATTTTACGGGCTTATTTTGGAAATTCGCTATTACTGAAATTTTCTTTCCCTCGTATTCTCTCGTAAATGCCATTACATTTTCGGGCGCTTCCTCTCTTATCACATTTCCGTAAACCGAAACAGCTTTAAACTCTTCGGATTTTCTAAGCGCAATCAGCTTTTTATAGAAGGAATAAACCGAGTTCTCATCCTTAAGCTGACTCTTCACATTTATCTTTTTATAATTCGGATTTATCTTAAGCCAAGGCGTGCCGTCGGTAAAACCCGCGTTTTTGCCGTCGGTCCACTGCATAGGAGTTCTTGCGTTATCTCTGCTGTAAGTTGAAACAACCCTTAAAGCCTCCTCATCGTTCAGCCCCGCTTCCTTTGCCACCCTGTACTCGTCCTTTGAGGAAATATCGTCTATTTCTTCCATAGAATCAAAAATC
Organism: uncultured Catonella sp.; assembly: GCA_963545085.1. Taxonomy (GTDB): domain Bacteria; phylum Bacillota; class Clostridia; order Lachnospirales; family Lachnospiraceae; genus Catonella. The sequence goes on along the minus strand of CAUUHV010000044.1, from coordinate 6,751 downwards.
GTATTTTCCATACCTATTTCCTGTCCCTGATACAGAAACGGCACTCCGCGCATCATTATATTAAGCACGGCAAGCATATTTTTGGAGCGGTCACATACCTCTCCCTCGGGAAGATACAGGCTTGCGCCCCTCGGTTCATCGTGGTTTTCTATAATATTCGAAAGAAAAGCGAAGTCCTTAACCTCTTGCTGCGCCTTAAACACCGCCTCTATATATTCATTCGCCGTAGGTTTTTTAGCGGCGTACCAGCCCTTTTCGCTCTTTCCTATACCGGCGGTACTGAAATCGAACATTGTTGAAAAATATCCTGTATCAGAAATAAACTCCGGCAGCTCCTCAGGTCTCACGTCAAAAACCTCTCCGACCGTAAAAGCGTCATGCGGCTTAAAGCATCTGTCCCTAAGCTCAGCCAAAAACTCTCCGACTCCCTCAGCCTCTTTAAGCATATTGTGGGCGGCGCTAAGTCCGTCATCCCTGTCTGCAGGATAAGAAACCATAGGCAGAGCCTTTTTTATATTTATTATTGCATCTATTCTAAAACCGCCGAGTCCTTTATCAAGCCACCAATTCACATTTTTATATACATCCTCTCTTACCTCGGGATTTTCCCAGTTAAGGTCGGGCTGTTTTTTATGAAAAAGATGAAGATAATATTTGTCGGAATGTCCCAGCAATCGCTCCCATGCGCTTCCTCCGAAATATGAGCGCCAGTTTGTAGGAGGCTTTCCGTCCTTTACGGTTTCTATATAAAAATATTTGCCGTATTTGCCTTCCGGATCTTCACACGCCTTTTTAAACCATTCATGTTCGTCGGAGCAGTGGTTTACGACAAGATCCATAAGAATATACATTCCACGCTCTTTCGCTTTTCTAATAAGCTCGTCCATATCCTCCATGGTGCCGAAACGCTCGTCAATCATGTAGTAGTCGGCTATATCATACCCCTGATCGGCATAAGGTGTCTTGTATACGGGAGAGAGCCAGATTACATCTATACCCAAATCCTTAAGATAATCAAGCTTTTCTATAACTCCTCTTAAATCACCTATTCCGTCTCCGTTTGTATCCTTAAAGCTCTTGGGATAAATCTGATAACAGATTTTATCATTCCACCATCTTTTTTCCATTATACCCTCTTTTTTATAACAACCGCCTCATAAGGCTTAAGCCCGTTAAATGCCGTTAAATCCATTCTTTCGCAGTTTGAAATCAAAACTTCTCCGTTTTTAAAACCGTTTTCAAATTCAAACTCCCGCTTCTTATCCGTAAAATTACAAACAACAAGGATTTCCTCGCCTTCACCCTTTCTAACATAAGCAAAGATATTTTCATCCTCCGGAAGCAATAATTCATAACTTCCGTACATTATTGTTTCACTTGATTTTCTGAGCTTTATAAGCTTTTTATAAAAATTCAGCACGGAACCCGAATCCTTCTCCTCCGCCAAAACATTTATCGTCTTATAATTCGGGTTGACGTTAATCCAAGGTATTCCCGTCGTAAACCCCGCGTTTTCGCTGTCGTCCCACTGCATAGGAGTTCTTGCGTTATCCCTCGACTTAAATCTGAAGCATTCTATAAGTTCGTCGTTTTCTCTTGTCCGCGATTCTATAACAAGCTCTCTGTAAGCGTTTATATTCTCAACATCCCTGAATTCCTCTATACAGGTGAAAGGATAATTCGTCATGCCGAGTTCCTGCCCCTGATAGATATAAGGTGTTCCTTCAAGCATATACATGCACACGGCGAGCATTTTCGCGGAAACCGCTCTGTATTCCTCACTGTCATTTCCGAATCTGCTTACGCTTCTCGGTTGGTCATGATTTTCTATATAAATGCTGTTCCAAGCCTTTCCGTGAAGATTCGTCTGCCATCTGCTGATTACATCCTTAAACGGCACTAAAGGGGTTCTCTTCGTATTCCACTTATTTTCCTCGTTGCCTATACTTACATGTTCAAAGGTAAACACCATATTCAACTCATGACTGTCCTCGCCCGCGTATTTGAGCGCATGCTCGTATGTCGCTCCCGCCGTTTCTCCGACGGTAAGCAAATCATATTTTGAAAGTACCTTTTCGTTCATTTCTTTTAAATAATCGTGTACCTTAGGTCCGTGTATGGAATAAGGGGCAAAATCTCCATAAAAGCTGTTTTCTCCGACAGGCCCGTCCGGAAGTCCCTCCACCTTTGAAATCATGCTGATTACATCCATTCTGAAGCCGTCTATTCCCTTGTCACACCACCATGTCATCATATTAAAGACTTCATCTCTCACCTTTTCGTTCTCCCAGTTGAGGTCAGGCTGCTTATCGGCGAAAAGATGCAGATAATACATATCCGTTTCGACATCATATTTCCATGCGGGACCGCTGAAGCAGGAACCCCAGTTATTCGGCATGCCTCCGTCAGGCTTTGCCTCTCTCCAGATATAATAATCTCTGTACGGATTATCCTTGCTTTTTCTGGACTGTATGAACCACTCATGCTCATCGCTCGTATGGTTTACAACCAAATCCATGACTATTTTTATATTTCTTTTATGAGCCTCAGCCAAAAGCTCGTCGAAATCCGCCATTGTGCCGAATTCATCCATTATATCCCTGTAATCGCTTATATCATAACCGTTATCGGCATTCGGCGACTTATAAACCGGAGAAAGCCAGATTACGTCTATCCCCAAATCTTTTAAATAATCAAGCCTTGATGTAATTCCTTTTAAATCGCCTATCCCGTCGCCGTTACTGTCCTTAAACGAGCGTGGATAAATTTGATAAATAATCGCCTCTTTCCACCAAGCTTTTCTCATATTTCCCTCCTTCGGCTCGTTTTACATGATGCCTCATAAAAATTCCTGTTTAATGTTATCCTGAAAATGCTGCCCTTAGGCTCATTATCCATAACTACTATGCTTCCGCCGAGCCTTCCCGCTATATCTCTTACTAACGCAAGACCTACACCGTAACCGCCGGTTTCTCTGTTCCTTGACTCGTCAACTCTGTAAAAAAGGTCAAAGACATTATTTTTATCTTTGTCTTTTATACCGACTCCCGTATCCGCTACGTCTATAACAATACCGTCGTACGTCTCCGAAAGCCTTATTTCGCATTTCCCTCCCGGTACGTTATATTTTATAGCATTATCCGTAAGATTGTAAAGTACGCGCTCAAGCAGAGTGTCGTCACTGTAAATAACAGGCACTTCTCCGTTTACGGACAAGGTCACATTCTTTGTCTGCGCCTTTTCCTCAAGGTCAAATATGATTTCTTCCGCTAAATCTCTTACATTTACAGGTTCTTTTTTAACATTACAGTCTCTTGAAAGAAAAAGTATTTCTTCCACCAAATCCGAAAGCCTTGCCACATTTTTTCCTATGGTATCTATAAGAAGCTTAACGTCCTCCTCTTTCGGATTTTTTTGCTTCTTAAAAACATCTATTTTGGTTCTTAGCACGGCAAGCGGAGTTCTTAGCTCATGAGCTACATTTACACTGAATCGTTTTTGTTTATTATAATCCTCATAAATCTTATTAAGCGCGGTCTGGAAGCTCGCGGAAAGCTCAATCAGCTCCACGCTTCCCTTTTCTATAGGTATTTCGTGTTTTACCTCGTCCACATTCGCTATATCTATCTTATATACCTTGTTCGTAAGCTCCTTTAACGGACGCAATAATCTTCTTATTACAAACACGAAAATCACACCGCCGCATATTATTAACAGCGCCATAACTGAAGCGGCAAAAAGTCTGTATTCCGCCATAGTGCTTATCTGCACTTCATTTATAATAACCAAAAATTGATCATTTCCGGCGGCATTTTCGGAGCCCGCCTCGAATTCCACCTGTCTTGTCATGTTTTCGGCAATTTCTTCATATTTTTTATTTACCAGATAATTATATAAAATCATCATAACCACAAAAACACTTATGGTAGCCACAAGAAGCTTTGTAATTATGGAATGTCCCTTATGACTGTTCTTTATCAATTATATACCCTCTCCCTATTTCATTCTTTATAATGTTTTTTCCTAAAGCCGCCTTTAACTTGTTTCTTAAAGCCGACACATGAACCCTCACGGCATTGCTGAACTCATTTACTCCGTCATCCCACACATGCTCAAGAAGCTCCTCCTGTGACACATATCTTCCCTGATTGATTAAAAGGTATTCCAAAATTCCCGTTTCTTTTCCGGTAAGCTTCAATCTCTCATCTCCTATGAAGGCGGTTTTATTTTTCATATCGAAGGTAAGCCCCTGATTATTTATCACAGTATCTTCCTGCACCTGCTTACGCCTTAAAAGAGAGCGTATTCTTGCCTCAAGCTCCTCAAAATAAAACGGTTTTATCAGATAATCGTTAGCGCCGAGATCAAGTCCCTTTACCCTGTCCTCAAGCCCCGTCCTCGCCGTAAGCATTATAACGTTTACAAGCTTATTTTCCTCTCTTATCCTCTTTAGCACCGTAAAACCGTCTACCTTAGGCAGATTTATATCAAGTACTATAAGGTCATAATTACCTATCGCGCACATTTCCTCGGCAGCTTCTCCGTCGCTCGCCGTATCTACAGCGTAGCCTGAAAGTCTTAATCCCTCCGCTATGCTGTAAAGTAATTCTTTCTCATCCTCTACCACCAATATTTTCATATAAACTCCGTTCGGATTTAATCTGATTTATATCCTGTCTCCTTTTTAAAGCATATAGAATAGCAATTTTTCTGTCAATATGAAAAATGTCTTGAGTTTCCGTATTTTAGGATTATACAGAAACACCCCTCAAAGACCGCCGTGATTACTCACCGCTTCTTCGAGGGGAATTTATTTTAAATTTATACCTGTGCCTTTTCTTCAACAGGTTTAGCGTACTGTTTCTTAAAAAAGCCGCTGGTTATGGCTCCTGTAGGACAGGCTTTCTTACACTGTCCGCAGCGTATACACTCCAATGAGTTACAGTTTTTCACAGGATCACACTGCATCTTGCAGACTCTTGAGCAGGCTCCGCACTTTATACATTTATCATGATCAAGAGCGTATCTGTTTATTGCTATAGGATTGAAAATCGAATACAGCGCTCCGAGCGGACAGATATATTTGCAGAAAGGACGATATAAAAGTATGGATAATACAATCGTCATTATAAGCAGAAAATTTTTCCACAAGTATAAAAATCCTATGGCGCTTCGCATTGATTTATTTAAAAGTACAAGCGGAATCCCGCCTTCCAAAGTACCTACAGGACAAATAAGCTTACAGAAATACGGAGAGCCCTGTCCTATAACATCTACAAGGAACATCGGAAGTATTATTACAAACACCAAAAGCAGTACATACTTAAGCTTTCTTAGAATCTTATCTCCCTTAAAGGTCTTTATCTTTTTAATCTTTTTAGGCAAAGGGATTTTATAAAGCAAATCCTGAATAAGTCCGAAAGGACAAAGCCAACCGCACACAATCCTGCCTAATAATGCTCCTATAAGAAAAATAAATCCGGCGACGTAATACGCAAGCTGAAAGTTATAATTCCCGATAACGGCTTGCAGAGAGCCGATGGGACAGGCGCCTCTCGCGCCCGGGCATGAATAACAATTCATACCCGGAACACAGAGGTTCTTAAGGTTTCCTTTATATATTTTGCCGCTTACAAAGCCTGTAAAATAGCTGTTTGTGATAATAGCCCACAGTATCTGCATCCTGTGTCTCGGCCATTCACTCATCTTATTTTTTTTCTTTTTAACCAATTCCTATACACTCCATACATATTTTGGTTGCTTTCGCAAGCACTACCGCCATCTCTCCTCTATAAATGCCGAACAGCATAATAGCGGTCGCGAATACGGCGATTACAGGTCCCGATACTCTTGATTTCGCAAACTTCTTTAAGGCATTAACCTGCTTCATCATAAGCTCCTTTTTACTTTTTAACCTTGCTTAAAACCTCTTCAACTATCTTTTTCCAATCTTCATAGCTGTGGCTTCCGCTGTAAACATCTCCTACGATATTTCCGTCCTTATCTACAAAGAAGGTTTCAGGAAGAGCCTCTATACCTATAAGCCTTCCGTTAAACTGGGTTGAGTCAGGCTTTAAGAACGGATAGGTAGCTCCCGTTTTCTCCGCTATCTTCTTTGCAAGCTCTATAGCCTCGGCATTTTCTCCGGTGTCATCTACGGTATCCGTAACAACTCCAACTATATTTACTCCCTTATCCTTCATTTCCTGATAAAGCTTCTCAACGTCGGGAATTTCTTTTACGCAGGCTGTACACCATGTTGCGAATACATTTACCATAGTAAGCTCATATTTTGAAAAGTCTTTTTCCGTAAAAGCCTCGCCGTTAACCGTAGTTGTTGAAAGCGGAGCGATTGTCTTCGCGTCTCTTGCTCCCGCCATCATCGCAGGATCTGTAAATACCGAGCCGTTTGAGGTCATCTGTTCTTTCTCTATGATTTCCGTCTTTATCTGATTTACTTCATCAAGGACTTCTTTATCACCGGATGAGCTTGTTCCTATATAGTATTTATATTTGCCGTCTTTTGTTTCACCGAGTAACTTTACATTATCGCAGCCGGTAATCTTCTTTACATCATCCTCACTCATATCCGAGTTGAACATACCGAGCGCGCCTTCCATTTCAAGGCTGTCTACCCATTTCAGATATGCATCGCCCATTTTTTATAATTAAGTTTTTCTTTGATCGTAAGTGATTTTTGTAGTTATTTAGTTAGTTTGCTTGTTGATTTATTGTTGTTATACTTATTATT
>CAUUHV010000043.1:0-16411 GCA_963545085.1 uncultured Catonella sp. | reverse complement strand
ATCAAACTTCATATCGAAATTAGCAAACCCTACATAGCCTATACTTTCAAGGAAATTTCTCATTTTTTCCGAAAGCGCTTTATCATAACCGTTAATTATGGCTGCATAACTTCCTATGCCCTCCGGAGTATGTTCTTCAAGCAAAACCTCTCCTAAAGAAATTAACTTAACCTTTTTATCCTTACCGCAAAAGCAGTTCATGACCCTCATGTGGCTGTCGTCACCGGGAATATACTCCTGAAGTATAAGCGTGTCCTTATAAGATGATGAATATATTGCGTCCAAAATCTTCCTGTATTCCTTTTCATTTTCCGCAACAAAAACCTTTTTCTTAAAATCGAATTTGCAGTTCCAGTAAGCTACGGAGTTGGACGGCTTTATTATCATCGGAAAATCAAAGGCGGGCTTATGCGTCTTATAATTTTCATAGGTACAGGAGTCCGTTTTAGGAAACTCAAAACCGTACTCGGTACAGACCTCATAAAAGCTCTCTTTAAGAGAAAGCCTCATAAGAAGCTCCTCGTCTATACATTCAAATCTGTACAGAGCCTTTAATTTGTCCTTGTTTCTTACAAGCAGTTTTATATAATTGTCACCGCACGGAACAAGCAGGAGAGTTTTTCCTTCGTATCCTTTCGCAAAGTTTTTAAGAGTATTTACAAAAATCTCATCTTCCTCTATCTTAGGCTCACTTACAACAACTTCCACTATTCTGCTGTTTGCGGTAGCCGCCAAAGCCCCCTTTCCTATAGCATAAGACTTAACGCCGTATTCCTCATAAAATGACCTTGCCATACCGTAGGCATTTGCGTCCGTACCCAAAAGTACGGGAATAAAATCAGTATTCATCTCATTTATCCTTTTTCATTACATCTTTCAATTTTTTCTTTATTCTCTGCAAAGCGTTATCCGCCGTTTTTGGCTCCTTTTTAAGCTCCTTCGCTATCTCCGTATAGTTTTTTCCTTTAAGATAAAGCGTAAAAACCTCATTTTCAAACTCTGAAAGCCTGCTTCTAAGGTTCTCTATAAGGGTATCCGTATTTTCTCTATCTATTACAAGGTCCTCCGGCTCATTTAAAACTCCCGAGGTAAGACTGTTTACGAGTTTTGCGTCCTCATCTCCCTCTCCTCCGTTTAAAGTGGCGTAAAGAGAAATATAGGTATTAAGAGGCATATTTTTACCTGAATTCCACGCTTTTATAGCATTATACATTCTCCTCTCACACATAAGCCTTGCAAATGTCTGAAAAGCCGCTCCCTTCTCTCCGTCATAGCTTCTTACAGCCATAAAAAGCCCAATCATTCCTTCCTGTATAAGGTCATCTCTGTCGCCGCCAAGGAGATAAAGCGTCTTAGCCCTGCTTTTTACCAGATTTTTGTATTTATTAAGTAAAAAGCTCTCCGCCTCCACATCACCCTTTTTCACAAGGACACAGAGTTCCTCATCCGTAAGCCCTTCAAAGCTCATTTTTTCAACCTCTGTCTTACTATCTCATAAGAAAGTACTCCCGCCGCCACAGAAGCGTTAAGGGAATCAACCTGCCCGAACATAGGTATTTTAACCGTAAAATCACATTTTTCTTTTACCAGTTTGCCTGCTCCGCTTCCCTCACTTCCTATTACAAGTCCGATTGCTCCGGTAAGGTTACAATCATACATAAGCTCACCGTCCATATCCGCACAGGCAAACCAAAGTCCCGCTTCTTTCAGTTCGTCTATTGTCCTCGCAAGATTTGTCACCTTTGCGACCGGAGTGTAGTTCAACGCGCCCGCCGAGGTTTTGGCAACAACCGCCGTAAGCCCCGCCGCATGTCTTTTCGGAATTATGACACCGTGCGCTCCTGCCTGATTTGCCGTTCTTATTATAGCTCCAAGGTTATGCGGATCCTCTATGCCGTCAAGAATTATGATAAACGGAGGCTCGTTTTTATCCCTTGCCGCCTTTAAAATATCGTCCACCTCGGCATAAGCATAAGCCGCCGCTATGGCAACCGCTCCCTGATGCTTGTCACTTTCCGCAAGCTTGTTAAGCCTGTCCTTTTTGACAAAATTTATCCGGATATTTTTCTTTTTAGCCGCCCTTAACACGGACTGCATAGCGCCGTCCGCGGGACCTTCAAGCACATATAGCCTCTCTATCGTCCTTTCAGCCCTTATAGCCTCAAGAACCGCATTTCTTCCTATAATAACCGTGCTTTCTTCAAGCTCTGTAATCTCATTATCCAAGCTTATCCCCCAATCCGATTTTCACAAGTTCAAATAATCTTTCATTTCTTCCGTCAAGATATAAATACCCGACCAGAGCCTCAAGCCCCGTAGCAATTCTGTAATCTATGATAGAGGCGTTCTTAGCGGAAGTATAGGATTTAGCGTTCCTGCCCCTTTTATAAACCGCAAGCTCCTCCTCCGAAAGCTTAGACTCTATACGCTCCATAGCTTCTTTTTGGGAAACCGCCTTCACTATGGAGCTTACCTTTCTGTTTAATTTATTCACCGGAGCGTTTCCGTTTTCTACAACAATAGTACGTACTATTATTTCATAAACAGCGTCTCCTATATAAGCTAAAGTTAAAGGAGAAAGAATTTTAACATCCGTTTTCTTCGTATTAAAAAATGTTCCTATTTCCCCCGCTGAAAATCCCCTGATTTTTATACCCTCTTCCACTTAACGCCCTCTCTTGTATCCTCCAAAACTATACCTCTTGAAGTAAGTATTTCCCTTATCTCGTCCGCTCTCGCAAAATCTTTAGTCTTTCTCGCTTCGGTTCTCTCCTTTATAAGAGCCTCCACTTCCTCGTCAAGAAACTCCTTTTCTTTCTCCGTCTTTATTCCGAGCACATTGCAAAGATTTATTATTTTGTTTTTTAATTCTGTCAGAAATTTAACGGAGCATTCAGACGAAGCCTCGGTATTTGCAAGCTTTGCCAAACCGAATACTGCCGTAATCGCATCCGCGGTGTTAAAATCATCATCCATAGCCGTTTCAAACGCCGTCTTAAACTCATCGGCTTTCTTTAATATATCCGCTTCTTTTTCGGCAATTTCATGGTCTGCCGCCTTTTCCGTAAGAAAATCAAGATTTTCCACAGCGGTAAGTATGCGCTCAAGCCCCGTTTTAGCCGAATCCATAAGCTCCCTGCTGAAATTAACGGGACCTCTGTAGTGTGCGGTAAGCATGAAAAATCTCAAAACCTGTAAATTATATTCTTTGCTTACGTCCCTTATTGTGACAAAATTTCCGAGCGACTTACTCATCTTCTCATTATTTATTCGTAAAAACCCGTTGTGCATCCAGTATTTGGCAAACTGCTTCCCGTTTGCCGACTCGCTCTGCGCTATTTCATTTTCATGGTGAGGAAAAATTAAATCCTCGCCGCCCGCATGTATGTCTATCTCGTCTCCAAGGTATTTCTTGCTCATAACGGAGCATTCTATATGCCAGCCCGGTCTACCGTCGCTCCAAGGCGAAGCCCAGAAAGGCTCGCCCTCTTTTTTAGGTTTCCAGAGCACAAAGTCGAGGGGATCGTCCTTCTCATCGTTAATAACTACTCTCGCGCCCGCCTCAAGGTCATCTATATTTTTATTTGAAAGTTTGCCGTATGATTTAAAGCTCCTTGTCTTAAAATACACGCTGCCGTTTCTCTCATACGCGTTTCCCTTTTTTATAAGATTTCCTATCATATCCACCATACCGTCTATTTCTTCGGTAGCTTTAGGATTATTTGTTGCCGGAAGTACATTAAGTCCCTCCATATCCGTCCTTGCTTCTTTTATATATCTTTCTGAAATATCCGAGGCCAAAACTCCTTCTTCTATGGAGCGTTTTATGATTTTATCGTCAACATCCGTAAAATTCGATACAAATTCCACTGTGTAGCCCTTATATTCAAGGTATCTGCGTACCGTGTCAAAAACTATTATAGGTCTTGCGTTTCCTATATGCATTAAATTGTAAACCGTAGGCCCGCATACATACATTTTTACCTTACCGGGCTCTATAGGTACAAATTCTTCTTCTCTGTTTGTAAGAGTGTTATATATTTTCATTCTGTTTTACCTCTTTCAGGCTTCATCATTTTCACTATGTTTCATAGCCTTAGCAAGCTTATCAAGCCTTTCTTTCAGTTTCCTGTTCTCCTCTCTAAGCTCCTTTATATCATTAGAAACGGGATCCGGGAGATGAATCTGATCCAAATCTATCCTCTCGCACTTTATATTATTGCGCTTAATCACTCTGCCTGGAACTCCCACTACCGTGGAATTTGACGGTATATCCCTAAGTACTACGGAACCTGCTCCTATCTTCGTATTGTCTCCTATAGTAATGTTCCCGAGCACCTTCGCTCCCGCGCTAACCATTATATTGTTTCCGAGGGTAGGATGTCTTTTTCCGGTCTGCTTCCCCGTCCCTCCCAGGGTTACTCCCTGATAAATGGTGCAATCATCGCCTATTATCGCAGTTTCTCCTATGATTACCCCTATTCCGTGGTCTATAAAAAAATTTTTCCCGATAACCGCTCCAGGGTGAATATCTATCCCGACCTTACTCGCCCCTTTTTGCATTATCATTCTCGCAAGAAAATAATGTCCTTTAATATAGAGCCTGTGAGCTATCCTATATCTTAACATTATCCTAAAACCGGGATAAAGAAATACCTCTTTATCCGACTTGATAGCAGGATCTCTCTGCTTTATTGTTTCTATCTCTTCTTTTATAAATTTAAAAAATCCCATTCAACCTCTCTTAATATTGTTTGAGCACAACCTTCAGTTTCCCTTCATAGGACAGTCGCAACCGCCGCAGCCTCCTCCTGTCATAAAAGTATCCTCATTTATCACTTCATTTAATAAAGCTGCTGCTTGTGCTTTCATGCCTTCGCCCAGTCCAACAAAACCTAAACCTTCCTCTGTCGTCGCCTTTATATTGATTCTATCCTCTTCAATACCTAACGCCGCGGAAAGTTTTTTTCTCATTTCCGGAATATAAGGGGCTATCTTAGGTCTTTCCGCCATCAAAACCGCATCTATATTTTCTATAACGTACAGCTTATCCTGCAATATTTCCCCTACTTTTTCAAGCAGTTTTATACTGTCTGCATCCTTATATTTTTCATCGGTATCAGGAAAATGTCTTCCTATATCTCCCTCTCCGGCTGCGCCTAAAAGGGCATCCATTATAGCGTGAGTAAGTACATCCGCATCGGAATGTCCTAAAAGCCCCTTTTCAAACGGTATATGAACCCCGCCCAAAATAAGCTTTCTCCCTTCTACAAGTCTGTGAACGTCATAGCCGTTTCCTATCCTCATTATTTCCTCCCGAGCGCTATCCACTCATTAAGGGAAAGCGGCGTATAATCCGAGTACATACAGAAGCAGTTTATCATATTGCACGGAATATTTTTAGTCGTTCCATCACCGCTTCTTACTTCGGTATTTCTAACAATATCCATACACTGCTCTATTATCCTTTGATCATGAGTATCATGTACATGACCGTACAGCATATATGTTTTAGGCGTACCGTCATCGGAAACACGATACTGCCCGTTATAGCATATAATAGGATAGTGACAGAGAATCACCTTTCTGCCCTCGTCCCTTATCTCCTTATACTCGCTTACCCATTCAAATATATTCATATCAAAATCTTTTTTTCTTAGAAATCTGTGATCGTGATTTCCTATTATAAGCGACAGCCTTCCGTTCATTCTTTTTAAAATTTCAGTCGTCTGCGCTCCGTCTCCGAAAGAAAGATCGCCGAGTATTATTACCTCGTCCCTCCTGTTAACTTTTGAGTTCCATCTTTTTATTATGTAATCATGCATTTCATCGATATTCTTAAATCCCCTCTTATCCATTTTATCAAGCAGGGATTCGTGATAAAAATGCAAATCCGAAATGTAATACTTCATTCTTCTCCTAATATCCGAACACTCCGTTTAAGGAATCGTCATCTTCTATCCAGTCTTTTACCTCAACCACTCTGTAATTATCTTTATCATCCCTCAAATATACCTTATCAATGCCGGCGTTTATTATCACCCGCTTGCACATGGCACAGCTGTTTGCATTTTCGACATAACTGCCGTCATCCGCTTCTATTCCTACAATATAAATGGAACTGCCTATAAGCACATCTCTTGATGCGCTTATTATAGCATTCTGCTCGGCATGTACGCTCCTGCAAAGTTCATAACGCTCTCCCCTCGGCACATTTAACTTCCGCCTCATACAAAACCCGAGATCCGAGCAGTTTTTCCTCCCTCTGGGCGCTCCGGTATAACCGGTAGCCACAACCTCGTCATTTTTAACTATAACAGCTCCGTAATGCCTTCTAAGACAGGTGCTCCTCATGGAAACAACCTCTGCAAGGTCAAGATAATAATTTATCTTATCTCTCCTTTCCACTAAACCCGCCTCCTTATTTTTTATTCCCGCCAAACAATTAACCGCCGCTTGTCTGTAATCCGCAAACGGCTCACGGATGAAATATTTCGCTTCCTTCAGGTGTGCTTCACCCACAGGCTTCTTTAAACTTTGATTATACCTCTATAAATCATTTTAAGCAACAAAAATGTCGGGTGCCTTTATTCACCCGACATCCTTAATATTTTTTATTTTGATACATCCTTACTCTTATTTATCTTTGTAATTCCAATGCCCGTCATAGCCCAAATCAGAGCGAAAATCATTCCCGAATAATTAAGAATGGCATAAGGCAGATAGTTTAATGTCGCCACACCCAAAGTTGTAGCCATATAAGCACCCGCTGCCGTCCACGGTATAAGACACTCCGTACAGGTTACCGAATCTTCCAACGTTCTTGACAACACCTTAGGATGAATTCCTTTCTTTATATATGCGTCTTTGAATGCCTCACCCGGCATCAATATAGATACCTGACCGTTACTTGTAACACCTGTTGTTATAAGACAGGTAACTATTGTTGAAGCGACAAGCTTAAATGTAGAGTTAACTTTCTCAAGCAGTTTCGAGATAACCACTTCCAAAGAACCCGTAACCGTCATTGTTCCTGCGAAAGAAATTGCACAAACCGCTATAAGAAGTGTACTCATCATCGCCATCATACCGCCTCTGTGAAGCAGTCTGATAAGCTGAGGGGCTACATCCTCCGCGTTCATTCCCACCATTCCCACATTAAAGCCGTTTAATGTAACATCTACGATATTTTTAAAATCGGCTCCCTGGAAAATTGCCGCATTTATCAGTGCAACCACCGATGCTACAAGCATAACAGGAATTGTAGGCTTCTTTGTTATGGAACCTGCAAGAACGATTATAAGAGGAACTAAAAGCAACACATTCCAACTGAACATTTTATCCAAAGTTCCGGTAAGCACATTTATGGTTTCAGGTACTTCCGCGCTGCTTCCCGCTCCTACCTGACCCATCACAAAGTAAAATATCGAAGCTATAATAGCAGAACTTCCCGTAGTCCACATTTGATTATATACATGCTCATAAAGGTCCACACCGCAAACTGCAGAGGAAAGGTTGGTTGTATCCGAAAGAGGAGAGAGCTTATCTCCAAAATACGCTCCCGACACTACAGCTCCGGCAACCAGTGCAAGATTTGCGTCCATTCCGACTGCAACACCCATAAAGGCTACTCCTATGGTTCCTGCGGACCCCCAGGATGTACCTGTTAAAACCGACACGATAGCTGTAAGTAAAAATGCAGTTAATGCAAGATATTTAGGGCTTATAAGCTTCAGTCCGTAATATATAAGCATAGGTATGGTTCCGCCAAGCATCCATGAGCCTATCATAAAGCCTACTACTACAAGAATTAACAGCGCGCCCCATACTTTAGCTATTTTTGCCGCTATTTCATTCATTATTTCATCATAGGAATAACCGAGCATTCTCGCCTGTATACCGGATACTACCGCCGCCACTACTATTAACGGTTCGGCAGGTAAACCTAAAAGTCCTATTCCTATACCAAGGATTACAAGCATCGCAAGGATAGGAAACATTGCCTGAAGTACTGTCGGTTTTCTTTTTGAATTACTCATAAATTGCCTCCCAATTTATATTATTTTTAAATCTGAATAGAGCTTCCTCTAACAGTTTTTTCGGTAATGCGGCATTTACTCTGAAAAATCCGGTACCGTCTTTTCCGAAACCGCTTCCTAACGAAAACGCTATATGCGCTTTATTTATCATAAGTTCTTCCAACTTTTCTTCCGAAATACCCGTTTCCCTGTAATCGACCCAGCTCAGATATGTTCCCTCTGAATCAATTACCTTAAATCCTTTCATTTCCTTTTCAAAAAAATCCTTTATAAAATCCATATTTTCTTTTATCTTATTTTTCGCAAGCAACAGCCATTCTTCTCCGTACTCATAGGCGGCTATAACCGCAGGTATACAAAAATAACTCGGATTGTGTATTCCGCCCTGCTTAAGCAGTTTCTTGAAAAATTCTCTCAAGTCTTCACTTTTTATTATGATATTGCTTGCCTCCAATCCGGCGATATTAAAATTCTTTGAAGTTGACAAGCCGATTATTATATTCTCATACATATCATAAAACGAAGCATAACTTCTAAATTCACCTTTCCAAATAAAATCCGCGTGCGTCTCATCGGATATTATAAGCACGTCATGACGTTTGCAGATATCTATGGTCTTTCTGATTTCTTCTTCCGTCCATACCCTTCCTATAGGGTTATGAGGCGACACTGAAATAAATATTTTTACTCCGCTTTCTATTTTTCTCTCAAAATCGGCAAAATCTATTTCGTAATGTCCGTCTTTTAACTGCAACGGACACTCTACCAACTCTCTGTCATTTATTCTTACCGCATTTTGAATCGGATCGTATAAAGGGGTGAAAACAAGAACTTTATCATTCTTTTCGGTATAATTTTGTATAATTAAAGATATTGCCTGGATTATTCTCGGACAATACACTATCCATTCCTTCATCGGACTGAAGCCGTAATTTTTTTCCGCCCAGGCTTTAGACAGTTCTATATACTTATCGCTTACATTTGTATACCCGTAAATGCCGTGATTGGCGGCTTCTATAACCGCAGTCATAATTTCCGGTGCCACTCTGTAGTCCATATCGGCTACAGTTAAAGGTATCAAATCATCAACTCCGCATTCCGAGATTATTTCGTCCCATTTCGCGCAATTTGTATTCTTTCTCGAAACTATATTGTCAAACACCGGATCTACCTCCATGAATACTGTAAATTACTTCGGATTATTCACAAAATATCGAAAACGGGTTTACTCCGTCTGCCGCATGAGCTAAGATATCCGTGACTTATGCTTTAAATAATCCGGACTTATTTAAAAACCGACAGAAAATCTTTCTATCAGTTTCAATTAGTTTGTATTATAAACTAACTAACTTTTTTGTCAATATTTCTTAATTTTTTTTTATTTTTTACCGCATTTTTACTAAATAAAAACATTATAAACTTTAAATTTCTTGTTTTTTTGTGCACAGTATATAGTTTTACCGTCAAAAATGTCTATCCGAATTATCATTTATAAAAATACAGAAAGTCAAGATATTAGACAGCAATAATATTATTTAGTATACTTATTCTGTACGCAGACAGGTTAAGACATATAAAATACCGGATTTATACAGCGGGAGAAATTTGTGAATAATAAAAAATATACTTATAATAATGAAAATTCCAGAACTGAAAACATTAAAAAGGTTATATCCGCTTTAATTACCGGTGAAACTTTCTCCAGAGCCGATATAGCCAAGAAATTCAACCTGAACAAGGCTACAATTTCGGATATAACAGATAAGCTGATTAAGGATAATTTGATTAAAGAAATAGGTTTCGGTTATAGTAAACCCACCGGCGGCAGAAAACCGATTCTTCTGCAAATCAATAAGCGCGCCGGTATTATTTTCAGCTTTGAGTTTCAGTACGATAAATATAGATTCATGGCTACATATTTTGACGGAGAGCTGATTGTGAAAACCGAGACTGATACTAAAATAAATAAAAACAATATAATCAATATAGTAATGGATACCGTAGAAAATTTTCTTGCAAATCCCGAATACAGCCGTTACAAGGTATTCGGGATAGGTATAGCCGTGCATGGCATTGTTAAAAATAACAAGGTTGTCTTTACTCCCTACTATGACATTTATGAAGCGGATATTGCCTCTGAAATCGAAAAAGTCCTCGATATTCCCGTTATTTTGGAAAATGAGGCTAATGCATGCGCTATCTTCGAGTCAACTGTAAACAATATATACCAAAATCTGATATCTATAAACATAAGCAGCGGTATCGGTTCCGGTATTGTACTGAATTCACATTTATATAAAGGGATTCGAGGGGACGCCGGTGAAGCGGGGCATACTATATTGTATCCCGGCGGAAAAAAATGCGGCTGCGGCAAATACGGCTGTTTTGAACAATACTGCTCAAAACAGGCGTTGTTAAAAGAGTACGCTTTGATAAGACATAAAAAAAATCCTTCACTGCAGGAGCTTAAACAGGATTACTTAAATAAAAATACGGATGTATTAAATTTGATTGCCGGATATAAACAAAACCTTATAATAGGCTTAGGGAATATAATAACTTTATTTTCTCCTGAAATACTTATTTTAAAATCGGATATTTTTGTTGAATTGCCGGATATTTTTGTTGAATTAAAAAATAATTTAAAACAATACAATGAAAACGTAAAAATCACCCTTACAGACTGGAAAGAATATTCCACTCTGTTCGGCGCGGTAATTTCAGTTTTGCAAAGTCACTTTGACATTACCTCGTTTAATTCATATATGAGGATTTTGTAATTATTTCTCATACCCGCGTCATTTTATAGTTTAAACATCTTCCAAGAATTGCGCAGGTCTTTTCAGAGCATAAAAAATAGCGAAGGAGGGACTTGAACCCCCGACACCACGGGTATGAACCGTGTGCTCTAGCCAGCTGAGCTACTTCGCCATATCTGCCGTGAAACCTCACAGCGACAAATGACATTATACTTATGGGAGATATGTTTGTCAAGGGGTTTTTGACAGAAAAGCACCGGGAAAAATGCAGAGTAAAATGAAAAGGACTGCCCGAAAGTTTGGCAGTTAAACACCCGAGACGGAAGAAATCAAGAAACAAAGAATGAAAAACAAACTGTTTTGTATCCGGCTTTTTTGTTATTTTCTTATTTGTTTCTATGAACGGTCTGAACGAAAGCAGGAAAATCCGACAGTAGAAAAAACACCTTAAAAGTAGTATAATATTATCAATTATTTGGTGAAATAAATTTAAAGTTTCGGAGGAAAAATGGATATAAAAATAAAAGAAATTGTAGACAAAAAAGAAAAGGAAATAATATCAAGGGAAGTACTTAACGACCTTCCGGAATGGTTCGGTATGCCGGAAAGCACGGAAGAATATATTAGTGACTCACAAGACAAACCGTTTCTCGCCTGTTTTTTGAATGATGAAACCATCGGTTTTGTTGTATTAAATGCAACCAGCAAGGATTGTGCAGATATTTTTGTAATGGGTATAAAAAAGAAATTCCATCGGATGGGTATCGGAACGGCGCTTAATGAAGCGTACGAAGCAACGGCAAAGAAACTGGGCTACACATATTCACAGGTAAAAACCGTACAGACGGGGCATTACAAAGAATATGATATTACCAATAAGTTTTATATAGCGATGGGGTACAAAGAATTGGAATGTTTCCCAACTTTATGGGACGAATGGAATCCGTGCCAAATATATGTTAAATATCTTGGAAATTAACATATCCCGGCGCGTACTTTGCGGCAAGTCGGACAGCCTCTATAAGGCTTACAGGGCTTGCTATATTTTTTCCGGCTATGTCAAAAGCGGTTCCGTGATCAACCGACGTTCTTAAAATAGGCATCCCCCCTGTAATTGATATGGTACGCTCGAAGTCAAGAGTTTTTGTGGCTATGTGACCCTGATCATGGTAAAGAGAGAGCACACTGTTAAATTTTCCCTGCAAGGCAAGATGAAATACAGAATCCGCGCCTATAGGCCCCTCCACGGGATAGCCCTGCGCCTGCAGCTCCTCTACTGCAGGAATTACCTCCTCCACTTCCTCAAAGCCGAAAAGCCCGTGTTCTCCGGAATGCGGATTAAGTCCCGCTATAGCCATTTTCCCCTCTGTGACTCCTAATTTTTTTAATACCTCAAGGCACCTTTTAACATATTCTATAATCCTGTCCTTTTTTACCATGTCGCAGGCTTTTCTTAAAGAAACATGGCGGCTTAAGAAAAACACCCTCATTCCTCTCACCTCAAACATGGTTAGAGGGTCTTTTGTGCCGGTAAGCTCTCCGAAAATCTCGGTATGTCCTATGAAGTTAACCTCACCCGCCTTTAAAGACTCTTTATTTATAGGGGTTGTTGCCACAGCCGCGACTTCGCCCTTCACGGCAAGTTCGATACTCTTAGCTATATAATCAAATGCCGCCCTTCCGCACATTCCGCTTATTTCACCTATTTTAAACTTCGTCATATCCACATTATCAATATTTATAAGATTTAAAATACCGGTCTCATATTTTCCCTCTTTCGGAAATTTTATTTCATTTATTTTAATTTTAGAGCCGGTAAAGACTGTCGCGTTTTCAAGAACAGCCCTGTTTCCTATAACCGCGCAGGCGGCGTTTTCAGCAAGTTCTTCCGAAGCAAGAGCTTTTATTACTATTTCCGGACCTATCCCGGCGGGATCTCCCATAGGTACAGCGATATAACTTCTATCCATACCTTCTTCTCCTTATTATTACTTTTTTGTATTCAGTTTATATAAAACAACGAACCTTCATTCACATAGTGAGCTGTCCTTTGCCAGATACAGTGAAGCCGATTTTTATACTCTAAACGGCAGAATATGTCACCATCCGGATATCACCATATAACAGTGAAAGCATGCTCCTCATGCTTCCCTTTCTGCAGAAATCATTACCCGAAAATTCCCGAAAGTATTTTATTTAAAAACTACAGCTTTTTTAAGTCTTTTTGTAACCGACTCCGCGGTAATTCCTGTTAAAGCTCCCATAAGCGTTCCGCTTAAAATCAGATACGGAAGATAAATCAAAACATCGGGAAGCCTCAAAACAAGCATCGCTACAAAAATCTGCGCCGTATTATGCGCTACAGCTCCCGCCATACTCACTCCCGTTATCCCGAACAAATCCGTCTTTTTTAAAATAAGCATGATTAAAAGGCTGAACAAGCCTCCTGCAAGCGCGTACACCATACTAAAAAGATTGCCGAAGGTAAAGCCTACAAGGGCAATCCTTATAAGAGAAACCGTAATCCCGTCCGCCGCTCCTAAGGTGTAAATTGTGACTAAAACCGCAAGATTTGCAAGTCCTATCTTGATTCCCGGCACCCCCGGGTAAAACGGAATCAGACTTTCTATATAGCTTAAAATAAAGGAGGCGGCGATTAACATTCCGTATAATGCTATTCTGTTTTTAATTCTTCCTCCGCTACTCCGATATTCCATCAAACTCCTCCGTACCGTCATCAGAAACTATTTTTACAACAAGCCCGTTGGGCAGGCAGACAAGCGTTTCCCCTGTTCTTTTTATTTTACCGTGTTTAACACAAAGTCCGTCCGGGCAGCTTGCCCTCGAAATATACGCCTCTTCGTTTTTTATAACCAAAGTGTTTTTTCCCAAATGAAGCCCGACTATTTCATATTCGCCGTTTTTATTAAGAGGATATGACGCACGCCTTTCGCCGCCCACATATACCTCTACGGTTTTTCCCGTCATGCCCGTTTCAGTCCTGCCGTTTAAATTAAATAAAATCATTCCCGCCGCTAAAATCACAAAAAATAAACCTAACAGGAAATCATTTCTTCGCTTTTTTTTAGTGAATATTTTTTTAAATAAGTTCATATATTTAAACCTATATATTTTGCCGTCTAACTACTACCTGCATATCTTACCATATAAATCCGCTTAAGGTAAGGGGGGATAATTATATCAAAAACAGGGGCTGTCGCACTAACAAAT
Source organism: uncultured Catonella sp. (assembly GCA_963545085.1). GTDB lineage: Bacteria > Bacillota > Clostridia > Lachnospirales > Lachnospiraceae > Catonella. Next base: position 2,382 of record CAUUHV010000043.1, on the reverse strand, counting down.
GAGGTAACCCCCGAAAAATTAGACTTTTCGGGATTACCTCATTTTAGAAGCACCTCTTTTCATTGTTCAGTTTGTATTTTACTTCGCCGCAATTCTTCCCATCTCTTTTAAAAGCTCCGCTATAAGCACCGCTCCTCCTGCGGCTCCTCTTAAGGTATTGTGGGAAAGTCCCACAAACTTATACTGGAAAAGACTGTCCTCGCGAAGTCTGCCTACGGAAACTCCCATTCCTCTTTCGTAGTTTACATCAAGAGCCACCTGAGGGCGGTTATCCTCTTCAAGATACTGTATGAAATGTTTAGGCGCGCTCGGAAGATTAAGCTTCTGAGGAAGTCCCGAAAAGTTTCTCCATCTCTCTATCATTTCCTCCTTTGAAGGCTTCTTTTCAAAGTCCACAAAAACCGCGGCTGTATGTCCGTTAAGCACGGGAACTCTTATACACTGCGTTGTAATAAGAGGAGCCGCCGCCTTAACAATAACTCCGTTTTCTATATGTCCCCAAATCCTTAAAGGCTCCTGTTCGCTCTTTTCTTCTTCACCGCCGATAAAAGGTATGATGTTTCCAACCATTTCAGGCCAATCCTTAAAATTTTTCCCCGCTCCCGAAATAGCCTGATATGTAGTAGCCACTACTTTTACAGGATTAAAATCCTTTAACACGTGAAGTGCAGGAGTGTAGCTCTGTATGGAGCAGTTCGGCTTAACGGCGATAAAGCCTCTTTTCGTACCTAATCTGCTTTTTTGAAAATCTATAACGTCAAGATGCTCCGGATTTATTTCAGGAACCACCATAGGCACGTCCGGAGTCCATCTGTGAGCGCTGTTGTTTGAGACTACGGGTGTTTCAGTCTTTGCGTACGCTTCCTCTATAGCCTTTATCTCGTCCTTTGTCATATCCACGGCGCTGAATACGAAATCCACCTTCGAGCTTACCTTTTCAACCTCGTTTACGTTATCAACCACTATGCTTTTTACTTTCTCCGGCATCGGAATATCAAGCTTCCATTTCTCTCCTACGGCTTCTTCATACGTTTTTCCGGCGCTTCTTTGGGAAGCCGCAACCGCAGTCACCTCAAACCATTCATGATTTTCAAGAAGTGTAAGGAACCTCTGCCCCACCATTCCCGTCGCTCCGAGCACACCTACTTTTAATTTATTTCCCATTTTATTCTCCTCTTCTTCATCAGCTTCTCCTTCCGGAGTTTTTGTCTTTCCTGTGCGTACAAATGTTTTTTAGAGTACTGTTATGCTACTACTTATCCGGATAAATTTCAACCTTTTTTGAGAAAATTTTTAAAATGTCCGAATTATTACCACAGTTAAGTTATCCATGTGACAGGTCAGCTTATACTCTCCAATAAATAACAACAATTATTTTTTGCGTCAAAAAAAGATAAACATAGTATTGTCTTTATGTTTCAGCTTTTTAACATATTTTAGCTTAATAGGAACCTCGTTACGCAATCCTTTATCATCATGAAATTTCCTTTTTACATTCTTTTAAAAGACCGTTATCTTCATTCTTATACTTTATCCGTTCGATATTTTCATTCAGTCCGCATCCCTTCCGACATAAGTGGAATAATTCCTGTTAAACAACAAAACTATAGAAACCGTCCTCTTTTTTGTTATACTGTCATTATTAAATGTGAAGCCGCCGGGAGAGGACTATGACACATACATTTCAATCTTTTTTGATTAGATTTTAAAAATTATAAATTGTAACCATAAATATTAACAATCCGGTGCACTATATGAACCTTCAGTGCCCTATAATGCATCTGTAATATCTTCCATTTGTCGCATTAGATACAAAAAAAAATAAAGGCACAATCACGCCTTCAAGTTGAGCTGAAAACATTGTATTAACAGCTGCTCCTTCAATTCCGGAATAATCAGCAACATCATAATAGTACCTATCTGTCAGTGTAACAATACCGCTATTAGCATTATGTTTATATATAGCCTGTGTATTGTATTTTTTGCATATGTGAATTTCTCCTTAATAAAATGAACCGGCAATTACAGTTTTATGACTGTGAATCACCGGCTCCGTGTCTTTGTGTCCGGCTCTTTAATTACGGTTATATGTAATTCTTTTGCGTCGATTAAACTTTCCCACTTGCATTTCGGACAAAACAAAGGAAAGTTTCTTAAAATAGTATCTTTTCTAATTTTTTCACTGGTCTTATTGTCACAAACAGGGCATAAAATCCATTCAGCGTCTATTTTAATTGTACTCATAGGCATTACAATCTGATAATGTATATATAGGCTTCTTCGTTGTCGAAAACAAAACTTCGTAAATATGTACCACCATTTTTTTCAATCGTTTTTATTGAAGCGGTGTTATTCTTTTCTACTGATAGTTGAAGACTTTCT
>CAUUHV010000042.1:0-16736 GCA_963545085.1 uncultured Catonella sp. | reverse complement strand
TTTCCCTTTCTTAAACACGTCCTCTGATTCTCCTTGTAGTATTTTAATTTTATTAGGCGTTTACAAAACTCTAAGGGGTGGAAATTGTATAAATAATTCAAACAATCTGCACAAGTGCTAAAACTTCTGTATGATCGATAAGCCGCGTTATTAGAAACTAACACGAATACTTAGAAGTTTTCAGCACGAAAGCCGTTTTAATCATTTATACAATTTTTCAACCGTATATAGTTTCGCAATTACTCATTTTAATTTCATACCGTTTTTACACAAAATAACTTCGCTCCGTGCGTCTTTACCGAAGCGGCTATCATTTCTCCGTTACTTTCTTTTATCTCTCCTGTCCAAAGCTCCTCCAATACAAGGTTCTTGTAAGAATCGAAAGCTTTTATCGATAGCGCGTTATACACATCCTCCGTCTTTACCTTAACTTCTCTTTCCTCATCGTTAAAATTAAACAGCACTACATAAACAGCGTTCTCACCGTCCTTTTTACTTGCCCACACCGCATGCTCGCCGTCACGTTCCACCTGTACGCCGTGATATTCGTCACCCATAAGAGCCAATACCCTTTCATTTGTAAGTAAGGAAAGCGTAAAGTCGTCAAGCTTCGTCATCTCGGCTCCAAGCATGAGCGGTGAGCGGAAGATGCACCAGAGTGTCATCATTGTAACCTGTTCTTCCGAGGTAAAATTCGTTTTTCTCTCCTTTTCAAAGCCTTTTCCCAAATATCCTAACGGCAACATGTCGCAGTCCGGGTAACATCCCTTCGTTACATGATTCTGCCAAAGCTCGCAGCGTGTAAACATGTCTAAAAGAAGCTCCCATTTATCCCAAAAATCATCCGTAATCCGCCACATATTCGCATATTTCTCATAATGCCATGCCTTTGTAATAAGTGCGGGACCCGGCGAAAGGCTTAGGACTATAGGACGAGCGCATTTTTCAATAGCCTTATGGAGCATTTCCACTTCATGAGCCGCCGAATATCTGTTTTCTTTATAAAGATTTGTATTGCAGATGTCATCACATTTTATATAATCCACACCCCACTCCGCATAAAGCGAAAGCAGAGAATCGTAGTACGCCTGACTGCCCTCCATTCCTTTTCTTAAGCCGTACATGTCAGGGTTCCAACCGCAGATTGAAAAAGGATCGGCAACCTCATCCGCTCTTTCATCACTTCCAAGTACCGGAAGATGAGCCTCGGCAGCTGCACGCGGTATTCCCCTCATTATATGTATACCGAATTTCAAGCCCAAATCATGGATATAATCCGCCAAAGGTTTAAATCCCGCTCCGTTTGCCGAGGAAGGAAAACGCTCCGGACAAGGAAAAAGCCTTCCGTACCCGTCCATTTCAAGCTTGCTGAACGGAATGTACTGGTGCTTGTCGCGCATACTGCCGACTCCGTAAGCATACCACTGTATATCGACAATAATGTATTCCCAACCGTACCTTTTTAAATTAGCCGCCATATAGTCGGCATTTGCCTTTACCTGCTCCTCATTAACCGAGGTATCATAGTAATCATAACTGTTCCAACCCATTGGCGGTGTCAATGCGAATTGATTCTTATCCATAAATCTCTCCTATTTTTCAACTCAAGTTTTATTTCCGCTTTTGTTCTATATTAAACACTTATATAGTTATTATAATGTTTCCATATACACGGCACAAGGATAGTTAAGTTAAATAATTATGACTGTTTTTTCGCAAATCCGAATTGAAAGCACAAATGTCGCTAAAAGACAAAAATAAGCATCTTATCTCCATTGTTTTCATGTACGGATTTATTATACTTAGGTAAACAGGAATTAAACATATCGGAGGAAATTCACATGGACAGTTTACTGATAGGACTTGAAAATAATTGGAAATTTCATCTCGGTGAGGTTGAAGAAGCATGGTACAAGGGTTATGACGACAGCGGTTGGCGTGATGTTGTAATTCCGCATGACTGGTCTGTAGAACAGCCTTTTGACAAGGCATACTCAAGCGGAACGGGCTATCTTGCCGGAGGTATCGGCTGGTACAGGGTTCGTTTTTCTCTGCCTGATGAATATAGAGGCAAGAAAATATCTCTCCTTTTCGACGGAGTATATAAAAACAGTCAGGTATGGTGCAACAGCTACTATTTAGGCAAACGCCCGAACGGCTATGTGCCGTTTTCTTATGATATAAGTGAAAAGACTTTTTTCGGAAATACGGATAACGAAGTAAGTGTAAAAGTAACGCATACCGATATAGCGGATTCGAGATGGTTTACCGGAAGCGGCATTACACGTAAAGTACGTATTTTAGTGGAAGAAGTCGTACATCCCGTACAAAACGGAATTTTCTTCTCCACGCTTTATGATAATGACTGCAAATCCGCTCAGGTGGAAATTTCGCATGAAATTATAAATGAAAATTCGGATAAAGCTTCAGTATCCATTGTCAGCACTCTCTCGGACGCCGAGGGAAAAATCGTGCTTGAGCTAAGCTCCTCCACGGAATTTGACTGCGGAGAGAAGAAAACAATAACTTTAAACGGATGTGTAAATCATCCCTCTTTATGGTCTCCGGAAAGTCCTTATCTTTACCGTTTAAATACCGTACTGTCCATAAACGGCGGTAAGGCTTACAAAGTATATTCCGAAAATGTCGGAATTCGCGTTTTTCGTTTTGACGCGGATAAAGGTTTTTTCTTAAATGGTAAAAACCTTAAATTTAAGGGAGTCTGCGTACATCATGATGGAGGCTGTCTGGGTGCCGCCATGACTAAAGAAGTCTGGGAAAGAAGACTCTCGGCTTTAAAAGAAATGGGCTGTAACGCTATCCGCACAAGCCACAATCCTCATATGCCCGAATTATACGAGCTTTGCGATGAAATGGGTTTTCTCATGATGGATGAAGCCTTTGACGAGTGGGAAAATCCTAAAAATAAATGGTCCACGGGACATAACGTATATCCTCCTAAGCATCAGGGCTACTTTGAGGATTTTCCGGAATGGCACGAAAAAGACCTCGCCGCCATGGTTTTAAGGGATAGAAACCATCCTTCTGTAATCATGTGGAGCATAGGAAACGAGATTGATTATCCTAATGACCCTTACTGTCATCCTTTATTCGGGGAAATGACCGGAAATAATGACAACAATAAACCCGTTGCCGAGCGGATGTATAACCCTGATAAACCAAACATGGAAAGGCTTGCTCCTCTTGCGAAAGAATTGGCGAATATTGTCAGGCGCTATGATACCACACGCCCTGTTACTCTTGCCGCCGCTTTTCCGGAGCTTTCGTCAAGGCTTCACTACTTTGACGCATTGGACATTGTCGGCTACAATTACAAAGAGCATCTGTACGAAGATGATCACCGCCGTTTTCCGAAGCTTCCTCTCTTAGGAAGCGAAAACGGTCACGGTTATAAAGAATGGAAAGCGGTAAAGGATAACGATTATATAAGCGGCCAATTCCTCTGGACCGGTATAGATTACCTCGGTGAGGCGCACGGTTGGCCTATTCATGGTTCTGCCGCAGGGTTACTTACTTTAGCTGGATTTCCGAAGGCTCGCTACTACCGCAGAAAGTCCTTTTGGAGCGATACTCCTACGGCATATCTTGCTACGGTTAAATACGAAGAAAACTATGAGGAATGGAAACCTTTATATGAATCATGGAATTATGATTCGGGTGACAAGGTTTTAGTACGCCTGTTTACCAATCAGGAAAAGGCGGAGCTTTTCTTAAACGGAAAATCCTTAGGAATACGAAAAGGACTTAATGAGGATGGATTTATGGAATGGCTCGTAACCTACGAACCGGGCGAGTTAAAAGCTGTCGTTTTCAAATCCGCTAACAGTGACAATACCCTTATAAGCTGTTTACTGTATACAACGGGAAAGCCTTCAAGACTGCTGCTCTCACGCTGGAACTCAAATAGTAAAAAAGAAAAAAACAGCTGTGACAGCCATCCTGTTTATCAGGTGGAAATTACAGTTACCGACAACGAAAATCGCCTTGTAGCGGATGCCGAGTGTATTATAAAAGCACAGGTTTCGGGAGCCGGAGTTCTGTCAGGGCTTGAAAACGGAAATTTAGCGGATAACACCCCTTATTCCGCCCCATACAGAAAAACTTACTGTGGACGAATGATAGCCTATATACGGCGAACGGGACCGGGAAGTATCACGCTTCATGTACATTCGGATAAGCTATCCGACGAAAAATTAGATATAGAGTAGGCTTAAGCTTATGAAATTGAGGAAAATAACTGAAGATGAAGATTTTGACCGCGCCTGAAAAAAGATTTAAGCTCTATGATAAATCCTTAAGCAGTATAGAAACTCCTCAGGGAACGATGACGCTTATATCTGTTTTTATTCCCTTTTTTGTGGAAATGTTACTCTCAAATTCCATGGGAACAGTAAATACTCTCGTACTCAGCCACTACTCCGATGAGGCGGTAGCGGCTGTAGGCGCTGCCAACCAGCTTATCGGTATGATTTTTACATTTTATACCGTAATCAGCTCGGGCGCGGGCATTTTTATCAGTCACCGTTTAGGCGCGAAAAGGGAAGACGCGGCGTCCGATGCCGCATTCACTTCGATATTTTTCAGTTTAGTTTTGAGCCTTGCGGTCGGAATTCCGCTTTCCGTTTTCGCCTACAAGCTTATGGAAATGATGCGTTTAACCGGACAAGCGCTTAATGACGCTGCGGTTTATTTTCGTATCTGCATTTTCTTTTCCTTCTTTCAGGCGCTTATATCCTCTATTTCCGCAATTTTCAGAAGTTACGGTCTACCTAAAATAGCAGTTCGGGTATCTTTATTTATGAATTTTTTGAATGCGGTATTAAATATTATTGTTATATACAGACCGTTTGAAACACCTTTCTACGGAGTTTCCGGAATTGCGGTAGCGAATGTTATAAGCCATATCGCCGCATTTAGTCTGATAATGTTATACTTGTATAAAAGCTCTCTTAAACTTAATTTTCGAAGTAAAAATTTTAAAACATTAAGATGTATTCGCAAGATACTTCGCATAGGGCTTCCCGGCGGAATCAGCACGCTTTCCTATTCCACATCGCAGGTGGTGTCCACATCCATATTGGCGGTGCTCGGCACAACCGCCATTTCCGCAAAAATATATCTGTCGACCATTTTCTTTTATGTTTATGTTGTGGGAATGTCCTTAGGTATGGCGACCTCTCTCATTATAGGCTGGATGACGGGTGCAAGGGAATATGAAAAAGCATACAAACTTAATCTGCAAAGCCTGCGTATCGCCGTACTTTTAAACATCATCGGCTCCACACTTATTTTCATCTTCGGCGGTCCGCTTATACGATTATTTACAAATGACCCTGAAATCATCGTGCTTACCGCTCCGATTCTCTTTATTGATATATTCGTTGAAATAGGCAGAGCCTTCAACCATGTTGAAAATAACTCTCTACGAGGTGCCGGAGATGTATTCTTCTCCATGATCATATCAATTATTTCCTGCTGGAGCATGAGCATTCTTTTTTCATATATACTTGGAATTCGCTTCGGAATGGGGCTTACGGGCTGTTGGATTGCCTTTATGATGGACGAGCTGTTTCGCGGAATTATGTTTTTCTTCCGTTGGAAGTCAAGAAAATGGACTTTACGGAAAGTGTAAAAAAGAAACGGAATATTTCACTTCCCGCTTCTTCTCCCACTTAAGCCTTCTTTGGCGTATTCCGTAGGAGGCTTTCCCGTATATTTTTTAAAAACTCTGCTGAAATAATACTCATCCGGAAATCCGACCTTCTCTCCGATTTTTGACATCTTCCACGGAGAATTGAGGATAAGTGCTTTTGCGTGATTGATTCGCACCCGATTCAGATACTTGAAAATAGTCTGTCCTGTCACCTTCTTAAAAACACGATTCATATAATCAAAATTACCGCCGAATTCCTTTTCCAAGGCTTCGCCTGTAATATCTCCCGCATATTCTCTGTTAAGAAAATTCAAGATTTCCTGAATATTTCTATAGGAACGCGGCTGTTCCTCTGCATAGGCGGCTGTTTCTGCAGATACATAGCTTCTGCTGATTTCCGCAAAAACCTCAAGTATCTTGCACGCAAGCATAATTTTATAATTTTCAAGCCGGGTTGTATTTTTTTGTATAGCCTCATTCAAAAGCTCAGTCACCTTTATAAGGCTGCCGTAATCCGTCATGTGGTAAAATTTCGGCAAATAAATACTCTGCCCTTCACACTTTTCATAGCTGAAAATATCACTTTGAATCGAGTCCTGCCTGTTCCTTAACAAAAATTCCCTGAAACTCCCATCTTCTTCAAACGGTTCTGTTTCAGGATGTCTGAAATGTATATAAAAATATTCACACCGGGAGGCCTTAAATCCCTCATGAGTAAAACGCGGATCCAATACAAAAACATCTCCGGGACGCAAGATAGCCTCCCGCTCTCCCTCCTTAAGATACATAATTCCTTTTCTTATTATATAAACTATGTACTCGTCCGCCTTCCTTCTACAGTGCGCATAGGGCGGCTCTATAACAGTCGAATCCGCCAGTCTTACAGACGGAAGTATAAGAGGATTCATTCGGTAAAACATTTCCTTCCGTCTCCCTTCATCTGCTGCTTTTATAACACCGCAATTCATTCATTTCTAAAACGGTAATTTTCTCTACATGTTCATCTGTTTACAGGAATCTCTTATAATCAGACGCGATTTTACCATCTGAACCCTCGACGGCTCCTCCTTATGTATGACTTTTATGGCGGTTTCGATTAAAAGCTTTCCGAACAGCTTATAATCATATCCCACACAGGTAAGTCTCGGCATACAGGTTTCCGCTATATATGTATTGTCAAAACTCACAACGGAAATATCTTCAGGTATTTTGTAACCCTGCTCACGAAGCGCCCGAATAATTCCGACAGCCGTAAAGTCATTGATTGCAATAATCGCTCCTGGCATAATATGATCCTCACCGATAAAACGCTGTATCGCGTTACTGCCGCTTTCAATATCATAGCTGTGACCGTCAACAATGTATTCCTCCCTCACAGGAATCCCGTATTTACGAAGCATCTGCCGATAACGAAGCCGCTTGTCCAATGTGGATTTTACATTATCGCGACCTCCGACAAGAGCAATGTCTCTATGCCCGTTTTCTATAAGAAACTGCATAAGCAACTCCATCGACTGTCCTTCATCAATATTTACCTGATAACAATCCGCTCCGTCCAACTTTCCCGTAATGATCACCGGAGTGGTATTTGCTATTTTATTGATATTTTCCACATAGTCGGTATCCGATATAAGCTCATCCACTTTTCCGCCTATCTGGATAATGGCATCTACCCTCTGCCCGTAAAACTTTTCAAGATAGGAAAGCTCCATTTCGTTACTGCCTAAAGAATTGCAAAGCATAAGAAGATAACCGCTTTCATTTGCCGCCTTTTCACATTCCACAGCCATGGTAGCGTAAAAAGGATTTCGAATATCCGAAACCATGAGTCCTATTACTTTGGTTTGAACGCTGCTTAAGCCTCTGGCAAGAGCATTCGGTCTGAAATCATACCTTTTAATTAACTCCTTCACCTTAAGCTTCTTTTCCTCACTTACTTTCGCGTTTCCTGTTAACACTCTGGAAACCGTAGCGGGAGATACATTTGCTTCTTTTGCTATTGTATATATACTGATTGTTTCTTTTTCCAACATAAGCTTCTCCGTTTCGGACATCTGCATAAATTTCCTAAAACACACTTATCATCCCACATCAGGCTCCGCTTTCAGACTGATTTCATCCGCAACCTTTCCGTCCGTTTCAAACATGATAATCTCATTAAGTCCTTTTTTAATAAGCGGAGCGGGGATATAAAGGCGTTTCTGCGGTCCTATTTCCCAAAATCTGCCTAAGTTGAAACCGTTCAAAAAAGCACATCCCTTTCCCCAGCCTTTAAAGTCAAGGAAGGTATCGCCTGATTCTTTCGCTTCAAAAATAAACCGGTAAAATCCGGGAGTTCCCTTTTTATATCCTTTAGTAAAATCTATCCTCTCTATATTGTCAAGCGGCAGAGAATACATTTCCCAGTTATAGTGTATATGTCCGTTTAACTGTACGGAACCTTCAATTCCCTTTCTCTGAGATTCCATACGCGGACCGAAGTTTACCCGTCCCATATTTTCCACAAGAATATCCATTGCCGCTCCGGGCTCAAATTCCGCGTTAACCTGTGCTTCTTCAAGGAGTTCTCTGTCATAAAGGGTCACAACAGGCTTTTCATCCACAAAAATATTTGCTCTGTCATTCGCTCCCCAAAGACGAATTTTTTCAAGTTTTTGCTCTCTTTCAAGTTTCGTTCGATATAAAATATATCCGTAGTTCTGATCAAGCTTTTCCATAGGAACGGGAAAGGTATTTTTAACCGGAACGGAAATCATATCAAGCACCTCGAATAATCCCGCTTTATCCTGTACCTTAAGCGTTCCGTAATCTTTTTTCTTTATAACCGTAGAATACTTAATCTCTGGAATTTCCGCATATTTTCCTATTACCTGACGGTATTTTTCGTATTTCTCGGTAAAATCTCCCGCTTCCGTAAGCACCGCGTCATAGTCATAGCTTGTAACATCCGGCGTAAGCTCATCATAATAGTTGGAGCCGTTCATAAATCCGAAGTTGGTTCCGCCTTCAAACATATAGATATTTACATGTCCCGCCTCCAACATCTTGTCCAAGTCTTCTGTACTTTCCGCAAGATTTCCCCTCATGTGACCGCCGTTTCCCCAGTGGTCGAACCACCCTACCCAAAATTCGGTACACATTAAAGGTCCGCCGTTTGTGTGTTTTTTTAATACCTTAAACCGTTCCTCGGTTTTTGAACCGAAATTTCCGGTAGGTAATACTCCTTCAAGCTTGCCGCAGGAAAGAGGTTCATCCATGGGACCGTCGGAGGTGACAAGAGGAACCGTCGTACCGTTTTCTAACATCAGCCTCTTTATCGCTTCCATATAATTTGTGTCTTCACCGTAGTAACCGTATTCATTTTCCACCTGCATCATAATAACCGGACCGCCGCAACTAATTTGCAAAGGAGTAATAATTGGAAAAAGTATTTTATAATATTCCTCCACCGCTTTTAAAAAAGGCTCGCAGCAGGCTCTAAGACGCATACCGTCCTCCTTTAAAAGCCATGCGGGAAGTCCTCCGAACTCCCACTCCGCACAGATATAAGGTGAAGGTCTTACAATGACATACAGTCCCACCTCTTCGGCAGTCAAAATGAATTTTTTTATATCAAGTATACCGTCGAATACGAATTTTCCTTTTTTAGGCTCGTGCATATTCCACGGTACATAAGTCTCCACGGTATTGGCTCCCATAGCTCTAAGCTTCTCAAGTCTGTCACGCCAGTATTCGGGGACAACTCTGAAATAATGAATTGCTCCCGATATAATTTTAAAAGGTTGTCCGTTAAGATAGAAACCGTCTCCGATTTCAAAGCTTTTTTCTTTCATATGCCTCTCCTTTTGTCTATGAGCAGCCGAGCTTTCCTCATTTATAGTGAAGGAATTATTTTTTTCATAAGACCGTTTTCATCAAATTCCACTCTGTCAATACAGGTTTCTCTGTTGTAACCTTTACCATCCGGATATTTTTCAAGCGGCAGGGCAAAACGATGATATGCAATTATCCATTCATCTCTCCCCGGCACTTTAATTATACAGTGGTGACCCGTTCCTAAAATTCCCTCCTCCCGCCTTTTTTCAAGTACGGTATATCTGAAATTTACAGGACCGTAAAGACTGTCCGAGGTGCCGTAATTCACATGATAATTCTCACTTCCAGTATCATCGCAGGACCATGTGAAATGATAACTTCCTCCTCTTTTAAATACGGTTACGGCTTCTCTGAAATCGGTAAGTCCTCCTATATTACTCATGGTTTCGGTATAGATTTCCGTCATATTTTCCTTCAGCTTAACAATCGCAGGCTCACCGTTTCCAAAAAAAAGATATGACGTACCGTCCTCTTCCGTATAAACCGACGGATCAATCACCTGACTTAACTTAATTCCCGCCGTTTCCACAATTTCCGGTGTAAGTAAAGGTGTAGGTTCCGCGCTGAAAGGTCCCTCCGGACGCTCAGCATTTGCCACGCCTATACAGGATTTCCCATCCTCTCTTTTACCGCAAAAATAGAAATAATATTTCCCGTTTTTACAGGCGATAGCCGGAGCCCATGCGGAATCTTTCGCCCAAGGCACCTGATCGGTTTTTAAGTCCAATATAACTCCCTTATCTGTAAAGTTTTTTAGATCATGGGACGCAAATGCATGAAACTGTGAACCCGACCATCCGGTAAAACCGTCCGTAGTCGGATATAAATAATATATGCCGTTAAAGCATGCCATATCCGGATCCGCGTACAGCCCTTTAATCACCGGATTTCTTTTTGAAACGGAAATTTCTTTCAGTTCAATGCATTCATTTCTCATTCTTTCATTTTTCCCTCTGTAAAACTGCCGGCTGCATACCGGAGTACGCAGCCGGCTTAAGATTAAAATCGTAATTTTTTACTTCGCTTCCTTCTTAGCCTTGTAAGCGTCCATCTGAGCCTGAAGATCGGCTTTTACTTCATCATAGCCGGCATCTTTAAGCTTCTTTCTCATTTCATCTATAGCCGCCTTAGGGTCTGCATATTTACCGTAAGCAAGCTGCGGTATATACTCGGAAAGTACATTCGCGATAGCGGCCTGAGCCACTTCAATGTTGGTCTTATCCACAACAAAGCTTGCATAAGGATAATCTATAGCATAAGAATTATACTCTTTAATCATATCCTGAGTGCCTTCCCACCATGTGGAATCCTGAAGCTCAAGGTCGTCATTACGTCCGAGCCAGAAATTAGACTCAAGAGCGTCGGTACTTGAATCATAGCCCTCAGGTCTCGCAAGCTTTCCGTCCTCGGTTACAATATAATCTACACCCTCGATACCGTAATTCATAAGTCTGTAGCATTCCTGGTCATTTCTTAAGAGATCATATACCATAAGGGCTCTTTCCGGATGTTGGGAATTAGCGCTTATTGTAGCGGCCTGATGTGTAATAAGAGGCTTTGTAAGGTTCTTACTTGGCAGACAGAACGGGAACATTTTCGTTTCAGAACCCGGCTGTTTCTTATCCATGTTAGGTCTTACGCTGCTGTAATAAGTAATGCTGTGATGCTGATCAGCTCCTGAAAGTCCCGCGTACATTTCCTCACGGGAATCACCGTCATAGTTAAGAACATCCTCTCTCCAGTAACCGGCGTCATTCCATTTTTTGAAAAGCTCCGCCGCCTCGTAAATCACATCGCTGTCCATGTATGGCGATGTTACCGTATAAACATTATCTTTCGACTCACCGAACCAAAACTCAAAATTACCTGCGTTTACACCGTTTATTACCATATTTTCGGTATTTGAGTTGATATAGCCCGGAAGCAGACCCGCACTATTATTCTTTCCTCCTACATCCCATGGAATACAATCGGTCTTGTTGTCCTTAATCCACTGAAAATAGGTTCCAAGGTCTTTAAAATTGTTAATTGTTTCTACTCCCGCCTCTTTTGCCCAATCGCCGCGGTAATATATACCGTGGTTTGTGTACTGAACATAGTTATCTTCAGGCATCATATAGATTTCGCCGTTATAAGAGCAGTCTGCCCAATGCTCCGCAGGAACACTTGCCCATGTCTTAGGAGCATAAGTCTTAAGCATATCCTCCGAAAGAGGCATGAATGCGCCCTTTTGAATATTTTCCCAAGCAAACAGCCAGTCGGTAGCCGAGGTAATAATATCCATGCTGCTGTCGCCGCTAAGAAGCTGTACGTTATACTGGGTCTGCCAGTCAGCCCACTCCACATAGCTCATGGTAAGCTCGGCGTTAACCTTCTCGTTTAAAATAGCGTTCAGCTTTTCAAGCATCGCCTCAAGTCTGCCGTTTGTAGGCTTATTTCCTAAAACAAGCAGATTGATTACTTCATGCTTCGAAGTATCAATAGCGGATGACACATTCGAGCTTGCGGCATTACTGCTCATTTTGCTGCTTGAAGTCATCTTACTGCCCGAAGCACTGCTTGTCTTGCTTGTTTTGGTATCTCCTCCTCCGCCTCCGCAGCCTGCAAGGCTGAATACCATGGTTCCCGCAAGCAACAACGTTAAAAGTTTCTTGCCTAATTTTCTCATTGTAAATCCTCCCTTTTCTTAAATTTTTAGGATTGTTTATGTGAGTCCCTGTCGGGAAACAACATTCTTACTTAGCCTTTCACCGCCCCGATAGTAATACCGGAGATAAAATATCTCTGCACAAACGGATACAGGAAAACTATAGGTCCTGTCGCAACCACCGCTGTTGCCATTTTAAGCGTATTTGTAGGCAATGAAGCTACAGACACGTTTGCGCCCGCTACGGAATTTTTTAACGAGCTTGCCTGATTGATAATGCCGTACAGATAATACTGAAGCGGTTTATACTTCACCGCCGAGCTAAGATACAGCATGGAATTGTACCATTCATTCCAATAGCCGAGCGCAAGAAACAGTCCGACTGTAGCGAGCGCAGGTTTTAGCATAGGCAATACAAGCGAAATAAAAATCTTAAAATCTCCCGCGCCGTCAATCTTGCCCGACTCGGTAATTTCATGCGGCACCGATTTAGCGAAGTTTTTCATCAGAATAATAAGCCACGGAGTCATAAGTAACTGAAGAAACACCGCCATATAATTGCCCTTCAGATGCAGATACTTGGAAACCCAGATGAAAGTCGGCGCCATACCCGCTGAAAACAGTGTTGTAAAATAAATAAAGAACGAAATCACGTTTCTGAACGGAAAATCTTTTCTCTGAAGAGCATAACCCGTCATGGCGATTATAAAAAGTCCCAGTACGGTTCCTCCCACAGTCATTAAAATAGTAACCGCATAAGAACCGATTAACGTTTTCGGAAAACGGAATACCCAAGAGTATGCCGTTACGGAAAATCCTTTCGGAAAGAGCCCGAATCCCTCTTTATTTATAATAGCCTCCGTACTGAATGAAGCTGAAATCATTAAAAGGAAGGGGAGCAGGCAAGCCAAAGCGAACAGCGTTACGACTATATAGGCCACAATACGTACAGTCATTGTGCTGGCACCCATTTTAATCTTTCTTCTGTTACCCATCACCTTCACCTCCTAAAATAACGCATAATCAGAATCAATCTTACGAACCAGCCAGTTACAGAACATAATTAACGCAAATCCGAAAAGCGACTGATAAAGTCCGACCGCCGATGACGTTGAGAAATTATTCTGGTTCATCATCATACGATATACAAAAGTCTCAATAATATCCGTTGTAGGGAACAACTGAGAGCTGGAACTGCCTACCAGATTGTAGAACAAACCGAAGTTGCCCTTCATAATACCGCCAAGCGCAAACAAAAGCAGAATAACAAAGGTAGGTTTCAGACTCGGAAGTATTATGTAGCGTATTCTCTGAAAACTTGTGGCTCCGTCCACCTCCGCCGCCTCCATAATGCTGGAATCAATGCCGCAGATAGAAGCGAAATAAACAATGGAGCCATATCCCGTCTGCTGCCATAACTGGCAGATTACTATAATAAACGGCCATATATTCGGCATACTGAATACCTTAAGCGGTTCATTTCCTATTGATTTTAAAAAAGCGTTTAAAGCTCCGGTATCATAATTAAGTATATTAAACGCTATAACCCCGATTAAAACCGCGGAAATAAAATAAGGCAAAAACATAATCGTCTGTGAAACCTTTTTAAACCACTTGCATCGAACTTCATTCAAAAGTATTGCCACCGTTATCTGGAGCATATTTCCGACAACGATAAATACAAGGTTGTAGAGAATGGTGTTTTTGGTAAGCATCCATAACTGTCCGGACTTTGCCAAAAACTCAAAATTCTTAAGCCCTACAAAAGGACTCCCGAATATACCGCCTTTAAAGTTATAATTGGTAAACGCTATATATACGCCGGGAAGCGGGCAATAGCTGAATACAATGAAGAAAACTATCGCCGGCAAACACATAAGTAACAGGGTTTTACTGTCTATAACTTTTTTTATAAAGGGTTTCTTCGGGGATTTATAGTTAGAAGCTGCAGCGGTTTCAGATAATTTTTTCACACTATCTCCTCCATTTCCGTAATTACATATGAGCGTTTTTTGGCAGGTTTTATCTTCTTGACTGTTATTTTTATTTTTGAAACCCATTTCTTAGGTGTATTATATGTTATGCTTTATCTGTTGTCAACTCTTATTTAATGAAAATGTATAATTTTTTATCAAACAAGAGCTATATAATTGTCTATTTAGCTTATAATATTATTATTTTTTCTTCTGAATATTTTTAACTCAATGCTTTTACTTTGTGAATAAGCGATTTTACATGTATTTTAACGTCTTTTTACTTGTATTTTTAGAAACCGATTTCACAAATTCGAATATTCGTGCTTTCTGCGTATTCTCTTTATCTCTCAAATATAAAGAGGCGTATAAAACGCCTCTCAGGTAATATTCTCTTTTATTTTCGGTATACACTTTCAATAATGTATAGGTTCTATATCCTCCGGAATACTGTTCCATGCGGCCTGCACTCCTGAAGCCACTCTATACATTCTTTCATGGCACTCCCTCATAGCCCGTGTCATCTCCTCATATTCCTGCATACAAATGTCAATCAGTCCGATCTGATAGTTTTCCCCGTCAAAACGACCTAAAGGACTCTGATCATTTAACTGAAAGTAATGCGCTCCCAAAAAACAAGGATTTGTAAGTCCCTGTTCCACATAGTATCTGTAAGCCTTCCCTCTCTCCTTCTGAGTGGTAACACCTCTGATACCATGTGCAGTCAATCCTCTATCCAAGGCTCCATGATGAAACTCACCCACCATAACCGGCTTATCAAGCAGAGCCGCAACCTGCTCCACAGACGATAGAGGAGTAATCTGATAGCTGTTTATAGAAAATACATCAAAATTCTCCGAGCCGCAAAGCAGGCTTTTATCCGTTATATAAGCATAGCGCATTCCTAAATTCAGATGATCTTTATCAACTTTACGAAGTTCCTTCGCAGGAATTTCTACATACCTTGTTATCATTTCCTCTGAAAATGTCCTTAAATCATCAGCCGCTTTTTCCGAAAGAGAAGCCGCCTTGTAGATTCCGTTATTTAATTCATCAAAGCTTCCGAGTTTTAAATTCCATGCTTTACTAAAAGTCAAAATATCGCCGTAAGCTGATTTCATCCGTTCTATAAAGACCTCTTTACTTGCAGTTTTTAAAGGGCAGGCAAGCATTTCCTCCGCAATATTTAATCCGTAAACAAATGCCCATTCCGGCTCATTTCTCATAAAATATCCTATTAAATACGGATCCTCCTTAAACTCATCAAGACTTTCAGCATATCTCGCCGCAGATTCCTTATATTCAGGAGAAAAAACATCCGGAAAATCTCTGAAAATCATTTTTTCCGTATGAGGGAAGCCTTCTTTTGAAACAGAGTCCAAAGGAATCACATAAGGCATACGCGCAAACCTTATAAACTCTCTATCCGACCAGTTTCCTACAGTATTTACACCCCATGAAAGCAGATAATATTTAATAATTTTCATCCAACTTTCTTTCCAGTTATCCCCGAAAGTGGCTTTTAAATTTTCTGTTCCGAAATTGAAAAAATCTTTTCTATCACGGGAAATTTTCATTGCTCCCGGTTCGTACTCGGGAATTTTTTCAAAATCTTTTAGAAGTTTCTCCCCTACAAAATCCCGCATCGGTCCGATTCGTGTTTCCACTCCCGGATTTATACAGTCAATACCCGAAGAAAGAAATGCGTTTCCTGCAGGGTCTACAAGCCAAAATCTTCCGTTTTCTCTTTCTATATGAAACCGTCCCGTCTTCTTAAATGTCTTTTTCTTCCATCCGCCGAATTCATCCCAATCCGAAAACGGAAATTTATCTTCCGATTTTTCTGCCTTTGAAAGCATAGCAAGAAGCAGCTTATTGCATTCCTCTCTGCCTGAAATCTTTCCTTTCCAGTCTTTTTTCGTCCATTGCCCCAATTCATCAATCAGACATTCCTTACGCAGACTGCAATCCGGAAAAAAGTTTGAAAAAAAGCATTCCGAAACGCTGAAATGAAACTCTTCAAATCCGGGCGCAGTCTGAAGTCTGATTTCCGAAATATCACAAAGCCTTATCGGCTTTCCAAAAATACTCATCTTAAGCCGTCCCGGAGTACGCTCCGGAAATATTACCTGACTTTTCAATATCTTAAAATCAAACGGAACCATAGTTTCCACTTCGGGAATCACCCCGAAAACAACACGCATTTCCGGTTCTCTTTCCGTAGGCTCAAGTCTCTCCTTCACTGATTTTTCATAGAAAGAAAGCTGAAAACACATGGAGTGCTCCTCATTAACCTTAAGCTTAAGACAGAGATATGAAAAATCTTCCAAATTTATGTCACTGTCCTTCTTTGCCGAATACAAAAGATAATCAAGCCCTTCTTTCATACAGGTGAAATTAACCTTCCCATTCTCTTTTCTTTCAGCTTTTCCTCGTCTAAGTCGTGATTCATCCTGAACCGATATATTTTGAAATTTCCCGCTTTCGGTATTATTGCCGTTATTTTTCATGAACTAACCTCCCCTTTATCGGAATTTGTGCGAAATCGGTTTCATTTCTATTATAA
>CAUUHV010000041.1:0-17390 GCA_963545085.1 uncultured Catonella sp. | reverse complement strand
CCTGAACAAAGTGTCAAACAAACACAAACTTGATTGTCCTCACAGCGGCGCGCGGAGGATGACCTCCCCTCGCTTCTCCCGGAGTGAAAAAAACAATTTAGTTTGAATTATTCACGAAGCACCGAGAAAGTTAAATACATACCATATTGAAAAAGCTGCAACATTCATATAAAATCTGGATTATATAGATATCGGTACAAATGGCGGAAAGGAGAACGTTCAATATGAGTGAAGTGGGAAGACCCCTGCAAAAGCTGGTATTATATACGCTGCTGCTTGCTCTTAATATTTTTCCGTCCGCAGGCATTATCCCGCACAGTTTTCCGACTCAAAACCTTTCCTCGATTTACCTTCTTATTATTTATACCTGCCTGATTCTTTACTATTCTTACAGAGTAGCGCATCCCGCCTCCTTAAAAGCAATAATGAAAATTCTTTCATGTATGCCGCTTTTTTTAATTTTACTTTGCGGAATCAAGTATAGTGTTTTTATGGAAATAGATATGTTTGCCCGCTATACATGGTACCTATATTACGTACCTATGCTTTTTATTCCCCTGCTTTTCTTTTATACTTCACTTATGGTTTATACAAACGAAGATAAATATATTTCACGAAAATATTATTCCATATCGCTTTTGGCTACGGTAATTCTTATTCTGCTCGTTTTAACAAATGATTTTCATCAGCAGGCTTTTCAATTTCAGCCTGATTTTATTTATTGGAATCGGGATTATACCCGCGGTCCGGTATACTTTGCCTGTGTGCTGTGGGGTGCCTCGCTTTTTCTCGTTTCAATCACTATTCTTATTATCAGATGCCGTGTAAGCAGCTCAAAAAGGAATGCCTGGCTTATTCTGCTGCCTTTAGGAATAGGTATCACTCTGATTTTGCTTCATAACTCGAGTAATATAATAAAATTTAACGGCAAAAATATTATAGAATTTCCTGAAATCTTCTGTTTTATGATAATCGGTATACTGGAATGCTGCATCGGACTCGGACTTATTCCGACAAACGAAAGATACCGTAAACTGTTTCGCCTCTCCTCAATCCCTGCCAGAATAACCGACCGGTTCGGAAATATCATATATAAATCCGATATAGCCTCCCCATTAACCAAAGAGCAGCTTTTCTCCACAGGAAATACTCGCATCGATAAACATTCAGTTTTATACAGAATGAAAATTCCGGGAGGCTTCGGGTTCTGGCAGGACGATGTCACGGAACTTGATCGCTTGAATGTGGCTCTTGCGGAAATAAAAAGCAAGCTTTCCGAAGAATCCGAGTTAATCCGCCTTCAAAACGAACTTAAGGAAAAGCAGGCAAAAATTGAACAACGCACTATAGTTTATAACAAAATTGCAAGGCATACAAGAAAGCAATCTCTCGAAATTTTTCGAATCGCTAAAGAAGCGAGGCAATCATCCGACAAGGCATTTAAAGACGGATGCCGCAAACATATCCTGCTGCTCGGTGCGTATATCAAGCGTTACGCAAACCTTATGCTGCTTTCCGATGAAAGTAAAATTATAGAAGTCGGAGAGTTTGCCGTTTCCGTCTCGGAGATACTTCGTTATTTGAATTTTTGCGGAATACCGGCAGAGTTAATTAATACCGCCGAGGGTGAAATACCGGCAAATGCGGTATTTACAGTCTTTGAAGCCTTCAGGACGCTTTTAGAAGATAATTTTTATTCTATAAGCGGCATATTCGTTAACTTTTCCGTACATGATGTCATATTTTTTAAACTTACTCTTGAAAATATTCATGCGTCGGTTTCCGAAGCTATGCGTGAAATGCTGTCCTCTGCAGACGTCAATATTGCATTGGAATATGAGGATAACGTAACTTATGTTTGTTTTACGCTGCCGTCCCGTGGAGGTTTAACATGATATCCTTTAATATGCTTTCAGCTCTTACCCGTGCGCAATTGTCACTCTGGGCATTATTGCTCTGCCTTGTATGTATTATCGGAATAGCATATTCGGTCTATCAAAAAAAGTACGCTTTTGCTGTTTTTGCTTTAATTATCTTCGTACCCGCCTACTTTCTATGGCAGATAACTTTTGATATCTATATGTACCGCAAAACAGGCAGTGCAGCAAGTATAAGCATAGCCGTCTCAAAGCTTCCGTATTATTTATGGTTTACTATACTTATGATGCTTACACTTGCAGTAACGCTGCTTCTCATTTTAAGTTTCGCCTATGCCAAAACCCGTATCACTCCGTTAACAATTAAATACTGTGCGGACAAGATTCCTTGCGGCATTTGTTACTGGCTCGACAGCGGACGGATAATCTTCTCAAATATTTGCATGAATCGCCTGTGCGCCTTAATTACAGGAGAACCTCTGCTTAACGGCAATGTCTTTTGCGACATGGTGTCGGATAAAATTCTTACCGCGGGTGTCGGAGTCTGGCGTTTTGTTTGTCGGGACTTTCACCTCGACGGAGAGCCTCTTCATGAGCTGATTGCCTATGATATCACCGAGGTATACACAAAAACCGATGCACTAAAAAAAGAAACGACGGAACTCGCCCGCCTGAACCGCGAACTTCAGAAGCACTATCAGAATATTGATGATACTGTCCGCAGACAGGAAATCCTACAGGCTAAGGTTAATATTCATGATAAAATGAACAGACTGATGCTGTCCACGGTATCAAACGACAATGAAAGCTTCGAAACGCTTGATTATATTTTCTCACTATGGGAGAATAACGCCATGCTTCTATGTATGGATGCGGATAATGAATCGGAAACCGCTTCCACAAGCAAACTTGAACAATTCGCAAAAGAGCTTGATATTCACTTAATATGGTGCTCTCCTATTCCCGATACATTTACAAAAAAGCAAGAGGAGCTGTTTTTTACAGCTGCGCAGGAAGCTGTTACCAATGCAGCCAAGCATGCCGGAGCCGAAAATCTTAATATATCTTTTCAGGAATCGGAAACCGCCCTTTGTTGCCGCTTTGAAAACGACGGCTTTATACCTGCGGGTGAGGCGCGTTTTACAGGCGGACTTGCAAATTTGGCTCTTCTTGCGGATGAGCAGGGTGCTTCAGTCTCAGCTGAATCCGGAAAAACATTCAGACTTTCTCTGTGCTTTTCAAAGACATCATAGATAATCAGCCTATCGGCAGATTTTTATCGGTAATTTAAAGTATAAAATCAGAAACAGCAAATATAATTCAGACTTATTCCCGTTACAGGGATTTCACTGAAGGGAGGCATTTCGGTATGGCGTATAATGTATTGATTGTGGAAGATCAGGACATGCCCAGACAACTTTTTGAAATCTATGTGAATTCCAGCGAACATTTCAAGCATCTTCTTTCACTTGAAGGCGCGTCCGCCGCGCTTTCCGTCTGCCGTAACAAACCTGTTGACCTTATACTTATGGATGTGATGACAAAACTTGGGCAAAGCGGTCTTGACGCTGCCGAGGATATAAAAAAACAATTTCCTAAAATCAAAATTATCATTGTTACCTCAATGCCGGAATATTCGTGGCTTGAAAGGGCAAGGAAGATAGGTGTGGATTCTTTCTGGTATAAAGACAGTCATAAAGACGATATTTTAAATGTTATGGAGCGAACCATGGCCGGCGAGCATATTTATCCCGATGAAACTCCGTTAGTCCGCATCGGCAACACGACAAACCATGAATTCACGGAACGTGAGCTTGACATACTTAAAGAGCTTACCACCGGGGACAGCAACGCCGTAATAGCGGAGCGTCTCCATATCTCTGTCGGAACGGTAAAAAGCCATGTTCAACATCTCTTAGATAAAACCGGCTTTAAAACACGTACCGAGCTCGTTTCCGATGCTCGCAGTCTCGGTATTGTAATCCGCAAACGGGATACCGCATCTTAAAATATTTATTGTCCTGAAAATAGAATAACATGTGCAAAGCACATACTTCATACACTGACGGCGTCGTAAGGAAAGTTCCCATACCGCAAGCCGCACGTCCCTCGGAAGACTTTTTATATAACAGGCATTTTACAAAAATTTCTTAATTATACATAAAAAATCTGCCAATCGGCTGATTTTTATCAAAATAAAATCCTCTATAATATTTAAAAATAAGTGGAGGGGCAATGTACAGTATGCGCCTACATCAATAAACTTAAGGAGGATTTGTAACATGGAACAGAACACTGCTAAAGGAGCCGGATTTCTAAAGGTAACAGGTATTCTGATGATTATCGGAAGCGTATTCGGAATTATCGGCAGTATAATTACACTGCTTGGAATAGCTGCGCTCTCGTATATCTCTGACGGACAAATTGATACCGGTATGCTTTATGCCGCAGGAGTATTATTGTTAGCCGGAGCTGTTGCCGAGCTTATTGCCGGAATTATAGGCGTAAAGAATTGCAATAAGCCTGAAAAAGCAGGAACCTGTATCGTATGGGGCGTTATTGTCGCTGCAATTTCCATAATCGGTGCAATTTTAACTACCGTAGGCGGAAATTCTTTCCCTGTAGTTTCTCTGTTAACCGGTTTGATTGTACCTGTACTTTTTATTGTCGGAGCTTTAAAAAATAAAAATTCATAATATTTTCTTCAAAAAAAGGCTGTCAAGACAGCCTTTTTTTGTTTTACATTATTATTCTTCCGCGATAAGTTTATTTCCGTCAAAGTCTACCTTTAAAAGTGTGCCCGGAGCTATATCTCTCTTTATTATTTCACGGGCAATCAAAGTTTCAACCTCGGATTGAATAAGTCTCTTAAGAGGTCTTGCACCGTAGTTCGGATCATAACCCTTTCCTATTATATAATCTTTCGCAGCCTCGGAAACCTCAAGTTCAAGGTTTTTAGCCTTAAGCCTTTCTTTAAGATCCTTCATCATAAGTTCTACGATAACTCCCATATCCTTTTTCTGAAGAGGTTTATAAAAGACGATTTCATCAAGACGGTTAAGAAATTCAGGTCTGAAGCTTAGCCTTAACTGCTCGCTCACCTTCTCTTTAGCCTCCTCACTAAGACTTCCGTCAGGAGTTATGCCGTCAAGAATATAGCCCGAACCGAGATTTGATGTAAGGATAATTATGGTATTCTTAAAATCTACCGTCCTGCCTTGCGAATCCGTAACCCTGCCGTCGTCAAGCACCTGCAAAAGCACATTAAATACATCCGGATGAGCCTTTTCTATCTCGTCAAAAAGTATTACGGAATAAGGCTTTCTTCTGACCGCCTCGGTAAGTTGTCCTCCTTCCTCATAACCCACATATCCGGGAGGAGCTCCTATGAGCCTGCTGACTGAATATTTCTCCATATACTCACTCATGTCTATACGAACCATATTTTTCTCATCATCAAATAAAGCTTCCGCAAGAGCCTTTGCAAGCTCTGTCTTACCTACACCCGTAGGTCCCAAAAAAAGGAAGGAGCCGACCGGCTTGTCAGGGTCTTTGATTCCCGCTCTTGAACGAAGGATTGCTTCGGAAACCTTCGTGACCGCTTCATCCTGTCCGACAACTCTTTTATGCAGTATATCCTCCATGCCTAAGAGTTTCTCTCTTTCCCCCTGAAGCATCCTTGCAACCGGAATACCTGTCCATCTGCCTACGATTCTTGCTATTTCATCCTCCGTAACGTGATCTCTTAAAAGGGTTCCGTTTCCTCTCTTTCCTTTAGTTTCAGCCTCCGCTTCCTCTCTTTCAAGCTCGGCTTTAAGCGCCGGAAGTCTGCCGTATTTGAGCTCAGCCGCCTTATCAAGATTGTACTCTCTTTCAGCCTTTTCAATTTCGGCATTAATTTCACCGATTTCCTCTCTCAGCCTCTGAACCTTGCCGATACTTGCTTTCTCATTCTCCCACTTCGCCTTCATTTCCTTGAAATCGGCTCTCAAATCCGCAAGCTCTTTTCTTATATCCTCAAGATGAGAAAGGCTTATTTTATCGGTTTCTTTGTTAAGAGCGGCCTCTTCGATTTCAAGCTGCATTATTTTCCTTGCAATGTCGTCCATTTCCGCAGGCATCGAGTCCATTTCCGTCCTTATAAGCGCGCATGCCTCATCCACGAGGTCAATCGCCTTGTCTGGAAGGAAACGGTCCGAAATATACCTGTGCGAAAGAGTTGCAGCCGCAATAAGCGCCTGATCCTGTATTTTTACACCGTGGAATACTTCGTATCTCTCCTTAAGTCCTCTCAAAATTGAAATTGTATCGGCAACAGTAGGCTCGTCTACCAAAACCGGCTGAAATCTTCTCTCAAGTGCGGCGTCTTTTTCTATGTATTCTCTGTACTCGTCAAGAGTTGTCGCTCCTATACAGTGAAGCTCTCCTCTTGCAAGCATAGGCTTTAAAAGATTGCCCGCGTCCATAGCTCCGTCGGTCTTTCCCGCTCCGACTATGGTATGAAGCTCATCTATGAAAAGAATTATATTTCCTTCCGACTTCTTTATCTCATTAAGTACGGCTTTAAGCCTTTCCTCAAACTCTCCCCTGTACTTTGCGCCGGCTACTAAAGCTCCCAAATCAAGAGAGAATATCTGTCTGTCTTTAAGTCCCTGAGGTACATCACCGTTTACGATTCTTATAGCAAGTCCTTCGGCAATGGCTGTCTTTCCGACTCCCGGATCACCTATTAAAACAGGATTGTTTTTCCTCTTTCTTGAAAGGATTTGTATTACATTTCTTATCTCATCATCCCTGCCTATTACGGGATCGAGCTTATTGTTTCTTGCAAGCTCCACAAGATCCTGTCCATATTTTTTAAGCACGTCATAGGTATCCTCGGGGCTTTCATTAACTACCCTCTGGTTTCCCCTTACTTCCATAAGGACTTTAAGAAAATCCTTTTCATTTATACCGAAGGTATTAAAAAGTTCCTTCAGATGTCTGTCAGGCTTTATAATAAGTCCGAGCATAACATGTTCTACCGATATATATTCGTCTTTCATCTTTGAAGCCTGAGATTTAGCTTCATTTAAAGCATTATCCGACTCTGCGGATATATAAATATTGCTGCTGTTTAAAGAAGCTCCGCTGGCTTTTGGGTAGCCGTCCGCAATATGTTCGGTTTCGGCTATGAGATTAGGTAAGGATTTCCCCATCTTTGTAATAAGTCCGCCTATAAGTCCGGATTCCTGTTCAAGCAAAGCATATAAAATATGCGCTTCCTCTATATAGGAATTTCCGTTATTCAGTGCAAGTCCTCTTGCGTTTTCAAGAGCTTCTATTGTTTTTGCGGTCATTTTTGGCGCATTCATAAAATCACCTCCCGATTATTTTCAAATTTTAAAATTTATTTACATCATAGGTCACAGACTTTCAAGTCTACGTTATACAGCCGTTTGAAATATTCTTCACTCCGTGTATTCACACCACAGGTACGCCGCATTCAAGGTATTTTCCGTAAGCGTGTCGTATATGTTCTTCAGCAGCTTCCTCGTTTTCAAGATTTTCAAAGTAAAACTTAATACAGGAATCAAGTACCTTTATGTATTCACCGATTGCAAGCGCCATGTCATTCTCCGACAGGGCATTTTTACCGGATAAAGATAAAAAACCTCTAACATACTTGGCTCCATCTATCTCCCCCGGCACTCCGTTCGGATATATTCTTTTAAGATAAGCATTCTCCATATTAAGCCATCTTATGAAAAAATCCTCTACAGCATCGGTAAAATTCTTGCTGCTGGTTCTGAAAGACACCTTAAGCCTTCCGGCTATATCCTCCGGCTCTCTGAAAAGCTCTATCATATACTTTACCGTAGGTCTGTATTTATATCTTATAGCACTTTGTACGGCAAATATATTTCCCGATGAGCGCTCAGCTATTCGATAGCTCCCGCCCTCAAGCATCGACTCCAGTCTTTCAAAAATATCCCTCATCTTCATTTCCGGCGTAGTAAAATTTACACTCTCCGCCAAAATCTGATTTATAAGATTTGACCTGTTGGTATTTCTCTCATAAGCAAGTCTGTCTATCGCTTCAACCACGTCATCCATTAAAACAAGGCTGTATACGCTTTTTCTCATCATTACACTTCCGTTTCAAAACTCTTTTTTGTTTATTGCAATATAAATATTAGTACTGTTTAAATAATTTGTCAACACTTTTATTTAAAATAATTTACATATTTTTATAAATTCTTTCTCCGTTTACGTAATTACAAGATTATTAAAAATATCATTTTGTATGAATGTAAGATTATCAGTCAGTTATTGCTAACTTATAGATTAAAACAGACTGTCACAATAAGAAAAAAAATATCTATGTTCTTATTATGACAGTCCTGATATTTTAAACTAATCTTTCTTCAATATTTCCTTTTCGGATTTTTAGGAAACCATCCCTTTTTGACCCGTTCCTCCTGCTCAAAAATTTCAAGTATGCTCCATAGGCATGAAATGCCGAACACGGCAATTATTCCTCTTAAAATAAAAAAGCTTATAAAAACTGAAGCCGCCAACGAGGCAATTCCTAAAACTAAAAATATAGGCCAAATTTTTTTAGAAAAATAATACTCACCTTTAATAACTATCGGATGAAAACAGCCTATTATAAGAAAAGAAGCACCCCCTATTATAACTCCGTCAAAATTCATAATTAAAATCCTCTCATTTCATGTCTAAATCTTATCGTTATCAGTCTTTTTTACCGAAAACCTGCTCATAAAGCTTCTTTCCGGTCGCAGTTGCCGCCAGTCCGCCCCTTGCCGTTTCCTTTAAATCGCTGCTCATCGAATCTCCCACCGACTTCATAGCCTCTATACACTCGTCTGCGGGAATTTTAAGCTTAATTCCCGAAAGTGCCATATCCGCAGCCGAAAACGCGGTAACCACTCCTGCGGCATTTCTCTTAATACACGGTATCTCTACAAGTCCCGCTACCGGGTCACAGACCAACCCCATCTGGTTTACAATTGCTATCCCCAAGGCATCCGCGCACATAGCCGGTGTTCCTTCCATAAGCTCCACAAGAGCCGCCGCAGCCATTCCCGAGGCGCTGCCGCACTCTGCCTGACAACCGCCTTCCGCCCCTGCAATAGAGGCATTTTCAGCTATAACCATACCGAAAGCCGCAGCGGTAAATATGGACATAACCACAGCTCTTTTACTGAATCCCTTTTCCTCATACATCGGAATAAGACAACCCGGAAGTATTCCGCAGCTTCCCGCGGTGGGTGTTGCAACTATTTTTCCCATTGCCGCATTGCAATTCGATACCGAAAGAGCTCTCCCTATAGCCGTTGTCATAAAGCTTCCCATAAGTCCGCCGTTACTTTTGGCATAGTTCATCATGGTATAGCCTTCCTCTCCCGTAAGACCCGAAGTGGATTTTCTTCCGGGCTTCATACCCCAATTTGCCGACTCTATCATCACATCGAAGCTTTTTTCCATCTGTCTGTAAACTTCATCTTCGGACAGCCTGAGTGTCTTTGCCTGATCGGTAAGACATATCTCGCTTATTTTCTTATTCTGTTCCGTTGCCATATCCACAAGCCGTTTAATCGAATCATAAACGATCATAATACTTTCCTTCTCCGGATATATCTATATTGCTCTTATCATCAGAGCATTCTCGACATTATCCATTTCCATAATTTCTTTTATAAGCTCGTCCGGAGCCACCTCGTCAAGCTCTATTGTCATAAGGGCCGTGCCGCCCCTTTCATTTCTGCTTAAATGAAAATTTCCTATATTAAGTTCTTTATGCCGCCAGTACATAAGGTTCGTAACACTTGCTATAACTCCCGGAGTATCCTTATGCAGAACTAAAAGCGTATTATTTTCTCCTGTAAAATTCACCACAAGACCGTCTATACTGTCAACTCTTATATTTCCTCCGCCTATACTCGCTCCTACAACCGTTCCGCTTTTCCCGTCCTCACAAAAATAATGAACTCTCGCCGTATTCGGATGGGCTCCCGGAATGTCCTTTTCAATAAATTCATACTTTAATCCCCTCTCCTTAGCTATATCCATTGCATTCCTTATTTCCTCTGACCAACTGTAATAGCCCATAATTCCCGCAAGCAGTGCTCTATCAGTGCCGTGTCCCCTATATGTTCCGGCGAATGAGCCGGAAAGCTCTATTTTGACATCCGTAAGCTTGCTTTCACCCGCCACCTTGTTTACAACTCTTCCGAGTCTACAGGCACCCGCGGTATGAGAGCTTGACGGTCCTATCATCACAGGGCCTATAATATTAAATACGTTCATATACCTTCTCCCGCCTTAAATATCCCAAACATTCACTACATAAATCACAAATCCGCTCGCTTCCCCGCCAAACCCCGTATACCGTCTTTTCATCCGTGACTGTGTGTGAATATTTCCGAATATCCGTACAACACTCAATTTTAAATCTTCGATTTAATTATATTCTTATTTTGTTTCATACATCCTTTTTATCGACTCGACTATATGCTCATAAGCATAACTTCTTGCCGATTCCTCATCCTTCGCTCTTATGGCTTCAACTATTTTCTTATGCTCAAGAAGAGAATGTCTCGCTCTTTCCTCAGTAGAAAGATTGGATGTTCTCACTTTTTTTGCATAATGATGATAATCTGCCAAAAGTCTTGAAAGAATACGGCTGCCGCATGCGTTATAAAGAAGCTTATGAAATTTGTCGTCAAGCTCCACAACCTGCTCAAAATGTCCCTTTCCTATATGAAAATCCGCCAAAAAAACGGTTTCTTCCATTTCGGAAAGCTCCTCTTCCGTTATATTCTCACAAGCCCATGCCGCACAAAGTCCCTCCAAATAGGAACGTATGGCAAATATATCCTTAATATCCTTATCCGAAATTCCGGTGACATAGGCTCCTTTATTCGGGATAATTGTCACAAGCCCTTCAAGCTCAAGCTGTCTTAACGCCTCTCTTACAGGAGTACGGCTTACTCCGAGCTCCTTGCCTATAACGACCTCTTTTAACTCTTCCATCTCCTTGTATCTTCCGGCAAGGATATCTTCTCTGAGCCTGTTAAACGCTTTTCCTCTTAAGGAATGTCTGTCTACCGGCTCATAATCTTTTTCTTCTTTTCCCATTTCAGGCTCCATTTTATTTTTTCCAAATTATTCATAAAGCATCCTGCAATCCGACAGAAAAAAGCATTGCCGTTATGTATTATTGTATACAACCCTTTTCCTATCGTCAAGCTTGAGCCGAACCGCCTTTTTTAGACCTGTACTTTCTTCTGTAATTTATATAAAATTCAACATAAGCTTTTGTAATAAAATTATATTCATACATCTGCTCCAATATACGGTTAAATTCGTCAAATCTTATATCTGCCCTTGCTAAGCTGCTTAAAAGACCCGTTATCATCTTCTTATATTCTTCCGAAGAAATAACTCCGTCTCTCCAAAGTATATTGGCTTTATAAGCGTTTTTAAAATCTTCCCCATGCCTTGATTCTTCCGTAGCGGCATCATTAACTTCAAAGTCGGCTCCTACAATATCAAACACATTCTTTGCCGAAGTATTTGTAAAATACATATCTTTTCCGAGTCTATACAGATTTTTGCAAAATTCCGTTCCTGTAAAAGTTCTTTTTTGGTAATAATCCGGCAAAAAAGGACTGAATGCCAACGAAATAATAGAAGGCTTTTTAAATCTCATATACTCCTTATCCGGATCCGCTTTTTTTCCGCTTAAATAAACAAGCTTCGTATTATACTCAAGCGGATAATCAAGCTTAACCGGTTCTTTTCCGCCTATTATAAGCAGATAATACTTTTTTTTGTCCTTCCAGATATACGCCGGACTTTCTTTAAGGCCTAAAGATTCGCAGGAATCTATTATTATTTCTCTGTGATCCTTCTTAACCTTATATTTTCTGAGAGTATACTTTATCTCCTCACTTGTTTCGGTATAAGCCGCGTCTTCCTTTGCCTTGCCTAAAGCCTTTTCCACCTCTCCCTTTATCTTCGCGCCTTCTTCGTTTATTTTCGCTTCTTCCTTCTCTTTTTTCTTTTTCTCTTTTTCTCGCTTTTTTAGATCAGTTTTTTTTCTTTTTTCTTCTTTTTTCTCAGACTTTTCTTTATTATATCTTTCCTTATCGCCCTGTTTTATAAGCTCATCGGAGGTTAATGTCATAGATTGCCACCAAATCAAATCCATTACCGACAAAAGCAGGGCGCCGAGTCCGTAAATAAGCCCCGCGCCCGCAATAGCGGTAACCGCAAACCCCAAGCTTAAAGCCGTGAGCAATACGATTCCGTATAAATATCTTTTTGTAACGCTGTCACCGTAAATCATAGCGTCAATATAACTGTAAATTTTTTGTTTCACCTGTTACCACCATTAAAAAGTAATCCCGTCTTTATCTTTTATAAGCTTGGCTCCCGCCGCGATTATAAAAGCTCCGCTTATTACGGATACGGCTATCATAACTATTCCCAATACTACATTCACAATACCGACAAAGTTCATGCTTTTATAAGCCTTTTCATTCACGTTCTCAAACTCGTTCATAACGCTTTCTCCTTATTGTTTTTATAGCTAAAATAGTATTATACTTTTGCTTTGCTGTCAATCAGTAGGATTTGATGATTTCAGGGTTTCAGCATTGTATTTCACTTTGTTAAAAGCCATACTGCTATTTCTTTTCTCTTATCCTTTCCTGCCGAAGCGTAATCCTTTAAGCGTATACCGCCTTCCGCAGTCTTTACTTCAACCTCCAAAATCGCAGCCGCATCCTCCCTCACAGACAAAACATCCGTATCTACGGTAAGGTCTTTATCCGTTTCGATTTTTACCGCAACAGCCGCCTTTCTTTTAACGGAATCCTCCGCCGCAAGCATTATAGGTCCCCTTTCAAGCGCAACATGCCTCTTTGCGAGCGTATCCTCCATATCATGAGTAGGAACAAGATAATCGTATTCAAACAACATATTGTTTACAAGCATATCCTCTCCGTACGGAACCGGATATATGGCAAAAGTTCGCATATCAAAGTTCAGTAAAATTTCATCACCTTTTTTCCACTTACGCCCGATTTTTAAATACCCGCCTCCTTTTGTAAGGTCTTTAGCGGTAATCACGGGCTTATTCCTTAATACCTCGTCCTGTATTGCTTCACCGTTAAGACTTGCAGTTGTTACTCTGCTCCATGCGGGAATACGAAATCTCATCGTAAACTCTTCGCTTTCAGCCTCATCAATGCGGATTTTTACCGTGCCTTCCACAGGGTAAGCCGTTTCTACGGTAAGGCTTATATAAAACTTCTCCCCTCTTTTCGCCTCAAGCTTTCCATCTTCATAAAAATTAAGGCAAAATCCGTCCTCAGACTTAAGAAACATCATTTTCGGAATAATTCCCGCTCCTGCGGAAGCAATGCTCGCGCAACAACCGTATGTATTTCCGTTTTCAAGCACCATAAATCCGCCCGCCCGCTTGCCTCTCCTGCCTACTGTAAGCGGCGCGTAACTGTCATACGGAAATCCTTTTTTTACAATTCCCTGCATGATTTCCGCTCTGTCATCCATAAATCCCGATGGGTTTTCAGCTCCGAGATAAGCATTATAAAAAGAACGTTCAATCGCGTCCGCAAACCTGCCGTCTCCGGTCAAATTTAAAAGCTTTGTAAAAAATTTCATAAGAGTTACGGTTACGCAGGTTTCCTGCATAATAAACTCATTAGTCGTATTTGCCTGCCTTACGGTAGAATGGTCAAACAGCTCATGAGTACAGCCCGAGCCTCCTATAACGGTAAAATCGGATTCAAGAATCCTGTAAGAGAAATTTACGGCAGCCTGCATCCACTTTTTATTTCCGGTCACTCCCGCGTATTCTAAAAGTCCCTCAAAACAGGATGTCATTTCATAAGCTTTTGTTATAGGAAATTGATACGGCATAACCCTGTTTTCCGCCGCAAGTTCAAAAATATTCGCAATCGAGGTTCCTCCGCGATTTACTATATGCTCCGCAAAATCAAGATACTTTTTTTCTCCCGTAAGCTTATACAGTTTTACAACAGGCTCCAAAATAGAGCTTGAGTTCAGCCCTCTCCAACAACCGGACGCAAAGACTATAGGAGTTTTCCCTCCTTCATCTCCGATAAAAGAAATGATATAATCCGCCTGTTTTTTTATACAAGTGATGATTTTTTCTTGAAGTTCTTCGTCTTTACATATCTCAAAGAAATATTCCATTCCTAAGATTACATATTTTCTGCACCATATATCCCAACCGTTAAATTCCGTTTCTAAGGAGTAGCTGCTTATTCGTCCGTTATCCGCCGTTTCGGAAATCATATCCGTTACGGTTTCTTCAAGAATTTTATAGAGCTCTCCATTTTCCGTATAACCGTAAACAAGTGCCGCTCCGCGCATCATCTTGCCCCAGAACTCACCTCTCCAGCCTCTGTCGCATCTATCCGTTTCTTCTTTAAACTGATTTACAAAGCATTTCCACATTGTCCTGTCTAACAGCTGTTTATTCTCCGCAAATCGCATTGCCCTGTCTAAAAGCCCTTTCAATGAATACTTTATTTCCATCTGTCTCACCTTTTTCAGATATATGACAACAGGAGACTGCGTTTAATACGCAAATCTCCCGTTCTTTAAGCTTTACCGGTCTTTCGCTATAATCTTATCTATTTCCTTAAGTTCTTCCTCTGAGAAAGGAGCACTATTTATCGCCTTAATGTTTGTAAGCAGTTGCTCGACTCTCGACACCCCGACAAGCACCGACGTTATTTTTGCATCTTTTAACAGCCATGCCAAAGCCATTTCCGCAAGACTCTGTCCCCTCTTGTCAGCAAGTTCCTTCAGTTTCCTCGCCTTGGAGATATAATACTCAACATCGCCTTCTTTCAGGAACCGTCCATCAGTCCTGACTCTGCTGTCCGCAGGGATTCCATTAAGGTATCTGTCCGTTAAAATTCCCTGTTCAAGAGGGCAATAACAGATAATTCCTTTTCCCAATTTCTCCGCCATATCTTTAAGACCGTTTTTTTCTATTGTCCTGTCCAACATATTATATCTGTTCTGGTTAATAATAAACGGAATATGCCGCTCTTTAAGTATTCCCGCAACTTTCGCCATTCTCTCGCCGTCATAGTTTGACAGACCGACATAAAGCGCCTTTCCGCTTTTTACAATCTGTGCGAGCGCTTCCGTTGTTTCCTCAATCGGAGTATCAAAATCCGGTCTGTGATGATAAAAAATATCGACATAATCAAGCCCCATGCGTTTGAGGCTCTGATCGATTGAGGCAATCAGATATTTTCTGCTTCCGAAATCACCATAAGGTCCGGGCCACATACCATAACCCGCCTTTGTACTTATAATAAGCTCGTCACGATAAGCCTTAAAATGCTCTTTAAGAAGCTTTCCGAAATTTCTTTCCGCCGCGCCCGCCTTCGGTCCGTAATTATTCGCGAGGTCAAAATGTGTCACCCCGTTATCAAACGCTGCAAAGCATATTTCCTCCATAGCGGAATAAAGCGCTGTATCTCCGAAATTATGCCACATTCCGAGCGATACCGCAGGAAGCTTAAGTCCGCTTTCTCCCGAACGGTTATACTGCATACCTTCATATCTTGTTTCCTTTGCCTGATACATATTTACCTCCTTTATTGATCCTGAATCCGAGCTTATGATTTAATTCCCCAAAAATAAAATTTCCGTGTACAGCTCCGACATTTATAGGGATAGTTATCTGTCTCCGGATACTTTTTAATTAAATAATCCGCTAATTTAATGACGTTACACACCTTTATATTTATACCTTGTTTTTATATACCCTGCATGTTTTACATGAATCTGTTTACGTTTTCGGTATATTTGCATACTTAAGTCTTTTCAACGGTAATTATTCATGATTACGGCATTTTCCTATTTTTCAGTTTTTCAATTACCTCTACGGCTTTTCGTATATTTTCCTCACCGGTTCTCCATATATCGTACTCACTAATACTGTCAAGCCCCATGTGCACTCCCTCTTTTCTAAAAATCATAGGGCTGTCGATTACAACTTTCCCGGACATATGAAAGCTTCTTACTCCGGTTTCTTTATATAATTCTTCTATTACTTCCGCATTTACTCCGCTTCCCGCCTCAATTTCTATTCTGCCTCCGGCAAGTCTTACCGCTTCTTTCAGGCATTTCTTTCCGTCCGTGCACACATTAGCCTGACCTGAAGTGAGAATGATGTCAATCCCGAGAGCTACCGCTTCTTCAAGGGTCTTATAAGGGTCTGTGCATACATCGAAAGCTCTGTGCAGAGTCACCGTCATATCGCCTGCCTCTACCATAAGCTCTTTCATACGAAAAATATCAAGGCTTCCGTCGGGCTTTAATATACCTGTTACAATTCCGTCGGCTCCCGCTTCTCTAAACTGCCTTACCTCATTTTTTATAATTTCAAACTCATCTTTCGTATAACAGAAATCGCCGAATCTCGGTCTTACAAGCACGTTTACAATATTTTTACAGCGCTTTCTCACCTGTTCGAATGTAGCAAGAGTAGGCGTAGTTCCGCCTATCATAAGGTTAGTGCAAAGTTCCAGTCTGTTTGCCCCCGCGCTTGTAGCAATTACTGCGGACTCCACGCTGTCCGTGCACGCTTCCAAAATATATCCGCCCATAGTCTTTCTCCTACTTCTTACAACTCATTATCTTCATCATAAGGTCTACGCTTCCCACATTGTAGCCGCTGCAGGCATAAATTCCCGTTAAGCCGTTTTTTAAGGCGATAAGCAAAGGCAGTTTTTCCGGATCCACATACATCTTTCTTGCGAGCGGTTCAACATTTTCCATGTCATTATCGTAATATACCCGTATCTTAGGTATGACGGATATAACGCTTTCAAGAGTAGTATTTTTTAACGCCTCCTTATCCTTTACCACAAATATAATTTCTTCTTCCATAGCCTGAAGTTCAGTGCTCAAAATCTTCATTTCGTTTAAAACGTGCTCCGTAGGTTCCTTTCCCTCATCCAAAAACGCTAAAATACCGCTTTTATCTTTTATTATATCTGAAAACTTAATCTCCTCACCGGTTTCCTCCGTAATTTCGAAATCGTTCAGACTGTTTTCAGTTAGCATATCCTCCGTTCTGCTCTCTCTTAATCTCATTTCTACAGTTTTTTGCTCTCCTGAAATAAGTGAAAAAATTCTCATTTCAGCCTTCTGATTTCCGTTCGGCATACGTAATGTGGTTATAAGCCTGTAAATTCCCGAATCAAGATTAAGCTTTAAAACATTTCCGTTAAATCTTATATCCTCATAATCAAGAGTTACAAATCTGTCCTTCCTTAAAACTCCGAGCGTGTAATTTCTATAATAACCCCATTTACTTCCGTCTTCCACGCTTAATGTAAGCTCGGCATACTTTGCTCGGTTATCCTCTTCATTTTTCATAACCCGCATAAATACATCTCCGTTATAATATTCCGGGGTTAATGTAGC
>CAUUHV010000040.1:0-18262 GCA_963545085.1 uncultured Catonella sp. | reverse complement strand
ACTTCCTCCTATCTTTGATATAAATCAAACCAATCAATCCCAAACGATTTCAAAATATTTATAGTTATTACATTCATTTTCCTGCTCATATCCTGTTACATAAATTTAGAGTTATTCTCCTTCTGCTATTTTCAAAAATTTCATTACAAATACTTTTTTAAGTCAAAATGAAGTACCTGCCTTTGAATTTAAATTCTTCTGTAATAAGACTTCTACTTTATTTATATACTTTTAACTTTTATATTATTTAACATATAGTTCCGGTTTACTGATTAATAAACCATACTTTAACTTCGGCAGTTTAATCATTTCACTATACAATTTTTTTGTTTCTTTGCATGGTCTCAGTGTCAAATGCTCTATATTTTCAAGGCTTAAAACAGGAGTATAGTCCTTACTTTTTAACCTTGCCGTTAAAAATCTGAAAAATCTTAATTGCTCCATATTATTCAAAAAATCCAGCGAATTAACATGAATATACTTAGGTCCGAGTCCATCTCCTTCAATGGAAAGGCTCTCCAAATTTTTAAGATTGGTAAACAAACTGTAATCCTCAATTTTTTGAAAATTTTCCACTGATAAGGCTGCTAAGTTTTTTAATTTTGTAATAGGCTCTATACTCTCTACACTTGCCCCTGAGCCCAGTTGCAGATACTCAAGTTTCGTAAGATTTGCAAGCTTAGAAATATCAGAATATACACCCCATTTTATATGTAATTTTCTAAGATTTTCCTGCTCGCAAACAGCATCAAATAATTCTTGAGGCATCCTCGTACAAAATGTCAGCTCTGTAAATGCCGTTTTATTGTTTTGTAAAAAATCGCACCATTCCTGTAATACACGCTTTTTCTCTTTTGCCGTCTTATACCCGGGTGTAAAGCTGTCACCTAATTGGGTACAGTTTATTGTAAGCTCGCTTTCTCCATTATACTCCGATACTTCCACTATACATTTACTTCGCGGTTCATCTTTATGAAAATAATCAAATCCGTATTTTATTTGCTTTTCAGTTAAGAATGCCATTTATGTTTTTTCCTCCGCATATTTACAGTTCAGCCTTTCTTAAATTTTACCCGCTATCTAATCAGTTTATCTAAATATATTTTATCCGCGCTGAGCCAATCAATATTTTCTTTTCCATTTTTATAGTTTCATTTTTTTGCTTTATCAATTTCCTTTGCTATTCTACTCTTTCTCAGTTTTCCCTGTAGTGTATATTTTAATAAAACAATAGGATTAAGGCTGTACGATAATTGCGATTTATAATAATTTATCCACTCTATCACGGCAAATATCCAAACGGCAATAGAGAGAATCGTCATGTGAAATGTACTGTAATTTAATATTATCACCGCAGCTCCTATACATAATAAAACCACATCCAATATCTTTAGTACATTGTAAACCCTGCCTGCGTATTTTTCAGCAAATCCCGGTTTTGAAATCCTTTTTATCAAAATCCACCAAAAAATAGAACCCTGTATAAGAATAAAACTTAGTACAAATAAGGAGAAGGAAATAGAAATTAGAGATTTTACAGTAACAATCCGTTTTTTAAATATAAAAAAATTCATCCAAAATACTGCCGCTGCCGCCAACTCTCCAATAGCTAAATTAGTCAATTTTTGCTTCAAACACTTTTTCAAACTGATGATGTACCTCCATATATACACAAATCGAAAGTTATCCGCTTAATTATTATTTCGCTATCTCTCCGACATATATTTTTCTATTTCATTATAAGTCAGCCTTCTCACCTCAGTATTTTCATACTCCTTATATTCTTCCATGCTGAAAACAGGCTTCATAGCTTCATTGATTTTCCCCCTGTTCTTCTTAAGATATGATTTCAGTTCCTCTATATCAGGAAAAATTTTATAGGAAGTTCTGCCCTTCTCATCTTTCATTCCATAAATTCCGCAAGCTTTTTTCATAGTATAGTCGGCAGTACGCAAATATAGCTTGGCTATATCCGAGGTTTTAAACGGAAAATTCCACCTCTGTAATCCTCGCTTTGTGTCATGTTCTATACAAATACATCTACCGCAGGTACCGCAGATATATTGAGTGTGATTTTTCAGGCAATCAAGCGGATTTAATAACGGTGTAATTCTGTTATTATCCGAGCAGCATTCAATGCACATTACTGTTTACCTCCTTACTATTTCCGCAAAAATTATTAACTTGCCTCGTCCCTCTTTATCCGACTTTCCTTTTTCAACATGAAATCCTGATAATTTTATCTTCAGGATATTATTTTCCTTCCCAACTCCAACCTTCTTCTCCATTCAGGTACTTCGTTGTCATCCGCCCAATACTCATCCATTTCCTCAATCAATTCGTTTTCTATCCTAAAAAAGCTGACAACATGAAAGAAACTGCTTTTATCAGCAGGAAAAACTTTTACCGCCGTTATTATTTTACCATCGGTTTCTTCAATCCTTTCAATTTCACCCGTCCATTTGCCGTGATATTCACAATTCGCTCTGATATATTCCGAAACCGTAAAAAGCTCATTGCTGCAATGCCAACGAATTACCGCGTCTTTATGAAAATAATCGGATAATTTCTCTTCATTCTGTTCCAACACATCCTTCCAAAACTTTCTTATGTCCATTTCGTTATCCTCCGTAAAATACCGGCTTAAAATTCATCCGATATCCGTTACTGCCGCTTTTTCAGACGGTAATAACTCGCATAATTTCTCAATAAAAACATCCAATTCATTTATATTACAGCTTTTTAAAAGTATAGGCTCTTTTTTGTTTTTAAACTCAAATGAATATCCGAAGTATTTCCCCTTCACAAACGGCGAATTAACTAAAAACGGCTCTATAGACGATAATTCGGCAAACAACACCTGTTTTTCTTTTTTATTTCTCTTTAAAACAATGCCGTTTTTAAATAATTTTACTTCTGTCCATAACTCTAACTCCGTAGGCAAAATAAACTTCCTCTTACCTTTTGAAATAAAAATCAATTCTCCTAATTCCGTTAAATCGGAAACCGGCTCGGCACCCATAGCGAAAATAATTGTCTTTAATTTATATGCGGGTCCGGTAGGCGGTTTTATCATTTTTGCCATCAAAAATGCCGCAAGTGCAAAAAGCAAGATAACAATTAAAATTTTATCCATATATCCCACCCTTTATATGTCTTTTTAAGTTTAAGCCGTCAATTAAATGCTTCTCTGAATTCTTCGGTTTCCATCCAATATCTACTACCCCATTTTTCAAACGACCATTCATCCATATACTCGTTGCATTCATAGTCGATATAGAATAATGTTCCATCTTTAATAATAAAATTAGTGGGATACCAATCAATATTCAGATTATTATTCCTACAGATTTCCTGCATTTCCATAACCTGTTTAAGATAATCTTTTTTAAACTCTTTATCTTTTATTATTTCTACAACGGTTTTTCCGTCGATAAACTCTTTAATTATAATTTCTCCCTCTATGTCACAGCAAAGAAGCTTCGGCAACATAATGCCGATGCCTGCAAGCCTCTTATAATCTCTTAATTCCGCTTCAATTTTATTTCCGAATTTATAATATTCGCACGGTTCATGGTGGATTTTCTTCAAAGTGTAAAAAGCTCCGTTATTTTCCGCAAGATAAGAATATCCGCCTTTCCCCTTTCCAAGCAACTTTATTATCTTATAATCCGTTCCTTTTACAGTTATTACTTTATCCATTTAACTGCTCTCCGTTTTCCTCAGTCAAAAGCAAGCGCAAAATACCATATCTCCGACATTTTACGGCACTCTCGAAATCAGAAAGTGAAATCCCGCGCTTACTTACGTATTATCTTAGATACGGGTTAACTCAAATTTGAGCTGAATATTTACCTTTCCGTTTCTATACCTCTGCTCTCTATTTCTTTAAGAAGCTCCTCATCTATCATAGAAATATAATTTACAACTTTCAAACTCGTGAGATACTCAATACCTTTAATTGAATGAATATCAAACATCTCATCTTCTCCATCCCATTCCGGCACTATCATTTGATAAATTTCAAGACCTCCGTCAAAGGTAAGGCTTTCGACTTTTAACAAATCTTTTTTTGTAAATTCAATATTTCTAAAAAGCTCAAGCGCCTTTTTCGTAAATAATTCACATTTCTCAGAATCAAAGTCATCTCCATTCGCGTAAAATTCACTTTCTCTTCTCCTATGAGAAATAATCATTCCTTCAAAACTTGGAGATTTATCCATCAATTCGTTAATAACAGATAACTTAAAATTAAAATCAAATTCTCTTTCTGCAAGCGAAGCTTCTATTTCATCCTCAACAGATGAATAGCGCTTCGGATCACATTCAAGAAATTCAAAATCTTCAGTATAAACATTGTAGTTTAAAGAATAAAAATGCCCTGCAAAAACTTCAACCTCCATATCGACAGAGCTTCTAAGGCTGACATCTTTTTTATATTCATTTTGCCATACCGCGTTTATCGTAAGTATATGTCTCCCCGGAGCCGCATAATATGCAGGCATTCCGAGCCTATACAGTTTATGTCTTGCTTTTACTCCGTCTATCTTTTCAATTATATTTAAATACGCATATCCCGAATGATGTCTGTTTTTAACAAAAATTGCCGCCTGAAGTTCTTCCTCACCTGTTTTTCTTTTAAAAAACCCCATATTATTCCTCCTCCAAAAGCAATATAACGCATATCTTTTTCCCAAAAGATATTTCACATTTTTTTAAATATATTATAACATTCGTTATGATAATGTTCAAAATATTCATGCCATAATAAATTTATCCATCGCGTTAATAGACTTTCCGTGTATTTCTCCCATAAAACAGATTGACCGTTCCGATTCGGAACAGCCAATCTGAATATATCAAATATTCGGTTTTATTTCTTACCGGTTCGCAGCATTCCTGCCTGAACGAATCTTATCTGTTTCTCCTCCACATCTCCTCGACTCTTTCCTTTGTATGGTCAAGCAGCTCGGCTTTCGTCTCCTTTGAGAGCTCATGTACATATATAGGTTCGCCATACTCTATAGTCATCTGGTAAGGTCTGAGCCACGGCTTCTGATTTTCAAATACCTTTTCCGCATGGGTAACGGCTACGGGTACTACCGGACAACCGGATTTTTCAGCTATTTTAAGGCTTCCCGGTTTAAACGGAAGAAGTTCCTCTCCGGTATTTCTTGTTCCTTCCGGACAAATAAACATTGATGTTCCGTTATTTATATTCTGGATTCCTTTTAAAATAGCCTTTATACCCTCTCTCGGATTTTCTCTGTCTAAAAACACGCAATTGATATTTCTCATCCAAAGCCTTAACCCGGGTACTTTCGCAATTTCCTTTTTCGAAACAAAAGCTGCAAGTCCCGGTACTGTCGCAAGCGCAAGAATGACATCAAAAAATCCCCTATGATTCATAGCGTACAGCACAGGTCTGTCTTTAGGTATTCTCTCTATACCTATAACATCCTTTTTTACTCCGGATAAAAAGAGAATGCAGTTAAATATAAAAGCCACTATCCTTTGACTCATTTTTTGTGCCGTTTTTTCATTTATTTTTGATATAAGCCATATTGACGGAAGCAAAATAATACTTGAAACCGCAAATAAGGCTATTAAAACCGCCACTATTATAATTCTCATCGCTTAAGCCCTCAATTCTCAGCCGATACGCCGTAATATTCGTCAAGCGTAATTCCTTCACTATATAAAAATTCAGCCAAGTCCTTTCCTACATAGCGTATATGCCACGGCTCGTATGAATATCCCGTTATTTTTTCCTTATCCTTCGGATATCTTATGATAAATCCGTACTCATGAGCATGCTCCGCAAGCCATTTCCCTTCAGGAAGTTTTCCGAATCTTTCCGTTAAGTCAAAATAATTAGAGTTCGATGAAACATCCATGGTAAGTCCTGTCTGATGTTCGCTTCCTCCCGGCGGCGCCGAAACCGCGCTTGCCTCCTCTATACCTTTGCTTGACACATTTCCCGAATATATTTCCGCCTGTCTTTCAAAAGAGCGATAGCCGGAAACGGCAATTAAAAAAATATCATCTTTTTTTGCTCCTGCAAAAAGCTCCTCCAATGCCTTCGCAGCTTCATTTCTTAACTTTTTTCTGTCATCCATGTGATATAATGTAAACTCAACATCCGGAACCGTCAAATCCCCCGGCACATAATCGGACGGCAATCTGAATTTTTTATTTACAATTACAGTAATACTTTCCGGTGTTCTGTCCGGAATTTTAGGATATTCCGGCATTTCCCCTTCTGCCGTGTTTTCTCCCTCTTGAGTGCTGTCTTTTTTCACTGTTTCTCTTTCAAATATCGGAACGGGCACCTTTACATTTTCTCCGCTTGCATTTGCAAGCGCTCCGTTAAAAATAACTTTTACAAACAGAATAATTCCGATAATTCCCATAAGCGCAAAATTCAACCTGATTACATTTTTTATCAGTCTTTGCCTCTTTCTCCTTGCCCTCTTTTTTAAGAGATAGGCTTTTTCGTCATCCGTAAATTCATATTCGGTTTTAAATCCGTTATCTTTATTCATTCAAAATTCACCTTATCAAAGTTCAGTAACACGTTTA
The DNA here is from genome assembly GCA_963545085.1 of uncultured Catonella sp. GTDB lineage: Bacteria > Bacillota > Clostridia > Lachnospirales > Lachnospiraceae > Catonella. The sequence goes on along the minus strand of CAUUHV010000040.1, from coordinate 11,680 downwards.
GAGGTTTGAAGCATCGTATTATAGTCATCCAAAAGCTTTTGTTTCGTGTCCCAAAGCTTTTTTGTAAGATCCACATGAACCTTATGCGGATTTACAAGACGCCTTGTTTCCTCCCAAAGCGTTGCCATTTCTCTGCGGCAATACTCCCTTATCTCCATAACGGACGGAGAAGTATATACACACTGTCCCTGCTTAAATACCGGTTCCATTATTTCTCTTACCTTAAACTCACCCGGTCTCAGAACGGTCTTTTTCCATGTTTCAATCGGATCGAAAAGTACAAATTCTTTATTTTCATCTATTATCTCGTCCGCAAACGCAATAACATCCGCCTTTATCTTACCGTCAGTATCATAAATCCTGAATATCGTCTTGTTTCCAGGATTTGTTATCTTCCATGTATTTTCGGAGAGCTTCATCTTAGGTTCAAACTCTCCCTCATCATTCTGTATCGCGGCAAGCTTATAAACTCCGCCGAATGCCGGACAATCGGCGCTCGTTATAAGCTTTGTGCCTACTCCCCATTGATTTATAGCTGCATTTTGTATTTTTAAGGAGCTTATAAGATCTTCGTCAAGGTCGGACGAAGCCACTATATTAGCATCTTCAAAGCCCGCTTCGTCAAGCATCTTTCTCGCTTTTTTTGAAAGATAAGCCAAATCTCCGCTGTCTATGCGTATTCCGTATTTTCTTAAAGGCTTTCCGCTTTCTTTCATTTCCTTAAATACCCGTATTGCGTTAGGCACTCCCGAGCGCAGAGTATCGTAGGTATCCACAAGAAGCGTTGCGTTATCAGGATACATTTCCGCATAACTTTTAAATGCGCTGTACTCATCCGGGAATGCCATTATCCAACTGTGAGCGTGCGTTCCGAGGGCAGGAACTCCAAAAAGCTTGGCGCAGATTACGTTACTTGTGCCCGCGCAGCCGCCTATTACAGCCGCTCTCGCTCCGAGTGTTCCCGCATCCGGTCCCTGAGCTCGTCTAAGCCCGAATTCCATTACCGGTTCTCCCTGCGCCGCTTGGCACACTCTCGCCGCCTTGGTGGCTATAAGGCTCTGATGATTTATTATATTAAGAATTACCGTTTCCACAAGCTGCGCCTGCATCATAGGCGCTATAACCTTTACTATCGGCTCCATCGGAAAAATCACCGTTCCTTCTGAAATAGCATAAATATCGCCTGTAAAATGAAAACCGGAAAGATAGCTTAGAAAATCCTCATCAAATATTTTTAAAGAACGAAGGTACTCCACATCATCATAGCTGAAATTCAGATTTTTTATATACTCTATAAGCTGTTCAAGTCCGCACGAAATCGCAAAACCGTTCCCCGACGGGTTTGAGCGATAAAACATGTCGAATACGGCTATAGGATCCTTTTTATTTTTAAAATACCCCTGCATCATCGTCAGCTCATAAAAATCGGTGAGTAAGGTCAGATTTCCTATCATCAGGTTATCCCTTCTTTCTCTATATCTTGTGCTTTGTACTTTTATCCATACAAAATATAAGCCAATAATAGCACATAGTATATTTAAACTCAAGAATTATTATGCTTAAGTTTCCGTATTTTTTATAAATAGGGCTTAACCATACTGCTTATAAGCTTCATTATATAAATAAAATAATTTAACAAAATTAAGTATATTTCAGTCGATAGAGACATGTTTAAATAAAAAAATGCGGAGACTCAGGTTATTGTGGATTTTTCAGGATTTTCATTGTGATTTTATACAGCTTACCGCTTAAACGGATATTTGTTATATTTCCTCAAACACCATTAGGGTTTACAAAAAAAAAATTAAAATGTAAACCCTAATGGTCTGTTGTTTTTCCTGAAAACATGATATTCTTTGTACCTGTAGCTGAGGTAAGATTATAAATCCTAATAATGAAAGAGAGAAGAGTCTATGATAACAAAGAAAAAAATCATCTTAAAGTTAGCTGCCGTTTTAACCTGTCTTATTTTTTCGGTGACCGCAGTTTCGGCTGTTTCATGTACGGCTTCTAAAAACACTATGGAAAAAACAATTTGCGGCGACAAAATTGCCAATCCCCCTATATCGGTAAAAAGTCTGCCTGCTTAATCAGTACCATTTAATATCAGCATCAAATTCTTTTTCGTAATATGTTTTTATCATATCTGCGTCTTTGTACATTCCGTACAATTCGGCAATGTAGAACATATCTACGCAAATTCTCTTTGCCGTTTCTATATTGCCGAGTTCTTCTTCTATTGTAGAAATATAATCAAGCATACTTAACAATAAATCCGCTGAATTTGCTTTAAATATCATTTCCATTTCCTTTAAAGCGAGCTCACGGCTTTTTTCATATTCCTTAATATTTTTGTAAAGCCATGCCAGATCTTTTATCGGAATTGCTGTCCTTGCCTTAAAAACGCTCTTATTTCTATTTACATTTTTAAGCACAGCCTCAAGCATTTCTATTGCCCTGTACGGCTGCGTTTTTCCGGTTTCCCTTGCTATATTGCTTAACAGCTCAATCTCTTCCCTCGTATATATGGAATATTTCGAAACTTCCCCCGTATATGAAAATATTTCCCACAGTTTTTCTTTATCTGAAATATTTCCCGAAAAAATATCAAGACTTTCAATAATCTGTTTGTTTAACGGAATCTCCATATCAAGCCTTGCCTTCAGCTTCTCTTTAACTCTTTTTAATTCTTCCTTTTTGCCCGTTGCCGACAGCCTTCTGCATTCGCTCATTAGTATAAAATCATCATATTCGCCGCTTTCCGTTTCTCCCTTGAAATAAATCCATTGCAGATTCAATCTTTTCGCTATCCTTTTTAAGCTGTTCTTTTTAGGATAAGTTTTTCCAAGCTCCGCTCTGCTATATGTCTTTACATCACAGATATCAAAGCTTACTTCATCAGCGTTTAGCCCCGTCCGCATTCTTCCAAGTCTTAATGCATCGCTTAAGACTGTATATTTTTTTACACCGGTTATATGAAGCTCGGTTCGAAATTCAGGCTTAATTCCGTTTAAAGCAAATACATTTTCTATTGCTTCTTTTTGCTTTATATAGGCATTTTTCTTATAAAACGCGGGTTCATCCTCTATGAGAAGCTTTAAAGCCTCGGGTATCTCTCTTATACAGAAAAATTTAACAAGAATTTTTAAGATATGGTTCTCAATTTGAAGCCTATCCTCGCGGGAAAGGGTTTCTTTATCATTTTTCAGAAAAGTCAGTCCCAGTCTCGGAACTATTTTATCTTTTACCAGTCCGTCATCTATATGGCTATCGGCATACCTGTACAGCGCATACAGCTTATAGGTTGTTTCCGCTCTTTTAGCGGGATGCAGAAGATATTCCAGATCATACAGATTGGCAATCAAATGCCATTCAAAGGCGGAAAGCAGCTTTTTTTCCGTAACTGTTTTTTCTATATTTTCTACAGTATGGGCTATCGCTCTTTTTAGATAAAGTTCCGCCTCCTCGGGATTATTTTTTATAAATCGCCATATAACATAATCGATAAAATCTCTGTGCTGATTTTGTATGTTTTTGTTTACTACGGGTAATAAATCAAATTTATCTCTCTCTTTTAAAAGCCTCTCCGCATTTCCGGTTTCTATAAAAGAAAGGCAGTTAAAGTACCATTCAAAAAACTCATGCAGCGCATCCGGTATAATAAATTCAAACCTCTCGTCTGAAACTCCGAGCCTCTCCAAAATAACCTGAAACATAAGCATATCCGGAGTCAATTCTCCGGTTTCATATTTATTCCATGCCGTTCTCGAGCAAATACCGTGAAACACTTCAGTTTGGCTGAAGCCTAAAGTTTCTCTTATATTTTTTAATGTATGGCTGAAATTGTCGGTTAATCTTTTCATTAGCCCTCATTTCTGCTTTATCAAGTCCTTTATAACTTCTCCCGCTATTATAAAACCCATAACTGCAGGCACAAAAGAAACGCTGCCGGGTACACTCTTTTTAGGTTTTCCCGTTCTCGTCGGAGTTTTAGCAGCTTCCTCTTTTTGCGTTAAATCGGAAGATATAGGCACTTCCTTAGAATACACCACTTTTAAACCCTTTACTCCCCTTGCCTTAAGCTCCTTTCTCATAACCCTTGCAAGAGGACAGACCGATGTTTTATAAATATCATCCACCGTAAAGGCGGTAGGGTCAAGCTTATTTCCGGCTCCCATTGCGCTTATTACCGGAACTCCATTCTCTTTTGCCTTTAAAATCAGCTCTATTTTACCTGTAACGGTATCTATCGCGTCTACCACATAATCGTATTCACTAAAATTAAATTTATCCGAAGTTTCAGGAGTGAAAAAGCACTTATGAGCGGTTATTACGGCTTCTTCGTTTATATCAAGAAGCCTGTTTTTGCAAACTTCAACCTTATCTTTTCCCACGGTACTCTTAAGCGCGATTATCTGCCTGTTCAGATTGCTCACGGAAACCTTATCGTCATCCACTATATCAATGCTTCCGATTCCGCCCCGTATTAAAGCCTCGCAGACCGTTCCACCTACTCCGCCCACTCCGAATACGGCTACTCTCGCTCTTTTCAACTTATTCAAAGCCTCGTTTCCTATAAGCATTTCCGTTCTTAAAAATTGCTCATCCGACATAGCCTGCTCTCATTTCCTCATAAAACGGTCATACAGCGTCGCGTCCCTCTGCACCTTAGTGTCCGCTCCCAAAGCTTCGGCGATTGCAAAAACAAATTCAAAAGCCGTAGCCGGTCCTCTTGAAGTTATTAAGTTTCCGTCCTTTACGACTATATCCTCTTTAAAAATACCGCCCTCTATCCTTTCACCGAAGCCCGGATAAGCTGTAAACGCTTTTCCTTCAATAACTCCTGCCCTTTCAAGCACTATCGGGGCTGCGCAGATAGCCGCTACTGTTTTTTCTGCCTCATGCATCTTTTTTACAAGTCCGGTAACTTCCTCATTATCTCTTAAATTTGCGGCTCCCGGCAATCCTCCGGGCAAAATCACGGCATCATACTCCGCTATATCCTCTCCTATAAGTCTGTCACAGGTCAGCTTAATCCCATGCGAGCCGGTGACCTCTTTCCCTGAAACTCCTGCCATATCGCAGGTTATATCAAGTCTCCTTAACATATCCACAACCGTAAGAGCCTCAACCTCCTCAAAACCTTCCGCTAAAAGAACCGCCGCTCTTTTCATAATTTTTCCTCCCAAATCTTCATATTTAAATGGCATTTTGAAATTCTGCTTCCGTCAAGAAAAAGCTCATACCTTATATACACGGCTATACCTTCATCATCCTTGGTAACTTCAAGCGCCTCAGTTTCTATTTCCATAAAAAATTTTCCGAAAGGCGTGCGATATGTGCCTTTATGAATTTTTCCAACCTCAAATACCATATTCGTATTGACCGCGCCGCATTTACTTATTTCAAATGAATTTTTATCAAATTTTATAAGTGTCTTTATCTTCACCGACCCCTCATGGATTTCCTCATATTTTACGAAATGCCTGTTGTTAATATATGAATAAGAAGCGTCGGTAACAAGCTTTATCTCATCTCCGTCCGTTATGTCGGGCTGCTTACCGGATATGCTTAAGTTTACTTTTTTTCTCATTTACTCCTCATATCTTTTTAGCGCAAGCTCTATAAGCTCATCAACAAGAGCCGCTCCGTCCTTGCCGCACGCCGCCCAAAGCATAGGGTACATGCTGATTGAGGTAAAACCAGGCATAGTGTTTATTTCATTAAATACTATCTCATTTGTTCCCTCTTCAAGAAAAAAATCCACCCTTGAAAGTCCGTAGCAGTCAAGCGCCTCAAAAATGCTCACAGCCGCTCTTCTTACCTCCTCCGTCTTTCCTTCGGGAAGTTTAGGAGAAACCACGCTTTTTGAATCCGAGTTATTATACTTGGCATCATAATCATAAAAATCGGCTGCCGGAAGAATCTCGCCCACAGCTCCCGCCACAGGTTTAAATCCTCCGAGTACCGCGCATTCTATCTCCCTGCCTTTTATCATTTCTTCCACAAGAATCTTTCTGTCGTGCTTCGCTGCGGTAAAAAGAGCCTTTATAAGCCCTTCTCTGTCTTTAGCTTTGCTTATTCCGCATGAAGAACCCGCATTTGACGGCTTTACAAAATAAGGATAAGAATAAGTTTTTTCTATTCTTTCCACAACCTTATCCACTTCCGAAAGTTCTTCTTTATACACGGGCACGAAGCCTGCCTGCCTTATTCCAAGCTTTGCCACAACCTTTTTGGTAAACCACTTATCCATGCTCATAGCTGAAGCCGCAACACCGCAGCCCACATAAGGGATTCTCGCCATCTCAAAAAGCCCCTGTATAGTACCGTCCTCACCGTAAAGCCCGTGAAGAATCGGAAATACCACATCAAGCTTTATTTTTTCTGTCCGCTCCTTCCCGTCCCCGGTCTTAACAAATTTATATAGCGCCTTTTCCTTCGCGTCCGGAGAGATAAATGCTTTGGCTTCGCTCTCCCTCCAGCTTCCGTCCTTAATGCTCTTTTCATTTTGTACCGACAGCCACGCGCCCTCTTTGGTTATGCCTATAAGCTCCACGTCATATTTCTCTCTGTTTATAGCATTTATAATAAATAAGGCGCTAACGCAGGAAACCTCATGCTCGCTGGATCTCCCCCCGAATATAATCGCCGCTCTCTTTTTCATTATTTTTTGTTCTCCTTTACAGTCTTTATCTCCCTGCTCACAGCTTCAACCTGATTTGTTATATGCTCCTTTATTGAGCTCCTCGCCTCCTCAATCTTATTTTCCTCAAGACATTTTATAATTTTCTCGTGTTCCTCGCAAAGTCTCTCGTGCATTCCCGCATTTTTAAGGTATTCAAGCCTGTAACGGTACATTCTCTCGGAAAGATTACCTACCATCTGCATAAGCCTTTTATTTTTTGTGGAATGAAAGATTATATTATGAAAATTCACGTCCTTTTCCGCCATATCCGTTATATTTCCGGATTTAGTGGCAGTTTCAAAGTTTTTTGCCGCTTCCTTTAATCCTAAAAGTTCTTCCTCCGTTATTCGCGTGCAGGCAAGCTCCACGGCAAGCTCCTCAAGGGCGCACCTCACCTCCAGCACATCCTGCAAATCCTTTTCCGTAATCTCCGCAACGGAAGCCCCCCTTCTCGGCACGGTTATAGCAAGTCCTTCGATTTCAAGCATGTGTATGGCTTCTCTTATCGGCGTTCTGCTTACACCTAATTTTTTAGTAAGCTTCACTTCCATAAGTCTCTCGCCGGGCTTTAACTCTCCCATGAGAATCTGCCTTCTCAGCGTACGAAAAACAACATCTCTTAAAGGAAGCTCGTTGATATTCTCAATATACTTATCCATGACTCTCCTTTACTTTTCCTCGTTAAACCACTCCGTTAAAAACACTTCTTCAGCTTCTTTTCTTTTTAATATTTCTTTTTTTGCCAGTCTTGCTTTATCTCTGTTATCAAAAATTCCGAATACCGTAGGACCGCTTCCCGTCATCATGGAAGCCCTCGCCCCGTTATCCGTCATTATTTTCTTAATTTTATTTATAGCCTGATATTTAGCAGCTGTCACCGCTTCAAGAACGTTGCCGAGGCTTGCGGCAAGCAAATCAAGGCTTCCTTCATCAACAGCTTTTATAATTCCTTTAATATCCGGATGATTTACCGTTAAAAGCCTGTCAAATTCCTCATATACTTCCTTAGTGGATACATTTATATCGGGCTTTGCTATAAGCACGGTACATTCGGGCGGCATTTTTAGCCTCATCAGCCTCTCTCCTATTCCTTCCGCAAGCGCCGTCCCTCTCATAAAGCAAAACGGCACATCTGCCCCTAATTCAAGGCAAAACTCCATAAGCTTTTTTTCGGGTATTTTAAGCCCGAATAAATAATTCATCGCTTTAACCGCCGCTGCGGCGTCTGCGCTTCCACCACCCATTCCGGCCGCGATCGGTATTCGTTTTTCTATATACGCATGTACTCCGTCCGTTATGTTATATTCTCTCTTAATAAGCTCTATAGCCTTATATACTATATTTCCGCTATCTACAGGCAGCTCCTCTTTATTTGACATCACCCTTATATCTGAAAAACTTTCATCGGTATTTAAGTGAAGCGTATCATAAACGGTAAGCGTCTGCATCACCGTTTGCAGTTCGTGGTAGCCGTCCTCTCTCTTTCTTAATATGTCAAGCCCGAGGTTTATCTTTCCATACGCCTTAAACCTTATATTTCTCATATCCGCTCTCCGTATCGTTTGGTCGCGCAGGAGAAATCCTCCTATATATTACTGTCCGACATTCTAAAAAGCATATCTTTCACAACAAAAGCACTCTGCATAAGGGGAATGCGAGTGCCAAAGTTTCTCGGTTCAGCCGGCTTTATCTTTTTTAAATACATCCTTAATCCTGTCCGTAAGCTTCTTCTTTTCCTGCTTTTTCTCAAGCCCCGCCCTAATCCCTTTTACATTGGTAATATAGATTCCCGATACAACGGCTTTTACTTCCTTTTTTACAGGAATAAGCTCAAAGATTTTAGGCTCGCACATAAGAGTCATAACCCTCGGTCCCACTTTCGCCTTTACGACAGGAACCTTGGTAAGCCTTGAAAGCTTAGGCGCCTTGTCAACAACCATCTGAGGAAGTCCGGCATCCTTAAGTCTGAGTCTTTTTTTATCAATAATCAGCATGGAAACGGTCTGTTCCATGGCTCTCATCTGCTCATTAGCCTCTTCCTGCCTCAGCTGAAGCTTTTTAGCGTACCTTGACAGGAAATAGAGTGCTACTCCCATTCCTATTATCACGACCGCCAATATAATCCAAGGCACATAATTACCCATAACTGAAATTCCTCCTAAAATTTACTCGCGTTCAGATTGTACCATGAAAATGCCTAAAAAACAATAAAGGAACGCTTTTTTCTAAATTCAGCATGTGCCGGAGAAAAAGGTAAAAAAGCTCCGGACAGCCTTTTACCATAGCCGTCCGAAGCTTAGTTTCAAATTATTTTATGCTTTAAACTTATTCTGCAGGAGTAATAAGCTTTCCGTTTTTATCTATATAATACTCTTTTTCGCCTTTCATAACATAAGCGATACCGTCGGTGAAGTTGCCCACATAGTCATATTCAAAAGAAACTACGGTTTTACCCGTCTTATCTATGAAGCCCCACTTGTCGCCCTTTTTCACACCGGCTAATCCTTCGTAGAAAGCGTTCACTTCATCATACTCAAAGGAAATTACCGTTTCATTTTTACCGTTTATGAATCCCCATTTATTATTCTTCTTTGCGTTTAACAATTCTTCGCTGAAATAACCGATTTCATCATACTCAAAAGGAATCTTCATTTCATTCTTGTCATTTACAAAGCCCCATTTATCACCTTTTCTTGCACTTAATAACTCTCCGTCAAAATAACCGATTTCATCATATTCAAAAGGAATTACAGTTTCATTCTTTTTATTTATATAGCCCCATTTGTCTGATTTCTGCGCTTTAGCAAGCCCATTCTCTTCAAAACCGAACAAATCGTCGTACTCAAAAGGGATTGCAGCTTCATTCTTCATGTTTATAAAGCCCCATTTGCCGGACTTCTTTACAAGAGCAATTTCGTCATAAAACGGATATATTTCATCATACTCAAAAGGAATTACGGTTTCGTTCTTTCTATTTATGAAACCCCATTTGCCTGATTTTTTTACTCTGGCAATATCTCCGGCAAAGCCGTTTGTTTCCTCATATTCACAAGGGATTACAAGCTTACCCTTTTTGTTAAGATATCCGTATTTACCTGACTTTATCACTTCAGCCGCATCATACTCTTCATCATAGTAACCTATATTGTCATATTTAAAAGCTAAAACAACTTTATTTTTGCGGTTGATAATTCCGTATTTCTGATCTCCCCACTTATTCTTTTTAGCCACTCTATATAATTTTTCATTATATATACCTATGTCACTATAAGAAGTAGGTATCAAAACCTTATTACTCTTGTTGATAATACCCCACTTCCAACCCTTCTTAATAAAAAATGTATCCGAGGAATATCCTGTTCTGTCTATGCCGTCATAGCTGATAGGAATAATTATTTTGTCATTGTTTATAACTCCGTATTTCTTGCCCTTTTTAACGATTGAAATTCCGTCGTCATAAGAGTCAACCACCTTGTATCCTTTCTTTTTCGCTAAGGCCGTCTGAGTATGAAACAGTCCTATAACAAGCGCGAAAACAAGAAAAATACTAAGTCTTTTTAAAATCTTTAACCCCATTTTTTCTTTGTGTATAGTATTCATTTTAACTATACCTTCCTTTCTTTTTTTAAATTTTTAGCATTTATAGCTAAAGTATAATACATTTATATACTATCAAAACGGCTTTCTTTATTCAAGAGCTTTATGTGTTTATTCTGTGTTTTTAATCTCATTCGACTGACAAAACTAAATAGATATGCTATACTTTATTGGAAATACTGGAATAACGTTTTAATTAACATGAATTTAAGAAAGAAGTCCACTATGAAAATTTTAAAAAAAATCATTTTTCTCCTGCTTATAACCGCAGGAATAACGTTAATTTTCCTCCCTTTTTATAGTAAAATGCGTCTTCATGAGGAAGTCAAAACAGCTGTTGAGATTGTTGAAGAAATGCCCACCGAAGAACTTAAGGAAAACGACCGACAGGTACTTCCTGAAGAAACCTTTGATTTTGAGCAGGTAGAGGAAATTTCTCCTACAGCGACTCTTCTTGATACAAAGCCTATAGATAAAAAACTTCTTATAGGTCAGCTTGTTATTCCTTCTCTTGATATAAATCTCTGTATATTCAAAGGGACGATTAACAACAATCTTTTAAAGGGTGTTGGAACAATGAAATCCGAGGACAAGATGGGCAAAGATAATTTCACGCTCGCAGGTCACAACAACGGTGATAAAAATCTTTTGTTCGGCTCACTTATGGATATCGAAAAAGGCGCAATAGTTCGTATTACCGATAAAACCGAAATATACGAGTACAAAATATATGATACTAAAATAGTACCGAGTTCATCTCTGTATCTCTTAGGCAACTCAGAGGCTACAAAGCATGGAAAACCGATAATTTCTCTTATGACCTGTGACAAAGGTACATGGACAAACAACAGATTTTTTGCCTTCGGCGAGCTCATAAAAACATATCCTTATGATAAGGAGACCATGGAAGCTAAAGAATAAACGCTACAGCGAAAATTACTTTGCGGCAGTTGCCACGAGCGTAATGGCTTGCCTGTACGGCTCGTCTGCCGCATTAATAAACTGCTTTATGCCCAATTAGAGATTGTAACTGACTTGTAAGCTGTCTGTATTTCCTATGAAATTGTAGTGTATTTCTATTATTTGGGTGATTTCTCCGTCCACGATTTCTTTCTCGTGAACATAGATTTTGGAAATGAGCTCGTTTAGAGTTTCTTTGTCCGGCTTTTTGATATTCTTGTGTTTCTTGATGAGTTCTATCTACTTGTAAATACCATTTTCATCTACCTTACTTGAGCAGGCTTTCTTTCCATTTCCTCTATTCGTTTGGTTAAAAGGTCTTGTTCTGCTTGAGATTTTTCAAGTATCCTTTGGAAATTTTTCTCGCTGATTTTCTTATCTATCCAATCATCATAGAGTTTCTCAATCTTGTTACCAAGCTCTGCTACTCTTTTA
>CAUUHV010000039.1:0-19212 GCA_963545085.1 uncultured Catonella sp. | reverse complement strand
TCTTTTGCTAATTGTTCCAAAGGAAATAGTTCAAATTTTGTTCCCGGAGTATCGAAAAAACATACTGGCGGATTATTTTCTTTGCAATCAGTCTTATATCCTAAACCATCTCTGTAAAACTTTATTGACCTTTCCATATCTCTAACACCTAAGCAGATACAAGTAATCTTATTCATTACTACCTCCCCAAATTCTAATTTATCTTTCCAAATATTTAGTAATATTATACCATTTTCAAGACTATTTTTCTACTGTCAGATTCAATACGGTGTGGAGAGTTGCATTTTGGGTGTTTGCCTTTGGCGTATTCACTGCAATAGGTTACATGCTGTACTTTTCCGTTTTTGTGTATGGTGCGTATGTGCATTTTTGTACCGCAATCTTTACAGTACATCAGTCCGGAAAGTGCATGAATTTCTCCGTCTTTTTTGTATCTATATATCACTCCTATTCAGTTAATATTATGCAACTCAATTTATTATTAAGAGATTTTACAGCTTTTGTAAACTTTTTGATATATTTCTATTGCACTTATTTATAAAATGTGCAACAATTAAAATGTGCAAATAATGACAAGGGGAATAATTGCAATGGAACTTACACATGTATATGTAGCAAGCGCGACAGGTATTGCTCTGGTCTTATCTATGGCTGCAAGCAATAAAATGGTTTTAAAAAACAAACAGGCAGACTATCGTATGTTTAAAGCTATGCTTATAATAGTCGGCTTTGCATGTTTTTCTGATGTCTTGATTTTTACGATTGACGGAAAACCGGGATTTTTTTTCAGGTTTATAAATATATTAGGGAATACGTTCGCTTATCTCGCTACTATATGGGTATGTATGCTTTGGGATGCCTTTACCCTTTTTCATCTTTATGGAGATACATATAAAACCAAAAGAAAACTTAAACTGCTTTCTGTTCCGGCTGTTATTTTATCCATAGTCTCGTTCATCAACTGTTTTGTGCCTTTACTTTTTACCATAGGTGAAGATAACGTATATTCGCGTACTCCGCTTGCCTATGCTTATTCCGTTTTATCGGTATCTTATATTTTATACAGTGTATATATCCACGCGACTTTCAAACATAAAAATAATGTCAGATTTTTTCCGATTGAGTCTTTTTTTCTTCCGGTGCTTATAGGATATTTCGCTCAGACTTTTTTCTACGGACTTGCCACAGGTTGGGTTTCAGTTGCCGTAGGTCTTTGCAACGCTTTTATGAATATACAGAAAGAAAGCGCTTACGTTGACAGCCTTACAGGGCTTTTAAATCGCGCTTACCTTTTCAATTCCAAACTTTATGAATCCATGCACGGCGGTATCATGCTCGACATTAACCGTTTTAAAGAAATAAACGATACTTACGGTCACAATGTCGGTGACCAGGCGCTTAGAGAAGTGGCGTCAATTCTGTTTGAAGCATCCAACGAACACGGCATGGCGGTTCGCTATGCCGGAGATGAATTTCTGGTTTTTGTGGAAGAAGGCGGCGACAATGCCTTAGTCGATATAAAGAAAAAGATAATTGAAGGTCTCGACAAGCTCAATTCCATGCCCGGAAGAAATTATCAGCTATCACTTTCATTCGGTCTCGGAGAATATGATTCCGCCAATGAAACCTTTGATGAGTTTATGCAAAAGCTTGATAAAAACATGTATTTTGATAAAGAACAATACTATCTCAGCCATAAAGAACTGAGCAGAAGAAGATCGAAAAGATAAAAATTCTGCTTGATTATGCGATTGCCGAATATTTCACAAATAATCCGAAATAAAAAGAACCTGTGATATATGGATTTTATATTTCAGTCCTAATATCACAGGCTTTTTGATATAAGATATCTTATCGGCTATTCAATTACAATATCCTTACTAAGTCCCGCCTTTATAAGCATTTTCTTTAATTTTACCCTATCCTTTTTACTCATTTCAGCCGGAACCTTAATTTTTACTTTAGCGTTTATTCCCTTAAACGCGCTCTTTCCTATATACTTTATTTTATTTCCTTTAAACTCAATAAGTTTAAGGTTAGCGCAATCGGCGAAACACTCTTTTCCTATCTTCTTGACATTTTTGCCGAATGAGACCGCTTTTAACCGCTTTTCACCTTTAAACGCTCTTTTTTCGATTTCCTCAATATTAAACTTTTTGTCGTCATACGTTACGGAAGCAGGCACCGTAAGCTTCCCCGACACCTTATCCGGTTTTGACATTTTAACAATGTTTAATATTTCATCTACAATCTTATAAGAAAGTTTATTTTTTGTGAAAACGCTCTTTTTTATAGTCACCTCTCCCTTAGGAGTTTCCGTATCCGTATCCTCGATTTCCGTTTCTTTTTTATCAGTTTTATCTTTTTTAGGTTCTTCTTTCTTTATATCCTTATTCTCGGTTTCCGAAGGTGCTAACGGTATATAAGGCGCCACCGGAGGAAGCGGAGGATTTTGCGGTTCTTTAGGATCCTGCGGCTTAGGAGGCTCGGTATTCTTTCTTGTTCCGAGCAGCTTAATTTCATGAGCCATCACTCCCATAGGAGTACCGTTAAATGTTATTCTCCAATATCTGCCTTCGGAAAGATTGATTTTTTCGCTGTACTTATCATCGGTGCCGTTAAGCTCAAATTCCTTAATCTTATCGAAGTTTGCGTCATTATTACAATATGCCGTATTCAAATCGGAAACCGACACATTCTTATCCTTAACCGCGGCAAATTCGATGGAATTGGCGCTTACAGTTTTCTCATTATAAAACTCAAGTTTTTTCACTTCGGCATCTTTTCCGATGTCAACCACAAACTTAATTACTCTGCTGTCACTTGCGAATATTTGAGGACGCTCATTGTTTAAGTTATCATCAAACAAATAATCTATTGAATTTTTACCGTCATTATCATTACAAGGCTTCGACTGCCATAATACCTTAGCCTTATAAGATAAGTTTTCTAAAAACTCTTCTCCATTACCTACCTTTACCATTTTTTCAGTAATTTTTTTACCGTCAGCGTCAAAAACGATAACCTTATACGAGGCGTCCTCGTTCCTGTTTATCTTACTTTCCGTAGAAAATGTCTGATCATGCTTTATAACCTTAAAGGTATATCCTGTGTAGTTCCAAGGTGTAAGCATATATCCGCTTTTTATGACATCCTTCTCTTTTATCTTTAAATCCGCAAGCTTTTCGATATCTGTTCCTCTGATTGTCTTTGTTACAGTCAAAACGGTGTTTAAATCAAACGCTTCATCCGCTTTATCAAGAGTTTCAGGTAGCTTCTCCAATGCGTAATCCGGATAAGACACAGGTTCCTGCTCACCGTATTCCACATTTGCGGAAAGATTATTTTCCATAAGCTTATCTAAAATCTTCCTGTCCGGAGAATCTACCGATAAATCAAGCTTATTTCCCGAAATATCAATTTTTTTAAGCTTTCTGTAATTCTCATAAGATGTTATATCAAGAGTTTCAAGAGAACAACTCTTAATATCTAAAATTTCCAAATCCGTAAGCCCGTCAAAAATAATCTTTTTAACCTTTTTAAGCGCGCTGAGTCCTGTAGTATCTTTAATTGCGGAATCACTAAGCTTAAGCTCTCCGTCAAATCTTTCAAGGTCGCCCTTAAACCTTCCTACCTGCTTAATTATGCTTTCCCTTAAAGCGGCATCCGCAAAGTCCGCCTCGGTTATCATATCTCCCTGTGCGTCAAGCATTATCCTCTTTAATTCCTTTGACTGCTCAAAGGTTGTAGGAAGCTTTACATCAATATCGGGATTATTGTCTACATTTTCATTTTCCTTATATGGATGATACACCCCGTCACGCTCGATAGCGTAAGAGAAAATACCTCCCTTTAAACCGCCGTTTTTAGGCTGCCATAAAGCATATCTGCCCGCTCTTGAATCTTTAATACCGTTCCCTGAACGATTTTGATTTTTAGCGTCAAAAGATGTTCCGTCCTGAAACGGAATATCATACCAACGGTTATCCTTCGGCGAACGTTCTTCATAAAAGGAGAATCCTATCATAAGTTTACCGGCTGAAATATATTTACTAAAGCCGTCCCACATACCGTCCAAATCAGGTCTTGTAGCATAGTAAGGATTTCCCGCTTCTCCGTCGGTACCGTAGCGCTGTACCAAAAGCAGATCTATATTATCATAATTCTGTTTAAGTATTCCCGTTTCCGCAATCATTGTAGTATCTATTATAAGAAGCTTGCTTTTATCATCTCCGTTAGGACCTATAAGCTTTGCTATTTCTCTTAAAACTCCCTCAGCCATAGTGTTCTGAAGAGCCATTCCCTCTTCGGCTTCATTATAATTATGTCTTTCAATATCAATGTCCAAACCGTCAAGTCCTAACTTATAAACATACTCCTCCACTATATCCTTGGCGAGTAATTTATAACCCTCTTCATCGTTCTTATACTTATCGGTATCTAATGACAAGCCTTTTTTACCGTTCAAATATTCCGTTCCTATTGTACGAACAACTTTTTGTCCTTTTGCGTGCATATTAGGCACATATTCAGTTTTTAACTTTTCATAATAAGGACTGTCCGTAGCCTGCCAGTCGTCAAACATAAATACAAGATCCACTTCCGACGGAATTTTATCCATCTCCACCTTGCCGCCGTTTGACTGTCCGTCAGTCCCTACGGAACTTACATCATGCCAAGTCCTGTAATACCCCGCATACAAAGGTTTTTTCGACTCAAGCCATGCCCTTATATCATCTTCCGCCCTTACCTTTTTCAGATTTGAGAAAGGTAAAACCGTTACGAGCATGGCAAGAATAAGTAAAAAGTTTAAAACCTTTTTAATCTGTACCCTCACAGTGCAATTCCCGTTTGTTTTCTCAGCCATTACAGCCTCCTTTTAATAGAAACGTTATCGGTTTTCAGATTCCATACATTTAAAATACCTAAATATTAAGAATTCCCGTAACATACAACTCTCTAAATATTGACAAACATTAAATATTGTTAATATACATTAAAATTTGTTAATACTTCAAAACAACGAGCTGTTTGTAATTATAAATATTTCCCTCTTTATTTCAGGTATTTAAATTGTATGTTTTGCTGTAATTATATTATTTATTTATCATTTCGTCAAGCATTATGTAAATTACAATTTTAATTATTTAAAATATTTTTTAACTTTTTGTTAACCGGTTTGTTAATTAAAGTCAATTTAATTTTTGCGTGTCATGCGTGTAAGTTATTATATGTCCAAATCCGCATATTTTTCTTACTTCCTTTGCATTCTTATCATTCCTCTCACCGTTTCAAATATATACGGCTTCAATTCCTCCATCGAAACCGGCTCTCCGTAAAGAATTGCGCTGTAGCAGGTGGAGCTTACAAGCTCGACTATCATATATATAAGTACTTCCTCGTTCTTAAACTCCATACTGCCGTCAATACCAAGTCTTCCTAACATATCATACGTTTCCACATCTTCGGGGTTTTCCGTCCTTTTTTTCTCTCTCGGAGCTATCGCGTTCTTAAATATGCCCCAACTCAGATTTTTTGAAATAAAATTAAGCAGAGATTTATTCTCATTAAACTGGTCCAAAATATTGTCTATGAAAAAAACAATCCTGTCCTCAAAGCCTTTCACTCCGGCTTTTTCAAGCGCAGCCTCCGCCTTTTCAAATACCTTGTTCGCCTTATGAACTATCAGTTTATTTCTGATATCATACTTATCCGAAAAATAAAGATAAAATGTTCCTTTAGCAACTCCCGCCTTTTTTACAATATCAGAAATGGAGGTTTTATTGATACCGCAATTAGTAAAGATATCAAAAGCGGCATTTAAAAGTGCGTCTTTTTTTTGCTTTTTTTTATTCTCGACTTTATTCATTTCCCTGCTCTCTTTCCGCATAGCAAAACTTTTTACAATCATCTTACACCATACTTCCGATAATTTCTATAAAATTCAATATTGACTATCAGTCATTTTTATGCTAAAACTTTTTCTTGTAAATGACCAACGGTCAAAAAAATGTTTTTGGAGGTAATTTTATGATACATTTCGGAAAAAGTGTAGTTAAAATGAGGATTCCCATCTTCATTATTTCCCTCCTCCTTCTGATTCCCGCCGCCCTTGGCTACATTAACACAAGAGTAAATTATGATATACTTTCTTATCTTCCGAAAGATATAGAAACCATGAAGGGGCAGGATATATTGGAGGAAAATTTCGGAAGCGGCGCTTTTGCACTCCTTGTAGTTGAAGGAATGCCCGATAAAGATGTGGAGAAATTAAAAGAAAATATCGAAGCTGTAAATCATGTTAAATCGGCGGTATGGTACAGCTCTTTGGCTGATACGGCAATCCCTATGAGGCTCTTACCGGATAAGCTATACAAAAAATTTAACAGTGACGGGACAACTCTGTTGATGATTATCTTTGATGAAACCACATCTTCGGACGGCACTCTTGCCGCTGTCAAAGAAATCAGAATGTTGGCGGATAAAAACTGCTTTCTCTCCGGCATGTCCTGCGTGGTTTCGGATACACGAGATCTCACAAACAATGAAACTCCGCTGTATGTAACCATAGCCGTTGTCCTTTCCTCGATAATTCTTGCCTTTACCATGGATTCCTTTTTAGTGCCGGTTCTTTTCTTATTAAGCATAGGAATGGCAGTCATCTACAACTTGGGCTCTAATATTATGTTCGGAGAAATTTCTTATATAACAAAAGCTCTTTCTGCTGTTTTACAGCTTGGTGTAACCATGGATTACTCCATTTTTCTTTGGAATTCCTTTAAGGAAAATCAGGAAAGATTCCCCGGTGACAATAACAGAGCTATGGCACACGCCATCTCAAACACCCTTATTTCGGTATTAGGAAGTTCTATAACTACTGTTGCGGGCTTTATAGCGCTCTGTTTTATGAGCTTCACTTTAGGACTTGATATCGGCCTCGTTATGGCAAAGGGTGTAGTATTCGGAGTACTTGCCTGCGTAACAGTGCTGCCCTCCATGGTACTTATCTTTGAAAAAGCCATAGAAAAAACCGGACACAAAGCCTTTCTCCCTGATTTTAAAGGAGTCGGAAAGCTTATAGAAAAAAGATATTTCATATTTATAGCATTATTTTTAATCATTCTCATACCCGCCTTTTACGGCTACAGAAACACAAAAAATTATTACAACCTTGCAGATACCCTGCCTAAGGATTTGCCTTGCAGTATAGCGAATACCAAACTTCACAAAAGTTTCGACATGGCAACCACACACATGGTACTTGTTGACGGCAGGCTTCCTTCCAAAAAGGTAAAGAGAATGTGCGACGATATAAAAAAGGTGGACGGGATAAGCTATGTAATAGGTCTTGACAACCTTAAAGAACCGGGTATTCCGGTTGAATTGCTGCCCGACAATTTAGTTCATAAGCTTCAGAGCGAAAATTACAAGCTCATTTTAATCGGTACGGCATACGGTGTCGCAACTGATGAAGTAAACGCACAGTGCACCGATATAAATAAAATAGTTAAATCTTATGACGAAAAAGGAATGTTAATAGGTGAAGCTCCTTGTACCAAGGATTTAATAGATATTACCGACAAAGATTTCGCTACCGTAAATCTTGTATCTGTCGGACTCGTATTCCTCATCATACTTATCGTATTTAAATCAATAAGCCTTCCGATTATTTTGGTGAGCGCAATTGAGTTCGCAATCTTTATAAACATGGGAATCCCCTATTACACCGGTACATCCATACCTTTCATAGCTTCCATAGTAATAGGAACCATACAGCTTGGAGCCACCGTGGACTACGCTATACTTTTAACCACAAGATATTTGAAGGAAAGAAACAGGGGCGGAGACAAAAAGACTTCAATCCGGATTGCAAGTGAAACCTGTACCAAATCGGTTATAATAAGCGCTCTTTCCTTCTTCGCCGCAACCTTCGGAGTGGGCTTATACTCAAAGGTGGATATAATCAGTTCTCTCTGCTCCCTTATGGCAAGAGGCGCTATTATAAGTATGATAACGGTAATCTTTATACTTCCGTCCCTACTTATGATATTTGACAAAATAATAATTCACACAAGCCTCGGAGTAAAGGCTTCAAACTGACAGGAGGAAACAATATGAAAAGCAAATTTTTGATAAAAACCGTAGGAATAACCGCAGCGGCAGCCGTAACAATAGGCGTATCGGGTTTTTACAACCATAAATCCGAAGCATCCGCTAAAGTTTACAGTACCGTAAAAACAACTGTAACTGCAAGCAACGACAACACTTCTAACAAACCTGAAAGTGAAAAGTCCAAATCCGATTCCTCAACAATCGAAAAGGACGAAACCGTTTATATTTTTACAAATACAAAGGGAGAAAGACAGAATATTATAGTAAGCAATCATCTTAAAAATATCGAAAATGCAAGCATCTTAAAAGATACGACCTCACTTTCAGATATAGAGAATGTAAAAGGTGACGAGACCTTCAATCAAAACGGAGAAAACATGGACTGGCAGGCTGACGGAGCGGATATTTATTACCGGGGAACAACCGATAAAAATCCTCCCGTGGCTGTAAAGATAAGCTATAAATTGGACGATAAGGAAATAGAGCCTGACGCTCTTTTAGGAAAAAGCGGCAAGGTCACGATCCGCTATGACTACGAAAACACGGCTTACGAAATTAAAAAGATAAACGGTAAAAAAGAAAAGCTTTTCGTACCTTTCACCTTTGCCACGGCTCTTACGCTTCCCGAGAATAAATTTGACAATATCAAGGTAACAAACGGAAAGGTAATGTCGGGCGGAAACAATTCCTTAATTCTCGGCATAACTTTTCCGGGACTTGCCGTAAGTTTGGGACTTGATAATAAAGAAGAAAATTTTCCTGAATATTTCGAAGTTACAGCGGATGTAAAGGATTTTTCATTAAATATGTCGGTTACCGCCGCAATTCCCGATATTCTTTCTGACCTGCTTGATACCGACAAGGATATAAAAAATAAGCTTCAGGAAAATATCGACAAACTTATAGACGGCGAGAAAGAGCTTAAGACAGGCTCCGAAAAATTAAAGAACGGTACAGCAGAGCTTAAAAATAAAAGCACGGAGTTTTCTGACGGCGTAAATAAAATCGATTCGGCTTCGGAAAAGCTCTCAAAAGGAACATCCGAACTGAAAACCGGAATTATCACTCTTAAAAACGGTTTGGATTCACTTGCAAACGGAGGGGATAAGCTCATAGAAGGTACCGACAGCCTTGAAACGGGGCTTGATTCGTTAAGGGACGGTACGGATAAGCTTTCGGACGGTTCCGTCAAGCTCTTCTCTTCGCTTGAAACGGTTTCGGGCGAATACTCAAAAATCAATGCCGGTATATCGGCTTTAGTCGATAAAACAATCGAAATGGCGGGTTCGAAGCAGATGACCGAGTTAAATGGAAAAATAAACGGCTATAAAGAAAAAATGACAGCTCTTGTTACAATTTACGGAAGTGAGGAAAAAATAGCGACAAATCCTGCAGATTGGGCAGCTTACAATCAAATGAAAGGAGCTGTCGGTGCCATGGAAGCGGTTATAACCTCCACTTCTGCAAACATTCCGTCTGTAAACGGCGATACCGTTAAGGAGCTTACGGCTTTAAAAGATGGTTCGGCAAAAATAGACGCGGCACTTAAAACCCTTGCAGCCTCTTCAGGTACACTTAAAGAAAACTTCACAAAGCTTTCAGAGGGCGCAAATACTTTACTTTCAGGCTGCAAAGAGCTTAAATCAGGCATTGTTAAATTTGTAACGGGAGCAGGTAAATTAAACTCCGGAGCCTCTACTCTCGAAACAGGTATTACAAAGCTTGATGATGGCGCATCAAACTTATATAACGGTACGGCAAAGCTTAAAGGCGGTGTTAAAAAGCTTTTAAACGGCATTGATTCCCTTGATGACGGAGCGGGCAGAATAAAAGACGGAATCGAAACCTTATCCTCTAAGCTTTCCGATACGGACTTTGCTGAAATTTTCGATCATTTCGATGCGTTGGCAAAGCTCGGTAAGGAGTACACTTCTTTTACCGGAGCCGAAAAAAACAAGAATAATTCGGTCAAGTTTATAATAAAGACAGAAGAAATCGAGGATAAAAAGGAGTAAAAAACTTAATAAAAATTTAAAACTTGTAAAGGAACTCCCGATTATAATCACGGGAGTCCTTTTTTATAATTCCTTTATAATAACCGGTTTATCAGTTTAAAATATTTCAACATTACCTTCCTATAACATACATACAAAATTTAACGGACGACTTTATAACAAAATCTTCATTTCATCCGATAATATACATATAGTACAAATTATTTTAAATAACGGTAATCATTTCTTAACCGAATTAAAGAACGGAGTATTTTATGCCTTTAGATATATCAAAACTTTCAAACTCTACAGCCTCTAACAGGCAAGGGCTTTCGGAAACAAGAGAAAGCTCCGAAACTGCAAGAACCTCAGCTGTTTCTCCGGAAAGCGGAACCTCTCTTTCAGGCGGAGGATTTAGTAAAGGACAGACTTTTTCCGGTCAGATAACTAATATAACACCCAAAGAGGTGACTATTTCCCTTCCGAACGGAGAAAGCATGACAGCAAAATATGACAACCTATCCGAGCTTTCCATAGGTGACGGCGCAAGGTTTAAAGTAATGGAGCGAAGCGAAAGCAGGCTTACCATTAAGCCCGTTTCAAACGGAAACACCCTTGAAAATGTCGTATATAAGGCTCTTGACGCTTCGGGGCTGCCTTTTTCGGCAAAAAACGAGGAGCTTGTTACAGCTTTACTTAAAAATGAGTTTCCGGTAAACCGTCAGATGATGAATACCATATTACAGCAATCCTTAAAAAATCCCGATATTTCAATGACAAACCTTGTTTTAATGAATAAGTCGGGGCTTCCGATAGAGCCTGAAATGACAAGGATGTTTGAAAATTACAGCAATTTAAGAAATGAACTCACAGTCAGCATTAAAGACAGCTTTTCCGATATGTTAAGTATGATAGACGGGCTTATATCAGACGGAAATATTGATAAAGCGGGCGCGCTTGCTTCCGGTTTTTTAGATACGCTTAACATCGGGCTTGAACCTGATGAGCTTGTCCTTACGCTTATAAATAATGATGAAGCTTCCGTCACTACAGAGGTTATGCCTACTCTTTCAGAATTTGGAGAAGCTCTTGAAATATTTTTAACCGAGCGGGAAGGCTCTGAAAATATAAATAATACCGCTTCCGACAGTAAAATAACAGAAAGCGCTCCTCTTTCGGATATTTGGAGCGAAGAACAGCGCCTTGAAATTTTTTCGGTTTTTGAAAATTCGGATGCCGACGCCGAAGCCATACAGAAGTTACTGAACGGTCAGTTGACTCTTTCCGAGCTTTCCGAGCTTGTTAAAACTCTGCCCGAAAACGAGCTTCATAAACAGGAAAAGCTTCCTGATACCTTTTCAAAGCTTATTACCGATTTAAATTTAAATACAGGCACGGATATAAATCCTTTGACAGGGCTTCTTCCGGAAAGCGCCACCCTCTCCGATGCATCCGAGCAGTTAAAAGAGCTTTTAAACTCTCCCGACATAAATGCTTCGGTAAAATCAGCTCTTTTAAAAAGCGGAGATTTCAGAAAGACTCTTGAAATGCTTCTAAACACAGACTGGACGCTTTCCGCTTCCGAGCTTTCCGGAAAAGATGCTGTAAATAAGCTTTATAACAGAATCAATTCGCAACTTGAAAAGCTCTCCGAGTTGGCAAAAGGAAATGACCCTCTTAGCGCAAAACTCAGTACGGATTTAGGGCAGATGAAGCAGAATATGAATTTTATGAATACCTTAAGTCAGATGTACAATTATGTGGAAATACCGTTACGTATGTCGGGTCAGACAGTTTCAGGCGAGCTTTATGTTTACTCGAATAAGCATAGGAAAAAAAATGCGGGTGACAGCTCCATCTCATGCCTTTTACACCTTGACATGGAAAATCTGGGAGCTATGAACGTAAGGATAGAGCTTAAAGAAAATACCGTTTCCACAAAATTTTATTTAAATGACGACATTTCCGGAAAGCTTATATCCGAGCATCTTCACGAACTTGATGCCGCAGTAAGCAAACAGGGCTTTAATATAAACAGTGAAGTGGTAAAAACCGGCGATAAAAACAAAAAAGAAAATGAAAACACAAATACTTCCGGCAACTATAATCTGGTGAATGATTTCATCGCTTCGGAAGTGAGCGGCAATCGTTATACAAGATATACTTTTGATGTAAGGGCATAGACCGACAAACCCCTGAAAATTCACATACACCTGCGGCGGAGATATAAATACGGCTTTCCTGCCTCGTCGCAGGCGAATAATCCTGATTTCAGTTTTTTCCCGTTACTGAGCCGATTTCAACTCCTCATCCGTAAGAAGACTTCTCTCTCTCATCCTTGACTCAAACTCGTCAAACATATAATTAAGTACAGGAGGAAAACCTACAAACTCACAGCCGTAAATAAATCTTCCGTCATGATACTCTGACTTTCTTATAATCTTTACCACACAGTAAAAGAAAGAGTCCTTATCATTTGAAATCTGAATCCTTGAATTGAAATAAAAATCCAAAGGAAGGTCACTTTCCGTTATAAAACCTATGCCTCCTCTTGAAATATCCACCACCTCTATAGGCGCGTTTACATTTTTAATAATCTCATTATCCTGCTTAAACAACTCTGAAATTCCTAAAAACAAGTCTATAGGAAGCCTTTTTGCTTTTCTTTTTTCATCGAATGCCATAATCTTCTCCTAAACCGATTAAAATTAAATCTGCTCTCAATAAGTAAAACATTATCCTCTTATATAAGTAAAGTATATAATAAACCAATAAAATAATCAATGAAATTCCCCATTGCTTTAATGCCCCTTTGTGTTATCATATTTTATATATATTTACAGTTTTATAGCGAGGATGTTTGATGATACTTAAAGGAAAAAAACGCGGTTACGAAATAGATATGACAAACGGACCTCTTATCGGAAAAATGTTAAGCTTTACGGTTCCTGTAATGATTTCCGGTATTTTACAGCTCTTTTTTAATGCGGCGGATGTTATAGTAGTCGGAAGATTTACAGGCAAAACGGCTCTTGCCGCCGTAGGCTCCACAGGCTCTCTCATAAATCTTTTGATAGGACTTTTCATGGGGCTCTCCGTGGGCTCCAATGTGCTTGTGGCAAGGTTTTACGGCGCAGGCGACGGAAAATCGGTTTCCGATACGGTTCATACCTCCGTTGCCGTCGGATTGATAGGCGGGGTGATTTTGGAAATAATAGGCCTTTTTGCCGCTAAACCTCTCCTAATCCTTATGGACACTCCGGAGGACGTTATAGAACAGTCCGTACTTTATATGCGTATAATTTTCATGGGAGTACCGTTAAGCCTCCTCTATAACTTCGGCGCTTCAATTTTAAGAGCTGTCGGAGATACCAAAAGACCTCTCTACTACCTTACGGTTTCAGGGATTTTAAATGTGATTTTAAATTTCCTGCTTGTGACCGTTGTAAAATTGGGAGTTGCGGGTGTAGCCATAGCTACGGTTATTTCACAGGCGCTTTCCTGCACTCTTACATTACTTTGTTTGAAAAATGAAACCAGCTCCATAAAGCTGTATTTTTCAAAAATAAAGGTACATACAAAATACCTTGCGGGAATACTTAAAATAGGGCTCCCCGCAGGGCTTCAAGGTTGTATTTTTTCCATTTCAAACGTACTCATACAATCCTCGGTAAACTCTTTCGGCTCTACCGTTATGGCGGGAAGTACAGCCGCTTCAAACATAGAGGGATTTGTATACGTGGCTATGAATGCCGTATATCAGACTAATTTAAGCTTTACAAGTCAGAATTTCGGAGCCGGAAAGGTTGACAGAATAAAAAAGATACTTAGAAATTCTATAATCATAGTAATCGCTATCGGGCTTTTTTTCGGCGGTTCCGCCTATATTTTCGGAAATACCCTAATAGGAATATATAATAACGATGCGGAAGTTATAAAATACGGAGTGATGAGACTCGGTGTCACCTGTACTTTGTACTTTTTCTGCGGTCTTATGGAAGTTATGGTAGGCACGATGAGAGGAATCGGTTACTCCGTTCTTCCTATGATAGTTTCGCTTGCCGGAGCCTGCGGTCTCAGAATAATATGGATTTACACTGTTTTTGCTTTCTACAGAAGTATTCCTCTGTTGTTCATTTCATATCCTATAAGTTGGTTTGTAACCTCTCTGTGCCATTTTATCTGTTATCTGGCAGTTTCAGAAAAAGCATTTAAAAAAGCGGGAGCCGTTTAGACGGTTTCCTGCCTTTTCTCTTTTATTGCTCCCACTATTATATTTTTTGCAGCTGCGGCCTGTTCCTTTGAAAGAGCGGGCACTCCATCAAGCGGATATTCTATTCCGAGCTCCTTATATTTATTTACACCCATTGTATGATAAGGCAAAACCTCAAGCCCGACCACATTTTTAAAACCTGCTATTATATTTCCTATACCGGTAAGCTCTTTTTTCGTAAATGTTATTCCGGGAATAACCACATGTCGTACTGAAATAGGTATATTGTGAGCTTCAAGCGCCTTGGCAAAAGCAAGTACAGGCTCTATAGGCATGGAAGTAAGCTCCTCATGTCCTGCCGGATTTGAATGTTTTATATCAAGAAGCACCAGATCCAACACCTTAAAAAGCTCCTCAAATTCCGCAAGCCTTTTTTCATAGCCCTTATAAGGCACCGATGTTCTGAAATCCCCGGCGAAATTTTCGGGTTTTTTAGGCTCCAAAGGATAATATATGCCCGACGAGTCAAGACAGGTATGTATTCCTTCAGCTTTGGCCCGCTTAAAAAGAGCAGTAAGAAACTTAAGCTGCCCTAAAGGCTCGCCTCCTGTAGCCGTTATACCGCCTTTTCTGTAAAATTCTTTTTTGGAATAATATCCCTCAAAAATCTCATCAAGTGTCATCTCTTTTCCACCTGCAAAATCCCACGTATCCGGATTATGGCAAAATTTACATCTGAGAGGACATCCCTGAAAAAATACCACATATCTGGTTCCCGGTCCATCTACCGTACCGAATGTTTCAATAGAATGAATCCTTCCTTTTATTTCTTCATTCCCCATACTCTCTCACCAATCCTATTCGTATAACTGCAATTTTTTTGAAAAAGACTGCCGCACTAAAGTTTATACCCTTATATGCGGCAGCCTGTCAAGTTATTTGACTAATCGGATTTCCTTACCTTCAATACCTCGGATAATTAAACTCCCTCATGGAAGGTTCTGGAAATTACTTCGTCCTGCTGTTCCTTTGTAAGCTTTATAAAGTTTACTGCGTATCCCGAAACACGAACAGTAAGCTGTGGGTATTTCTCAGGATGAGCCTGCGCGTCAAGAAGTGTATCCTTTGTGAAAACATTTACATTAAGGTGATGTCCGCCTTTTTCCGCGTAACCGTCAATAAGATTTACAAGGTTGTCGATCTGTGCTTCACTAACTGCCATAATTGTTTGTCTCCTTTCGTTGTTTAAATGTTTTTGTACAACTATATCGTATCACAAATTTTTGTATTTGAAAATACTCTAACCACAAAATATTGTATTATTCTCCATCCGGAACCACTACATTTGGTTCTTCACAAGCGCAGCTTATCTTATTGTCAAACTCGATCGCGTCACCGAAGAATACTCTGTCACCCTTACCCAAAGCGTCAGGAATAATAGAGAAAGTATTTGAAATACCGTCCTGAGCGTCTCTGAAAGGAAGCTTGCTTACGGAGCTTAAGCTTGCAGCGGCACCGTGAGTATCACGTCTGTGCATCGGATTCGCACCCGGTGCAAATGCCTCTCCCTTCTTACGTCCGTCAGGTGTTGAGCCTGTAGCGCGTCCGTAAACCACGTTTGACGTAATCGTAAGAATTGAGGTTGTAGGCACACTGTCACGATAAGTGTGGTTTCTCTTAATATATCCCATGAATACGTCTACTATGTTATAAGCAATCTCATCAACTCTGTCATCGTCATTTCCGTATTTAGGGAAATCACCCTCTACCTGATAATCAACCGCAAGTCCCGCCTCGTTACGAATTATCTTAACCTTAGCGTACTTAATTGCTGAAAGCGAGTCCGCAACAACCGAAAGCCCCGCGATACCGGTAGCGAACCATCTGTGAACATCCTTATCATGAAGAGCCATCTGGATTCTCTCATAGCAATATTTATCATGCATATAGTGGATGATATTGAGGGAATTTACATACACTCCCGCAAGCCACTGCATCATGTCATTAAACTTCTCCCAAACCTCATCATACTCAAGGTAATCACCGGTTATAGGACGGAACTTAGGAGCGACCTGTTTTCCGGAAACCTCGTCCGCACCGCCGTTTATAGCATAAAGGAGACACTTGGCAAGGTTTGCTCTCGCTCCGAAGAACTGCATTTCTTTTCCGACTCTCATCGAGGATACACAGCAGGCGATAGCGTAATCGTCACCGTGGGTTACTCTCATGAGGTCATCATTCTCATACTGAATTGATGATGACTGAATGGAAGTCTTTGCACAGAACCTCTTAAAGTTCTCAGGAAGTCTTGTGGACCAAAGAACAGTAAGGTTAGGCTCAGGAGCGGTTCCGAGATTTGAAAGAGTATGAAGGTATCTGAAACTCATCTTTGTAACCATTGTTCTTCCATCAATACCCATACCGCCGATGGACTCCGTTACCCATGTAGGATCTCCCGAGAAAATTTCGTTGTAATCAGGAGTTCTCGCAAACTTAACACAACGAAGCTTCATTACGAAATGATCTATAAATTCCTGAATCTGCTCTTCCGTAAACTTACCGGAAGCCAAATCTCTCTCGGCATATATATCAATAAAGGTAGAGGTGCGTCCGAGGCTCATTGCAGCTCCGTTCTGCTCTTTAACCGCGGCAAGATAACCGAAGTAGAGCCACTGTACAGCCTCTTTGGTATCCTTTGCCGGTCCTGAAATATCAAATCCGTAAATTTTGCCGAGCTCTTTAAGCTCCTTTAAAGCCCTTACCTGCTCCGAAAGCTCTTCACGAAGTCTTGTTATCTCGGAATACATGGTAGTTCTGGTAGTCTCTTTTTCTTTCTCTTTCTCTACGATAAGCCTGTCGACACCGTAAAGAGCGACTCTTCTGTAATCTCCGATGATACGGCCTCTGCCGTAAGCGTCAGGAAGACCTGTAATAATGTGGCTGCTGCGGCAAGCTCTCATCTCGGGAGTATAAGCGTCAAAAACGCCGTCGTTATGTGTTTTTCTGTATTTTGAGTAAAATTCCACAATCTGCGGATCCACTTCATAGCCGTTGCTCTCACAAGCCTTTATAGCCATCTTAAGTCCGCCGTTCACCTGAAGAGAACGTTTAAAAGGAACGTCCGTCTGAAATCCTACGATGGTTTCCTTATCCTTATCAAGGTAGGCAGGACCGTGAGAAGTGATAGTAGATACTATTTTCGTATCCATATCAAGGACTCCGCCTTTTTCTCTCTCCTTCTTCGTAAGCTCCATTACATCAGCCCAAAGCTCTTTTGTTCTCTCAGTAGGCCCCGCGAGGAAGGAATCGTCACCCTCATAAGGAGTATAGTTCTTCTGAATAAAATCACGTACATTGATTTCTTTCTCCCAAACACCTTCTTTAAAGCCTTTCCATTCTTCTCTCATCACTAACCTCTTTCCTTTACGTTTATATTACGGTATTCCTCCGATTGTCAAACCCAATATAAAGTACATGTAAAGAGTTGTCAACGAAGTTCAACTATGTTTTAGATTTAATACACTGATTCTTTGAAACATTGATGAATACCGTATTTTTTTGAGTACAAAAAAAGACCGTAATATCATATTTCGGTGTGAATAACGAATACCTTTCGCTTTTTCATCCGTTTACGGTCTTTTTTAAACTTTCAGATAAAACATGCGTTAAAACTCATAGCATAAGACGCGAAGCACTGTAGGTTCCTCCTCCATTCTGATATATTGTTCATCCCCGTTTAAATCCATATATTTAATCCATTCATGGTTTTCATCATATATGCCCTTTTCCAGACGTAAAAAATCAAGCTGTTTTCCTTCGTTTAAGGTTTCAAGCTCTACTTTGTAACCGTATCCCGCAAACAACAATTCATTTTCACTTTTTTGTATAATTATTCCGGCTCCCGGTATAAATTCATTGTCATCGTCAATTTTATGATAAAATTCAATGTTCAATGAATACCTGCCAAATTTTATCCGCTTGTCAACATCTCCTTCTTTCTGCGCAAAACCTGTTATATTTTTCGTTCCGTAACATTCGGCGATAACCGGAAGCATACCTTGAAACCGCTTATAGCTTTTTGAAAGATATTTTTTTACCGCTTCGTTCGATACATTTTTATCGTTAATATCCGTATGCATTATCCCGGTTATAAATGATTTATTCTCTCCTATGCTTTCAGCTCCGAAAGGTGAATAACATAGAGCGTTATACTTCCCTACGGAAGTATACAGATTAGCCGGTGCCCACTTATCCCTCCTTGTTTCAGGCACAAAAAACGGATTATCCTCTCTTGCATATAATTTCGCAATTTTTTCAAAATCAAAAGTATATATATCCGGTGAAATAAAGTCCAGGCTCGGCGCCAGACATTTCCATACATCAATCATCTCCGGCACCGGACCTCCGCATGGATAGACTCCCGGCTTTTCATTATCATCGCCTTTCAGCCATACATTCGTAAACATCGGCAGAGCATATATTTCCTTACCGCGTTTCGCAAGCCTTTCAATATATGACGCGTAACCCGCGCACATAAATACTTCCGGCGCATGCTTGCCGAAAACCGCTTCCCATGAACCCGTAATCTTGTCTTCGCCCGATACCGTATCACTGAAAAATGAAAATGCATGATTTCTAAGGTATTCCGTAAGTTTCTCCGGTACCGTCTCTTTGTACGCTTCTTTTGCTCCATCGGAAAAATCTCTCATAGAACCTAAAATGCCCACCTCATTTTCAACCTGTACGGCTATTACCGTCCGCTCTTTACCGTCAAGTTCCTTTATATATTCCATAAAATTTTCAAAAGCGTTCAACTCTTCCGAGAAAATTTCGCTCCGAAACATACTTAAAATTCCGGTTTTTACTCCCGATTCATTTTCAGTTCTCGGAAAT
>CAUUHV010000038.1:0-19972 GCA_963545085.1 uncultured Catonella sp. | reverse complement strand
GTATACAGGCAGAATATGCACTTGGCAGTTTGTCCAATAAGATATTTGCTTCTAAGTACACTTTATATATTCCTGATAGAGAACAATTAGAAGAACAGGTAGAAAGAGTTTTAAGGAATTACACGGAAAAATAAAGTTAATGGAAGATACAATTGGTCAGAGTTAATCTGACTAATGGAGACTCGTGCAACGGGCGTTGCACGAGTCATAGAAAACAAAATAATTTATTCAGTATTATTTCTATTAAGATTACTTCCGTGTACACTCCATTTCTTACTATGATTTTGGGCAGCATATAGTAGCTGAAACGCCGTCTCGGTTATAAAAATAATCAAATTCCACTTCTCACACCCCCTTTCTTTTTAATTTTTGGCATAAGAAAAGACGATAGATATTTTAATTTCTATCGTCCTATATCTTCAGATATTCAGTTTTATTCAAATCGACAAATTGGTTTTTTAAGCTTTAGTTATCGGAACCCAAAGTTCCATTTTGTAGTCTTTGCTGTGCATATCACCTTCATAATAATATTCAAAGTCAGGTTTTCCTGAATGGACATAGCCATGCTCAGGGAAGAAAACTTCCATCACATATTTCCACCCGTTATGAATACACTCCGGAACACTTCCCGTTAACTCTACAACGGCATACTCTGCTTCTTCAACTTCTAAAACATCTAAACCCATGCTTCTTGCTTTGTTTGCATCATTAACAATATAGCCTGCCATGTAGTTTATTGTGCTTGGATTTTCCACATCATGACAAACACCTACACTTTGACCGCTTCCCAAACTTGCAAGTTCATCGTGGCTATATTTTTTATATAGCTTATCCCAAACACTTGGGCATAATGATGAATTGATGTTTTGTTCATTTACCCCTGCAACTGTAAATGCTTTTTTCTTTTGAATTGTAATATTCATACTTCTTCCTCCTCTTACACTGAGTGCTAATTGCACCCTGGAAACTAATTTGAATGGTTTTCCATTTCTTACCTCAGAGGGAGTAAATCCATGAAAATTCCTAAAAGCTGTTCCAAATGAATCCGATGACTCATATCCAAATTTGAAGGCAACATCAATAATCTTTTCATTCGTATCTCTTAATATAACAGCTGCTTCCGTCAATCTTCTGCTTCTTAAATATTCTGAGAGCGTTGTTTCGGTCAGAATAGAAAACAAGCGGCTGAACATTGAATAAGAGTATCCGGATAACTGAGTTACTTTCTTTTCGTCAATTTCATCATCAAGAACTGTTTCAAGATAATCAATCGTATCGTTAAACGACTTGATAATATTCATTGTGGTCTCCCCTTTTCTTCGGTTTATTTTAGTATAGAGGAAGATTTCTTTTCCTGCCCTACAGTATTCGTACAAGTTTTATAGGTTTCATCTCATAGAAACTTATACCTTGCTAAACTCGACAAACCGGGATTTATTTCATCATTTTATATCCTTGCGACTAACAAACTCTTTTTCTATTTCTTACACCGTCATTTCTGTATGCTTATCTGATTTTGTATCATATACCGCTTCAACATTTTTTAGCATGCAATTGGAATTCCTCCACTTTTTTACCATACTCAAATGTATTGTAAATTCCAGAATTACATTCTCCCCAGTCTGATAAATATCCTATAATCTCAAAGAAAGAATCATTATATGGTTCAAATTTCGTTGTTGCCCTTACGGTCAGATATTGAGCAATGCAGTTGTCAAAGTAATAATAAAACTCAGAACGCCATGGTTGCAAATTTCGTTTGGCATTGTGGAAATTACTATCTATGACGTATGGAATTAAGCACATCATTCATAGTAGACTTTTTCATCAAAGATTGGAATATTGGGTAAATCTTCAAAAAAATTAGGGTCTTTCCTGTGATAAAAAGAAATCTGTCCACCGTTTGTCCATACCCCAATAGGAGCTCCTGTTGCGTTACAGTAACTCTTTAGTTGTTCCTTTCCGTCTTTAAGCTTCGGCTTTTTTAATTCAACAATTATATAAGGACTTGTTGTTGCAAGTTTATCAAAGATAATAATATCCGCTCTTTTCTTCGTAAATACAGTTGCTATTATTATGCCGCCAATATTGATTTTATTCAATATTTACTTGATATACATTTTTATTTTAGAGATTTAGTTGTGTCATTCCATCTTTACTTAGCCATAAATTGCTTTATGCCAAACGACATAAAAAAGTGGCTATCGTATTCTTAACACGACAGCCACTTTAAATTTCATATTTTTATCTCTCACTCTTAAACGCGGATTTTTGTCAACCTTTCAATCTGAACTTTCCTATAAGGTTTGTAAGACTTTCGGACTGAGCGCTCTGTTCCTCGCTTGAAGCTGCTGCTTCTTCAGCAGTTGCAGCGTTACTCTGTGCCGAGTCCGATATCTTGCTTACTCCGCTTGTAATCGCTTTAACCTTTTCGGATTGCACTTCAACCTCTTTAATTACCTCTTCCATAAGGATTACGCTCTTACCCGCCTTATCGCCGACCGCCATAATCGAATCAACCATTTCGGCTGAAAGATTCCTTCCGACCTCTACAGCATCTATTGTCTTTTTTACAAGCTCGTCCGTCGCCGCCGTAACCCGTTCGCTGTCGTTCGCAAGCTTTTTAACCTCATCCGCAACTACTGCAAATCCCCTTCCTGCAGTACCCGCCCTTGCCGCTTCAATCGCCGCATTAAGCGCAAGCAAACCGGTCTGTGCAGAAATCGCCTTTATGCTTTCGGTATTTTCCACAACCTTATTGGTGCATTCTTTTATAAATTCCATAGCCCTGTCAAGTTCGTCCATCTTTTCCTTGCCGACCATAAGGACTCCGCCCGCCTCTTTTGCAATCTGCTCAGCCTGTCTTGTCTTTGCTTCCGTTTGGGCGATTCCTTCACTAAGTACATCTATCGCGCCTGAAATATCCGATACCGCTCCGGCCTCCTCCGTACTGCTTTCAGCAAGATCCTGCGCGGAAACAGCCATCTGCGAGGCTCCTGAAGCCACCTGTCCCGAGGTAAGACCTATTGATCCGAAAATCTCATTCAGATTATCTATGGTTGTCTGCATTGATGTTTTAATTTCCTCAAACTGACCTATATAATCTCCTTCCACATCAAAGCTTACATCACCGTCGGCAAGTCTTGCCATGGCATCGGAAATATTTCCTATTATATGCTGTAAAAATTCTTTTGTGGATTTTATCGCTCCTATCATTTTTCCGATTTCGGTTTCATCCGCCTCAAGTGTAAATTCGCTGTCAAGTATTCCCTTTGACATATATGAAAGCTGATTTTCAATCTCAATAGTAGGCGCAAGAAGCTCATTTTTCACAAATTTTGCATACTGTATTTGAAGCCTTGTGATACGCACAAGCGCAACCACGGCGGCAAGCTGAATAACTCCTCCCACAAGTATGATAATACCGCTTGCTTCGGCGTTTCCCTTACTTGCCACCACATACCCTAAAATTTGTATACCCAAAAGGCCGACAATAATAAGCGCAATTACGCTTATATATATCACAATTTTTTTTCCGTATTTTCTGTTCTTTTCAGTCTGTGTCATATTACTCATAAATTCCCCTCCCCTAAAAACCCTAAAATCGGATTTATAGTTTATAATTTCATGCAAATACAAAAACAGCATCTTTTATCAAGTTTTTATTCTCTCGCGCGAGCCCATACCGCCGGCGCCTGCCTCTCTCATACCTCCTCCCTTTATATCAAAGCGTTCCCCCGCTTTAAGGTATTCCGGCTTAATTCGGATATACCGCCCTACCGTTTCGTAATAATAAAAAAGCAGATTTATAGCAAAATAAATCCACTTTAGTAAAACAAAATCTTACTCGGCGCATAGACTGAGCTTTACATCTTTAGTCAAAATATCACTATAAGTATAAGAAACCGTTTTGCAAGCCTCATCCTGATGATGATCAATTTCAATCATAAAAACATAAGGATAAGCCTCTTTGATAATCCCTTCACTAACCTCGTACTTACGTCTCCCCACATTTGCGCGTACAACCACTCTTCTGCCGATTTCGCGCCGAATAGCCGCTCTTACATCATTTACGGAAAAATTTTTCATAAGCCATGCACCTCCAACTGCGGTTCGCATAGTTCTATATAAGCCGATACTCAAAGCTTAAGAGTAAATATTGTATCTGTTTCTTTACAGTATATTGGCATTTTATCACACACATTGTCAAAAGTCAAAAATAATTTTCAGTAAACTTATATGTTTTGTATGTATTTTTATGCAACTTAATTCGTTTATCCGTATAATAAAATTAAATTTCATCTCCCTTCGGAAATTGCTCTATGAAGTGTTTCAGCTTCTTCAGTAGAAAGCTCCAATTCCGACTTTCCTTTTTCTATCTCTTTTATATACATATAATTGCCGGATGTTGTGCTGTGCACCGAATTTAACAGCACTCCGTCATTATTTTTATCAAGCAGCACAAGGACAAAGCTCAATTTTCCACCCATTTCACGCAGGGCATCATACTTTGTTAAAGCCGATTTTCTGTAAGTAAGTCGAAGTTCATTTAATATCCTTCTTACATCAGAACCCGTTTTTTCCTGATTCTCCTTAAGTGTCTTTATCTCAGCGAACTTTTCTGTTATTTCAGTTTCCATGCTGCGTCCGTCGGCTCCCTCGGTAAACGCCGAAAGTCTGTTTTTAAGCCTTGAAAGTTTAATAAACTGTATAATATCCATAATAAGTAAAAAAAGTATCAGTCCCGCCAATGCACAGATTATATACTCCGTCTGAAACCTGTATCCGAACAATTCCATTTATATTTTCTCCTCTGACAAATTTCTTAATTACCTCGGACTTACTTTCCGAGCGAAGAAAGCATTTCCGTTATCCTGTCGAGCTCATCGATTGAATAATAGTCGATTTCAATCTTTCCTCTGCCGTTCTTTCTTGTATTTATTCTAACCTTACTGCCGAGAGCTGTTTTGAGGCTCTCCTCCAAGTTTCTATAGGTAGCTTCTTTTAATACCGGCTTTTTATCGACTTTCTCATCATTTTTACTGCCATAGGCGCGCTTTTTTACAAGCTTCTCCGTATCTCTTACACTAAATTTCCCGTCAAACACGTTTACCGCCGTATGATACTGCTCCTCCTTGTCTTCTATGGCAAGAAGCGCCCTCGCATGCCCTCCTGAAATCATACCGTCCTCAAGCATCCGCTGTACTCTCTCGTCAAGCTTAAGAAGCCTTATCGAATTGGTAATAGCCGAACGGCTCTTTGATACTCTCTCTGCCAAATCGTCCTGCTTTAATGAAAACTCGTTTATAAGATTCTGATAAGCCTTAGCTTCTTCAATAGGATTCAGGTCCTCTCTCTGAATATTTTCAATAAGAGAGACCTCCATTATTTCCCTATCGGTATATTCCCTTATCACGGCGGGAATTTTATCAAGCCCCGCAAGCTTTGCCGCACGCCACCTGCGTTCTCCTGCTATAATTTCATAGCGTTTTCCTCTTTTTGTTAAAATAATCGGCTGTATAAGTCCGTGCTGCCTGATGGAGTCGGCAAGCTCTTGCAACGCGTCCTCATCAAACTTTTTTCGAGGCTGACCTATGTTCGGATCTATTTTAGAGATTTCCACCTCCGTAAAAGGTCTTTCCTCTCTCTCTTCCGCCTTAATCACTTCTTTTTTTGCCGGAATCATAGAATCAAGCCCTTTTCCGAGTCCTTTTTTTATCGCCATTTCCGCTTCCTTTCAATTCTCTTAATGATAATCTTCGCCGCTCTCTATAACTTCATCCGCAAGGCTCCTGTATCCGTCCGCACCTGCTGATTTCGGATCATATTTCGTTATCGGAACGCCATGACTCGGTGACTCCGCAAGCCTTACGTTTCTTGGAATTATTGTCTTATATATATTCTGCCTGAGCGTATCCTTGACGTTTTCCACCACCTGCAGGGAAAGATTTGTTCTTGCATCATACATGGTAAACACAACACCCTCGATTTCAAGAGACGGGTTCATTCTCGCCTTTACAAGCTCTATCGTATGTATGAGCTGACTTAATCCTTCCAAAGCGTAATACTCGCATTGTATCGGCACAAGCACGGTATCCGCCGATGTCATCGCATTTACGGTAAGAGTGTTTAAAGACGGCGGACAGTCTATAATAATAAAATCATAGTCATTTCTTATTTTTTCTAAATTTTCCTTTAAAATATACTGCTGATTTTCAAGCCCTATTAACTCTATCTCCGCTCCTGCAAGATTTACATTTGCAGGCGCCACCGCAAGTCCCTCGTACACATCTTTTATTATACAGTCTTCAAGGTTACATTCACCTATCAGAAGTTCATAAACTGTATTTTTCAGATTATTTTTATCTATTCCGAACCCGCTTGAAGTATTACCCTGCGGATCAATGTCCACCACCAATACTCTCTTTCCCTTTTCCGCCAGGCAGGCGGACAAGTTTATAACGGTAGTCGTTTTCCCGACTCCGCCTTTCTGATTTGCTACGGCAATTACTCTCCCCATTTCAGTCCTCCCGGGATTTTCCGACCCGATAAACCCAATTTTTTCGGTTCATTATTTCACTCATTTATATATTATCTCAAATTATTCACAATATAGACCGCAGGTCGCCTTCTTCGAGGTTTATATACATCACCGCATGCCTGTGATAAATATTATCATATTCGGAAAAATTTATCTACTGTTTGAAGTTTTGAGTTTGCCTGTTTTTCTTAAATAAGTATAAAAAGGCGGATTCCGAACCGCGAACAGTTTCAGAATCCGCCTTGCATATCTTTAGTCAAGGTTTTACTTTACCCCTATCAAAACGGCAGACCCCTTAAGCCCTAAAACAACAGCTTCCGTCTTGCCTATAAGCGTACCGTCATCAGTATGTATAAGCCTTGCCTCCTTATATCCCATTTCCTTTAATTTATGAATGAAGCCCTCCATATCGCCGTATCTGCTATAAGACATTATATCGTGTATGGCAAAACCGCCGCCCTTCTTTAAAACTCTTAAAGTTTCAAGCAGAAGCTCCTGCTTATTCACACCCGAAATATTGTGATAAACATAATTGCTCGTCACAAAATCAAAGCTCTCATCAGGAAAATCAAGCTTTACTGCATCACCGTTCATGAAATTCACGTTATTAACTCCCTCGGCTTCCGCGTTATATTCACAAAGCTCTTTGCTGAAAGATGCGTATTCCTTTCCCCAACGGTCTATCCCTGTCATCTTTGCTTCAGGGTTTCTTTTTGCGACAGCTATTGTAAGCGCTCCGCTTCCGCAGCCCACATCCAGTCCCGTTTCTCCGTCCTTCATTTTTACATATTCAGCAACGCTCTCTATTATCTTCTTTGAAAGCGGTCTTTTTCCGTTATAAGAAAATCTGCTGTAAAGCAAGCCGAGCCACGCCGTAATGACACACATTAAAACGGTCGCTATGTTAAGAATTATGGCGACAATTCCTTTTATACCGGTAAGCGGTGCCTTAACCGTTCCGTAGATAAACGAAATGATTCCCATTACAATCATTATCGCGGCACAGGTAATGACCACGCCTATAGGCATCCAGTTTTTATAATTTGCTTTTTTCATAATTTTCCTCTCTTTACATTTCTTTATAATTACAATTTCAACACCCGTAGCATCATGCTGTAAGCACTAAGCTCAATCTTTATCTTACAGTTAGGGCGCACTAATTATTTGCATTATATCACAAAGTTATTTTTTTGTATTGATTTTTTAATATCACTATTTGTAATACGCGTTAATTAATTCACTAATTTAACCGACTGTACGGTAAGTTTCCCACATGATTTGTCAAAAAACCGCCGTTTCGAAGTTTTATTTTCTCCGTTTCGGCGGTTTTTCATTATTCAATGTCAAGTTCTATCGGCTCATCCATAGTTTCGGACACATATTTTCCGTCCTTCTTTCTCTGCTTAACACATTCAGTAAGCAAATACTCTATCTGCCCGTTTACCGAGCGAAAATCATCCTCCGCCCATGCGGCTAAAGCGTTATACAGCTTTTCATTAAGTCTGAGCGGTATTTGTTTTTTAGCCATTTCTTTATCCTTTTCCCCTTAATCCTCCGTTATTCCAATGAAATGCCGCTTAACCCCATATTGCTTAAATAATTCAAATCTTACAACAATACATCGGCATTCCCTTAACTCTTTACTACTATCCATTTTAATACAAACTTCCTGAATTTACCACGGGCTGCGGCTCTTTATTAGCACAAAGCACTACAAGAAGATTTGACACCATGGCAGCCTTTCTCTCCTCATCAAGGTCTACGGTACCGTTCTCCTTAAGCCTGTCAAGCGCCATTTCGACCATGCCTACGGCACCCTCTACTATTACTTTTCTTGCGTCTATAACTGCCGTAGCCTGCTGTCTTTGAAGCATTGCAGCCGCAATTTCCGGAGCGTAAGCAAGATATGTGATTCTCGTTTCCCTTATCTCAAGTCCCGCTTCTTCAACCTTTTCCTGAATAAGTTTGCTTATCCTGTCAGCCACCACCTTTGTAGAGCCTCTTAAACTCCCGTCATCCGCCACGCCGTCTCCGGTAGTATCTATATTCGGAGCCACATCATAAGGATAATTCTTAACTATATCTCTTACTGCCGCATCACACTGAAGCGAAAGAAATTCCTTATAATTATCCACATTAAACACAGCCTTTGCTGTATCCTTAACCCTCCATATAACCGCAACTCCGACTTCTACAGGATTTCCTAAAACATCGTTTACCTTCTGCTTAGAGTTGTTAAGAGTCATGGCCTTCATAGAAATTTTCTTGCCGTCCTCAAGCCCTGTCACCGCAGCCACACTCTTAACATCGCCGCTCTGCCCGAGCTTTGTTTTTGCGGCAGGATTTACGCTTATGCTTAAAGGATTTATAAAATAAAATCCCTCTCCCTTCAATGTTCCCTTATACTCTCCGAAAAGAGTTACAACAAGCGCTTCCTGAGGCTTAAGCACCTTAAACCCTGAGATAAAAAAGAAGCTCAATACGAAAATAACTATTCCCGGCACAAACATAGGAACATACGGTCCGTCTTCATTTCCTTTAATACCGCCCATTATCATAAGGGTCAGACTTCCTGCTATAACTAAAAGCAATAAGAGTAAAAAAGCAAATCCGTTCTTCTTTGTTGTAAGTATCTTTTCCTGCATAGTATCTTCCTTTCCGGGTAGAATTACCCGCTTTATCTTTTTGATATCTAAATGATATCAAAATAAAGTACTGTTGTCAATAGAAATTCTTAATATTTTGATAAGGTAATCCTTGTCGGAAAGAGTTTTCTCAAGAAGTTAAAAGCGGGTGTCAAATACTTTTGACACCCACATCATTCAATAATTAAAAATAATCACTTGTTTATCTATATCCACTTCTGTATCAACTCCAAACGGAATAATACATCTAGGTGTCGCATGACCGATATTCAGGTTATAAACAACAGATAAATCTTTATTAGAAATCTCCTCCAACAAAATTTTTCTGTACTCATCATAATATGTTTCATTTTGAGGTTTTCCAACTAAAACACCTGAAAGCACATCAAATATTCCGTACCTTTTTATAGCATTAATCATTTTTTTAAATAAATTTGGATTAGGTTTTTCTTCACTGGTCTCTAACAATAAAATTTTATTTTTCCAATCATTAAGTTTTGGAAGTAAATTATATTTATTACAAACAGATACTGTTTCAACAGCTCCGGAATTGTCAAACATATCATATATCGACTCTAAACAGCCTCCTAAAATCTTACCCTCAAATATCGGCTTACCGCTTAATAATTCAAATCCGGTGTTTATGTGCTTTTCCATATCGGTTCCGACAGCGTTCTCACTAAAATCTTCTCTCTCTTGATACCAAACATTACTTGGGCGTACTTCTTTTATTTTCCCTGTCGTAATTAACTCTTCAAAGTATTTTTTTGTATATGGTAACATTTCATCAGAGAGTTCACATACATCCGGCAAAAAAGCCTGTCCATAAAATGTTTTGATGCCCACTTTGTTTAACATAAAGTGATTCATAGTTGTATCGGAAAATCCTAAAAATATTTTTTGTTTAACAGCATTTTTCAATTCATTATTTTCAAACAGATAAGGTAACAACCTATATGTATCATCTCCCCCTATTGCGCACAAAATCATATCAATCGAATCATCCTTAAAAGCCGTTAACAGATCATCCGCTCTGCTTTTTGGATTATTTTTTATAAAATCAACACCTTTTAGTGCGTTAGGCAGGAATTCAACCTCTATACCGTATTTATTTAATCTCTCTTTACCTATTTTAAGTTCATGACTGATGAAATTCTCTCCCACAATGCCACTAGATAAGCTGACAATTCCTATTTTCTTTACTTTCATATTTTGTTTATCTCCTGTTTATTCCTTCGAGCGACGAACCGCATAGACAAACTTTCCCCGTTTTTCATTTAAACGCTTAGACAGTGTTTATGAAAAAACGGGGAAAGGTAAAATTACGCTATATTGCGGATTGATGTTCGGTGAATATTTTAGTTAAAATTATACTCTGTCACGATAGGCGTTCTTCCTTCCGCCTTATCCCTGTAATACTCATAGAAGCTTATTCCGAGATATGAACCCGAAATATTGTAAAGGTTATTATATCCCAGTTTCTGCAAAGCACAGATTACATTATAGCTTCTCTGCGAAGAACGGCAGTGTAAGTATACCGGAACATCCTTAGGTATCTCCGAAAGTCTGTCTCTGAACTGCGACATAGGTATGTTCACGGCATTTACAAGATGACCTCTTTCAAACTCCGCTTCCTCCCTCACGTCAATTATAAACGCCTTGCTCTCGACAAGCTCTCTCACTTTATAAACAGGAACCTGCTTAAATTTCTCATGCAAAAGGTTGAGCGCAACCAAAGCCGTATGATTAACTACATCCTTAGCCGTGGAATAGTATGGAGAATAGCAAAGTTCAAGTTCCTTTAAATCTTCCAAAGTTGCATTCATGCTTATCATTGCCGCAATCACATCAACTCTCTTAGCCACATCTCCCTTTCCTACAGCCTGCGCGCCTAAAATTCTTCCGGTAGGTTTCTCGTATATGAGCTTAAAGAAAAGAGGATTTGACTCAGGCATAAGTCCTACCTTATCTCCCGGAATGGTATAAGCAAAACCGTAATTATAGCCGTGCTTTGTGCACTCTTTCTCGTTAAGGCCCGTATTTGCCACATTAAGATTAAATAAATGTATGCAGCTTGAGCCTATTACTCCCTTATTTATATGAGTTGCTCCGAACATGTGATCGGCAGCAGCCCTCGCCTGTCTTTGCGCCGGTCCCGCAAGCGGAAGCTTGGTCTTATCATTTGTAAGTCTGTTTGTAACCTCTATCGCGTCACCTACCGCATAAATATCGGAATAATTAGTCTGATAATTATAATTTACAAGTATAGCTCCCGTTTTTCCAAGCTCGATGCCGCACTTCTTAGCAAGCTCCGTTTCAGGAG
Source organism: uncultured Catonella sp. (assembly GCA_963545085.1). Classification (GTDB taxonomy): domain Bacteria; phylum Bacillota; class Clostridia; order Lachnospirales; family Lachnospiraceae; genus Catonella. The sequence continues at coordinate 8,463 of CAUUHV010000038.1, read as the reverse complement.
TCACGCCGATTGCCATTATTACAATTTCAGCTGCAAGACGCTCGCCTGTAGAAAGCACAACCTCGCCGTCCGCTATCTCGGTAACCGTCTTTCCCAAATGAAGATTTATTCCGTTGTCGATAATTTCCTTATGCAGTATCTGCGCCATATCCTCGTCAAGAGGATTCATTACTTGATTAAGCCCTTCAACTAAATTTACTTCTTTTCCCGCTTCTTTGAAATTTTCAGCAACCTCAAGTCCTATAAAACCTGCTCCGACAACCGTTACCTTACTTACTTTTTTAGCATCTACAAAAGCCTCTATTTTCTTAATATCGGTAACATTCTTAACTATAAACACATTTTCTTTGTCTATGCCTTTTATCGAAGCCGGCAAAACAGCGTTCGCTCCCGGAGAAAGTGCAAGCTTATCGTAGCTCTCGGTAAATACTTCTCCTGTAAGCAGATTTTTTACCTTCACTTCCTTTTTATCAGGGAATATATCCGTTACCTCATGGTTTACAACAGCCTTTATTCTGTACTTATTCCAAAATTCATCAGGATCCATAAGTACCAATTTATCGCTGTTATCGACAATTCCGCTAAGCGCAAAAGGCAGACAGCAGTTTGAAAACGATACATTTTCGCCTCTTTCAAACATAATAATCTCTGCCGTTTCATCTATTCTTCTTGCCCTTGCCGCTACACTTGCTCCGCCTGCAACTCCGCCTATTACTACAATCTTCATAATAATAATTCTCCTTTCGTTTTTCCATACTTTTAATGTAACATGACTTTTCTTTTCATCTTCCTTACATTATAAACTGTCGCTCCGCATACCGCCCATATTATAAGGCTTATAAAGGCTCCGTCCGAAAGCCTTGCAGGAGATAACGGAAACAGCAGCAAAACGATAAAACCTGCAGAAATAATAACTGCAGAAATGCTTAAAGCCTTACTTAACTTTCCTTTTGCATAAGAAATACTTATAAAGCTTACATACATATAAGCCACTGCAGCAAGCACACTCGCCATATCCACGATATAAATTATTACCTGTCTGCCTACAAAAGCCGCTATAAGACTTACCGCGCATACAAACCCTATTGCATAAGGCTGCGCTCCTTTGGAATTTTTAACGCTGTACCTTGCAGCGAGATGCTTTCTTACGGAAAGACTCGCGATAAGCTTCCCCGCCGCTATCATAAACCCGTTAATACCGCCTACAACAGCCGCCGCCAAGGCTACAAGCATTATGTAAAACCCCGTATTTCCCAATTTACTTATTATAGAATCCGCGACAGCCCATGTCGTATTTCCTGCCGCTTCCGGTGAAAATCCGAGCCCCGCTATCGTGTTTAAAGCTCCATAAAGAAAAATTCCTATCACTACTGAAATTCCAACAAGAAAGGTTGCTTTCGCCGGAGGAAAACCAAGTTCCTCCGAAACCTGCGGAACAACGTCGAAGCCTACAAACAAAAACGGTACAATCGCGATTACCGTAGATATTTCTTTTAGAGAAAAACTGTAATCCGCTACATAGTTCTTATTAAAAGCATTTAAATCACTCTTAAAAAACATTATTATAAGTACTCCGGTCACAATCACCGCAAGCAGAATACTCATAACATTCTGAACCTTCGTACTGATTTTAAGTCCCTGCACATTTATAAAGCCGAATAATAAAATTACCGCGCTCATAACCAAAACATCGGTTATATATACAGGATAACCCGAAATAGTGTACAGATGGCAAATATCCATTTTTTCTCCGAAAATTGCCCTGAGAAGAAGCACAAAAGCACCTGCATTTAACGGAACCATGCTTAAATAGCAAAGGCTTAATGACCAACCGACTACAAAACCGTGTCCTTCGCCAAGCTTATTTAATGTAAAGGTAAACTCCCCGCCATCTTCTCTATGATTTTCAAGCATTATATGATAGGCGTTCTGGATTACCATTATAAAAGCTCCGCCGACCGCAAGCCCTATAAAAGTGTTTATTACTCCCGCCTCTCTTAAAAACTTCGTACCGGGCAAAGTAAAGGAGCCCCAGCCTATTATGGCTCCTATTACCAGACCCAAAACATCAATATACTTTAATTTTTTATCCATTTATCTTATATGCGAACCTTTTTCGCAATCATATTTCCGATAACTCCTCCCGATACCATGAATACAAGGTAAAACCAACCGGACAATGAGAAGTTGGAGATAGGAGTATATAAAGCTCCTGCGTTACAACCGTTTGAAAGTCTTGTTCCGAAGCCCATTATAAGACCGCCGATAGCATAAAAGATTATCTGCTTAAAATTAATCTTAAGGCTTGCTTTAAATGCGGCTACAAATGTATTTGCCGTAAGCATATATACAAAAGCTCCCAAAATTATACCTATATCCTGCACGCTGCTGCCATGTTCCAAGAGCGGCTCTACATAATGCTTGGTATCGCCCTTAATAAACTCTCCTATTGAATCCGCGCTTACGCCGAAAAGCATAAGAAACTTTCCGAACCATATACCGAAAGGTGTACTTACGCCCCAACCTGCCTTGGTAACTCCCATTAAAAGAGCAAAAGCCAGAGCAAGCACAATCGAAGCCTTCTTTAAGCTCCAAGAGCGTACAAAAATTTTCTCATATCCGCTTTCACAGAAAGGGCAAGTCTCTCCGCTTCCTTCAAGGCATTTTTTCTCATCCGTATCCTGCATATTCTCGCTTGCAGGACTTGCATAAGTTCCGGTTTTCTTTCTTTTATTCTCATACATATAACTGAGCTTCACTACTATAAGACAAAGAATACCGGTTACAATAATAGCGCCTAAATATCCGTCGAAACCGTCGAATTTAAAGAGGTCGGGGAAATAAACACCGTTTCTTTCGCCGGCTTTAATCACGGAATCCTTAACCCATCCTGCCGTATTCTGGATAGGGAAGCCTAAGAAAACTCCGATACACAAGAATATAAGTGTAATAAAAGCTTTAGGAAGTTCGGCAGCCATATCCGTAAGCGCTCCGGAAGCACAGCATGAACAAAACGCCATTCCGCAGCCGAAAAGAAGTCCTCCTATAACAAGTCCCAAGTTTATAGGTCTTACACCTAACTTAAGCGTCGAAAGATCGGCGCCAAATAAAAATGCGGTACTTAACACAGCCGTGATAAAAAACATAAACATCAATACTCTCATAAGCTTTGTAGAGCCGGCATTATACGCTCGATTTACTCCGCCTGCAAAGCCCATATAACCCCTTGAAAGAGCATAACCTAAAATCAATCCCACCACCAGTCTGAAATACAACATAGGTGTTTTAAGCCCGAACATGCCGAACAGCACAATTACTGCAAGCAGTATAAATCCGGCAATTCTCTCTGTCTGTTTCATTTTTTTAACAAATCTCCCTTCTGTCTCTTAGACGCAACTAACTCCATGTCACGTCTAATATAAGTTTTCACTATACACAGATAAGCGCAAGCTCCAAACGTAAGATAGGCTGTTATTTTTCGGTTATCTTACACTTATTTGTTTATCTTTGCAATTATATCATATTTGTCATTTTCTCTCAATACCGCATTTTTCTTTGTTTTTTCCTACAGCTCAATTAAATTAAGCTCAATCTGATTGTGTGATTATTCATTTATTTGTTATAATTATTTTTATATTTCATGCTCTTTTTCGAAAAAATTCCCTATTATACAAAAAACTGCCGTACCGACAAACAAAAGAAATCGACAGAATTTCCGCCTTTTTCATGTTCATCACTACAGCAGTTAATATCCGAATCTTTTGATCGCCTTATAACCGAAAAAATCACCTTGCTCCGTCATTCATCATAAAGTCAATTATCTTCTTTGTATCTTCCGGCTCGTAAGCGACAAGCTCCATTTCCGGAATAGTAGGTGCAGCGAATACATTTGTAAGTGAAACGAACTGGGCTAATTTTGATTTTAAATTAAGTCTGTCACCCTCGGATGTAACAAGTTCCACCTTGCCCTTGCAAGAATCAATCATCTTAAAAAAGCTCTCCACATTATTTATATTGGTTACCTTCATTACAAAAACCTCCCGTTATAAGTTTGTTTACTTAGACTCAAATTATTCACGTCATAAGTCATTATCAAACATCTGTGAATACATAATTACAAACATCTGATTCCTCTATGTAATTTCTTGATATTTCATGAATAATTTAAATTAGATTATCATATTCATTAAGTTTTTTGTCAATAACTTATTTTCTTAAGTTTACACTTAATACTTATATCAGCCCTTAAGCCCTCTTTCCTGCCTGTCCATATCTTCCACAACTATATCATAAATTTCTCCAAGAGAAGCGCAGTATTCAAGCACCTTCCACGGCTCATTCGTGTGAAAATGTATCTTTATAAGCTCTTCATCGCCTACCGCCAGCAGACAGTCACCCTTAAAATTTTCCGTAAAATACTCGCTTATCTTATCCTCATCGAGATTATTCCCCTCAAGCAAAAGCTGTGTATCATATCTGAATTCTACCATATCCTTTTACCTCCGTCTTAAGCTTTGTCTTATTATAACTCAAAAGTCGGATAAATCCCAGCAAAAAACAGTTCACAAATTCTGATACCGGTAGTACAATATTAAAAACAGAAAGGAGACATAATGAAGGCTTTAAGATATCTGTATCTGCTTTTTTTAGGTTTTCTGTCATTTTTTATTTCGCAAATACTTATAAGAATTCCGCTACTTAATACCTTTTTATACAAAAATCCTCACTTTATAGTGTTTCAAATACAAAACCCCCTTCTTACAGGCTGTATTATCGCTGTAAGCGCAGGCATATTTGAAGAAAGCTTCAGGTTTATATTCAGAAAATTTTTAGTAGGAAACAGCATTAAAATATCCGAACCTGTTACCTTCGGACTCGGGCATTCTCTTATGGAAATAATATATATTTTCATTCCGGTAATTTTATCATCGGGCTTGTCCGTAATAAGCCCCCTTGCCGTAGCCGAAAGAGCAATAGCTACAATATTTCATATAGAATTATCTGTGATTGTCTGGAACGGTTTTTTAGTAAATAAGAAATATCTTTATCTGCTTTCAGTCGTTTTACTGCACTCGCTTTGCGATGCCCTTATCCCTGTCACAATGAGTTTCGGCGTAAATATCCTTGTTACGGAAATGCTTTTTCTTGTACTTACCGTAATCATCGGTATTATTGCCTTAAAAATTAACAGAATGGAGTGGAAATTATGAAAAAATCAAGTTTACTGTCAGCGGTAGTGTTATGTTTATCATGTATCCTGCTTGCCGCCTGCTCAAACAAATCGTCCGATAAAAATTTTTCAATATCCGATGGAGAAAAAGAAAAATATATAGAAACGGCGCAAAATACCATTACTCTTTTTAATGAGCAAAAATCCGATGAAATACGTGAAATTAGTGATGAAATTCTTAAAAACGCCCTTACTGACGATAAATTATCCGAGATATACGAACACCTTAAAACATGTGGAGAATTTGAAAAATTTCTTGAAAGCAACATAACGGGAGTAGAACAAAACGATCAGACCTTCATCGTTGTCGTTCAGCAGGCAAAATATAAAGAAAATACCCTTACCTACACAATAAGCTTTGATAAAGATGAGAAATTGGCGGGAATTTTTTATAAGTGAGTATTCGCCGGCAAGGGGCGGGACATTTCCCGCTCCTCTGTGTGAAACCAATGCTCTCCGTCACTCATAACCTTTATATTCGCGTTAATCCCATTTGCAAAATCGGTAGGCTTCTTTACGCCTTTACCGTATATGTGTATAACAGCATTCATTACAGTTAACTCTATCCATATATTTTAAATGCCACCACCTGACTGTCCTCAAACGCTTCCATTTTGTGCGCCTGCTCCGAGGCTATTTCAGCCATTTCAAGGCTGTTTAAAACCGCTTCTTCATTTTCGGTAATAAGTTTTATGCTCCCGTTTATTACAAATATTACTATCAAAGCGGAATTTTTATATTCAGGAATCTCATTTCCCTTCTTTAGCGATAAATGCACTATCTCATATCGTTTATTTTTAGCAACAACTCTGCCGAGTAACGTGTTCGGATCTAAAAAATGCTTTTTCATAAATTTCTTCCTTTTATGCTATAATCTTTTCTCTTCTAAGCTTAAGCTCATCTTCAAGGCTCACTGACGGACCGCTCTCCGAAAAATATTCCTTATACCAGAGTAAAAACATGTACACATTCCAAATATGTCTGCTGTAATCATATTTTCCTCTTTTATGAGTGTCCAGCAGTTTTACCAATTCCGTTATATTAAAAAATTTTCCCGCAGCCTTACCTGTAAACTCCTTTTTTAATATATTATAATATTTATCCTCTTTCAGCCACACTCTTATAGGAACCGGAAAGCCTAATTTTTTCTTAGCGGCCTCTTCTGATGAAAGACTCTTCTTCGCAGCCTCTCTAAATGCTGCTTTTGTCACCCCTCTCATCGTTTTTTCCTCTGGAGATAAGGTTCTTGCAACTCTAAAAACTTCTTTATCAAGAAACGGAACTCTACTTTCAAGGCTGTGAGCCATGCTCATCTTGTCCGCTTTTAAAAGAATATCTCCGACAAGCCAAAAATTGAGGTCTATATACTGCATCTTTGAAACATCATCCAATTTCTTAACTTTATCATAATAAAACCTTGTGAGAGTTTGCGGAGCGGCTTCGATATTTTTATGTTTTAAAACTCTATTTCTTTCTTCAACAGAAAAAATATTTGCATTTCCTATAAACCTTTCTTCCACGCTTTTGCTTCCTCTTATTAAAAAGCTTCTTCCCCTTATTCCCTTCGGAAGTCTTTTAGCCGTAAACGCAAGTACTTTTCTCATTATTTTAGGCAATTTTTGATATTTTCTTAAGGCTTCGGGCTCAAGATAAATATTATAGCCTCCGAAAAGCTCGTCCGCTCCTTCTCCCGAAAGCACTACCTTAACTTCCTTAGCCGCTTCTCTGTCCACAAAATAAAGCGCCGCAGCGGCAGGATCTGCAAGCGGTTCATCCATAAAATATTGTATCTTCGGCAGCTCTTTCCAAAATTCCTCCGTAGTTATTACCTTACTGTAATTTTTTATGCCAAGCCTATCGGAAAGTCTCTTTGCATAGGGAATCTCATTATATTTTTCATAATCAAAACCTACGGTAAAGGTTTTACTTCCGCTGAAATTACTTGCCACATAGCTTGAATCCACTCCGCTTGAAAGAAGGGCTGCAACTTCTACATCGCTTACCATATGATATTTAATGGAGTTTTTTACCGCTTCGTCTATTTTGTCCGCCACTTTTTCATTTTTTCCCGTTTCAGTCGGTATAAATATAGGATCAAAATATTCTTTAATCTCAATCTCACCGTCCTGCATAATTAGAAAATGTCCTGCCCTTAATCTGTATATTCCTTTAAAAAAAGTTTCATCAAGTACTGAGTATTGAAAAGAAAGATATTCGCTTAAAGCGGTTAAATTCACCTCCTTTTTATATTCGGGATATTCAAGTATGCTCTTTATCTCTGAAGCATAGATTAGCTCTCCGCCTATAATTACGTAATAAAACGGCTTAATTCCGAACATATCTCTTGCAGCAAACAATCTTTTACGGCTCCTGTCCCAAATTACAAAGGCAAACATTCCTCTCAATTTACTTAAAATCCCTTCACCGTATGCCGCATATCCGTTAAGAATTACTTCCGTATCGGACTTAGTGGAAAACTTATATCCGTTTTCTATAAGCTCTTTACGAATTTCTTTATAATTATAAATTTCTCCGTTAAAAGAAATGACAAATTTTCCGTCCTCGCTTTTCATAGGCTGAGCTCCGTTATCCAGGTCGATAATGGACAATCTTCTGAATCCCATAGCTATACCCTCGTCTATGTAATTGCCTCCTCCGTCCGGTCCTCTATGAATTATCCTGTTCATCATACTATCAAGTATATTTTTTCCATATTTTCCGGTACCTGTAAAGCCGCAAATTCCGCACATATTTTCCTCTTTTCATGATATGGGAGAAAATCATTTGATACTCATTGATACAAGATTATTTCATCTCTTATAATCTGCTCAAAAATATTCATACTTCTGCGTGTCACAATATAATAAATCCTTTATAGGCAAGCTCGCATCATATTTTTATACGTTTAATACCCATACCATATTTATCCCAAATTATTACTAATTTATCATAAAAAAAACTGCCATTACCTTATATAAGTAATGACAGTTTCTTAAATTAGTGAGACATGGGGGATTCGAACCCCCGACACCTTGATTAAAAGTCAAGTGCTCTACCGACTGAGCTAATGTCCCGTAATTACAACCAAGCCAACTTCACAAAGCAAAATGCCCAGAGCCGGAATCGAACCAGCGACACAGGGATTTTCAGTCCCTTGCTCTACCGACTGAGCTATCTGGGCATAAATTGCGGGGACAGGATTTGAACCTGCGACCTCCGGGTTATGAGCCCGA
>CAUUHV010000037.1:0-22528 GCA_963545085.1 uncultured Catonella sp. | reverse complement strand
AAACATACCACAAAAAAACAGAAAAAAACAAGACAACACACAAATTACAAACAACACTCTATACCCATCTAAACAGTCCCATAATCAAAAGGTCTAATGACAAGTACGGATATTTATACTTTTCGAGAAGTTTTTGCGCCAATACCGTTTTACCTGTGTGAGAAGCGCCTGCAATTAGGATAATCATAATTATTCTCCGGAAAAAAATTTATCAATCATAGCTGTAACAACTTAATCCATATCGGCAATCGGATGTATCATTTTCTTATAAATATGTCTGAAGAAGAAAACGGAAGCCGCAAGCGATATAATCTCGGCTGTCATAAACGCCCACCAGACATTATTTACATTTCCGGTTTGCCCTAATAACCATGCGGCGGGTATAAGAACAACAAGCTGCCTCATTACGGATATTATAAGAGAATATATACTTTGTCCGAAAGCTTGGAAAATGGAGCTTAACACTATGCCGACAGCTGCTAACGGAAAATGTATTGCTATTGTTCGGAGTGCGATTATTCCCATGCCCTTCATATCGTTCGAGGCGTTGAACATATCAAGCAGAACTCCCGGCATGCATTCAAAGGTAACGGTTCCCAAAAGCATTATTGCAAAGGCGAGACTTAGCGCAAAACGCAGCGCGGCGTCTATTCTTTGCTTATTCTTAGCACCGTAATTATACGAAAGCACCGGTATAAGTCCGTTATTAAGCCCGAATACCGGCATAAAGAAAAAGGACTGAAGTTTAAAATATACACCGAACACGGCGGTTGCTGTGGTAGAAAAAGCTATGAGAATAAGATTCATCATATAGGTCATTATCGAGCCTATGGACATCATCAGAATGCTCGGTATGGCGATAAAATATATCGATTTAATCGTATTAAGCTTCGGATGCAGTATTCGATTTAAAGAAATATTTATTTCTCTATTATACTTAAGATTAAGAAATATACCGACAGCCGCTCCTAAGAATTGTCCTGATACGGTAGCTAAGGCGGCTCCGGCAACTCCCATTTTCGGAAAGCCAAAGAGACCGAATATCATTATAGGATCAAGTATTATATTGGCTACGGCACCGGTTATCTGGCTTATCATACTGAGCATTGTTCTTCCGGTAGCCTGAAGTAAACGTTCCATAGTAATCTGAGTGAAAGCTCCGACAGAAAGAAAACAGACTATTTGAAGGTAAGTTATACCGTCAGTCCGGATAGCCGAATCACTTGTCTGACTGTTAATAAACGGCACAGCGGCAAACAGACCTATCAATATACAGATGACGGTATTGATTGAAATTAGAAAAATGCCGTTATTTGCGGCATCATCGGATTTATCAAAGTTTTTTTCGCCGAGTCCCTTCGAAAGCAGTACATTAAAGCCTACTCCCGTTCCCGCTGCCATAGATATCATCAGAGCCTGCATGGGAAAAGCTAAAGTAACGGAAGTGAGAGCGTTTTCAGAAAGTCTTGCGACAAAAATACTGTCAACCACATTATAGAGCGCCTGTACCATCATGGATATCATCATCGGAAGCGACATATTGACTATGAGCTTTTTAACGGGCATAACCCCCATTTTATTTTCCTTCGTATTCATAAAACCTCCTGAGATTAAACGACATTTGAAATGATAGCATATTGTAAAAATAAATGTAATGGATAATTTAACCAAAAACAATTTACAGATGACTGTCCGATAGGGAGCAATGTCTTGTATTTCTATTTAAGAAAGCGGAGATTTCCTCGTGATTTTTATAAAACGAACGGTATATGAAAGAAGCATAATGACGGCTTGGTATGCTGTCGGTAATAAATATGTCGAATATCCGACTATGAGGCTCGCTTTTTAATCATATTTCCGACAAGTATTATTCCTCCAATCAACATAATCGGAAAAATAAGTCCGGCAAAAATTCCGACTCTTAAATTACCGTCGGTTGTACTTGAAACGAAGCCTACAAGGGTAGGTCCGCCGGAGCAGCCTAAGTCGCCCGCAAGGGCAAGCATCGCAAAAAGAGCGGTTCCGCCTCGCCTGAGAGCGGCGGAAGCCTTGCTGAAGGTGCCGGGCCACATTATACCTACGGAAAAACCGCATATTCCACAGCCTATAAGCTCTATCACAGGAACAGGAACTAAAGAAATGCATAAATAAGCCGCTATACAAAGTACACAGCTCATTTTCATAAAACGATCGAGGTTTATTCTATGTCCGTATTTTCCGTATATAAGGCGGGAAAGTCCCATCATAATTGAAAATGACATGGGACCTACGAGGTCGCCTACAGTTTTAGTGATTCCAAGACCTTTTTCAGCGAAAGCGGATGCCCATTGGCTTACTCCCTGCTCCGAAGCTCCCGAGCAGACCATCATAACCATTAAAATCCAGAACACCTTTTCTTTAAAAAGCTCGGCAATAGTCATGCCCTTTTCGCCTTCTTCATGCAGACTGTAAATAGGCACTTTTGTAAAAAATAAAGCATTTCCTGCAGGAATTACAGCCCAGAGCAAGGTTAATATTCTCCAATTCCCGATTGTAAAAATACTGAAAAATATTGTCGATAAAAGTACGACTCCGGTACAGCCCCAGCAGTAGAATGAGTGTAAAAGGCTCATTGCGGCTTCTTTATTGTCTGTAGGGCAGGCTTCTATAATAGGGCTGATAAGCACCTCAAGGAGTCCTCCTCCTATAGCATAAACAAAAACTGAAATTAAAATTCCGGTAAACGGATTTGGAAGTAAATCAGGAAGAAATGAAAGCAATATAAAACCCGTCGCCGCAAAAACATGGGCTGAAACCGCGGAAGCTCTGTAGCCGATCTTATCTATAAAACCCGCCGACAGCATATCCACTAAAAGCTGAATAGCGAAGTTTACCGTAATTAAAATAGTAATCTGCTCTAATGGCAGATTATAGTTTTTTTGAAAGTTGATAAATAACAGAGGAACGAAGCTGTTTACAATTGCCTGAACCGCATACGCTATAAAGCAGGCATAGGTTGTCTTTTTGTAGTCGAATTTCATGAGTTTTTCCTGTTTATGTATAACGAGATTTTAAGATAAAGTTAAAGCAAAATGATAGATAAATACACTTATATCACTTTTATGAAATTATTTCAAACACAAGATTTCAAATAAATGAAAAAGTTTTGTTTTTTAGAAAAGATAGTGTTATCCTGATAGAGATATGGATTGTTGTTTGCGGGAACAGATGGCGAAAGGAAAAATCTTATGGAAACGGTAATTAAATTAACTGATGTAAATAAAAGTTTCGGAGAAAAACATGTACTGCGTGATGTAAGCTTTGAGGCGGGAAGAGGCGAGCTTATAGGCTATATCGGACCGAACGGGAGCGGAAAGTCCACAACCGTAAAGCTGATGCTTGGTATCTTGGGGAATTATTCGGGTACGATTGAGATTTTCGGCAAAAATATAGAGGCTGACCTTGTAAGCTACAAACGAAAAATAGGCTATGTTCCGGAAATTTTATCTCTTTATGAAAGCCTTACAGGAGAGGAATATATTTCATTTTTGGCTTCGGTGTATGAACTTTCCGATTGGAGAAACAGAATGAACGAGTTGGCGGAAATATTCAGGATAGATGACTCGCTGACAACCCGCATTTCAGGTTATTCTAAAGGGATGAAGCAGAAAATGGCGATTATCGGCAGTCTTATACACAATCCGGACATTCTTTTTCTTGACGAGCCGTTAAACGGCATGGACACGAACAGCGTCGCTGTATTTAAGGAGGTACTTAAAACTTTAACGAAGCAGGGAAAAACAATATTTTATTCATCACATATTATGGAGGTTGTGGAACAGATAAGCGACAGAGTAATTCTTCTTAAAGATGGAGCCGTTATAGCGGATTCTGCCGTTAAAGAGATTAAAAAAGAAAATAGCGGAAGCAGTATGGAGGATATTTTTAATATTCTTACAGGCTTCCATTCGCAGCATGACCTTGCCGCCAAGTTCGTAGATACCCTTACGGGAGGTGAGAGCGGTGAGGAGTAATGAGCCTCTTGTATTAAAATTTATAGACATATTTGTGAAGCCGTTTTTAAATAGGGATTTAAATTATGCCCATATAAGGGAAATTTTGAAGCTTAAGTTGATTATAGAAAGCAGAAACGTAAGTATAAGCGCTAAAATGAATCCGAAAAGAGAAAAGAAACAGTCTAAAAAGTCACTGCTTATTATGTGCCTTATTTATATAGGTGTAGGAATTTTAATAGGGCTTATGCAGATGATGAAGAATCTGTTTGGAGCAAATCTGTTTGCCTATTCAATGCTTATGTTTATGCTGTTTTCCGTGTATATAAGCGAGTTTTCCTCAGTTCTTCTTGACACGACGGAAAAGACATTTTACGGTGTGCTTCCAATCGGAAGGAATGAGATAAGCGTCGCGAAAAACATACATATAGCTTATTATGTAGGTATTATATCGGGCTCGATGATGCTTCCGTCCGTTGTTATGGGAATCATTTTTCACGGAGTTTTATATGCCTTATTTTTTCTTTTAGCGGGAGTAATTGTCACGATATTTTGCCTTCGTCTTGCCGGAGCGATTTACTATGCGTTACTTAAAATGTTTTCAGGAGAAAGGCTTAAAGATATACTTAGCGGATTTCAGGTGTTTGTGACTATAACTTTAGTACTTTCTTATCAGATTATTCCAAGGGTTATTGATTTTGCCGAATTGTCAAGAAGGGGCTTAAGTTTCAGCCCTATTATGTTTATCGTACCTTCGGCATGGTTTTCAGCAATTTTCGGTATCGTTTTTGACGCAAAATTCGATACACGTTACTTTTTGCTTATAGCTGCAGGAACGGCATTTTTAATTCTTCTTGAAATACTATATAGAAAAAAGATAGTGCCTGAATTTGAGGGAGAGCTTGACAAGCTCACGGAAACATCAAAGGAGAATAAGTCTCTGTCGGTATTTTCAAGACTTATGTGTAAAGTATTTTCAAAGGATAAACAGGAGCTTGCTTTTATGGAACTTGTGCTTATACAGGTTTCAAGAAACAGGAATATAAAGCTTAAGCTTTATCCGCAGCTTGCAAACGCGCTTCTTTTACCGGTAATTATTCTGCTTTCACAGCTTTCAAGAAATAACGATATAGGAGAGATGATAAATAATGTGAGAATGAATACATATTTTGTCGCCTTATTATACTCTGTAGGACTCAGCTCGTCGGCAATTTATACACTTATAGGACGGGCGGAAAATAAAGAGAGTAAGATGTTTTATCAGGTGCTTCCTATAGAAAATCTCAGTAAGTGTATAAGGGCGGGGGTTAAGGTAGTATTGTTTCGTTACCTGACACCGATGTTTATTTTGCTTTCGATTATGTTTTTTGCTATTTACGGCGGAAGAATCTGGATAGATGTACTTATTTCCTATACGGCGTTTTTATTCATAACAAGTTTGATGATACGTCTAAACGCTTGGGTACTGCCGTTTTCAACGGAAACAGTAACAAATAATTCAGGGTTTGCCATTATGCTGTTTTTTATAAATATGACAGTATCGGGAGGATTTGCGGCGGCGCATATGCTTTTACTTAAAACCCTGACGTTAAAGCTTGTGGGATTTGCGGTAATGGCTGTATTGAATTTAATCCTTTGGAAGTTGTTTATGAATAAGAAGTATGTGATAGAAAGATATTAAGACGGCACAAAAAAGGCGGATACTCTACATATATAGAATATCCGCCTTTTTAAATTGCCGAGTTAAGCGAGGTGAACAGGCAACAGACAGCCTGTTTTCCTCTGAGCGGTTCAGTTAAAACAGAACGTCATTTTTTCCGCTTTAACAGCCTCGTCTACATTCATTCCGCCTTTTGTAAGCTCAAGACTTTTACCTTTTCGTATAAAAACAAGCATTTCGTTAGCGGCAACGTCTATATAATGATGTCCCTTTTCTAAAACGGTTTCAGTAATGCTTGTTAATGATTTCATTTTTAACATTTTCATTTCTTCAGGAAGATATATATATCTGCCGAGAGTGTTTGCGGTGTAGATAGGAGCTATCATAATAGAATCGCCAACTGAAATCTGGTCGTCAACTCTTTTTGCATGTGCGTCATTTCTGTAGTCGAAGGCGATAGGACGCATATAAGGCATATTATTGTTCGCCGCTTTAATCACTTCGTCATATATATAATTTAAAAATCCGTATCTGATACCTAAAATGTTTCTTGTATCCGAAATATTGTCAAACTCATATAACTCCTGCCTTCTTGTATATATTGCGGAATGGTTTCTAAAAAGCGGCGTAAATACCGCAAACTCAAGCCAGCGTAACATAAGCTCTTCGGAAGCGTTTCCGGAAAAACCGCCGACATCCGCTCCGGTAAAAAGAAAACCTGCCATATTTAAGGATTGAGTCATATCCATATTTAATTTAAGGTGCGACCAGCAGGAATTATTATCGCCCTGCCAGATACCGCCATAGCGGTGCGCTCCTATATAGGAAGCCCTTGAGAAAATAAGGATTTCTTTATCAAGTGTGGAAAAATACTCTCCGGCAGCCTTTGTCATATTGAATCCGTAAAGATTATGAACCTCGTCATGTCTGTATTTTTTGCCGTTATAATTATGATAAAAGGTTTTATAGTCCTCTATGTTATTTTGCAGAGAATTAATCTTCGGCTGTAACTCAAGTATGTTATCGGTTGTTATTCCTTTTTGGGCGTAATTGTTTATATCGCTTGCCAACGAATTAAGTCTGTCTTTTGAGTAGAAGATGGCAGGCTCGTTCATGTCGTTCCAGAAGCCGTCTATGCCTTTTGAAATAAGAAAATCATATCTGCTTCCGAACCATTTTCTTGTATCTTCATTAAGGAAATCGGGAAAATGAACATCGCCGGGCCATACTCCACAGACTAAATTGCTTCCGTCCTCTTTTTTACAGAAATAATTATTTTTAACTCCTTCTTCGTAAATATTGTATCCGCTCTCAATCTTAACTCCTGCGTCTATGATGGGTACAATATGGATATTTTCCGTTTTCATTTCCGCGACGAAGTTCTCAAAGTCGGGGAAGGTTTCTTCGTTTATAGTAAAATCTTTATATTTTTCCATGTAGTCGATGTCAAGATAAACGCTGTCGATAGGAAGATTATTTTCTTTATGTTTTTTAACAACTTCCCTTACCTCATCGGCGGTGTTATAGCTCCATCTGCTCTGTCCGTAGCCGAAAGCCCATTTAGGAGGAACATAGCTTTTTCCTATAAGCTCTCTGAACTCTTTAATTACGGAAAGCTCCGTTTCACCCTCTATAAGATAAAGGTCGTAATCGGGATATTCAAAACTTATTTTAAGCTCGGAGGAATGTGTAAAGCCTACGTCAAATGTCACTATGCCCGGCGTATCTATAAACATACCTGAGACTTTCTCTCCCGAAATTAAAAGAAAATTATGAGCGCCGTAAAGAGCGGTCTTATCTTCCCAGTGATTCGGTTCGTCACTACATTTACTCTCGTATAAATGTCCCCTTTTATTAAGCCCGTGAAGCGATTCCCCAAGTCCGTAAACTATATCCTCTTTTTTAAGAGAGCAGGTTAAGGTATTATCTTTAATAACGGGAATGACCGGAAGCTCCATTTCTATAGGAATATCCTTTACCGCCGCGTCCGTAAAAACAGGCTCGCCTATTCTGTATTTTTTTATCATAAAAACCTCCTGATTCAGTAAAAATGTTTTTACTCACAGCTAATGCTAACAAATCGGGTATGATAAAGCAAGGGAAAATGTTTAAATTCACCTTTTGGTTGTAATTGATATATTTATGCGAATAGCCTATAATTAAACATGGATTTTGCCATATAGATTTAAACGGAGATAATATGAAAATTAAACCGACTACAGTAGAAGCCGCCGTAAGTGAACTGATGTCACTTTCACCGATTAAGATAGTAATAAGCAACAGCGTGACGAAAAATCCTGAAATTAAAAGGATTCAGATAGAAAAGAAAGAAAAAGCTTATCAGATAGCAAGGTATACCGAAAAACAGATATTTCATAAAAATGCGGACAAATACGAAATTACTGAAATTTGCATATCGGAGCTTGGTGAAAATTTTCTCCAGCTTAACGCATGGACTAAAGAAAATGAAGTTTCAATAAAGCTTACAAAAAAACGTAAGCTGTTTTTCAGTGTAAAAAAGTCGGATAATAATGAACTTGCGGACGATATAATGAGCAATAACAGAAAGAAGAACTATATTCTTGAAGAGGGAAAGATAATAGAGCCTTTGATAGATATGGGAATATTTACTAAAGAGGGAAAAGTAATAAACTCAATGTATGATAAATACAGGCAGATAAATAGATTTATAGAGATTATAGACGATGAGCTTAAAAAAAGTATAGTAACTCATTTAAATATAATAGATTTCGGTTGCGGCAAGTCTTACCTTACCTTTATCGTGTATTATTATTTGACTGAAATAAGAAAAATAAATGTAAATATGATAGGAATTGATCTCAAAGCGGAGGTCATAAAAAAATGCAATATGGCGGCGGAAAAATACGGATATAAGGGTTTATTCTTCGAGCTTTGCGATATTAGCGGCTACAAAGCTCCTTTTAAGCCGGATATGGTTATAACTCTCCATGCCTGTGATACGGCAACGGATTTTGCCTTATATAACGCGCTTAATTGGGGAGCAAAATATATTTTTTCCGTCCCGTGCTGCCAGCATGAATTAAACGCGCAGATAAAAAGCGATACTTTTTCGATTATGACAAGATATGGAATTATAAAGGAGAGGTTTTCGGCTCTTATAACGGATGCGGCTCGCGGTAATTTGCTTGAATATATAGGATACAATGTGGATTTGCTTGAATTTATAGATATGAGTCACACTCCTAAAAATATTCTGATAAGAGCGGTTAAGAGCCCTAATAAATCTGAAAAATCGAAAGAGAAAGCTATCGCGGAAGTGGAAAGGATGATGAGGGAATTTAATCTTAATCCTATGCTTTTTAAGCTGATAGAAGAAAACTTCATGAAAGGAAATGGAAATGACTGAACAGGATATAGTTAAAATACTTAACGGACAGAGAGAATTTTTTGAATCGGGTTTTACACAGAGCTTTGAGGCGAGATTAGGCTCGCTTGAAACGCTGAAAAAGGCGATAGAAGCTCATCAGGAGGATTTATGTAAGGCGTTAAAAAAAGATTTGGGTAAAAGCGAGGCTGAATCTTTTATGTGCGAAATAGGTCTTACCATATCAGAAATAAGCTGGTTGAAGAAGCATTTAAAAAGGCTCATGAGGAAAAAACGAGTTCATACGCCTGCCTCGCAGTTTGCGGCTAAAAGCTATAGAAGTCCGTCACCTTATGGAAATACGCTTATAATAAGTCCGTGGAATTATCCTGTTTTACTTACATTGGAGCCCCTTGCGGACGCTATTGCGGCGGGCAATACGGCAATTTTAAAGCCGAGCGCGTATGCTCCAAAAACCTCCGAAGTATTAAAGAATATGCTTGAAGAATGCTTTGAGCCGGAATTTGTGGCGGTAGTAACAGGCGGTAGAGCTGAAAATCAGGCGCTTTTAAGACAGAAATTTAATAAAATCTTTTTTACCGGAAGTAAAGATGTGGGAAAAGAGGTAATGCGGCTTGCGGCTGAATACTTGACCCCCGTGACGCTTGAGCTTGGGGGAAAGAGTCCTTGCATTGTTGAAAAAAGTGCCAAAATAGATTTGGCGGCAAAAAGAATCGTATTCGGAAAATTTTTAAACTGCGGGCAGACCTGCGTTGCTCCCGATTATATTTTATGTGATGAAAATATTAAAGACAGGCTTGTGGAGGCTATAAAAAAGGAGATTGTTTTGCAGTTCGGAGAGAAGCCTTTAAATAATCCGGATTATGGAAAAATTGTAAATGCGAAACATTTTAACAGGCTTAAAGGTCTTATAAATAAAGAAAAGACGGTTTGGGGCGGAATTTGCGACGAAGAAGCCGAAAGAATCGAGCCTACGGTGATGACGGATATTACATGGGAAGATGCAGTTATGGGTGAGGAAATTTTCGGACCGTTACTCCCTGTACTTACCTATAAAAATCTTGATGAGGCAATCGGTGTAATTGAAAGCCGTCCTCATCCTTTAGCGCTTTACTGCTTCACGGAAGATAACAATGTTAAGAATATAGTATTAAAAAGCTGCAGGTTCGGAGGCGGCTGTGTTAACGATACCATTATCCACTTAGCTACAAGCGAAATGCCTTTCGGAGGCGTGGGAGAGAGCGGAATGGGTTGCTATCACGGGAAGGCGGGCTTTGAGGAATTCAGTCATATAAGAAGCATTGTAGATAAAAAAACATGGATGGATATGCCGGTACGTTATCAGCCTTATACCGAAAAAAAGTCGGGACTTTTGAAAATGTTTTTAAAATGAGAAAGACCGAATTATGAAAACCTTGAAGAATGGCTTGAGGTTACTTGTTTTCCATTTAAACATGGCTGTATCGGTTAAAATATGCCTGTTTCAATTTGATGCGGCAAATATCTTAATGAGCGTGTTATAAGAGTTGAGTATCTCTACAAAATGGCGTAAATTCAAATTTTCCGCCACTTGCTATCGCCATAGCTCTGTGATATACTTTTTTAGAATGTCGCGCGGATAATTCCGAGACTTCTGAAAAGCGAATTCACGCAGTTTGTTTTTCAGTTGTTTCGGGTGAGTGACGGCATAAAAAGATTGTTTTGTAGAATAGGAGAAGATTATGTTTAAGAGTTTCAGCATGGAACTTGCCGGACGTACACTTACAGTAGATATCGGTCGTGTGGCAAAACAGGCGAACGGAGCCGCGCTTATGCATTACGGCGATACGGTAGTGCTTTCCACCTGTACGGCATCGGAGAAGCCGAGAGAGGGAATAGATTTCTTCCCGCTTTCCGTAGAGTATGAGGAAAAGCAGTATGCTGTAGGAAGGATTCCGGGAGGCTTTAACAAGAGAGAAGGTAAGGCTTCGGAAAACGCCGTGCTTACCTCAAGAGTTATAGACCGTCCTATGCGTCCGCTGTTTCCTAAAGATTACAGGAATGACGTTACATTAAACAACCTTGTAATGAGTGTAGACCCTACATGCGCGCCGGAGCTTACAGCGATGTTAGGCTCGGCGATTGCGACTGCCGTTTCCGATGTGCCTTTTGACGGCCCTTGCGCTATGACACAGATGGGACTTATAGGCGGGGAGCTTATCATAAATCCTACAGACGCTGAAAAAAGCGTTTCCGATTTAAAACTTACAGTGGCTTCCACAAAAGAAAAGGTTATCATGATAGAGGCGGGAGCGAACGAGGTTCCCGAGGATAAGATGATAGAAGCCATTTACAAGGCTCATGATATAAATCAGGAGATAATAGCTTTTATTGAAAAAATAGCTGCAGAGTGCGGTAAAGAAAAATCCGAATATGAAAGCTATTCCGTTCCGGAAGAATTTTTTGCCGCGATAAAAGAGGTTGTAACTCCGGAAGAAATGGAAAAGGCTGTATTTACGGATGATAAACAGACGAGAGAGGCTAATATTTCGACTATTACGAATAAACTTGCGGAACATTTTGCTGAAAATGAAGAGTGGCTTCCTTTCCTTTCGGATGCGGTATATCAGTATCAGAAAAAGACTGTGAGAAAGATGATTCTTAAAGATCGTAAACGTCCTGACGGAAGGGATATCACGGAAATAAGGACTCTTGCGGCTGAAACCGATATAATTCCGAGAGTACACGGCTCAGCCATGTTTACAAGAGGACAGACACAGATTTGCAATATTACAACTCTTGCGCCTTTATCCGAAGTTCAGAAGGTGGAAGGACTTAATGCTGAAGAAACCTATAAGAGATATATTCATCACTATAACTTCCCTTCCTATTCCGTAGGAGAAACAAAACCTTCAAGAGGTCCGGGAAGAAGAGAAATAGGTCATGGAGCTTTGGCTGAGAAGGCGCTTATACCTGTGCTTCCGAGCGAAAAGGATTTCCCTTACGCTATCCGTACCGTTTCTGAAACCTTTGAATCGAACGGCTCAACTTCTATGGCTTCCACCTGCGCTTCATGCCTTTCACTTATGGCTGCGGGTGTACCTATTAAGAAGATGGTTGCCGGGATTTCATGCGGACTTGTTACCGGAGATACGGATGATGATTATGTGCTTCTTACGGATATACAGGGACTTGAGGATTTCTTCGGAGATATGGATTTTAAAGTTACCGGCACTACGGAGGGAATAACCGCTATCCAGATGGATATCAAGATACACGGTCTTACAAGGAAAATCGTGGAAGAGGCTATAAAAAGGACAAGAGAAGCAAGACTTTTTATAATGGATACCTGTATGAGACCTGTTATAGCCGAGCCGAGACCTACAGTAAACGAGTACGCGCCTAAGATAGACCGGATTACAATAGATCCTGACAAAATAGGTGATGTTGTAGGTCAGAAGGGTAAGACTATCAATGCCATTATTGATAAGACGGGAGTTAAGATAGATATTACCGATGACGGAAATGTAAGCATCTGCGGAACGGACAAGGATAAGATAGCGGAAGCGAAGGCTATAATAGAGATGATAGTTACCGAGTTCGAGCAGGGAAAGATATATACCGGTAAGGTTGTGTCTATCAAGGAATTCGGAGCTTTTATAGAGTTTGCTCCGGGCAAAGAGGGAATGGTTCATATTTCAAAGGTTGCCAAGGAGAGGGTAAATAACGTTGAGGACGTGCTTACCCTCGGTGACACTGTTAAGACGGTTTGCCTCGGAAAAGACAAGATGGGCAGGATTTCATTCAGTATAAAGGATGTACCTGCGGGAATGTAAAGGATAATAAAGGGACTGTTGCTTTAAGAAAAATATTACAAGATTTTGTTTAATAATATTTATTATATCTTGTATATTTTATGCTTAATGTGACAGTCCTTTTTTGATATGGATTTTTTGGAAAAACAGTTGATAAGCGGATGCTTAGCGAATAATTATGGCTGCATGGCACAGGAAATGAGCTGATTGCTTTTGACTTTAAAATCCGTCCGCCGATACGGCTCGTTTTTCGCGGTAATAATTCGAAACAATATTTAAGAAAACAAAGATTGACAAGAACTTAACAAAAAGTATATACTATGATTAAGTATAAAGCTTGAGGAGGTGGAGTTTTGCAGTCAAAAACTATATCAGCCGCCGTAATAAAGCGTCTGCCCAGATATTACAGGTATCTTGGAGACCTTTTGGACTCGGGAATAGTGAGAATTTCCTCAAAAGGGCTCAGCGAGAAGATGAATGTGACGGCATCTCAGATAAGACAGGATCTGAACAATTTCGGAGGATTCGGACAACAGGGTTACGGTTATAATGTGGAATATCTTTATAATGAAATCGCAAAGATTTTAGGGCTTACAAAATCTTACAATATGATAATAATAGGAGCCGGAAACTTAGGTACGGCTCTTACAAACTATACCGATTTTGCAAGGAGAGGCTTTGTAATAAAACGGGTTTTTGACTCGGATAAGGCTCTTATAGGAAAGAAAATAAAAAATATAGAAATTTCCGATATAAAAAATTTAGAAGGCTATATAAAAGAAAATAAGGTGGATATAGCTACTATTACAGTACCTAAAGAGGCGGCGGGAGAGATAGCCGCAAGGGTTGTCGCCGCGGGGGTAAGAGCTATATGGAATTTCGCTCCTGTAGACTTAAAGCTTCCTAAGAGCGTAGTTGTTGAAAATATACATCTTTCGGATACTATTATGAGATTGTCCTACGCTTTAAAAAACAGAGATGATGCTTGAAAGGAAGTATAACCCTTGATTATAGGTATCGGCAATGACATAATAGAGCATTATAGGATTGAAAGAGCATGCCGCAGGGATGCTTTTTTGTCTTATACTTATACGGAAAAAGAGATAGAGTTAATAAGAAAAAATATGAAACACGCAGCCGGAAACTGGTGTGTGAAAGAAGCGGTTGCAAAGGTATTGGGCACGGGATTTAACGGAATAGGTATAAAAGAGATTGAGGTATTAAGAGATGAATCGGGAAAGCCGTATGTGAGGCTTTACGGAAAAGCCGAAAAAAGAGCGGAAGAATTGGGAATAAAAAAAATTTTTGTTTCCATTTCGGACACAAAGGAATATGTGACGGCGGTAGCAATAGCGGAGGGATAAGGTTGAGATATTTAGCTGACAGAAGAAGCGCTAAAGAACTTGATATCAAGGCGCAGGAAATGGGGATATCAGGAATTGTGCTTATGGAAAGAGCCTCTCTTAAAACGGCAGATGTAATAGAAGAAATTATAAATAAAAAAGGACTTGAAAAGAAGGTTATTTCCGTTTGCGGTACCGGAAATAACGGAGGAGACGGAGCGGCATGCGCAAGAATTCTTTTTGAAAAAGGATATAAGGCGGAAATTATAATTGCAGGAGATAGAAACAGGCTTTCGGAGCAGATGACGGCTCAGCTTGAAATTGCCGAAAACAGCGGATTAAGAGTATGCTTTGCGTCTATTGAAGAAGTGGAGAGCGGGTTAAAAAGTTTTGAAAACGGAGTAATTGTAGACGCGCTTTTCGGAGTGGGACTTTCAAAGGAGATAACGGGTAAATATAAAGAAGTTATAGAAATTATAAACAGCTGCGCCGCATATAAGGTAGCTGTCGATTTGCCGTCAGGAGTGGACGGAGATAACGGAAAGATTTTAGGAACGGCGGTAAGGGCGGATGTAACCGTAACTTTCGGAGTAAGTAAGATAGGACTTTCGATTTATCCGGGTAAGGAATACGCCGGTGAGGTTTATATAGAGGATATAGGTTTTCCTAAAAAGGTTTTTAAAGAGGTGAAATTTCCGGCATTTACTTATGATTCGGAGGAGTTTGTTAAACTTTTACCGGAAAGAAAAGAATACAGCAATAAGGGAGATTATGGAAAAGTTCTTATAATCGCAGGCTCGGAGGGAATGAGCGGAGCCGCGTATTTAAGTGCCCTTGCGGCATATAAAAGCGGAGCGGGATTAGTTAAAATAATAACAGTTTCCGAAAACAGCGTTTCGCTTCAGACTTTGCTTCCCGAAGCGATAATGTTTACTTATTCGGATAAACCTGAGGATGAAATTTCCATAAAAACCGAGGATGAATTAAAGAAGAATATTACTTCGTGGGGAGATGTTATTGTAGCGGGACCGGGAATTGGAAAGAGTAAGAGAAGTCTTTCCATAATGAAGCTTATTTTAAAGGAAAGCGGAGTACCTGTTATAATAGATGCGGACGGTATAGCTCTTTTTAGGGAATGTATGGAAATTAAAGAGAATGAAAAAGACTGCTTGATAAATGCTTTAAATAAAAATATAATACTTACGCCGCATGTAAAGGAACTTGCAAATCTCTTAGGAAGAAAAATTTCAGAAGTAAAGAGCGATATAATGGAAATTGCGGAAGAATTTAAAGAAATTAAAGGGGTTTTGGTAATTAAAGAAGCTAAAACGGTTGTAACCGGATCCGGAAAATGCTATATAAATTCTACAGGAAATTCGGCAATGGCAAAGGGAGGCTCGGGAGATGCGCTTACCGGAATGATAGCGGCATTTTCAGCGTGTGGAAAAGACTTGTTTGATGCGGCAACTCTCGGCGTGTTTGCTCATGGACTTTCAGGAGATAGAGCAAAGGAAGAATTTGGGGGATATTCTGTGCTTGCGAGGGATATTGCAGGTTTAAATTTTAGGTGACAAACAGGATTATATTTTATGAAAAAATATGTAAGAGTACAGGCGGAAATTGATTTCGACGCTTTGAAATCAAATGTTAAAGAGATAAGGAAGCTTTTAAAAGAAGATACAAAGCTTATGGTGATAATTAAGGCGGACGGATACGGTCATGGAGCTATACCCATAGCTCATGCTTTAAATGACTATGTGGACGGATTTGGAGTAGCGACCGTGCAGGAAGCTGTTAATTTAAGAGATGCCGGTATAAATAAAATGATACTTATTTTAAGCTATACTTTTCCTGAATACTATGAAGATGTAGTAAAATATGACATTTCACAGACGATTTTCTCACCGGAATCGGCTAAGGCTCTAAGTTTTGAAGCCAAGAAGCAAAAAAAGACAGCAGGAGTGCATATTGCACTTGATACCGGAATGGGAAGGATAGGTTTTGACGATACGGAGGAGAGTGCTGATATAATAAAAGAAATCTCAAAGCTTGAAGGTATTAAAACGGAAGGAATATTTACGCATTTTGCCTGTGCAGACGAGAAGGACAAGACTTCGGTAAACAGACAGATTTCAAGATACAATTCTTTTATAGAGCTTCTTAGAGAAAAAGGAATAAATATTCCTATCAGACATTCGGCAAACAGCGCCGCTATAATTGATCATCCGGAAACCGCTTTTGATATGGTGAGATCGGGAATAATCACCTACGGACTTTATCCGTCAACCGAGGTAGATAAGGGCAGACTTCCGTTAAAACCTGCTCTAAGGCTTAAAAGTCATGTTATCTTTGTAAAAACGGTACCGGCAGGTTCTGGAATAAGCTACGGAAGTACCTTTGTTACAGAGAAGGAAACGAGAGTTGCAACAATTCCGGTGGGCTATGCTGACGGGTTTCCAAGAGGACTTTCAAACAAGGGTTACGTGTTGATACATGGAAAAAAAGCTCCTATTTTGGGTAGAGTCTGCATGGATCAGACTATGGTTGATGTATCGGAAATACATGATGTGAAGGCGGGGGACAGGGTAATCATAATAGGAAATGACGGTGATGAGAAAATTACCGTAGAGGATTTGGCGGAAATGACTGATACGATAAATTATGAATTTGTATGTAATTTAACAAAAAGGGTGCCGAGGACTTATTTTGAGAGCGGAAGGCTTGTTGCCAGTATGGATTATACAAAGGATGAGTATAAAGCGGTAGATTATTTTAAGGATATAGATTACGAAAGAGAACAGGTTATCCGCTAAACACTTTATTTTCGTTGTCGAAACAGGGGGAAGAACAGAAGTAAAAACTTACAAAATTTATTTATGCATTGAATGAATACAGTGTATAAAAATAAAGGGGATCTTAATTGAAAGTAACGATATTATGTGCAGGAAAAATCAAGGAAAATTACCTTGCAGAAGGTATAGCGGAGTATAAAAAAAGAATATCAAGGTATGCGGAGTTTAACGTAGAACAGGTACAGGATGAGAAAACTCCGGATAAGGCTTCTGAAAAAACGGAAGAGATAATAAAGCGCACGGAGGGCCAGAGGATGCTTGGCTGCCTTAAGAGACTGAAGGGGGACAACTCTTACGTTATGGCACTTGCGATAGACGGAAAAGCCTTTGATTCGGAGGAATTTTCAAAGAAGATTTCAGATTTGACTATGGAAGGAAAAAGTCATATTATTTTTATTATAGGCGGTTCTCTCGGACTTTCGGATGAGGTTCTTAAAGAGTCCGATTTAAAGCTTAGTTTCGGAAGGCTTACCTTTCCGCATCAGCTTATGAGATTGATACTTGTTGAACAAATTTACAGAGCCTTTAAGATAAAGACGGGAGAGCCATATCATAAATAACCGGATGCTTAAATCATGAGTTATTATATTAGGAGGGGGAAATGTTTATTGATCAATTGAGTGAGGGAAGCGAGTTGACCCTCACTGCCTGTTTCGGGCTTAAAACGGCGGGTTTTCCGTCTAAAGCCGCCGGAATATACTATCCTAAGGATAAGAAAGAAATTCTGGAATTTTTAGATGAACATAATATCAGATTCTCAAGATATGTTGTGACTGAAATGTTTACCTTTAACGGACATCCTCTAAGCTTTGACAATGTCGAAATCACCTGTAATTTAATGGGCATTCAGGATTCAAAGCCTTATGAATGGACGAATGTAATCGTTTATAGAATTAACTTAACGAATTACGGACCTGCGCATATAGTGATATCGGACGCGGATGTTTCGCCGTTTAACAGGAGAAACAGTTTCAGAGTTTCAGTCGGAAGTGAATGTTATATCAAGATTAGAAATGAAGAATTCCTGAACAGAGCCACCGTAAAAGATATAAGCTCTGTTGGAATCGGTATAATTATTCCTAAATATATTCCGGTTGAACCCGGTGATAATGTGTTTGTTACATTTTCCGATTATATGAGAATATTTAAAGTAAAATCTCATAATAAGTACGAGAGCAGAAACGAAAAAGATATTGCAAAGCTTAAAAAACAGATTTCACTGATGGAAGCCATGAACGGCGGACATGCTCCGGAAAAGGTGGAAAAGATGAATAAAAAAGTGGAATTTATTATAGAGGCTATAATTGTAAGAGTTGTAGATACAATTCAAAGAAAGACTATAGGCTGTAAGTTTCTTGCGATAAATGAGGAACTGAGTAAGTATGTTAATGAAAAGCAAATGGAAAAGCGAAGGGCAAAGCAGCTTAATGCTTAAAAAATATACGCGGTATCGGGCGGAGAGGAGAAAAGAAACTCCATGCCTGATACCGCAAACTTATGAGGACGTTACCGATATTTTTCAGGAAAAGAGATATCGGAGTTATAAAAAACTGTTCATGCGGCGACCGCCGCAAAGAAATTCACTAAAGGAGGTTATTATGGAACTGAATAACGAAGTATTAAATGCTGTCAAAGAACGGAGAAGTACCAAGAAATTCAAATCGGACGCGGTTTCTGATGAAATTATCGATAAAATTATAGAAGCCGGTACTTATGCTGCAAACGGAATGGGAAAGCAGGCGGCTATTATTGTAGCGGTTACGAACAGGGAGCTTCGCGACAGGCTTTCCGAGATGAACAGACGGATAGGCGGATGGAATGAAGGTTTTGATCCGTTTTACGGCGCTCCTGCCGTGCTTATTGTGCTTGCTGACAAAAATATAAGCACCTATATTTACGACGGAAGCCTTGTTATGGGCAATTTAATGCTTGCCGCTCATTCCTTAGGCATCGGAAGCTGTTGGATACATCGCGCGAAGGAAGCCTTTGAGAGTGAGGAAGGAAAAGCTATTTTAGCCGAATTGGGGGTTGAAGGAGATTACGAAGGCATAGGTCACTGCGTTATAGGTTATCCTGACGGTGAGGCGAAAAAAGCCGCTCCGCGTAAGAGTGACAGAGTATTTTACGCTAAATGAGGGCGGCACAAAAAGGGCGGTAGAATTTATAGTTTTATATCGTGGCAGCGGCATAGCGGAAGTTTTGAGAATGTATATGAGGATACAAGCAGCCTTGCTGCTGCGGGGAAACATGTAGTGTATATTTAATTGGAAAAGTCATAATTAACTCACATATCCTCAATCCTCATATACACCGATGACTGGAAATTCCCGTCCTTATCTTCAAACTTCGCGTCGCCCTGATACTTTTTTGCAACCGACTGTATGGAGGAAAGACCTATACCGAAGCCCTCTCTTTTGGTGGAGCGGAATCTCCCGCCCTCGGATACAAAATTTCCGTCATAAGAGTTATCCATAGTAATAACAAGAGTATCATATCTTACGCCGCTGCATATTTTTATAAACCTTTTATCCTTATCGATTTTAAGGCAGGCACAGGTTGCGTTTTCAAGCAGGTTTCCGAAAATGATTGACAGGTCGCTGCTTATAGCAGCCTTATTTATTTCAGGTACAACAAGTTTTGTATGAAATTCTATATGTTCTTCCCTGCATACCCCCGCATAGTGGGAAAGTATGGCGTTTACAGCTTTGTTTTGGCAATAGGTTATTTGACCGTCGGGTATGCTTTTGCTTAAAGTGTCAAGATAATCATTCAGCTTTTCGTTTCCGCTTTCAGCAAGCTCCCTTATGGCGATTAAATGGTGGCGCAAATCATGTCTCAGCTTTTTCAGTGTTTTTTCATTTTCAGCAATCAGTTCATTATACTTTCTTTGTTCATCCATCTGTATTTCCATAATCTCTATCGAGTAGGCGAGCCTTTCATTCTGCTTACGCAGGGCTGCAAAGTCCTTGATATAAAAGCCTATAGTAAAGCCCATAATCAAAATAAAGATGACCACTCCGCCTTGAAAAAGGGATGCAAATTTATAAGTAAATCTGAAATAATAATTTGCCACCTCAATCAGTGAAGCGAGAGTTAAAACCGCTATCGGCATGATAAAACGCTTCGCCTGCAGGTTATTGTTTTTAACAGCTTCATATATAGTTAAAAATGAAAGAATACACAAAGAGCAAGTCGTCATAAAGTGAAAAATATACATACTGCTTGAAAGAGGGTATATTCCCAAAAGCTGCAGGACTAAGGCTGTAGTTGATGCTGCCGTCAAAAAGGAAGAAAGTATGCGTAAAGGCTTCGGATTTTTGAAATCTATCGACACACTTGTAAGCTGTATAAGCGGTATGCAGATAGTAAACAGACCTATGAAAGCGAACAGATATAGTAAGGTCGGATTTTTAATTATAAGCGCCGTAAAATTACACTCACCGAATGCCCACAAGCCTGAAACAAGCGAAAACATGCCAAGCCAAAAGAATATTTGACTGACTCTCTTTTCAAAAAAAAGCATCATAAGCGATACGGCGGCAAGAAACACTCCTACCGCAAGCTGAACAATCGAAAAAGAAAACTGTATTTTGTAAGTCTCTACAAATTCACTGAATATAGACTTGAATGTAGAAATGATAGGTGGATATATAGTCATTGATTTACGGGTTACGGGAGATAAGAACTCCATTTTAAACTCGACTTCTTTATCATAAGCGGACGGTCTTACCAAATAAAGCTCCGTAGCGGTGTCAAGCATAAAGCCCGGATAGGTTTCCTTTTTGCCGAGCTCATAAATCAACTCTCCGTCGGTATAAATTTTTACGGGTGCGTAGGCGGTTTTCACACAGATTACATCGTTTTTCTTCGGAGTAATGAGGGCTGTAACGGTAATTGGAGTTTTGGGGCTTAAGTTTTTGAAGCCATAAGGCAATGTGATACTTTTCTTTGCGTCTCCATTAACGCTTACCGTAACATCCTTGACATATAAAGCTTTAGGAAGCTTCTCCTGATACATGCTGTATCCGAAGGAGGAAACGATTGTAATTAAAGCCGCCAAAGCTAAAACAATCTGCAAAGTTATAAAAAAGTCTAATTTTTTTTTCATTTTATCAGCCTCCTTGTGCGGTAAAATAAAAAATTCTCCAGAGCTTTTTTAGCCTTTGTAAGAAATTCTCTGCGTATGGGAATATTGGTATGGTTCCCCATTGCAAAGCATTTGAGCTCATTATCAATATATCTCACAAAAGAGAGGTTAGCCGCAAAGCTCTTATGAGGTATGAAAAACTGTTTTTCAGGAAGCTGCTCTTTGAGCTCGGAAAGCTTTCCGTATATGTATATATCCTTATCATTATTTATACAGATGAATAGTTTATGTACCTGCTGCTCAATATAAATAATATCCGCAAAGGGAATTCTTTGTAAACTTCCGTTTTTTTGTACCAGAAGCGAGGGTACATCCTGCTTTTTTAAAAGTGCCAAGCGAAGCGTGTCTTCTATGCTTTCTTTTGAGTAAGGCTTTTCAATATATTTTATTGCGGACAGGCGGTAGCTTTCAAGCGCGTGGTCTTTACTTGCAGTTACGAAAGCGACGGGAATATCTTTATCTTTTTTACGAATAAGTCTTATGACTTCCACTCCCGTAAGCTCGCTGTTCATATAAATATCCATAAGCAAAAGGTCGTATCCGCTCGGCTCAAAGATCTTAAGCAGTTCTTCGCCGTTTTCAAAAACGCTGTATGTGTTTTTTATACTGCTCTCATCAAGCAGTTTTAACAGTCTGTTTCTTTGCTCCGTTTCATCTTCGCAGACTGCTATTTTTAGTATATCCGACATTTTAACGCTCCATTCTTTTTATAAACAATAATAGAAGTATATCACACGACCACATTTTAATCAATTTGTCAAGTACGAATTTTGTCACTCGAAATTACATATTTCGCAGTTTTTGCTTTTAAATGCTTATTGTAAAATAGTACAGATATCATGTCAAAAACATTTGACATCTACTGATACAGGATTGCTACAGCTTCGCTTACTGCAGCGGGTTTGTAGCGGGTTTTTATATTTTTGACACTTGTAAATAATAGCGACAAGAAATTTTCTAAAACAGGAGGTAACAAAATGTATGCTCTAAGCGGTAACACAAAAATTCTTAGGGGGGGGTACGGGCGTTAATAGCCTGCATCATCGCCTTTGCGGTAGTATTTACCCAAGTAAAGGTGGAAGCCTTTGCAGGTACAGCAGAGGTAAGCTACTATGACAGGAATACGGGGAACACACAAAGCGTATCGGCAGAGGTTGTAACAAATACTTCGACAACTTGGAACGGGGGGGCTAAATGGTATGTGGTGAAAGGGGCTGTTACAATAGGCGAAAGAATTAAGGTAACCGGAGATGTTCATCTGATTTTGGCTGACGGAGGGCATCTTAACGCCGAAAAAGGAATTGAAGTATCTGATAACAACTCCTTAACCATATACGCAGAAAGTGCAGTCGGTACGGGAATGCTTACGGCTA
>CAUUHV010000036.1:0-22704 GCA_963545085.1 uncultured Catonella sp. | reverse complement strand
AATATATAGCCACAACCGGCTTCATTCCAGCCGAAGCAAGTCCCGCTGCAAAAGTTACCGCATGTTCCTCCGCTATTCCGACATCAAAAAATCTTTCCGGGTATTTCTTTTTAAAGGTATAAAGTCCCGTTCCGTAAGGCATAGCCGCCGTTATCGCCACAATATCCTTGTAGTCTTCGGCAAGCTTTAACATCGTATCTGAAAAAATCTGCGTATAGCTCGGATTTATCGAAATACTCTTGACTTCTCCCGTTTTTATATCGAAAGGTTCCACTCCGTGAAATCTCGCAGGATGCTCCTCCGCCTTTTTGTAGCCGTTTCCCTTCCTTGTAATAGCGTGTATTATTACCGCTCCCTGCACTCTGCCCGCATTGTTTAAAGCTTCTTTCAAATCGGCGATATTGTGACCGTCCACAGGTCCGAGATAGGTAATTCCCATATCCTCGAAAAACATTCCCGGAACAAAAAGTCTTTTAACGGACTCCTTGGAAAGCCTCAGCTTTTCAAAAAGCTTTCCGCCTATCCCCGGCACGCCTTTAACTACCTGTGTTACTTCATCCTTAAATCTTTGATAATTTCTGCTTGTCCTTATTTTCCCGAGATATCTTGCCACCCCGCCGACATTTTCCGAAATCGATCTCTCATTGTCGTTAAGTATTATTATAAGGTTCGAATTAAGACCGCCCGCGTTATTAAGCGCCTCAAGAGCCATTCCTCCCGTCATCGCTCCGTCACCTATAACAGCAACTATTTTTTCATTTCCGCCTCTTATATCCCGTGCCGCAGCCATTCCCAAAGCCGCTGAAATCGAGGTCGATGCATGTCCCGTACCGAAAGCGTCAAACTCGCTCTCTTTTGTCTTGGGAAAACCCGAAAGTCCGTCAAGCTGTCTTAGAGTGCTAAGTTTCTCCTTTCTTCCCGTTAAAAGCTTATGAGCATAGGTCTGATGTCCCACATCCCATATAAGCTTATCCTTAGGAAGTTTCAAATAGCGATGCAGCGCTATGGTAAGCTCCACCGCTCCGAGGTTCGAGGCAAGGTGTCCTCCGTTTGCGGATGTTATCTTAATAATATATCTTCTTATTTCCTTAGCCAGGTCATTAAGCCTGTCCTCGGGAATCCGCCTGATATCTCCCGGTTTATTTATATAATCAAGAAGCGCCATAGTTTTATCTCCGTACGCAAGTTTGCAAAAATTACCTGTCCCTGTTTTCAAAATATTCTATAAGCTCCGTCAAAAATCCGTCATAAGACCGACAGCGGCTCACTATCTCATTTAAGCTCTCTTTCGCATCGTTTATAAGGCTTTTTATGAGTCCCCTTGATTTATCTTCTCCCAAAATTCTTACATAAGTAAGCTTATCGTTCTTTTTATCCCTGTTTACAGCCTTTCCGAGCTTCGCTTCATCTCCCGAGATGTCAAGCAGATCATCCTGAAGCTGAAATGCAAGTCCCAATTTTTCGCCTATTTCTCCGAATTTTTCCGCTTCATCCCTTTTATCCGCAAGCAGAGCTCCTACTACAAATGAAGCTTTTATCAAAGCCCCTGTTTTCATTCCGTACATTGTCTCAAAAAATTCAGCCGTTTTTTTACTTTTATCCGTAACCGATATGTCGAGAGTCTGCCCGCCTATCATTCCGTAGGTTCCTGAAGCCTTAAAAAGCGTCCTCAAGGCTCTGCCCGCTGCTCTATATTCCTCAACGGTCATACATCTTTTAAGAGCTTCGGCAGCCGTTTCCATTGCGCAGTTTAAAAGTCCGTCGCCCGCCAGAATCGCTATCGCCTCTCCGTATATATTGTGATTTGTGGGTCTGCCTCTTCTGAAATCGTCGTTGTCCATAGCAGGCAAATCATCATGTACAAGCGAATAGGTATGTATCATTTCGATTGCAACGGCAAACGGAAAAACTATATCCCCCCTGTTTCCTCCAAGCAGAGCGTAAACCTCCGTTAGTATTATCGGGCGCAAGCGCTTTCCTCCTGCAAGCAGGCTGTAATTCATCGCTTCCCTCACCAAAGAAGCCTCTCCCGTCATCTCCGGCGCGTATCTTCTTAATTCCCTCTCAAATTCATTTCTTCTTTCGCTTAACTTGGTTTCAAAATCACTCATCCGTATCCTTATCCTGTTCCTCAAGTATCCTGATTTGCTTCTCCACTCCAGTAAGAGCCTCTCTGCATTCCTTAACAAGGGTTATTCCTTCGTTAAACAGCTTAAAAGATTCCTCTAAGGTAATGTCCTCTTTTCCCATCTCCTCCGCTATATCATCAAGCCTTTTCATGGAAGCTTCTATATTTTTATTCTTTTTTTCAGCCATTTACTATCTCCTTAACCCTCGCAATAAGCTTTCCGTCCGAAAGCGTAACCTTTATCTCCGTATCCTTCTTAACCTGTTTAATGCTTCTTATATTTTTACCGTCCGCATCCTCCGTATAAGAATATCCTCCCGCAAGCCTTGATAAAGGCGAAAGTCCGTCAAGTCTTGCCGCGACCACGGAAAGTCTGCGGTTAGTTTTTTCATACTTCAGCTTAATTGTGTTAAAAAGATTTACCCTGTTCTTCTCAAGCCTGTTACTGTATAAAGTGATTTTTTTCTCCATCCTGTTCCTAAAATCATCCTCATATTCCGCAAGTCTCAGCTCATACTGTCTGAGTCTGCTTTCAGGACTTTCCTTTTTTAATCTGAGCTCGATTTTTTCAAGCTTGAGCTTAACAACCTTTATTTTTTCAAACATTCTTAATTCTAATGCTCTTTTTATTCCGTCAAGCTCACCGAGAGTTCCTCTTAAATCCGAAACGGCAAGCTCTGCCGCAGCCGAAGGCGTGGGCGCTCTTAAATCCGAAACGAAGTCCGCTATCGTATAATCTATTTCATGACCTACAGCCGATATTATAGGTGTATCGCATTCATAAACGGCTCTTGCTACCTTTTCCTCATTAAAGCACCACAAATCCTCTATAGAGCCGCCGCCTCTGCCGATTATAATAGTGTCCACCCCGTAGGCATTAAGGCATTTTATACCTTTTACCACCGTGTCGGCAGCCCCTTCACCCTGAACCTTTGCAGGATAAAATATAAGCTCCACAAAAGGGTTGCGCCTTCTTGCTACATTCATTATATCCTGAATAGCGGCTCCCGTTTCAGCAGTGACAACTCCCACCTTCTTAGGAAAGCGCGGAATCGCTTTTTTATGAGCTTTATCAAACAAACCTTCCGCTTCAAGTCTTTTTTTTATCCGCTCAAATTCCTCATAAAGCTTTCCTATGCCGTCAAGAGTTATATTATTAGCATAAAGCTGATATTTTCCGTCCCTCTCAAAGACCTCCACTTTACCTCTTATTACAACCTTTTGTCCATCTTTAAGAATAAAGCCCAAGCCCTTTTCTCTGCTTCCTTTAAACATCACTGCGGCAAGGCTGCTCTTTTCGTCTTTAAGAGTAAAATAGATATGTCCTGAAGAATGATACTTGCAGTTTGATATTTCTCCTCTTATTTCAAGGCTTGAAAGCAGGATGTCCCTTAAAAAAATATCCTTTATATAACCGTTTACCTGTGATACCGAAAGCACTTTAGCACTCATACCTTGTCCTTATTTTCTCCTGTAAGCTTAGCCAAAACTCCGTTTATAAAAGCTGGCGAATCGTCACCGCCGTAAATTTTTGCAAGCTCCACAGCTTCATTTATAGCCACCTTCTCCGGTACGGCTTCATCAAACTTCATCTCATACACGGCAACCCTCAAAAGCATAAGATCCGTTCTGGCTATCCTCTCTATTCTCCATCCCGTGCTTGCCTCGTCTATCATTCGGTCTATTTCCGTTTTTTTCTCATATATATCAGCCGCTCTTTTATGAAGCTCATCTATACTCTCCCCCGGTACTCCGGCGTAATCCGCATAGTACCTGAACTGTTCTTCATGCTCTTCTTTCGGGTGAAAGTCGTGTATAAAGGTAAGTATGGCTGTATGTTCTCTTAATTCTCTTCTTGTCATAAATGTACCTTTCGTTATTCATAAATGAACTTTAGCTCTATCTATATTTTCCGTTATTCTTTCGATAAATCCGGTGAACATACAGGTGATAATCGTATGTGACGGATTTATCGCCGCTGCGCGGCTCGCTACCCGAGAAAATTGAAATCATATATTTTAGATAATTTTTGTTTACCAAAAAAAATTCCCTTTAAGTAATTATACACTTAAAGGGAATTTTTTTAAAGCTAAAAGTTTCAAATTCTTTACATTTTCTTCATAAAATTTCACGAGCATAAAATAATTGTCATACCCTCTGAGAGGTATTTACTCCTACAACTCTTATATTTACTTCCTTGCAGGTCAACCCTACCATATTTTTAAGAGAGGCTATTATCTTCTCCTGTATTTGTTTTGTAATATCGGGTATGCTGTAGCCGTACTTGACCTGTATAGCCATGTCCACGTATACATCCGCTCCGTCCACCTGTATTTTAACCTTTTTGTAAGCATTTTTAGCGCTGAAAGTATCTGAAAGCTTTCCGATAATCTCGTCCACTCCTTCCACTTCAAGAGCTGCAAGTCCCGCTATCGCCGATACCACCTCATCCGCAATCTGCACCTCGCCTACAGTTTTTCCGAATTTATCTTCACCCATAGCCTACCTCCTATAATCAATCAAAACCGTACATGAGTATTATATCAGATGAGGGGGAGTTTGGAAAGTTGGAATTTCTTCAACTTGCCTCATTTTTTCATTAAAACACAGCTTTATCCGTTATTCACGCCATATTCAGGATAAAAATAATTTGTCTTTAAAATACGCTCTGAAATATTGATTTTATGCGGCGGGCGAGCCATAGGTAAGTTTGTTCGGATAGCTCTTTTTTCACGAGAATAAGCGCTTACCGTCCCGGCAAAAATACATCCCAAAGTTTATTTTTAGCGTCAAAAATCAAATTATACTGTACGTTTTCATAGCCCTTTTTAAGCTCTTCCGCCTTTGCCTCGTCTATTTTCTTCTGTTTATGTCTTGTATTCTTGCCGAACTCGGAGGCAACCGGCTTTGTCATGTGAGTTGAAAACAGCCTTTTACCGTTACTGTCCCAATAGCCGAGAGCGGACATCGCAGGTATATATTGATGCAGATTTAAGAGATATTTATCATAATCCGAAAGCTTTACTCCGGAATATTTTAGCAACATCGAAGCCAAATAATTTACCGAAACGGTGTTGTATTCTCCGGTAAGTCCGCCCTCATGCATTCCGTCATATTCCGGAATATCATAATTTGCCCATATAAAATACGGTACGACAAATTTCGCAAGTCTTTTATCGCTGTCGCTTTCATAAAGGCTATGCTCTTTAAGCTGCTCCGTAGCGTCATCCGAAAAAGACGGTTGATGATCTCCGTAAAATAAAATAATCACAGGCTCGTCCGCCTTTTTAAAATAATCTATCAAATCTATAAGCGCCGTGTCGCTCGTCCTCATAAGCGATACGAAATTATCAAGCGCCTGAACCGCCTTAAAATTAGTGATTTTAACCGGTTCGTCAAACTTTACCTTGTTGTTTGAAAATCCGCCGTGGTTCTGCATGGTCACGTTAAAGAAAAACTGCGGCTGTTTTCCGTCAGCCTTTTTATTCTTTTCATACATTTCTATCAGATCTTTATAATCATTCGCATCCGTTATAAGCCCTCTCAGTAATTCTTTTCCCTCAAATTCCTCATAAAACACCGCCTCGTCAAAACCTATGTAGTTATAAACACTCCTGCGATTATACCCGGACGCGTGATAAGGATGAAAAGCCGTTGTTTTATAAGGCTTTTCCTGATGCTTCAATACCTCCACCAATGAAGGTACGTTCTGCTTCAAATACTGGGTATAAGGTACCGAACCGGTCGGCATATATGCCATGGAACTCCTTGTTAAGAACTCGAACTCGGTATTGGCGGTAGGTCCTCCGGTGACACTCATATTCACATAGCCTTTGATTGTATTTTCCTTAAGACTGTCAATAAAAGGCATAACGGGCTTGTCCGTTTTAATGTCCGCAAGCACGGAAAGATCCGCAAATGTCTCATTTTGAATTACTATAATTGTCGGATAACGTATACCGTCCTTATAATCCTTCATTATGTTATCTGGAGAATTAAGCACCTCCTCTACAGCGTCTTTAGCCACTTTAGCGCTGTAACCCTCCACCTTTACTCCGCTTGTGGCATGCATATTACTGAAAAAGTACGCAAGATATCCCTCATCCGTAACATTCTGGTTATAATTCCATGAAAGCCCGAAAATATAATTATAAAGCAGCCCGTCATAAAAAGCCGCAATACAAAATCCCGATATTCCGAGAGCGGCTATAAGAGTTGTGATTATTCTTCTTAATGGCTTAATTTTTCTCTTTTTAAGCCTCGGAACAAGTATAAGTACAATAAGAAAAAATATGAATATTCCTATTGCCACAAAAAACGGTGTATCCGGATGGAATTTATACCTGCCCGCAACCTCCATAGCCGTACCGACCACCGTCAAATCGCCGAACATTATATAATTTCCTCTGAATTGAAGAACCGTATAATTGGCAACCCCCAGAAAATACGCGAGTATGACGCAAAAAAACGCGGGAAGCTTGATTCCTCTGAAAATCGCGTAAAGGAAAGTATACAGAATAACCCAGTACATGATATTAAAAAACATCATTTTTACTACAACATCGGGAGGCGTACCCATCTGCATTTCCACAAGGTAAAAACCCATAAGCCCGGTAAGCACAGCCATAAAGCATTTGATAAACCACCGGTGCTTATAAGCTCCTCCCGATTTAAGCCAGATAATAAGCTTCTCCCATATTGCGCCGAGAGTTATTAAAAGGACAGCCCCTATAAATTTCAGATAGGCTACTCCGTCATTGTTTAATATAAATTTATTTACCAGACCGTAAATTTCTTTTTCGCCGTACCTTAAAACTCCGCCCGCCGCCGCAATTCCAATGATTATGATAATCTGGGTAATTATGGAATTATTTTCCCTCTTAATAAGCTTTCCGCCTTTCGGAGCGCCTGCAAAACGAAGCATAGAGTATATTGATAAAAGTACGGGAATAAGTATAAGTATGATTCCCCATACCGTATTGTCAAAATCATCCGAGTAAAACAGCTTTTCAATATCCCTGCCGGATTTTATATAAGCCGTTTCAGCCGCATTATAGCAGAAAATCCCTGTAACAAACAGAGAAAGCATAAGGGCAAGCAAAACCTGCCCTATATGCCTTTTAAAATATCCTATCGCAGTTTCATCCGGATTATACCTTTTATAAATTCCGAACAGTTTTCTAATTATTTTCATTTTCAGCCGCAAATCTCCAGTATAGCGTCGGCAAAAATCCTTGCGCTCTTAAGTATCATATCAATTACCATAAACTCGTCCGCTCCGTGCATGTGGTTATCCACTTCGGGTACCTCACAGCCGAAAGCGACACCGCCCTCTACATGATGCACATAGGTTCCGCCACCTATTGCAAGAGGTTTTGCTCCTGTCACTCCGAAGCCCTTCTCATAGCACTTTAAGAGGGTTTTTACAAATTCGGAATTTCCGTCAACTATATGAGGCTCAAACATTTTTTTATTTTCTATATCAAAACCCGCTTCTCTTATCTTTCTTTCCATTACCTCCTCGGTGTTCTCATCAGTCGCCGCTATACTTGCTCTGCAATCGTAAAGTCCCGAAAAATGAGTTTCCGTAACGTTTAATATATCAAAGCTTACCGTGGTTTCGCCTGAAACATCGTCTTTAAGGTTTACTCCCATTGTCTTTCCGGTAATATCTCCATAAGGAAAAATTGAATTTAAAGCTTTTATCCTGTTATTTACAGGAGCATCCGCAAGAGGAAGCTTGGCAAGAAGCTCCACTATAGCCTGTACCGCGTTTTTGCCCATTTCAGGTGTGGACGCGTGACAGTTTACTCCTACCGCCTCTATAATTACAATATCTCCATCCTCTTTAAGAAGAAAATCCACACCGATTTTCTCCCGAAGCGGTTCCGAATACTTTTTAATTTCATCTGCGTTTAGTCCCTTAACTACGGCATTAGCTTTTCCAGGAACTACATTCACCTTAAGTCCGCCGTTTACCGAAACTACGGCAGGAGTTTTGTCGGTTTTTTCATAATCGGCGGTAAACTCATGGTGAATACCGCCCTTTTCTATATTTATAAGAGGCCATGAAGCGTCAGGCGAAAATGACATAGGCGCCGGTTTTTCTTTAGTGTAGTAATATTCCACGTCGCTGCTTCCGCATTCCTCGTCGGAGCCTAAAATAAGCCTTACATTATGCTTTAACGGAAGGTTAAGCTCTTTTATAGCTCTCATGGCGTATATCGCCGCTATTGCGGGACCCTTGTCGTCACAGGTTCCTCTGCCGTAAATCTTTCCGTCCTTAATAACAGGTGTGAAAGGCTCCGTAACCGTCCAGTCATCTCCCGCAGGTACAACGTCAAGATGAGCTAAAATATCGAGGCTCGTCTTATTGTCATTTAAATCGGCTGTTATTACTCTGTTGTCATAATTACTCATCTTAAAGCCGTAACCCTTAAGCATCCCGGTAGCTCTTTCAAGCGCCTTAAAAGGTCCTTCTCCGTAAGGCATGCCCGGCTTTTCCGGCATCTTCTCGGAATTTATCCTCACAAGTTCCGACAGGTCGTTTAACATCTCTTCTTTATGATTTTCTATATATTCGCTGATTTCCTTCTCGTAAGCCATGTTTTCCTCCTTATGATAAAAGTTGATATTGTTATAGATAATACCCTTTTTTACCTTTATTGTAAAGGTTAGACTGAACTAATCATTCAAAGCCGACATAATTTTAGGTATGAACTGCTTTTTCCTTGATACAACACCTTTTAAGCTTACGGCATCCTCATAAGCCTTCACTCCGAAAGCATGCTCCATAGTCCTTACACTTCCCTCTCCGTAGCAAAGCAGCTTTGTGGATTCCTCTATTATGTTCGTAAGCATGAAAAATACCATGGACATGCCGTTTTTGCCGCATTCCGCCTGCATTATCGGACGTATCTTCTCCTCCGCCGAAGCGAGCGACTTCGTATTCATCGAGCTTATCTGTCCGACACCGAAAGTAAGCTCCCCCGCCATAAATTTTTTAAAATCCTGATAAAAAATTTCTTCCGGAGCCTTGCCTGCAAGATTACTGCCCGCCATGAACATATCATTAGCGAAATTTTCTATATCTATACCGGCGATTTTTGCAAGCACATTTGCCGCCTCCTGGTCAAACTTCGTACATGTAGGCGAGCGAAACATAAGGGTATCCGAAAGAATCGCCGCAGTAAGAAGTCCCGCAATTTTTTCCGGTATTTCCACTCCCTTTTCATTATACATCTGATAAATGATTGTCGCCGTACAGCCTACAGGCTGGTTCCTGAACATAACCGGAGCCATCGTTTCAAGCGTGCCTATCCTGTGATGATCTATAATCTCAAGGATTTCCGCCTCTTCTATATTGTCAACCGTCTGTGTACGCTCGTTATGATCAACCAAAATCAGCTTTTTTTTCTTTACATTTATAAGATTTCTTCTCGAAATAGTACCTATACATTTACCATCGGAATTTATAATCGGAAAATCCCTATAACGATATTTTCCCATTGTTTCCTTTATATCATCCGTAAAATCCTTGGTATTAAATGTAACTATACCTTCGCATTTCATGAGATGCTTTACCGGAATGCTATGACTTATTATTGAAGCTATTGTATAGGTATCTAAAGGTGTTTCTATGATTACACAGCTTTTTTGCTTGGCAAGCTCTATAACATCCTTATCCACCTGATTGTTTCCGCTCACCACTATACAGCTTGAATCCGCCTTTATAGCCGCTATCTGAGTATCTTTCCGGTTTCCTAAAATAACCAGATCGTCAGGAAGCATATTAGCAGTAAGAAGCTTAGGATCGTCCGTACCTACTATTACCCTTCCTTTTACAAAATATCCGTGCTCATTTCCCAAAACAAGTGAGCCGTCGAGAGTTTCCGCCATTCTTTTGTACTGGGTGCGTCCTCTTGAAAGAATCGTGGCATCGGCATTTCCCATGAAATACTTGGCTATATCGCCTATACCTATTATCCCCTCAAGCCTGCCCTCCTTATCTGTTATAGGAAGAGAAACGGCTTTGGCATTCATCATAAGCTCCCACGCCTCTTTTATCGTAAGCCCGGAGTCGGCAGCCGGAAGCTCATGAATTTCCATATCTCTTACCTGAGTACCCGCATCGGGCATATATCCCGGAGGCTCTATGCCGAAACGCTTAAGCACATACTCTGTTTCCTCATTCATCTGCCCCGCTCTTTTCGGCAGATATTTAATCCCGTTTGAAATTCGGTTTTTCAGCTCCGCGTAAGCGATTGCCGAGCAAATCGAGTCAGTATCGGGATTTTTATGTCCTATGACGTAAACCGTTTTTTCATCAGTCATACAGCTCTCCTTAACCTAACTGCGCTATAAATGTTATTACCATCATAACCGCGCAGATCGCTATAAAAAACGCCATACCGTAATTTCCGTAAATTAACCCCTTCTCATGCTTCCTTGAAAAAGGCGCTCCATCCTTATCAAGAGATACCTTTTTCAGATTTTTTATAACAAGAAAGGCTCCGAAAGCCACCATCGCTATAGTCACA
This sequence comes from uncultured Catonella sp., assembly GCA_963545085.1. GTDB lineage: Bacteria > Bacillota > Clostridia > Lachnospirales > Lachnospiraceae > Catonella. Next base: position 12,036 of record CAUUHV010000036.1, on the reverse strand, counting down.
ATCGAATATATTCCCGCCATTACAGCCACCGGAGTGGGCGAAGCTAACGCTTCCTCCGTTAAAATTCCGTCATCCGATATGCTCTGTATAAATCTTCCCGGTACCGAGCCCATGAAGTTGAGCGCCATGTGCAAAATAATGCTGTAAGTAAGCTTCCTTGTCTTTAAGTAAACATAAGCAAAAACAATACCTATACCGAAAGCGTAGAAAAACTGGTATATGTTCATGTGAAACAACCCGAACATAATTCCCGACAACACTACCGCATTTCTTTCGCCGTATTTTGCCACCCTGTCTATTAAAAGCTTTCTAAACACAAACTCCTCAAAAATAGGAGCTATTATAACCACAAAAAGAGTGGAACTAAGTATATCGGTCCCCAAAACCAGAGCTTCAAGGCTGCTTGCCGGAGATTTTCCGAAAATATTTCCCGCTATATTCATCAGCGCGAGGGAAATAATATTTCCTACGTACATTATTGCAAAACATATTAAAAAATATTTTAAGAATTCCGCAAAACCGATACTCTTTTTTTCCGCGCTTTCCACAGGAAGCTTTTTTAAAACAAGCCATGCGGGAATAATAGAAATATAAATGGGAATCAGGTTAAACGAATAAGTTATAAATCCGTTTAAAGCTCCGAAATCCGACCCGGCTACAATTTTTCCGTAAAAAACACTCAATACGGTCTGTAAAACAAGAGATGACGCTACAAATATAAAAAATGCCCAACCTACTATACCGAATGTTTTTTTGGCTCTTATCATCTCAAGAAGCTTTTCTCCATTTGTCGTCTCATCGATTATATTCCCTGTATTATTATCCATTTCTGTCCTTTCAATCTCATTCTTTTACGGTAACCGTTCTTTTTACACTTGCTCTGTTAAGGGAATCCACAGTATAAATCGTTATCTTTTCTCCCGCTCCCGGTATATCCATATAAAGGTAAAACGAATTACCCTTAACGGTTTCAAGCTCACACTCCTCAAATCTCATTCCCTGTTTATACTTGTCACTTTCCTTAAATTTAGCGTAAGCATCCGCCGTGGCATATACGGTATTCTTATAAATGGCAACCGGAACGGCATCCGCGTCATAAGCGTTAATTCTTATGCTTTCCTGTTTTTCGGTTACCTCATGCACTTCCGGTCTGTTAGGTCCGGTTCTTTTTACCTGAAGATTTAAAGTCTCACTCTTTTTACCCCTTTCATCCACAGCATATACCTTAAATTCCGTACCTACATTCTGAAAAGGAAGCTCACAAACAAACCTTCCGTCAGAAGCGGTTTCCGCCTGATAAGACCTGCCTCCTATAATCACATGTACCGTTGAATTCACATCGGCATATCCTCTTACTGCCGATTTTCTGTTTGTATAAGTCTCGACTTCCGGTATGTTCGCAATCGTACGGTCTATATTATCTACGACCACCGTATAATAGGAAGCATTGTTAAGGTTGTCAAGCGCTCTGAAGGTATAGGTTCCGTTATGTGTCGCCACCACATATCGCTCCTTAATCACATCCGCAAAATTCCATCTGCTGTCGGCGCTATAATCTCTCATTTCTCCCTTTAAATACCTTATTTCCTTTACTCCGCTTATATCGTTTGCCTGAACGGCTATTTTAATATCATTATTCGTTACTTCGGTAATGTTTTTTGTTGCTATAAGCTCCGGTCCGGTTGTATCGCCGCTTTCTCTGAACTCTCCCATATAATAATTGTTTATCCCGTCAGAAATAAGACTGTCCTTATACCAACTGTCTTTTTTTACAAAACCGTCTCCCTTTTTATACACTCCTGTAAGAAACCGGTATCCTGCAGGCATTATGAAGCTCCAGTTGTCATCGGTAACCGTGGATATCGGTCCCGCCTTGTAGCTTTCTTTAAGATAGTCCATGATATTTTTTTGCGGATTTACATAACCGCCTATCAGCATCTGGTTTATTATTTCATCCGTTATTTCGTTTTTTGAAAAAATTTTATCAGATACCAAAATAAACTCATCGTCGTCTTTAACCGGATTACCGTTTACAGTAAGAGAAACTATACGATTTGTATCATTTATTTTCTTGCCGTCCTTATTATATCTCGGCTCTACCGAAGGATCTATTTTATATTCCACCCCGTCAAAAACTCTGAACTGGCTCCAATCACTTGCCCAGTCGGGATAAATAAGCGGAGTAAGACCTGTCGTTTCGGAATAGACACTCATAAAATTGTCTTTTTTGTCACTTTTGGAATTTGTTCTTGTGTAAGCGCTCGCCGCCGTCCACTCCATATACTCTCTTAACTGCGCTCCGTATATTCTGTACACCTTAAGGTATACATGATGATACTGGAGCATAGCTATGTCGCCGCCCCTTATTTCTCCGGTAAAATCCACATAGTCGTTGCCCGTCTTATATCCGTATGAATAATACGCGCTTGAGCCTATAACGGGATAATCTTTATATGGCGCTCCCGCCCTGCTGTGTATATATTTCAAACCGAACGCCATTTTCGAATTGTTTAAAAGCTGATTCACATCATTATCTTTCAACATACCGTAGTAATTCTGATATGTTATATTTTTATCGGTTTTCGCTATCACAGTAGTTGCAAAGTTATTAAATACCTTTAAGAAATCACCGTAAATACTTTCCGATATTTCTTTTGAAGCCGTTACAAGCTTCGGATTTACCTTTATATTCCTCGGTTCCGCTCCTATTACGTCAAGTCTCTCACCCTTAAGTCTGCATTTTAAGTCCACAACACCTACATAATCACCTCTGCATCCCGCCATTACAAGCGGTTTACCGTTTACAAGCTTGGTCTTTTTATTAACACCGGGCATTTCCGTCACCTTGGCTTCATAGCTGTAATGATCGCTTATAGGGTTGTCCGGATACACCTTATGCTGATGTCCCGCAAAAACAATATCAATATCCTTTATCTTGGTGAGCGCATAAGAAGCATCATCGGCAAGCAGTGCCGGCTCAGGCTCGCCGAAGCCGCTGTGAGCAAGTGCCACTACAATATCCGCTCCCTCAGCCCTGAGCTTTTTCGCCGTTTTCCTTGCGTTCTCAACTATATCCTCCGCTCTGAAAGCGCCTGAAAGCACTTCGGTTTTGCTTGACATGGACGGTGTGGTTTCTCCTATAACGCCTATTTTAACAGCTATATCGCTTCCGTCCTCCGCCGTTACCGTTCTGTTAAGCATAAGACTCGGAAGAAACGGATATTCTCTGGTAGCTCTTGTTGTAAGGTTCGACACCACGCATTTATCATTAAGTTCAGCCATATTAAGCTGATTTTTTATATATGAAAAGCCGAAATCGAACTCATGATTTCCTAAAACGAAGGCATCATAACCAACTTTTTTATATGCATTAAAAACCGGCTGAAGCATAGCCTCATCGGTATCGTAAACCACCTGGGTAGTAAAATCGCTTAAAATATCTCCACAGTCAAAAGTAAAGACATTCTCCGGATCCATACCCTCTCTCTCTTTTTTTATGACGGTATACATCTTTTCCATACCGCCGTAGACATTTTCTATACCCGATTCCTGATCCTTGCTGGTAATTTGCCCGTGTATATCGGTAGTACATATAAATTTGAGTTTTATTACCGAATTCTCCTCATCCGCTTTAGCATCACGCATAAAACTTCCTGTAAAAATTACCGCCGCGGCAAGAGTCGAAAATGCAGCCGCCTTTATAAATCCAAACTTATTCAAAATAAATCTCCGTTTCATTCCAAATATTCCTTTAACGCATCTTTCCAAGTCTTCATCTTATAGTCGGTTTCCGTGTGAAGCCTGTTATTAAGCAAAACCGAATATCTCGGTCTTTTAGCCGCAGTCTTATACTCACTGCTTTTTATCGGCAAAATCTCGATATCCTTTCCGGAAATTTTCATTATTTCTTCGGTAAATTCATACCATGTCGTGTCACCCTCACAAACTCCGTGCCATGTGCCGTATTTTTCCGTATCCATAAGATAAACTATCAGTCCGGCAAGTTCCGCCGCGCTTGTAGGCGATCCCGTCTGGTCGGAAACCACTTTCAAAGTCTTATTCGTTTCCGAAAGTCTCAACATGGTTCTTACAAAATTTTTTCCGTCTCCGTAAAGCCATGCCGTCCTTATTATAAAATGCTTTTTGTGAGTTTTTCTTACAGCTTCCTCTCCAAGCGCCTTGGTGCGTCCATAGGCGTTCACCGGATCCGTAACGTCATCTTCTTTATAAGGAACCGCGCTTTCCCCGTTAAAAACATAATCCGTGGAAATGTGTATCAGTTTCGCATCAAGCTCCTTCGCGATTTTCGCCAAATTTTCCGGACCTTTTACGTTTACAAGCTCGGCTAACCTATACCCCTCCTCATCTTCGCAGGAATCCACCGCAGTATACGCGGCACAGTTGATTATAACATCGGGTAAAAAAGGAGCAACTACGGTTCTCACGGAATAAGGGTCGGTTATATCAAGTACCTGCATATCCGTTCGCCAGTCATAAAGTCCCGTATCCGAAAGTTCTCTGTATAATGAATTCCATTCCGCCTCCGTTCCGAAAGTAAGCAATATTTTTATGTCAAAATCATGTTTTTTTGTTAAAATTTTTCTTATGACGGCTTTTCCGAGCTGTCCCGCTCCGCCGGTTATCAGTATCCTCAACGTTTAACCCCTTCCGAACTTTTCTTTTCTGTCGGTATACATATTGTCATAATATTTCAGATAGTCTCCGCTTATAACCTTATCAAGCCAGTCGGTATTTTTCAAATACCACTCTATTGTAAACTTTATACCTTTTTCAAACGGAGTTTCAGGCTTCCAACCGAGCTCGTTTCCGATCTTTTCCGGATCTATGGCATACCGCCTGTCATGCCCCGGTCTGTCCGTCACATATTCGATAAGGCTTTCAGGCTTTCCCGTAATATCCAAAATAATCCTGACCACATCTATATTTCTTTTTTCATTATGGCCGCCTACATTATAAATCTCTCCCGCCCTTCCATTTTTTAGAATAAGGTCTATTGCGCTGCAGTGATCTTCCACATAAAGCCAGTCTCTCACATTAAGTCCCTCGCCGTACACCGGAAGCTTCTTTTCATGAAGAGCATTATAAATCATAAGCGGAATCAGCTTTTCCGGAAACTGGTAAGCACCGTAGTTATTTGAGCATCTTGATATGGTTATATCAAGTCCGTAGGTTCTGTGATAAGCAAGAGCCGTCAGATCCGCCGAGGCCTTCGATGAAGAATAAGGGCTTGAAGGATTAAGCGGGGTAATCTCCGTGAAAAAGAGCTCAGGTCTGTCAAGCGGCAAATCACCGTAAACTTCGTCTGTAGACACCTGATGAAATCTCTTTATACCGTATTTTTTACAGGCGTCAAGCAGCACCCCCGTACCGATTACATTAGTTTTTAAAAATTCCCCGGGATTGAGCACGGACCTGTCCACATGAGATTCTGCCGCAAAATTTATTACAAAATCCGGTTTTTCTTTTTCAAAAATCTTATAAACAGTCTCCCTGTCCGCTACATCGCCCTTTATAAAAGTAAACCTTTCGTCCTTCAAGGCTTCCGTAAGATTTGCTAAATTTCCCGCGTAGGTAAGTTTATCAAGACAGATAAGGCTGTCATTTTCACGGTTTTTAAGCATATAATAAATAAAATTACTCCCTATAAAGCCGGCTCCTCCGGTAATTAAAAGTTTCATAAACGCTCCTTTTATGTTAAACATTTCACAAACACTTCTTAAAGCAACTGTCTTAGAGTATATCACATTCATTTTATTATTCCCATTGCTTTTATAAAAGTTTGCTAATATTATGATAATGTAAGGTAAAAAGTATTTGCGTCCGCTGTCGCGGGATTGTTTCGGTTATTTTAAAGAAACGGTTTAGTGTGAAAAATACTTTTCATCACTACTTGTGTCGCAACCGGAAGGCGACGGAATGGAGATTATTATGAATAAAACTGTTATAGTAACCGGTTCAGGAAGAGGAATAGGAAAGGCGGTAGCGGTAAAATTCGCTAAAAAGGGCTGTAGAATCGCGATAAACTGTAATAAATCGGAGAATGAACTGAAAAAGGTGAAATCCGAGCTTGAAGCTTACAATGTTCCCGTCTTAGCAATGGTGGGAGATGTAGGCGATTACGGCTTTGCTAAAGAATTTGTTTCGGAAGTAAAAAAGAACCTGGGAATGACGGATATTTTAATAAATAACGCCGGAATATCATATGTGGGGCTTTTTTCCGAAATGAAGCCGGAGGATTGGAACAGGGTGATTACTACCAATCTCACATCGGTATATAATCTTTCTTCACTTGTAATTCCCGATATGATAAATAAAAAAGACGGGAAAATTCTTAATATTTCCTCCGTATGGGGTAATGTCGGCGCGTCTATGGAGGTTGCGTATTCCGCAAGCAAAGGAGGCATAAACGCTCTTACAAAGGCTCTTGCCAAAGAGCTTGCTCCGAGCGGCATACAGGTAAACGCCATAGCCTGCGGAGCTATAGACACGGAAATGAACAGCTTTTTAACCGACGACGAGCTTATCGCTCTTACTGATGAAATTCCCGCTTCAAGACTCGGAAATGCTGAAGAAGTGGCGGAGCTCGCATATACCCTCACTCATAAAAACGATTATTTGACAGGACAGATTGTAGGACTTGACGGCGGGTGGATATGAGTAAGCAGTCATTTTTGCAAGGACCCGGAGAGGTGAAACCTGAGCAATCCCGTATCAGTGGGTGTCAAATACTTTTGACACCCACATCATTATATATAGGAAATAAAATAATTTTTATGTACTATAAAAATTCAAAAACTTCACACTAATCACAAATAACTGTGCCATACTTTTCACAGGGGTGATACTATGCATAAAATTTTAATTGTCGAGGACGATTTCGATATTAAAGAGCTTTTGCAAAATTTTCTGCGCGAAGCCGGTTATAAAGTAACCGTCGCAGGTGACGGTATGGAAGCCGTCACAATTTTTTCGGACAATTCATTCGATTTGGTGCTTCTTGATGTTATGCTGCCTAAAATAGGCGGTTTTGAGGTATGCGAATTTATACGAAGCCGTTCGCAGGTTCCTATTATTATGCTTACCGCGTTAAGCGGAGAAGAAGAACAGATAAAGGGTTTTGAGCTACAGGTTGACGATTATATCACAAAACCGTTTTCAGTGCCTGTTCTTATAAGAAAAATCGCTGCCGTTCTCAGGCGATATGAAGGTAGTCCGGATAATACCCTGCAAACAATTTCATACCGAAATCTCACTTTGAACTTAGACAACTATTCAGCTGTTATAGATAAAAGCATATATGAATTGACCAGACGCGAATTTGAGATTTTGTATGAATTATTATCCCATCAGGGACGTATAATAACAAGGCGGAATCTATTAAACAAGTTCTGGAAATATGATTTTTACGGTGATGAACGGGTAATAGACACACATATCAAAAATTTAAGGAAAAAATTGGAAATTGACTTCATTCAGACAATCAGAGGTGTGGGGTATAAAATTGATAAAGAAAATTAATGAAAGTTTATTCGCGAAAGTTTTTATTGCAGCTCTGCTTTTTCTGATTTTGACCGGTCTTTCGGTTTTCGGCATTCTTGCGTTTGTCATGCCTAAAACATATTCATCCGAGTTAAATATGGCTCTTGACATTAAAACAAAAAATTTCATATCGGAATTGGAAAAAACTTCTTTTAATGAGAGCGCAAACCTGTTTGACCGATTTATATACACGGATGATATACTCTCCGCGGAACTTTATTCGGAAAACGGAAGTTTATTGTCCATACCTACAGTTAAAAATACCGATATATCCCAAACTGTCGAAAATTTCGATGAGCCGACTCCGGTTATATCCGGTACTTATTATTTTTCTTTTCTCAATTCCGACAAAAAATACACTTTGGTAATTTACGGTAACGCGGCTGAGCTTTCCATACTTAAGCAAAGTTTTATACGAGTTTTTCCTGTTATTCTGATTATAATAATTATAATCTCATTTTCAGCTTCGTGGATATTTTCAAAAATTGTTACGCTTCCGGTGCTGAAAATCAGCAATATAGCGCTTAAAATGTCCGATATGGAATTGGATTGGGAGCTTGATGAAAACCGCTCCGATGAACTCGGTATACTGAAAAAATCTTTAAATAATCTTTCAAAAAAGCTGTGTGCCGCATTAAACGACTTAAAAAAAGCCAATTCCGACCTTAAAGTTGAAATATTACGTGTAAATGCGTTAAAACAGACTCAAACCGACTTTTTCTCAGCCGCTTCTCATGAACTGAAAACGCCCGTAACCGTTATCAAAGGTCAGCTTGAAGGCATGCTTTTTAAAATAGGCGCTTACAAAGACAGAGACACGTATCTTGCCCGCTCATTAAAAACCGCCGATACACTTGAAAACATGATACAGGAGCTCCTTACCGTATCAAGATTACAGATATCGGATTTTGATTTAAAATCCGAAAATTTCGAGCCTGCGCCTTTAATAAAAAAATATTTATCCGAAATCGAAGATTTAATTATAGATAAAGATTTACACATAAATCAAAATTTTACAGTCCCCGCAATTATAAATGGAAATAAATTTCTTATTGAAAAGGTATTCTCAAATCTTATAGGAAATGCCGTGAAATATTCGCCGAGGAAAGCGGTTATTGACATTTCAATAAGAAAAAGTCTTAACGGTTACATATTTATTATTAAAAACAGCGGTACATTTATTCCTGAAGAAGCTGTTCCTAAAATATTTGACGCATTTTATAGAGTTGATGCATCTCGTGCCAGAGAAACCGGCGGTAGCGGCTTGGGGCTTTATATCACTCAAGAAATCTTACATCATCATAACAGCTTATGCAAAGTTCGCAATATTGAAAACGGCGTTGAATTTTCTTTTGAGCTTTTACAGCCTGTAATTACTGTCTAATACACGTTTTTTACAAAATACTTTTTGTGTGATAAATCACAAACTAAATACAAATGTGCTACAAAATGCTTTGTTATACTTAAACTGTTCCTAATACAAAAATATTATCAAAGAAAGGACAAAAAAATCATGAAAAAACAAGTCATTTGTATTGTGTCGGTGATTTTGGTTACCGGAAGCATAACCGCTTACCGCGCATATACGACATATTCAAACTCACTCACGGAAAAAAGTGTTCCAGAGACAACCTGTACCGAGGAAACCTCGGAATATAACGGGATTATTTCTGAAACCGCAGCCACGGAATATAATGACGAGAAAAACGTAAATGAAAGCACTGACGTTTCTACGGAAACGGGCGAACCTCTTTCCGGTGATGAGCTTAGCAAAATAATCTCCGAGTATAAAGACTTGGGTGTAACCTATGATGAAAAATCCGGGGAGTGGTATTTTAACGGCAAAAAAGTTCGCTATTTTCTTGATGTTCTTAATTCAAACGGAGAAGCTCCGAACAGCGGAAAATTTCACGGAGCCATACGCGAATGGGAGAATGAAAACGGTACTGTTGATATCCGCACCGTTCGTGATTTCAGCAAGCCCGATAAAGACGGAAACGGCACTTTAACCGGTATTGAGGAAAATAAATAGAATTAGGCGGTATAAAACATTTGATGTAATAACGCGGACATAAGATTTCCTGAACACTCTCTCAGCGCTTTTTCAAAGCCTTAGCAATGTCAAAAGTCTTATGCCCGCTATAGTTTATCCCTGATTATTCGCGGAACATCTTGTAAAATATCGGAGTCAAACCGCAGGCTTAAAACTGCGATATTTTACAGATATTTGATAATATCACTCCATAGTCACAGACCGACAAAGTTTTATATTGCTATATCACACAGTTTGAAAGGTCTCTGACCTATGGCATGAATAATTCGGATTTATTTCTATATTTTTAATAACTCACTTTTCCGCTCTCAACTCATTCTTATATATGAAATACAGGATAACTCCCACAAACAGCATACCGCCCGCTATATTTCCTAAAGTGACGGGAAGTTCGTTCGCAAGAAAAAAATTCTTCCAGTTAAGCTTCGCAAGCCTTTCAGCAGTTATTCCGTACTCGGTCATCGCTTTTTCTACGTATTTACCGTTTGTCGCGGCAAATATACCTGCAGGAATATAGTACATATTGGCAACACAATGCTCGAAACCGCCTACAACAAATGCCATAATAGGGAAAAAGCTTGCTAAAATTTTACCTGCCGCATCCTTTGCCGTACCCGCCATAATAACGGCGAAGCAGACAAAAATATTGCAGAGAATCCCCGAAACGAAGGCTGTGCCGAAAGGAAGTTCCACCTTGGACAATGCGCATTTTATAGTATAGGCTCCCAAAAGCCCGTCCGTATAATTTAATTGCCCGCTGAAAAAGATAAGGGCGGCGATGATTATTCCGCCTATAAGATTAAACAAAAACACAAGAAACAGCACCCTTATCATGCTTATGGTTTTGTAGCTTCTTCTCATGGCTCCCATTATCATAAGGCAATCTCCGGTAAACAACTCTCCGCCTATTAAGACCACCATCATAAAGCCTACCGGGAAAACCGCGCCGCCAACAAGCCTTGCCAAGCCCACATTTGAAATTTCATGCATGGCGACGCTGCTTGCAGTCGCTCCGCACGCTATAAACATTCCCGCGAAAATTCCCATAAGAAATATTTTAAGCAGAGGAAGCTTTGACTTACTCTCACCCGCCTTTATCAGATTTTCAGTAACCTGTGCCGCCGTATTCAAAAAACTCATTTCATTCATTTGCTCTCACCCGTTCATATGTTTGTTAAAATTTTAACTCTATACAATCTTACAAAAAATTTTCCGTATGTCAAGCAAAATGTTGAAAACATACAATCCGCCAATGCATATTATGCTTTCCTCAAACATTATCTTAACTTTATTCTCGGGCTGTTTCTCCGTTAAAAGCCATATAAATCCTTGTATGCCAACATCTGATTTTCTATAAAACTCATAAATGAATCTCATAAAATCCGGCAAACCCTTCAGACTTCCGAAAGCTTCATATATAAGCTGAAAAATAAAGTTCAGATTCCAAGGCTTCGAATATAACATTCCTTTTTGAGTTTTGTTTTAGTAAAATTTTCTATATTCCCCACTTACCTTCAATCGCCATAAATTCTTTTTCTGTAAGATTAAGGATACTTCCATGTCTCTTTTTATTTTTTCCCAAATCATATTCTGATTCATCAGGGATTTTAAAGTCTCCGCTTCCGAAATCGCGGCTAAAAAGAGGAAGATAGCCTTTCCCCTCCGCAAAGCGGTCTACAAGGACACACCATTCCTCTCTGTCGTTAAACTTGAACGCCGCAGGTCCTTCTACTCCCGGCAAAGCGTTTAATGCAAGAGCGTCCACCTCCGTGAAGCTTTCTTTATCTAAGGCTTTGCTTTTTTCAAGGCGAATATTCTTTTCTGTTTCATTTTTTGAGAACCTGTAATAGTAATTTTCCGATTTTATTATTGTCGTATCGATTATATGGTTTTTACCTTCCTGATATTTGAAAGCTTCGGTAAAATCATGAAAATCTTTCGTATATGAAGCGTAAATGCGCTGCTTAGGCTCCGCATCACCCGCCTCCTTTACCATGGAAGCCCAAAACACAAGAAATGCCTGTTTATCTTCATCAAAGATTGCTTCAGGCGCCCATACACAGCCTGCCTCGGATATGCCGACTTCGACAAGAAACGGACTTTCCCAGTTTACCAAATCTCCAGACTCCCAAACGACTAAGTTTCTGCTGCCCGCTTTCTGTGCCGCTTCCCAGCCTTTTCCCGCCTCAATCCTAAGATCCGTGGCGATAATAACATATTTTTCATTTAGCGGGTTTCTTAGAATAAACGGATCTCTTACACCTGCCTCACCTATATCGGAAATCAAAACAGGTTTCCCTTTATTTAAATCAGTCCAATGAAGTCCGTCCCTGCTTACGGCAAAATAAACCTGCTCGCCGAATTTTTCTTCTCCGATAAAATGTACAAATAAATATCCCGTATAAGTCTCCATTTTTTCCCTT
>CAUUHV010000035.1:0-23071 GCA_963545085.1 uncultured Catonella sp. | reverse complement strand
TACCCGTTTCAAGTCTTGTAAACCTGTCTTTAATATTATTTATATATTGCAACCCTATCTGTTTATATGAGGCAGTCAACTCCTTTTCAGCGGCATTTTCCAGATTCCTGAACAGTATGGTACTGACCGGAATAATCGGCACGAGGCTGATTAAAATTGAAAATATAAGAAACTGCCTGAAAATTGTTTTTTTGCGTTTTTTATTATCGCTCATTTTTATAAATATTACCTGCCCGTTTTCATTTTCTGATTAGCTTGCCTGCATATTTACGGCCGCCTCGGGGTATTCACTTAAACATTATCGTCTTAATTTCATAAGGCTTTACTTTAACTTTCACAGGTAACGGTTTCCAATCCTCTAAAGGATTTTCCATGAGATCCGCCTCACACCAGCCGGCAAATTTCAATTTATTGTCGATGCTTATCTCATTTCTTCCTCCTGTAAACTCATGGAAACGAAGTATATAGGCTTCCTCATTTTCCGCCTTTTTAAAGGCATCCACCACGATATTAGACTTATCAAAGCTTATAAGGCTGTCATTACCGAGATTTGTTTCACCCTCAAATACAATTACCGGAGAGTTCAAATCAAAAGCTTCTTCTTCAAGCCCCGATTCGTACCATTCTTCTTTATGCGGATACAGACTGTAAGTAAATTCATGCGTGCCGTAATCGGCGCTGTAGTCCGGATAAGTTGCGGCTTTTAGGAGAGACAGCCTTATGGTGTCTTCTTTTATATCATAGCCGTATTTACAGTCATTAAGAAGAGCTACTCCATATCCCGTTTCCGAAAGCTCAGCCCATTTATGCGCAACCACTTCAAATTTGGCGGCTTCCCAAGATGTATTTCTTGTAATAGGTCTTACTATATTTCCCTCCTGTATGTCATATCTGGCAAATATACCTCTGATATCTACCGAAAAAGCGGTTTTAAGAATTTTCTGACTTTCTTTCCATTCTACAGACGTCTTAAAATCAATTCTTCTCTTATAATTATATAGGCATAGCGTCTGTGTAATCTTTGAATTATTATAGTTAAAAGTAAAATGAACAAAACAGCCGAGCTCATTTTTATTCTTTACGATATTACCGTCACAGTATATTTCTTCTTTTTTAAGGTCTATTGTAGATTCCAATTCCCATGCATCAAAGCAACGCGGTTTATCCTCAAAAATCTGAAAAACATTGGCAAATTTTCCTTCAGGTATAATTTCCCTGTCCGCCGACTTATCATAAAGTCTTACAATCCTGCCCCGCTTATCCCATGAAACTATATAAAAAGGTGTCTCAACATTGTCATTTGTAAAGGTTTCTTCCGTATATTTTCCCGCTGTAACCTGTCTTGTAATTTCGGCAAATGAAACAGGCTTAAGTCCTTTAACAAAAACCATATCATCCGCGCCTGATTTATAACAAGGAAGTACATTCCCCGACATATCTCTGTATTCATAATATGCATCGCCTGCCGGGATTTTTACTATACTGTCCCTTTCCCAATTAGCCTGATTAAACAAAGTAAATGTATTATCTTTACTCGTTACAAGAGCGGAATTTGAAATCTCGCCTACTTTTTCTATATATGATAAGGCTTTCTCATATTCTCTATGGCTGTCCTCATATACTTCATGAATCGATGAACCCGGAAGAATATCATGAAACTGTTCGCAAAGCACTATTTTCCAAGCCTTAAGCAGTTCTTCCCGGCTATAAGGTACAGCGCTAAGCTTCTCCGCAAATACCGAAAGCATCTCCTGCTCTCTTAATTTATACTCCATAAAACGGTTCATTTTTTTATTATAGCCCTGAGAGGTATAAGTGCCTCTGTGAAACTCCAAATACAGCTCACCGTCCCATACAGGAAGATAGCCGTTATACGGATTTTCTTTAATTGTATCATTGAGCTTTCTGAAATATTCCGTAGCCCTTCCTGTGGTCACGTTCGGAAGTCCCGGCATAAGCTTTGCCGCCTCTATATACTTTATCATCTCTCGGGTAGGGCCGCCGCCGCCATCACCCCAACCGTATGAAATGATCAAATCCCTATTTAAGTCTTTATTTCTGTAATTATCCCATACCCCTTTTATCGCGTAAGGCTTGCTGTCGCCGTTATAGGTATAGGTAGTATCATTTAATTCAGTAGTTGTTATAAAATGAGTTGTAACTTCGCTTCCGTCCATTCCTCGCCATATAAATGTATCATACGGAAGCCTGTTGGTATCGTTCCAACTGATTTTGGTAGTCATAAAGGTATCTACGCCGGATTTTTTAAGAATCTGCGGCAATGCCCATGAATAGCCGAATACATCAGGAAGCCATAAAAATTCGCTGTCAAAGCCGAATTCCTTCATGAAAAAGTTTTTGCCGACCAAAATCTGCCTTATAATTGATTCTCCGGAGGTTAAATTACAGTCGCATTCTACCCACATAGCGCCTGAAGGCTCCCATCTGCCTTCTTTTACTCTTTTTTGTATATGCATGTATATATCAGGGTAGTCTTCCTTGAGATAATCATAAAGCTGTGCCTGTGACTGTATGAAAATATATTCAGGATACTTTTCCATAAGTCTGTTTACAGTAGAAAAAGAGCGAGCCGCCTTTTCCCTGCTGTGCTTAATTCTCCAAAGCCATGCCACATCAATATGAGTGTGCCCAAGCATAGTCACATTTATATCCGGCTTTCCCTGACCTGTAAACTTCTCCTTAAGATAATCAAGAGCTTTCTTTAAGCTGTTAAAATAATCCTCACTTCCCGCGTTTGTAAAATCAATCAGTCTGAATGCTTCTACCAACTGATTAAGTATATATGATTTATACTCATTATTTTCGTCCAAAAGCTTATGAGTTTGCAGGGCGGTCATAGCCAAATAGTAAAAATCGTCAGCCGTTTTATCAAGTACACAAAGCTCAGCCCGGTCTATGGTCATGGTCATATTTTTAGGTTTGCCGCCGCCGTTAAGGCCTGACCAGATTCTGAACTTTAAGTCTAATTCCCTTCCGGTTTCTTTCGGATTGAAAAACACTTCTTTGTGATTGCCGTCCACCCCCTGATAAGGCTTGCCGTTCACATACAAAAGGCTTTCAAAATTACTGTTATTTCCGGTTCCCATAGGCACGCCGAAGTCAAAAATTGCTAAGACATTTTCATCTCCAATAGTTTCAGGTATGGTTAACCTTGTACATAGCCAGTTGTATTTGTCATAGCCCTTCGAGCTGAATCCGATGCCGACTTTAACCGGAACGCCGGCAGGTTCTCTGTTTCCGATAGCGCCGTCATCTTCATACAGGTCAAATTCCTCAATAGGAATAAGGTTTTTATATCTGTTATTTTTTATTTCCTCAAGCAAATTGTAAATTCTTTCTTCATGCTTAAAATCAAACGGCATAAGCTCCTCCTTCAGTTGTTAAACATTTTCTTACCATAAGCGGTTTCGTAATCCTCTAAAAGCTTCTTCGCAAGCGAATAAGAACTTATTAAAGGATGCAGCATAAGCGCCCTGATTGCAAGACTTCTTGAATCTTTTTCGAGAGATTTTACCGTAAGGTTCTCATAATTTTTAATCAACCTTATAAGAAGCATGCAATCCTCCGGTATATCCGTAACCTTTACAGGCTCAATTCCGTTTTTAGAAACTTTACAGGTAATTTCTATTACATCTTCATCTTTAAGCTCAGGTATGCTTCCGTTATTTTCCACAGAAAGTACAAGATACCTTCCTTCTTCCGATTGCAGACCTTCTATACAGTCAAGCATTACTCCGGCATAACCCATTCCGTCTGGAACTTCAAGTTTTCCTTTCTCCGACATAGGTCTGTTCGCGTTTCCGGTTTCAGCGGACATATAAGAATTTTCTCTAAGCTGCATATAATATAAAAAAGTCTGTAACATTTCTTCCGCCTGAGTATCCGCGTCCATGCCTTCAAGCTCTTTCATCATGGCAAGGTTTATGCTTTCTATGCTTTTTCCTCTTGCGGCTTCCGATTTAAGTATATTGGCAAGGGCTTTCTCTCTGTGATAATAATAATACAAATACTCATTAGGTAACAACCCCATATCTCTTAATAAATCCTTGTCAAACATTTTAAATTCTTCCACGTCATTTAAAAAGTCATCATTCTGAAGTAATTCGGACAATATTTCTCTTCCGTCATTTTTTACGCTTCTAATCCAAGACAGATGATTTAAGCCGTAAAATTCCACATAAAGGTCTTTTTCATCTATACCGAGCTTTGCCGCCATTCTGAATTTACAACTGCTCGGTGCGTCACAAATCCCGATTACATTTTTATATCCCGCATTTTTAAGAGCCTGCGTTACAAGTCCTGAAGGATTGGTAAAGTTGAATATGACGGCACCCGGAGCATATTCACTTATCAGTTTACAATAATCAAGAAGCACCGGAACGGTTCTTACCGCCATGGAAAAACCGCCTACGCCCGTAGTTTCCTGACCTATTACACCATCGTTTAAGGCTACGGTTTCATCTACAACCCTTGAATGATCTCCGCCTACCCTTAGAGTTGTTACAATATAGTCCGCGCCGATAATTGCCGTTTTTATATCTTTACAGATGGATAATTTTAAATCCTTATTTTCGCGGAATATAACCTGCCCGCAAAGTTTTTCGATTATTTCAAGTTTTTTATAATCTATATCATATAATACGACTTCTTCTATATGCAGGGCTTTATATCTTTTAAGCAGACCGTTTATGAATATTACGGTTCTTACTCCGGCTCCTCCTATAACTGTAAGCTTCATGCGCTACCTCTTTTCTATAAATCCTTTTAACAACGCTATGTCGGGAAAGGCTGTATTACCGCCAAGTCCCGTGCATGAAAGCGCACCGCAGCCGTTACCGTATCTTAAAGCCGTATTTATATCTCCGCTTGTCAGATATCCGTAAATAAATCCGGCATTAAAAGAATCGCCGGCGCCCGTTGTATCCATAACCGTTACATTAAATCCCTTTTCCATATACGTTTTACCGTCAGACACAGCCAACGCTCCGTTTGCGCCAAGCTTTAATACCGCAACCCTTGTATATTTTGAAAAATCTCCGGCCGCTTCCAAAGCATCGGGTTTTCCGCTGTAATGCAGGGCTTCAGTTTCATTCATAAAAAGAACATCCAGATAAGGAAAAATATCGTATATAGAGCTGTTCCATTCATTGGAATCGTCCCAACCCACATCAAATGAAACGGTTGTGTCCGTATCTTCTTTAATCCGCTTTATCAGATTATAATAGTCATTATGATTTTTACTTCCCATATATCCTGTTATATGTATATGTCCTGCAAGTTTTACCTCATCAAGCTTTATATTTTTAATATCTATGTAATCATTAGTTCCCCTGTAAGTAAGAAAAGATCTGTCTTTTTTGTCTGTAAAACTTAAAGATATGCCTGTATTTTTGCCGTTTTCAGTAGTTATCAGTGAAGTGTCTATATTAAGTTTTTTAAACGTATCTTTAATATACTCTCCATAAAGGTCATTACCTACGCTGCCCTTAAATACAGTCCGTAAGCCCAATTTCCCGATTCCCATAGCAAAAAGAGCCGCTCCTCCGCCTATACAGGTTTTAATTGTATCTACCTCACGCTCCTGTCCCGGAGGCGGAATTTCTTTCGCTTCTTTTATTATTTCATCAATATTTACATCACCGTAAACATAAACACCCCATTTTTTCATTTCAATATCCTTATAGTCGATATGAGCTTGCCTACCCCGGAGAGTAACATCCAATGCAGGAATCAGCCTTTTACGGCACCTATCATTATACCGCTTGCAAAATATTTCTGAACAAACGGATAAATAAGCAAAATCGGTACGGTAGTTATAACTACTGCCGCCATTTTAAGAGAATCCGAAGTAACCGTGTTCGCACCCTGAATAAGCGCCTGTGCCACACTGGTTATTTCCTTCTGTGAAGCCGACATAGCTCTTGCGAGCATCTGCTGAAGTACCGTCTGTACGGGCCATTTATCACTGCTTTTCATATAAAACGCTCCCGAAAACCAGTCATTCCAATGGTTTACAGCCGTATACAGCCCTATAACCGCAATTACAGGCTTTGAGAGAGGGAGTATTATCCTGTAATATATTCCAAAATAACCGCAACCGTCAAGTTTCGCGGATTCTTCAAGGCTTGCCGGAATACCCTCAAAATAAGCCCTCATCATAAGCAGATAAGTGACGCTTACAAGGCTCGGAACTACATATACCCAGAAATTGTCAAGCAGATGAAGGTTATTATACTGAATATAGGTAGGAATCATTCCGCCTCCAAAAAGCATGGTAAAGGTTATAAGTACGGTAATTATCTTTACTCCCGGAAGATTTTTTTCTTTAAGGGCAAAGGCGGCAAGGGAGGTTACCAAAAGAGTAAGCGTTGTTCCGATAACCACCCTCATTACGGTATATCTGTAGGCCCTCATTATACTTCCGTCCTTAAATACCTGGCTGAAATTCTCAAGAGTAAACATTCTCGGAAAGAAATACACGCCGCCTTTAGCCGCATCCGCGCCGTCATTAAAAGAAAGAGCAAGTACATTTACGCAAGGCAAAATAATAACAAGACAGAGCGCAAGTATAATAATTATAATAAAACTCTGGATTATTTTATCGCCTAAGCTCTGCTTTATTTTATTTTTCTTTGACATAATTATTCCGTCAGCCGCCCCCATAAACATACCTGCTCCTTTTGTTAAAATCCGAATAATTTAATAGAACTGAATCGCCTGTGAATCTTCCTTGTAAATCTCTTCCAATTTAGCCTTAAACTCCTCATTTCCCGCAGACTGAAGCTGATTACGAAAAGCTTCTATTATCGCCTTGACTTCGGCATCATCTTTTGCAAAAAATGCCTGAATGAGCGTATCCTGATAATTAAGCAGATCCATCTGAGCCTTAATGTCTTCAAGCCCCGGTGAAGTCAAGTACGCGGTTGCCTTAAGTCCCGGTACGACTCTATATTCTCTCGGAAATTCTTTTGCTATTTCTACACTTCTCTTAAAAGCTGAACCGCTGCCCGAACCCGGTCTTGATTCACCGAAATTATCAATATGATTTACATTTGTAAGCATAAATTCAAAGAAATAATTGGCACTTCCGCCAAAAGCTGCACCTACGCTGTTTATAAGCCAGTCTATATCGCCTTCATTCAATTTTTTGGAAACTTCTTCAGTTATAACAGGTTTTCCGTCTTTTAATGTATATGAAAGTCCCTCTACCCCATATTCGGAAATCAGCTGTCCTTCGGTAGTAGATAAATAATCAAAGAATTTGAAAATTTCCTCCGGATTTTCCGCCTGTGAAGAAATAGCCCAACATCCGCGCTGACCCTTACCGGAAACAACACCCTTATTATTTCCTGAAACATTGTTAAGAGGACCGACCGGAATCCAGTCATCCGACTGATGTATTATATTTTCATAATTATGCACATCGGCTATTATAGCGGAATTATGGCTCTTGCTTACTTCTTCCGCACGGGTCTGATCCATTGTAAAATACTCCGGATTCATAAGACCTTCTCCGATAAGCTTTCTCACATAATTAATCTTATCAAATACATATTCCGTTTCCGCCTCATGCTTGATTTTACCGTCTTTTTTATCAATATTATATCCGCCGAGAGAGCCCTTGCCGCTTACACCCCAGTTAAGCTCCCCTATGTTAAACGCAAGAGAATCATAAGAACCGCCCCAATACTTAGGTCCCAAAGGCCAAACCTCGTTGCCGTTGTCATCTTTGAAGCCGCCCTTTTTAATCTTTACAAGCAGGTTATAAAAATCTTCGGAAGTTCTTATCTTAGTAGGGTCAATGCCTAACTTGTCCGCAATTTTTTTCTGGATATAAGGTCCGCCAAGATAGGCATCCTCAGGAATGTACTCGGCTGAACGATCCACTTCCTCAATTTTCATAGGAAGCAAATAAACGGCGCCGCCGAATTCTTCCCTGAATACTATATTCTTATAGCTGTCTCTCGGAAGAAAGCCGTCTTCATAATATTTTTTATAAACCTGAGAATTTTTCATCATTTGAGAAACATCTGTAAACATGCCCTCTTTAGCCGCCTTTAATAAAAGAGGAAACTCAGGTCTTGTGGAGTCGTCAAGGTAGGAAATGATTACATCCGGTATAGTTCCCGCCGCAAGCTGTGAAGCAAGCACCTTAGAATCGCTGTCACCCGGAGTGTATTGAATATTTAATTTAATACCGGTACGCTTTGTAATTTCCTGCATAACCGGTGTACTGTTAAGATCTTTCGGCAGACTGTAACCTATATCATCTACATAAGCCTGAATATTTATGGTTCTGTCCGCTATCCATGTTTCCGGTTTGCCGTCAGGAACCGTATTGCTTGTCGCCGAGGTTTTGCCTGCCGATGTCACGCTTTGTGCTTTTCCGGTTTCGCTTCCTTTGTTATCGGCGGCTTTGCTACAGGCTCCAAGCATACCTGCCGCCACGGTGCCTATCAGCATAAGAGAAAGCGCTTTTTTAAGATTTTTGTTCTTCATAACTACTACCCCTTTCTTTTTGTTTATTGTTAAGTCGTTACCAAAGACTTACTTCCGTAAGTTTTTTACAAACTTTATTGGTAATGACTACAAGCACCAAACCGACCAAACCCTGAATAAGACCTATGGCTGTAGCGTATCCGAATTGCCCTCCCTGTATACCTACCCTTACCACATAGGTATCAAGAGTATCGGCAAGCTGCATATTCCCCGGCGTCCTAAGCAGGTAAATTTGCTCAAAGCCTGACGAAAGCAGCCCTCCTACCCCCATAATGAAAAGCAGTCCTATAGTTCCTCTTATACCGGGCAGGGTTATATGCCACATCCTTTTCAGTTTGCCGCACCCGTCCATCTGCGCCGCCTCATATAAAGATGTATCCACACCGCTTATCGCAGCTAAATAAATGATTGAGTCCCAACCTATGTTTCTCCATAAATCCATGGAAAAGAGAATGCCGAGAAAATATTTCGCTTCCATGAGGAAAAAAGTGCTTCCGTCTCCGCCGAGTTGTGCGATAATCTGGTTAATTACTCCGTTATTAGGCGCAAGCAAACGCTGTATCATAGTTACTATTATTACGCTTGATAAAAAATGCGGCAGATAAGTAATTGTCTGGCTTACCTTCTTGAATTTCATATTTTTAAGTTCATTTAAAAGAAGCGCAAGGATAATCGCAAAGGGAAATTCAAGAATGCATTTGATAAAGCCCACTGTAAGAGTATTTTTGATAAGTCTCAGACAGTCATAGCTTTTAAAAAAAGCTTCAAAATATCTGAATCCCACAAAATCGCTGCCCCATATTCCTTTTTTAAAAGAGTATTCCTTGAAAGCAAGCACATTTCCCGTCATCGGAACATAGCAGATTAGAATATAGTAAATGACTGCGGGCAGAAGCATAAAGTACAGCGGCCAGTAATGAAGTATCCTGTTTCCAAGACTCTTTTTATTCTTCTTAACGTCAGCGTTTTTCATAAAACACCTCCGTTACCGATACTTATATCCGCCTGTACCGGATAATGGTCGGATAAATATACCCCGTTATTTTCATCAGTCCATTTTTTTACATTTTTACAGACAATGTTTCCGCTTGCGAATATATAGTCTATTTTTTCCCTTGTTTTACCGTAATCATGGAAAGTAAAGTCTATATCGGCTGTCAAATCCCGATATTTTTTTGAAGTAATTATAGATTTCATTTCGATGGAATCAGGCTCCGCATTAAAGTCCCCTGTTATAATTACAGGTATATCTGAAAAGATTTCGGCAGTTTCTATTTTTCTTAAAAGCTGATTAAGCCCTAAAAGCCTTGCCTCAACGCCTTCATGATCTAAATGTGTATTTAGCAGCCTGAACATTTTCTTTTCCGTAAGGTCATATAAAACAGCTTCAGTAGTTACCCTTGGACAAATGCTCTGTTTTTCATATCTGCTTCCCGGAATATTCGGAGTCTCGGACATCCAGAAAGTAGACATGTTGACAAGATTAAACCTGTCTTTCTTAAAGGCTATCGCTTCCTGTTCATCCGCAAAGTCCGCACTTCGTCCGCAGCCTATAATATAATAATCCGCAAATGCGTTTTTTAACCAAGAGGCGATATGCGGCAGGACTTCCTGAAAGCAGATTATGTCAGGCTTTTCGGTATTTATTTTATCGGTAATTAAAGGGGCTCTGAAATTAAAATTATTGATACCGTCCTGTCCGTAATCACAACGGATATTAAAAGTAACAAGCTTAATATCTTCCATATTACCCTTCATCCCTTCTGCAAAGCGGCGAATATTCCCAAGGCTCTTTTACAACGGAGCCGTTTTCAAGATATATGTAGGTTTCAAAACTTTCCGTATTGTTTTCATCCAGTATAAAAATTCTTGCCCCCTTCATATGGTCGGCAGCTCCATAAGTGCCGTATCCGCCGCCTCTGCCATATCCTAAAGTAATACCGTACAACTCACCGTAGTAATCATTTACATGGTCATGTCCCACAAAAAGTCCCTTTGTATGTCCCGCCTCAAGCATAGCGTAGAACAAACCGGAATTTACTCTCGGGCTTCCGCAGCCTTCCCGTTTTATACCGTAACATTTTTCATATTTGAATACGTCTAAATGCTCCGGAACCGCTATATGCTGAAAGGCAAGTACCGAAAAATCTTTATATTTATTTTCAAGCTCATAAATTTTATTCTTATACCAGTTAATCTGATTTCCGGTAACGCAGGCATAGCCGCCCACAAATTTCATAGGGTTGTAATCGCCCGAGTCTATAGCAAATATAGCCCATTTTGTCTGATTGCTTTTATCTTTAATTTCAATTATATGATTGCCTATTCCATCAATCGAGTTCGGGTCATGCGAAACGATACAGCCTTTCATCTTCATGCCGGCTTCAAAAAGTTCTCTTCTGCTATGTCCCCATTCGGAGTCATGATTGCCGAATACAAAAGACCACGGACAGCTTCCCTCTATAAGGGGAGCAAATACCTTAGGCAAAAAAAGAAGATTATGCTCGCCATATACCATATCCCCCGTAACCATAACAAAATCAGGCTTTTCGGCTTCAAGAGCCTTTCTCATAAGGGCAACCGTCTTATGGTCCGCCTCGTCATCATTGGTATAATGTAAATCGGTAAATTGCATTATTTTTATACTGCCGTTTTCATTAAATCTTAATTCGGCATTCATTTTAAGCCCTCCCTGCGTTTTAACAAAATGGTATATGCTGATTATATATAGTTTAAGAAATTTTTTGATTTCAGACAATGGACTTTTTTAATATTTGAAGTGGAGAAATTTATCTGTTTATACTATTTTTTCAGCAAAAATACTGAAGGAGCACCTGTTAAAATTTAAGCTCCAAAAATCTTGCTCTTGTTCTCATTCCCATTTTTTCATAAAACCTTAAAGCGTTATCGTTTCCCTCCCAGACATTAAGCATTACTCCGCAGCAGCCAAGCTTCTCAGCTTCCTCTTTCACAAATTCAAAAAGTCTCCGTCCTACCCCTTGCCCCCGTGCCGCCTTATCAACGCATAAATCATCTATAAAAATGTATTTGCGCGGAACAAGATTATTGGATTTGACAGGTGCTTTGATTATACAGAACGCATACCCCGTAACCTCATCATTATTGTCTGCCGCCACATAAACCGGCTTCGTATCATCTTCAAATATCTCGGAAAGTTCTTTTTCCGTATATTTCATCGAACCGGATATAAAAATATCGGGACGAATCTCGGCGTGAAGCTCCAACACCTGACTTAGTAAGTTCATAACCTTCGATATGTCCTTTGTTTCCGCTCTTCTTATTATCATGTTTTTTCCCCTTCAAGTTAATACACGTTTTCAGTTACACTATATTCCTAACCCTTTTGCCGCTTTCATTATATATCCTTTATCTCGATTACCGCAAATTTTATTATATGATACAGGTGTCAAATACCTTTGACACCCACATCATTATATCGGAATTTTAATAATCGCCTCGGTACATCCGTTTTCATCCTGAGAAAGTATAAGCTCCGCCCGCTCTCCATACCGACTTTTAAGACGCGCTCTGATATTATAAATACCGAGTCCTCCGCCCTTTTCATCAGACCTGCGCTCTCCGTTCAAATATTGCCGTACTTTTTGAGTGTTAAGGGAGGTACCGTTGTCCCAGACTGTAAGCCATATAAAACCTTCCCTTTTTACCGCGCTGATTTCCACAATTCCGTTTCCGTCATCCTGATTCAACCCGTGAAAAATCGCGTTTTCCACCAACGGCTGAATTAAAAGCTTGGGCACCTGCAGCTCCTCTACCGACTCATCCAAATCATAAAAAAACTCCAACCGGTTTACGGAACAGTTCCTCTGTATTTTTTCATATTCCTTCACAATTGCTATTTCCTCCCGCAAAGTAGCCGGCTCCTGCGGATTATGTATACTGTACCGCATAATCTGCGCAAGCGACTTTAAAAGATCGGCAATCTCAATCTGTCCGTTTAACATTGCAAGGCAGCCGATGGAATCCAGAGTATTATATAAAAAATGAGGATTTATCTGTGCCTGCAACATCCGATATTCCATCCTTCTCTTTTCCGCTTCCATACTGTAAATATTATCAATATACGATTTTGACTGCTCAATAAAGCGGTTAAATCCCCTGTAAAGAATCCGCATCTCTCTTGTACTGTTCACCGCGCGATCCTCTTCAATCTTTAAAAGCTCTCCTTTTTCCATGTGCTTTGCAAGTCCTGCCACGGGACGAATCAGATGCCAGTTAAAGTAAAAAAGTGTCCAAATAAACGCCGCCAGAAGAAGTGTAAAAACAAGCATCAGAATAATCACATTCCTTATAACCGGCTCTCTTATGACATCCTGCGGCATCACCATGATTAACTGCATACCGTTTGATAGACTGCTCTTTTTTACAAAAAGCTCCTCTTTAATGCCGTTATTCGCATCCGTCCTGAAAATTTTTTCGAGTTCTTTGTTTCCCGGCCCTCTATCACCTGTATGAGATGCCCACAGTTTACCGTTTTTATCCAAAACATAGGCGGAAATGCTTCCATACTCCGTGCCGCCTAAAAGCTCCTCTATCATTCCTTCACGAAATTCGCATACCGCATAACCTATGCATTGTCTGTTGACCTGCCACCGATTTTTCACTACATTACAAACTAAAAGCTGCCCCATATATAAAGCCCCTTCGGAATTTTCATCCTCCGCCCGAAAGCAAATTCTGTTTCCTTCCGCTGCTTCCAAAGTCTCGTATACGGAATTATTCCTCCCCATCACGGCTTTATAAATACCGTTTCCTCTCACTTCCTTACCCGTGGACATATAACGGGTAACAGCAAAACGATCGTCGAGGTAAACGCAAATTCTATAATCGGAATTTTTAAGCCCCAGTCCGTACGCAAAAATCTGTTTTAACATCTCATTCAAAGATTTTAACTCCGCTACCGCTTTCACACCTTCATTATCACCGAATGACAGCTCTCTATATGTCGATATTAAACGGTAAAGCGGGGTGCCGGAAGCTTCTGCGGTTTTAAACATGATTCCGTTTGTGCCTACCGCTGTTTTAAAACATCTGTCGGCATCATCAAGCACATTATTTAAAAGGCGCGCCGTACTGTCCAACTTTAAACTGATTGTCTCCTGCGCCATCGCTTCCATATCCGCGTAAACGGAATGGTAAATCACTTCTTTACTTATTAAAACGAGCAACGCAATAGTTACAGCATAGACTTTCGCTGTCTTTGAAAGGATTTTTGACGCATGCCGCGTTCTTTTCCTTATCATTTTCATACAAGCCCTCCGATTTTTTAATTCTATAATTATTGCATGGCTGCCGACCGTTTTTTATATTCCGCTCTCTGACGCCGCAAGATTAATCCCGCTTTCTCTAAATTCCTTCGGTGAACTGCCGTAATGCTTTCTAAATACCTTAGAAAAATAGTTTGCATCTGAAAATCCGCATTGTTCCGCAATCATGACCACTGTTTCTCTCGTTTCTCTAAGCAGTCGCTTCGCCTCATGCATTCTTGTCTGAATGATGAACTCCTGCAAAGATATCCCCATATCCTGAGCAAAAATCCTGCTTATATATCCTGCGGAAAGTCCCATATCCGCAGCCAGCGTTTCCACTCCCAAATTAACATCCGTATAATGTGTCAGTACATATTTCCGTGCGGACGCAGCAAGCGATCCCGCATTTTCTTCCATACGTTCCTGTCGCTCCGTTAACTTTTCACATTCCTGTAACAAAAAATCCGCCTTGTTTTCGGACATATTCGACATTTTTTTCAGATACCCTCTTACTATAATATCCGCAGCTTCCATAGGTATCAGCGCTTCACGTCCCAGATAATCTCCTATCCAGTCCGCAATTAACGGTGCGGGAGCATCCCCGTCCGCAAATACCTGTTCCATAAAATCCTTCAGCCATTTGATATCCTTTTTTCGTATCGCTTCGTGAAAAAACCGCTTCTTTTCAGGCAGAAAAAGGCTCTTGTGAACCTTCATGCTCTCCTTCTGCAAAATCAATGATTTTAAAAGCTCTTCCAGTTCATTTAAGGTCTGTCGGTTAATAGGTTTTAAAATATAGCTTTTCACTCCGAAATGAAGAGCCTCCTGTGCGGTATTAAAGTCCTCGTATCCGCTGATAAAGATTACATCCGTATCCGGACTTTTTTTATACACATTACGTGTTAAAGTAAGCCCGTCCATACCCGGCATTTTAAGGTCACATAGAAGAAAATCTATTTTTTCTTCGGCAAAAAGTGCCAAAGCGGCTTTTCCGTCATAGGCTAAAAGAGGCGGGTCGAAACCGAGCCTCTCCCAGTTTACAAGATTTTTCAAACACTCGCATACATTCTGATCATCATCAGTTATAATTACTTTCCATCCCATTAAAGATTACCCCGTCACCGTTCAATTCCCCGCCATGCTAAAACACACGCTCATTTTCAAGCTCATCACTCACAGAAAGGCCGCCTTTTTACGGCAGCCTTTTCTTGTACTGTTTTAAAATCTGATTTATATATTGCTTACTGTTTTGCAAGCCACTCGTCATACTGTTTCTGTATCTCGGCAATCAGTTCATCCACACCCGCTTCCTTAAGACGCTCCTGATATTCAGGCAGTGCCGTTTTCGGATCTAAGAAGCCCTGATTTAAAAGCGTCCAGTATTCATCATTGACTGCGGTTACCGCCGCAACTATCGCTTCCACCGGTGTTTGGTCAAACCTGAAGCCTGAAATCGGATAAGTCTTTGCGGAATTATTAAAATCCAGATATTCCTGTACTTTATTATCCGGCTCCGACGCAAGCAGACTGCAGGTAGCTATGCTTGATGACAGCCATGTTCCGAAATTCCAGTCGTCATTTTCCACACGAACAACTTTTCCATTTTCATCTCTGTTATAATTGACACCTTCAAGTCCGTAGCATGCTAAATCCGCTACAACAGGATCCGTCATCAGCACCTCAAGAAACTTAAGGCACGCATCCGCTTTCTCGGATTTCTGATTGATGCCGTATGCGGAGCCGATAGCGCTGTCGGAGTGAATCCAATTTTCGGTCATTTTAATCGCGACTACCGGACCGCAGTTATAGTTTTTAGGAAAAGTCTGCTCCATAAGAGGAGTTGTAGTCTGAATCATAAATCCCCAATCCTCTTTATTGGCAAAGTCGCCGATTACCTGATATTCTCTGGTTGCTTCTCCTTCAGGAACATAACCCGCCTTATTCCAGCTGTACGCGGTATCCAAATATTCCTTAAAATCCTCCGTCTCGGCAAGATTGATTACCTTCTTGGAGTCTCCTTTATTATCCACAACACATACTCTTGCTACATTGAAAGGCGCAAATTTGTCCATGGAAAAGTTCTGATAACCGAAGTCCGCATGAAACAGGAAAGGCATTCCTATTCCCGCTTTTTTTGCTTCCGCAAGATAAGGCTCGATATCATGGTAGGTCTTTATCTTTTCTTTCAGGTCTTTCCAACCCATCTTATCTATAACCGACTGCGGTACCACCACACTATACCCTTCCGCAGATTCTTTGTAAATAGGAACCCAATAAAATTTACCGTTGAATTTTGAGCTGTTCCATATTGCCTCAGGCATTGCTCCCCAAAGCTTCGGATAATTCTGCAATTTATCACTTAAATCCATTGCCGCGTTATTTTGTATAAGGTTTTTGCAGGCGGCAGCCAAATCCCAGCTTGCCGTCCAGAATAAATCAATGTTCTCATCACTGGCAAGTCCAAGTGTAAGCAATGATTCATAATCACCGCTGACCGCCTTCATATCCACATTTACCCCGATTTTAGGACCTATATAATCATTGATTGCCTTTTCTACAGCATCAATCTCCGATTCCTGCACATCGTTGTAAATTTTGCGCCACCAACTTATAGTAACAATCCCCTCATCGTTCGGTGTCGAAGCTTTATCGTCCGCTACCGCGCTTGCCGACTGCTTCGCCTGTGTACTTGTCCCTGTAGATGACGCCTTGTCCTTTCCTGTCGGCTCGGATCCTGAGCATGCCGTCAAGAATGTCGTAACGGTAAGCGCCATTGCAAGTATTTTTGCAATTTTTTTCTTCATTTCCTTCTCCTCCTTGCTTTGCTGTTGTCCGAATTTGTCATTTTCGGACAATGATATCGACAATGATTGTATCGTTCCTGTCATCATTGTCTGTAACTTTGTGTTAACCTTTTACCGATCCAACCGTCAATCCTCTTATAAAATATTTTTGAAAAAAAGGATAGGCGATAATGACCGGACCGAGCACTACCATAAGAATCGCCATTCGGGCACTTTCTTTCGGGAGATTTTGCATCATTGAAGTTACATTTCCCGCTCCTAAAGCGCCGGAAGTATTTAATAAAAAATCCAAGTTTTTCTGGATTCTTACAAGCAACAGCTGCAAAGGCGTTTTTGATGACGAACGGATATAAAGCAGGGCGTTCTGCCATTCATTCCAGTACCTTACAGCCACCATAAAGCCTACAGCCGCAACCGACGGTTTCGTAACCGGAAACACAATCTGCCAGAAGGTTCTAAACTCTCCCGCTCCGTCTATTTTTGCCGCTTCAATCAGAGCATCCGGCACATTTCCCTGTATGTAAGTCCTTAGAATAATTATGTGCATTGCCGTGATACACTCCGGCAAAATCAAAGCCAACAGATTATCCCCAAGTCCGTAAACCTTGGTATTTATCATGTAGCACGAAAGCTGCCCGCCGGAAAACAGCATGCTTATCAGTACAAGGAAAGAAAATGCCGTTCTCAGCCTGAAGCATTTACGACTAAGTGCATAAGCAAACATGTTCATCGTAATCAGGGCTAAAAGCGTCCCGAATACGGTGATAAAGATTGTAACACCGTAAGATACCGCAATCTGTCTGCCGAAGGTAAGTACATACCGATAACCCTTTAGCGACCACGCGTCAGGAAAAAAGCTGAAACCCTTTTCCATAATGGAGTTGTCATCGGTAAAAGAAATGATTACCACTAATATAAGCGGGAGCAGACAGGCTGCCGTCAGAAGAATGACCACGGCTGCCAACAGATTTTGTCTTTTTCTTTCGCTCATCACGTCTCCTCCCTAAAATAGCGCATAGTCTTCATTTATTCTCTTCACTATAAAGTTTACCGTTATTACTAAAAGAAATCCGATTAAAGACTGGTATAGGGTAACTGCAGCCGTAGTGCTGAAATTTGAAGATTCCATAATAGAATTAAGCACATAGCTGTCAATTACCTGCGTAGTGGAATAAATCGCTCCCGTATTCTTTGTTACCTGATAAAAAAGTCCGGTATCGGATCTCATAATGTAACCGATTGATAAGAGCGTCATTGTAACCACCATAGGTGTCAGCATAGGAAGTGTCACATATCGGATTCTCTGCCATTTTGTAGCTCCGTCAAGCTCAGCCGCCTCGTACAGCTCCGTATCGATACCGCTTAATACGGACAGATACAGCACCGAGCCGTAGCCGGTTCCCTGCCATATTTTTACTAAAACCAAAATTATCGGCCATGCCTTCGCCTCCATGTACCATCGCACGGGATCCTCTCCCAGCGAAATCAAAAGCTGATTGAGCATTCCGTTGCTTGTATCCAATACCGCGTTAACGACATAGGTAATCGCCATAGCCGAAATAAAAGCGGGTACAATCATAATACTTTGACAGATTTTTCCTAATTTTTTATAAGTCAGTTCATGGATTATTATAGCAAGCGCTACATTACATATTGTGCTTATTACGGTAAACGCAATAAAATACAGCACGGTATTTCTTGTGATTCGTACAAATGAGGTTTTTGATTTAAAAAGAAACAGCAGATTCTCCGGACCGCACCACGGAGAATCAAAGCCTAACTTATAATCAAACTTTTTAAAGGCTAAAACCAGTCCATATAGCGGGGCAAAGCTGAATAGCGCAAAAAGCGTCAGCGCAGGAATGCTCATAAACAAAAGGGTCTTGTTTTTCCATGTGTTTTTCAACAGCGACATACGCTCCCTCCCTCCTTTATATCCATTTTAGCCTGCATTTTTCAGCTTTTATAGAGGAAAAATCCTACCCTGACGGGTAAAAATCCGCTCTATACCGTATTATTGTATATAAACGAATACAGGGCGGCAGATTTTTAATATTTATCTGTCGCCCCGTTATTTTTCCGAATTATTTACAAAACTTCTCATTCTGAAAACCGGATTACTCTCCTTTGTCGCTCTCCTTCACAATTACTGCAACCGCACACGGCATTTTACCCTCAATTAACCTGTAATTCACATCCGTATAACCTGCTTTTTCAAAAAATTCTTTATATGATTTAAAATTAAACTGTTTCTTAAAATCGGCTCCGAATTTCTCAAGCAATCGCACAAAGATTTTCGGTTTTCCGGTATTTTCGTTGTTAACGTAAGTCGGAATAATTACTTTTCCGCCCGCCCTGCAAACCCTCATAAGCTCCGCAAGCGCTTCTCTCGGATTATCAAGCAAATGGATTACATTTCCTGCAACAACCTTATCAAATGCGCCATCTTTACAATTAAGTTTCATTATATCAGCTTTTTTAAACTTTATATTGGTAAAATGCACGCAGTTTTTCTTTGCTTCTTTTAACATTCCTACAGAGAAATCCGTGGCTGTCAGTTCTTTGCATTTCGCAGCTATTCCTTTGCTTAACATACCCGTACCGCAGGCACATTCAAGTACCCTGTCATCAGGTTCCATTATATCAGAAACCGCTTTTACAAGCTTACGGTTCACCTCCCCGTTATTTATATTTACAAAAATATCATAAATACCCGCTACTCTGTCCCAGAACATAGAGTTTACCTCCTGTATTTCTCCCTCGCCCTTATAGGCATTTATAACATCTTCAAACCCGTTAACATTTTGAATTTCATCTATAAATAAATATTTCATACCCTGAATGCCGGATTTATTCCATATCCTTTATCAGATAATATGTTCCCTTAAGGCTAAGATGCCAGATTTCTTTATCAGCGGTAATTTCTTCATATATATCTTTTAGCGTGTGAGCAGGCGACAATGACCATAAAGCATAGTCCTCCAATGTAACCGCTCCTATCTTCTCAAGCTTATCAAGTAAAAGCCCCAAATCCTTGTGATTAAACCAACAGTCCGTATCCAAGGCATACTTCATATTACTCATCTTGCAGGCAATTTCGCTGTTTATGAAGTCTTTCATAGTGGGCTTATCCTTTTGCAGAAGCCTTGTGCAGGCAAGGTGATATTCTATCTTTCGAGGACTCCTGTCAACATCCGAAATAAAAACCGCTCCATATTCATTTTCAAATTTAACCGCAAGCACATCTCCCACTTTAAAATACGGCTCTCGTTTAATTTTTACTTTCGGCACTTTAAGCGGTTTAGGATTTTCGCTTTGAAGTTTGACGGCCAGCTTATCAAGCACTTTCTGTCTTTGCTTCAAGGCTTTTTCATCAATTTCAAGCCAGAACTCATCAGCCCCTTTTCTTATTATCTCTATGGCTTTATTTTTTATTTCCTCCGGTAAATGCCCTATCTTCCATAGTGAATAAGCAAATGCCGTCCAATAAATCTCTGCATAAAATCCGTTTGTACAGAAATTTTTTTCATCATTTAAAACATCTTCAATTATTTTGTCGACATTTTCTCCATCTTTATATCTTTCTACTATATTATTATAAATATCATACCCGTCGTCACTGTCTATAACCTTTACTCCGTCTATTGCCATCGATTTTATTCCCCTGTCAGTTTATTTCTCAGCAGCTCCGCTTCTCTCTGCAATATTTTCTCGGTTTCCAGAACTTCCAATAATTTTCTTAGTTGTAAATCCGAAATATAATCACTTTCTGCACTTTCTCTTGATAAGTTACAGTACTGTCTGATAGCCAACCCTATATGAGACAATGTCAATTTATCTCTTTTCTTTTTTAACACTTCTGTAAATATATCCCAGACAAAAGGCTCTCTGTATATCCGGAAAAAGGATGCTATAGCCTGTAACACTTTAGGATGTTTATGCTCCGTGAGTAAATCCTTAACATAAACTTTAGCCTTTTCTTCCACAGCTTTAATATTATCTTCCGTAAGCGTGTCGGAATTTATTTTAAAAAGATACGCCGAATTGATGTATCTGTCACAAAACTGTTGCAAAGTATAAATATTTATCCATAAGATTTCATTATCAGTCTCTTTTTTTATTGACATTAAATAATTATCTATGTTTAAAACAAACCATTCTTTTACAGGTTTTGTATTCTTTGTTCCGAGTTCGGCACAGGCAGCTTTCATAAAAACTGTTGCCGCCTTTTTACGTTCTTTTACATCCGAATTTTTCAAATTGAATAATGCAAAATCCAATATTTCTTTTGTGTATTTCATGAATTTTCTATTCCATATCCTTTATATTAACTCTCATTCATCCTACAACCAATTCCGATAATTCAAGGTCTGATAAAACGGAATCTGTATATAGTTTTCTCAACAAATTATCATCGAATTTCATAGAGTAATATTCTGTAACAAATTCTCGAAATCTTTCATATGTATCGAAAGCATATCCCAATAACCAGTTGCTTCCATCATTTTCATCCGTTTGATTTTGATGAACTTCCCCATCATACCAAATAAAAAATGTTGTTTTCTCCCTTTCGTCCGCTGAAAAAAGATTAAGCAATTTCTCATCAACCCCTTCGTACATCTTATCTATAATACTCTGATTCCATTCGGCGGCGGCAAATTGGTTCAGATTGCTTTCATGCGCGAAGCCTTTTATCAACACCGCAGTTTCCGTAAAGATTACAGATAATGAATCTCCCGCTCCGTTATCAACAACATATTTGAGATTCGGGTCAAATTCCTTCTTTCTTACCAATCGCAAATCATCTTCCGACGAATCAGTTAAAGCATTGTCCAAAACATATAGCGCCTCCAAGCTTGTATGCATATTACCCCAATCCACATACTTCATATCATCACTTCTCCGTATTTATTGTAACTTCGTTCATCCCTGCCGTACTAACGTTGTAGCCATCCGCTGCACTCGGCGCAATATACTCTCCCGTTTCTGAAGGTGAACACTTCAATTATTCGTCAAACTGTATTTGATTTTCAATCTCTTCTCCGCTCATTCCCACAAGCTTCGTTATCCATATTCCTGCAATATCCGAAAGTATGGAATCACAAATATATTCTTCTTCACCGTCAAGATATTTACAGGAAAATACCGGTTCCCTTGTTGCCGCTTTATAAAATTTCATTGCGACATCCTCCATCTTATCCGGGTTAAAAACAAGTGACAGGCTATTTGCTATACCGCTTCTTATCCTGTCCCAATTTCCATTTTCAGCCTTATAGCTTTCCCTTGTTTTTAATATAAATCCATTACAAAAAGCTTTTAATAACTCCCGATTCTTATAAATATGCCTGCAGCTGAAATCGGAAATACAGCCTGTATGGATTAAAAATGTCAACAGCTCATCCAAGCTTTCCGCCACTCTGCCGACTTCGCCTTCGCTTCCGATAAAGCCTATACTGCCGTCTTCAAGAAAAACATATTCTCCTCCGCTGCCGTCCTGTGCAAATGCCTCACAACCGAGCGAATATTCCTCATTATTTTCTGAAAACTGAATTTTTCCCGTTTCTTTATAAAAATAAATATCACACTCTCTCATAAGCAGAGTATTCAACCCCTTATTTTCTCTGATATATTGCAGTTTATCCATTGCGTTATTCTCCATGAAATTATTTTATTTCTCCCATTATACCGTCAAGCAGCTTCGTGAAATTCTCCGCTGCATAAATCACTTCATCAGGATCATGAATATAGCAAATAATCTGACCTTCTTTTCCCTCTTTATCCGGATCAAAATCAAGCATCAGGAAACAACTGTCACAATATTCAGCAAAAGGAATCCATTTTTTATTAAAAAGATATGGTTTTATCCTGCTGTCTTTCATCTTTTCAATGTCTTCACTTGTAAAATGCTTAGGAAATTCAGTTAAGAGAGCATCCCTGTTTTGAAAATATTTTTTTGTGTGCTCGATATCCTGTAGGCTCATAAGACAAAATGTCATATCTCTTTCATCTATAACACAAGGTAATATACTTAAATATTTACTTCCGTTTTTATACCTGTAAAGCTCTTTTATATCTTCAGGCAAAGTAATTCCAAATTTCTCCTCAAATACTTTAATTTCTTCCTCCGAAGCTCCTGAGATTTCCTTGTAATCATCAATGTATTCTTCTTCCACCGGATCGTCCAAATCCCATTCCTCAAAATTTTCGCAAATGTACTCCTCTATATTTTTTATTTCATTACTTATCTGCATTCCTTCACCCGCTATCCTATTTATTCGTATTTACCTTCAATTATTTTTTGCATATATGCCGACATATCATTCGGTTATTATCTGCGATAGTTTATTTCCCCTAAAAAAAGCGGATTAGGATTTAAACTTACCCAGCTAACCGCAAGCTCACATAAACGCTCTGTTATAGCATCTTCATCACTGCCTTTTGTGCGGATATTTGAAATCA
>CAUUHV010000034.1:0-26129 GCA_963545085.1 uncultured Catonella sp. | reverse complement strand
ACCCGAAGCCACAATGTTCGGATTTGTGATAAAAGCCGATAAAATTTGTGCAGGAAATATTTCAATAATTGCAAAAAACAATCCCGCAAGACAGGTTGAGCCTATTATAAATACATTTGTTAATTTTTTAACTCTTACATACTCCTTCGCTCCGAAATTGGTTCCTACCGCGGGCTGCATTCCCTGGCTCATTCCCCAAATAGGCACAAAAGCAAGCTGCATAACCCTCTGCGCGGCTCCCATAAGCGCAATCTGACTATCGCCGCCGAAACGTACCGCCGTATTATATACGACCGTCATTTGCGCGAGCATCATAATCTGCATGAGCATGGCACTTGCTCCGACCGAGAATATTTCCGGATTAAGCTCTTTAGCCGGTTTGATTCCGTGAAAACGCACTACGGGGCTCTTTTTAAGAAAATAAATTAAAGTCGCCGCAGCCTGAACAAACTGAGATATAACAGTAGCAATCGCTACAGCTCGCGGTCCTTCATCCGGAAGCATAAGGATAAACAGCGGGTCTAAAATAATGTTTAAAATCGCTCCGGCAGCCATGATACCCATAGCAATACCCATACGTCCTTCCGCTCGAATCACCATGTTTGCTCCCTGCATAAAGTTTACAAATATTGAGCCTAAATAAACAGTTCTCAGGTAAGAAACTCCCATTTCAAGAACTTCTCCCTCCGCCCCGGATAATTTAAGAAAAAACGGAGAGAGCACAATACCTATAATCATAACCGTACTTGAAAGTAAAATCACCATGAAGGCAAGATTGCCCATAATTTTATCAACCGTTTTCTGATCCTTTTTTCCGATCGCCCTTGAAAGTACCGAGCCCGAGCCTATTCCTATAAGCACGGCGACAGCATTATTGAACAGCACAAACGGAGAAGCCGCCGATACTGCGCTCATAGCGTCGGTTCCGACCATCTGTCCCACATAAATTGAATCGACAAAAGCATACAAGCCTACTATAAACTGCCCCAAAATTGCCGGAATGCTTAAGTTGATCATCAACCTCCAAGGATTCTCCGTAAGTAATTTTTTTCTTACATCCATTTTAAAATTCCTCCTTCATCCCTTAGCTCTAAAACAAAAATCGCACTTTTCTCCGGCCATGCCGAGTGTCTGACTTCTTATAAACTGCATTTTATCTATATTTCCAAATACAATATGGTCACATAAGCAGAATATCTCACATATTTCCGGACATCCGAAAGCCTTACAGGTATCCGCCCAGAGGCATTTTAGAACATCCATTGAAATTTCAGCGCCGTCATCAGTTTTTATTTGACTTATCCAAATCTCTTTTCCTTTCATACCCGTCCTCATGAAAAAACGGAACAGACCGAAAAAGCCCGGAATATTAAATAAAGTCTTTAAAATCTTGTGGTACTTTCTCGCAAGATAAAATGAATATTCTTTTACAAACTCTTTTGCCTCCGGTTTCGCTACTCCGTTATCTATAAAAACCTGATACAGGGCTATGTTGGATAAAATACTGCTTCTTTGTCTTTTTCTCTGCTTTTTCGTAAAGCCTCCATTTTCACTTTTTTTAATAAGAAGCTCCATTTTGGCGTTATGCTCCGCGTCTATTCTCTCCAAAAACTTTAACGGCAGTTTTCCTCTGTAAAATTTTTTGTATTTCATACCTTTATTTCACCCACCTTCCATCCGATTGCCTCTTCTCGAATATTTACAAATCGTCTGTAGGTTCCATCCCGCTTCATAAGCTCGTCATGAGTTCCCTGTTCAGTCACTCTTCCTTCATCAACCACAATGATCTTATCCGCCTTTCGTACAGTATTCAGGCGATGCGCTATCATAATAAGGGTTTTATTCTTAGTAAGCTCTTCTATGGCTTTTTGCAGCTCCTGCTCATTTTCAGGGTCTACACTTGCCGTCGCTTCATCCAAAATAACCACCGGAGTATCTTTTAAGATTGCTCTTGCTATCGAAATCCGCTGCTTCTCTCCGCCTGAGAGCGTTGCTCCGTTTTCGCCTATTTCAGTCTGATAACCTTTAGGAAGTGCGGAAATAAAATCATGACAACACGCCTTTTTTGCGGCTGCAATCACCTCAGAGCTGCTTGCGTCCGCCTTTCCGAAACGAATATTATTTTCAATCGTGTCCTCAAACAAATAAACCTGTTGAAATACAATCGAAAAATTCTTTAAAAGACTGTCACAGGTATAGTCCTTAATATTTATGCCTCCAAGTAAAATCTCTCCGTTATTCACATCCCAAAATCTTGCAATCAGGCTGCAAAGGGTAGTTTTACCGGAACCCGAGGCTCCGACTATGGCAAGACTCGTTCCCTGCGGCACCGAAAAGCTGACATTCTTTATAACCTCTTTTTTATCGTAATAAAAGGATATGTTTTTAACTTCAATATCATAATTCTCAGGGCTTATTTCTTCTCCGCCTTCATCCAAAAGCGGCATATCCGATATATCCTCCAATCTGTCAAGAGAGGCGTCAACCACCCTTGCAACAGCCGCGGTGCTTCCCGCGAGCTCCACCGTAGAATAAATCATAAAGCTCGCAACCAAAAGCAACAGACATTTTTCGGCTGTTATTTCTCCATGAAAAAGAAGATACGGCGCTATAATAATGATTGCCGCTCTTATAAATTTAAACACCGTCTGAAAGGCTGCTGCCAGAGAGGAAAAAACTCTTTCCAAAGCTATATTCGCCTCCGCGCTCTCTTTAATAGCTGTATCTACAGCCTTACCCGCTCTTTCTCCGAGACCGAACGCCTTAACCGCCGTCATTCCCTGTATATATTCCAAGACTCCGCTCACAAGTCCCGCCTGCGCAGCTTGCCTTCTTGGTGAATATTTTTCTCCCGCAGACTGCGTTTTTGCGTAAATTATCAGCGAAACAGCCAACCCTGCGGTCATCAGCAGACCGATTCTCCATTCATAGATTAAAAGCCATGCTCCGATAACAAAAGCATGAATAAATCCTCCGGCTACCGCCTCCATTATAGTCACCGCACTTGATTCCAAATCGCCCAAAGTGGTTGTGAGCGCAGCGGTAATGTTTCCCAAACGATTCTTGCTGAAATATCCCATAGGAACCCGCTTTAATTTTTCTCCGAGTCCTATTCTCCAATTCGCGCACATTGCGAAGCTTCCCAAAGTTCTTTTTACGGAGGCCAAATTTGTAAAAAATATTCTGCCTGAAATGCTTAAAAGCATAATTCCTAATGAAATCCAAATTGTCCGATACGACATCCTCCCTCCGGAGATCTCTTTCAATATCTCGGAAAGAACTGTAAGCACCGCCATAATAGGCAACATTTCAAAAAAAGAATTGCACATATGAAAAACAAAAGATAAAATCAGCTTGTTTTTTTCAGTACCCGAAAAATTTAAAAGCCTTTTAAACATTTTAATCATGCGATTTCCTCCTTTCTCTCGTTTACACTAATATGCGCATTCCAAAGCGCGTGATAAAGAACACATTTTTCCAAAAGCTCCGTATGGGTTCCCTCAGCCTCGATTCTTCCGTTATTCATTACTATAATTTTATCAGCTGCGGTAATGGTTGAAAGTCTGTGAGCAATTACAATAAGCGTCTTTCCTTCAACAAGCTCTCCTATGGATTTCTGAATGACGACTTCATTTTCAGGATCTGTAAAGGCGGTCGCCTCATCGAGAATAATAATAGGGCTGTCCTTTAATATGGCTCTCGCAATTGCAATCCTCTGTTTTTCGCCGCCTGAAAGATTGTTTCCTCCGTCTCCCGCTATCGTTTCATATCCGTTTGAAAGTGCCATAATAAAATCATGACAGCTTGCTTTTTTCGCTGCCTGTACAATTTCATCTTCTGTAGCGTCAAACTTTCCGATTCGTATGTTTTCCTTTATAGATAAATTGAATAAATAATTATCCTGTGAAACATAAGCAATCCGCTCCATCACTTGTGAAAGAGGAATATTTCTTGCATCCTTTCCCCCTATTTTTACAGAACCTCCGCTCGCTTCCCAGAATGAGGCAATCAGGCGGGCAACCGTAGATTTTCCCGAACCGGAAGGTCCCACAAAGGCGGTAATTCCGTTCGTAACCGTTTTAAAGGAAAGTCCGTGTAAAACTTCCTCCTCACCGTAAGAAAATGAAACATCGTCAAACTCAATTTCACTTCCTTCAAGCTCCGCTTCTTCTTTAGGACGATTCATTTCTTCCGTTTCCATAAGCGCCGCAATCTCTTTTATTGTAGAATCAACCATAGCAAAGCTGTCCGTGTATCGAAGCGCCTGAATAAGAGGAGATATAAGTCCAAGTGACAAAATTATGCAGGAGATAAAATTTCCTGCTGAAATATTGCCGTTTATAAAAAAATAACTTCCGAGAGGCAATACACCTAAAAGACTTGACGGAGCTATTGCAATTCCCGCTGCGTAATAAGGATTTGTCTTTTTAAACCACGCTGATTTTGCCGCTTCATTTTCCTTTACGGCATCCGCGTATTTTCGATATGAGGTTGTACTCTGATTAAAGGCTTTAATTACCTCAATTCCGTTAATATACTCGACCGTCGCGGCATCCATATTTTTATTTGCGCTCATAACTTTCGAATAATGCTTTTCATAGTCCTTCATCATTCCCATATAACAGATAAGCCCTAAAGGAAAAGTGGCAAGGGCTATCAGCGCCAATTTAAAATCAAGATAGAAAAAATAAATAAGCATAAGAATCGGTATAAGCAGGTTTGCCGTAAGCTCCGGTATCATATGCGCAAGCGGCAGCTCAAGCTTCTCTATGGTGTCAACAAGCATTGTCTTAAATTTTCCCGAAGGAGTGTCCAAAATAAATCCCATCGGAACACGCGCAAGCTTTTCCGTAAGGCGCGTGCGTATGTTTTTCAGAACCGTAAATGCCGCACGGTGAGAACGAATTGTGGATAATGTGGACAAATATAGCTGTCCAAGATAGCCTGCAAGAGCAAACATTACGATTAAAAGGATTTCTGTCAGCTCATAATGTCCCTCACATATCCGAATAATAGCCCTCGAAACCGCAAGGTACGGCATGATTCCCGCCGCCGCTCCAAAGACGGCTAAAACTACCGAGCTTATAAGCAGTCTCTTGCAGGGCTTTGCAAATTCGAGCAGATATTGTATTGAGCTTTTTTTAACGCTATTCTCAGACCTATTCATTTTTTCTCCCCTATGAGGTATTTCTCTATTTCCGCCTTTTCTTTCCCTGAAACTTCTCTTACAATTTCCCCTTCAGATAAAATCATTACCCTTGAACATATTGTTTTGATAAGTTCAATATCATGTGTAATGATAAGTATAATTTTTTTATCTTCCGCCAGATTTTTTATAAGTCTTCCCACTTCTTCCATGCTGTTAAGATCAAGCCCACTTGTAGGCTCGTCAAAAATCAGCACTTCCTTTCCGCAAAGCAGACTTACCGCTACTGCAAGCCTCTGCTTTTGTCCTCCTGAAAGCGACATCGGATGCCTATCCTTAAATTCCGAAAGCGAAAGCAGAGTTAAAACCTCATCTATAAAGGCTTCTCCACCCCGCCTTATCCCTAATTCGCACTCGCTCTTTACACTGTCGGTAAAAAGCTGATGTCCTACATCCTGCATAACCATATAAGACTTTTCTCTGCGCTTTTTCTCCGATAAAGCAACGCCGTCAAAGGTTACCCTTCCTTCCGCCTCTTTTTCAAGTCCGCAAAGCGCACGGGCAAGAGTCGTTTTACCCGCCCCGTTTTCTCCGGTAACGGCTATGATTTCACCGCCCTCCGCCTTGAATGAAATATTTTTTAAAACGGGTTTATTTCCAAGTCTTACCGTAAGCCCGGTTACTTCAAAAATATGTTTACCGCAGGATATATCGGGATTCTTTGTTTTAACCTCGGAAAGGTTTCTGCAACGAAGCCTTGCCGAGGTTATACTATCCGGCGAAAGATTATTAAATTCGGAAATATCCATGTCTTTAATAATCTTTCCTTTTTCCATTAAAATTACTCTGTCCGCTACGTCAGTTAAATACCAGATTCGGTGCTCGGCAATAACTATTGTTTTTCCCTGTGACTTTATTTTTTCTATAAAGCCTTTAAGCTCCTTAATTGAGCAGTAATCTAAATTTGATGACGGTTCATCAAGTACAAATATCTCGGGTTCTGTTGCATACACGGACGCAAAAGCGATTTTTTGCTTTTCCCCTCCTGAAAGCTCAAAAATACTGCGTCCTCTTAAATCTCCTATCCGCAATTCTTCCGTCACCTTTTCAATACGGACTTTAAGCTCTTCCACAGGAAGTCCTCTGTTTTCAAGTCCGAAAACAATCTCACTGTCAGTATCGGTATTAAAAAACTGAGTTCTCGGATTTTGAAAAACTGTACCGACGGCATCTGAAACTCTTGAAATATCGACTTCTCCGGTATTTATCCCGTTTACTCTTACTTCTCCGGAAAGCTCTCCTTCAAAAAAGTCGGGAA
This sequence comes from uncultured Catonella sp., assembly GCA_963545085.1. Classification (GTDB taxonomy): domain Bacteria; phylum Bacillota; class Clostridia; order Lachnospirales; family Lachnospiraceae; genus Catonella. The sequence goes on along the minus strand of CAUUHV010000034.1, from coordinate 19,665 downwards.
TCAGCCCGTTTATAATACGGCTCAAAGTTGTTTTGCCGCAGCCGGACGAACCGCATAAAAGTACGCATTGCCCTTCGGGAATTTGAAGCGATATATTATACAGGTTATTTTTTTCAGTTCCTTTATATGAAAAGGAGATATTATTTAAAGTAATCAAGGAAGAATACCTCCATTTATAAAGTTAAAAACGATTAACAGAATAATCCCGACATAAAGCAACAGTAATACTCCGTCCCATGCGGAAAATCTCACATTTTCAAGAGAGCCGCGTTTCTCCGCATGATCGATTCCTCTCGTAACTGCCGCCATTGTTATTTCATCCGATATTTTGGATGCCGACACGAGCATCGGCACATAAATATATTCCATTGTTCTTAACGGATGAAGTGTAAAGCTCACGGGAGAAAAGGATATTCCTCTTAGTGACATGGCATCCTTTATAAATCTCCATTCCTCCGTCATTGTCGGAAAATAACGAAGAGTAACCGCCAAGGCAATCGTAAAGCCTTTCGGTAAACGCAGACGGCTTACCGCAGCCAAAAAAGTGCTGACCTTTGTCGTCTGAATCAAAAATGAGCCTAACATAAAACAAGGAATAAGCTTTCTTACATATACGGCAAACATATAAACAATACCGCCCGCCGTCACCGGAAGCATAGGTGCCGCCCATAATTGAATTATCAGTAAAGTGCTGAACAATATAACGCTTTTAAACGAATTTCGAACTTTTCCTTCCAATAAAATCAACAGAAAAGGAATTAACATAAAAACGCCTTCTATTACAATACTTTCATTTAAAAAAACCGATATGCTTGTCAGTGCAAGAATAAGTAATTTAGTCCTCGGATCAAGTCGCATTATACGATTCCCGCCTTTTCAAAATGCTTTTTCAATAATTTTTTTCCGATAAGACCTCCGATTACGGCACAGATTATCGTACCCGCAATCATTGCGGGAATTATCCACCGATTAACGCCAATCAGGTTAATCACTTCGGCAAAGGATGAAAAATCACCCTTTTTACGCATAAACTTATCAAACTGCTCCGGCATAACCGCCATAGGAATATAAGCCCCCATAGGAGAAAGTGCAAAAATGCAATAAGCAAGCAGACTTTTCTTAAAGGATTTGAAATTTCCTGAAGAAACAACGGCATCAGCCACAAATCCGAAGATAATAAAAAACGCCGACATCATCCAAAACATTCCCGTGATAAACAGCAAAATACCCGACAGAATCCCCAGAATACTTACAGCTCCCCATTTTGGAAGCTTTGCCGTATACAGCATAAATATACTGCCTGTAAATAAAGCTACTATCATCGGCATAAACGGAAAAGTAACAGGAGTCATCTGGGCAATGCCTCCTATAGTAAACGCGATTACAAAATAAATCAGCGAAAAAATACCGATTGAAATAAAATCTTTAGTTTGTAACGAACAGCTCTTTTTTCCCGCCATAATTTTTTCTCCTGTCATTTTGCTTTTATTTTTAGATTTTTTGAAAACAATGCTTTAATCTTAAAACACGAAAAGTTTACTTTCCGCTGTCATTAGTTATCCCTAACCGTTGCCGATTTTTTTAAGGCTATAAAATCCTTAAAAGTCCGTCCCATCCGGAATTGAAGAAAACGGCAAGCTCCCCCGCATATTCTAACGCCTGTTCTCTTGTCATATCATGCACTACGGTTTCAAATGCCGCTGTAAAGTACGCGCTTGTAATCATATGATGCAGTTCATGGCTGACCTCTCCCGTGATTTTTCCTTTTTCTCTTAAAAGCTTGTAATATTTCTCAGTACGTTTTACATCAAGTTCTACCAAATCATGAATATAATTCGCGTATTTCGTACCTTCCGCATGGCAAACAACCAATTTAAATTCTTCAAAATTGTCATAAACATAATTGATAAAATATCGCAGATACTCGGTTGAAAGCGCTCTGCTCTCGGAAGTCCTGTCAATATCAATCAAATCAAAATGAGCCTTTTGCGCATCCTTAAACATTTTAACAAGTCCATCCGCCGCCTCCGATACAAGCGCCTCAAATAAAGCCGCCTTGTCCGGGTAATATCCGTAGAACGCTCCTTTTGTAAATCCGGCTTCCGCAACTATTTTTCTAAGTGAAGCATCTTTAAAACCCTTATTTAAAAATTCCTTTTTGCCGACCTCTAAAATTTTTCTTTGTGTTTCCGATATAAACATATTTTCCTCCGAAATTATATACCAGTGGTATATACCACCGGTATATTAACATCATTTTTTAATACAGTCAAGTTTTTTTACTTGTTTTATAAGATTTTTTTAATTTTATCATTTTTTTGCGTAAAAAAACGGTGACAGCCATGTGCCGTCACCGTGCCTTTGTTATTGGACTTTTTATCTCGCTTTTCTTTACTTCTTAAATATATACACCGTTTTATTTCAGCTTCCCGATTTTTTGTCTCCTGCGGAGCCCATTGTAAAATCATAATAACCTTCTCCGCTGTAAGTTATAATAAAAACTCCGTCCTTACTCTCGCCGTAAAGGCTTGCGCCGCCTGTGACATCGCCCTCAAATGACACCATATTTGAATAATAACTCCATACAGGAGTAGCGATGACTTCTCCGTTAAGACTGACAGTTGCCGTATGATCCGCATTTAAAGTCGCCTGCAACGCATCAGGTGAAATTTCTCCCGATGCATCCTCATCAAGCGCGTTCTTAACCGAAATACCTGTCCAGTCTCCCAAAAGAGCTTTTTCTTCCTCCGGCAGGAAATTCTCCGGTTTTGCGGCATCCGTTCCTTCCTTTGCAAATTTCAAATCCATTGATGTTCCCACCAACTCCTTTAAGATACTCTCAAATACAATTGTATCCTCGCCCAACTTTCCTACCATATCGGTCTTATCTATAGTAAGTGTAACTGTGGTGTCATCATTGACCCATTTACCGTCCGTAGAATCTCCATCCAGTTCCAGCACAGCTTTTCCTCCGCTCTTTAATTCAAGAGAATATCCCGCCATATCTTCTCCGGAAAGAGTTATACCTAAAGCAGTTCCGGTGACACCAATATATTTTCCAGTCAAAGCTTCGTCCGCTCTTCCCGAAGATCCTCCGCAAGCCGTTACCGACACCGCCAACAACATAACCATCATAAGACTAAATACTTTTTTCATTTTAAAATTGTTCCTTTCCGCGAAGTACACCGCTATCGGCGCTTCGCTATGCATATTTTTTGCCTACTGCAACCCCTCTACAGGTTCTCCCTTTTCCTTTAGGCGTTTCGCGCAGTCCGCGCACATATCAAGGTCGGTACACAATAAAAAACATCTGTCGCATACAAGCCGTCCGCAGACGGGGCAACGGTTGAAATCCTTACATGCCTGTTCCTCCGCGCGGTTTAGAGCCTCATTCTTCTCCCTGCGGTAAAGCACATCATAGATTTCCTGTTTACCGTCCGTTTCAGGAATCATACCGGCTTTTGAAAAAGCTATCGGACTGCTTTTCCAAATGTTTCCACACTTCTCGCAGCACAGAGAAAAGCAAAAAGCGTTCTGTGTGGAGTAATCAATCAACAGTTCTTTTTTAATATGACCCATCTTAAACGAACCTCCTTTTGCCGTCGGCACGTTTCTATATTCACCTTATATCAAAAAATTACAAAATTTTATATGGTCACCATGAGCATTTTGTATTCCCGGAAATAAAATACTCATAATGACCAGACAAAATGCACAATTTATTTTAACTTAAATTGTGCATTTTGTCTTATGCTATATTATATTTTCTATTTTCCAATCCCTATTTATCCGCTTCAAATATATGTAATCTGTCGCCGAAATAAAGTCCGATTTTGTTCTCGCCGTATCCTAACTGTCCGTCACAGGCACCAAAGTTTGTCTGATTTTTATCAAGCGACAGCTCTCCAGATTTCATACTGTCCTCAATCTTAAAATCCATAGTGCCGCATGTCATAAAATAAAATATTTCCCCCGTATCCCTATAAAGTTTGCCATTAAAGCTCACTTTTTTTACAGGCTCGAGCATAACTTTGTCCCAACCGAAATCCTGAAATGACACAATATCAAGCCCGTTTTCTTCCACATATCTTTCGATAAAAACTTTTCTTACATAGGTATTTTCATCATTCACTTTACAGTGTTTCATATAAAGATTATAAAGATAATCGGACGGAATATACGGCTCGGAATCCTTACAAATTTCCTTAATATCCTTAGCGTAATCGCTTCCGTCACCTACTTTATCAAATGAAATAATCTCATACTCATTCCCGTTCTTTTTCAAATGGAACCTTCCGGGATTTTCTCCGCCGCCGACATCAAGCAAATTATTACCGTCCTTTTTGTAATAATGTTTCCAAAAGTTCCCGTAAATCTGAATATCCTCCGCATTATCATCATTCACCAGGAAAATTACGGGAGCCGGAATATATATCTCTTCATCATTTTTATTAACCTCCATTTTTTTTAAATAATCGCAAATAGCTTTCATAATTCCGTCGGAACCCGTATATGTATACTCCGGAAGTATAGTATCATTACCTTCAACATTTTCATTTTCAACTTCGGAGACCTTTGAACCCTCTTCCTCCGAAATGCTTTGAGCCGAATTCTTTTCTGTCAAAGATACACCGGTATTGTTTCCGCTCTTATCTGTATTATTCTCCAAAGTTTTTCCTGTATTTTTACAGCCTGTGATAAATATCGCGACAAGTAAAATCAAACCCAATCTCTTCATATATCCATACCTCCTGTTTCATATTGTAGACCCCTTAAATTCCCAATTGGTAACAGTATATCATTTAAATCCTGTTTTTAAAACCGGAACATTCATTTTGCTTGATTTCAAAATCCGCTTCACCTACCTTAACACTATCCTTGTTCATGAAAAAATACCAAACCCGAGATTTTATATCTGTATTTATTTTTCTTAATGTGCTATATTAAAGGCTATGTATTTGACCGAATTGCTCATAACATATTGTAAATTTTTGTTGTCTTTAGCATAAATAATTCGGTACTTAACTAATTTTTGAAATTTACAGGAGTTTTAAATATGTCGGAAAAGACCTATCGTTTAGGCATTGATATAGGCTCTACCACAGTAAAAGTGGTAATCATAGATGAGGACTGTAATACCCTTTTTTCGGATTACAAAAGGCACTATGCGAATATACAGGAAACCCTTGCGGGACTTCTTGCGGATGCCGAGAAAATCTGCGGAAAATGTAACGTTGCCCCTATGATAACGGGTTCTGGCGGACTTACCATTTCAAAGCACCTCGATATTCCATTTGTACAGGAAGTAATCGCCGTGGCTACGGCGCTTAAGACCTTTGCTCCCCTGACCGATGTAGCAATAGAGCTTGGCGGTGAGGACGCTAAAATCATATATTTCACAGGCGGAATAGAGCAGCGAATGAACGGAATCTGCGCCGGAGGTACAGGTTCTTTTATAGACCAGATGGCTGCCCTCCTTAAGACGGACGCTCCGGGTCTTAACGAATACGCAAAAAGCTATCAGTCCATATATCCTATAGCAGCACGTTGCGGTGTTTTCGCAAAATCCGATATTCAGCCTCTTATAAATGACGGAGCTACAAAGCCCGACCTTGCAGCTTCCATTTTTCAGGCTGTAGTAAATCAGACCATAAGCGGACTCGCCTGCGGAAAGCCTATAAGAGGAAATGTAGCCTTTTTGGGCGGACCTCTTCATTTCCTTACAGAGCTTAAAGAGGCTTTTATAAGAACTCTTAATTTGGCTCCGGAAAATATAGTTTCACCGGAGGGTTCTCATCTTTTTGCCGCAAAAGGCTCGGCTATGAGTTCAAAATATAATAAAATCACCACGCTTTCAGCCCTTCATGCCATTTTGCATAAAAGAGTGAGCATGGACTTTGAGGTGGCGAGACTTGAACCTCTTTTTAAGGATCAGGCTGAATATGATGCTTTTACTAAAGAGCATAAAAAAGCCGAAGTTAAAAAGGGCGATATTAAAAATTATCGCGGAAAATGTTTCTTAGGTATAGACGCAGGCTCCACCACGACTAAAGTGGCTCTTGTAGGTGAAGACGGCTCATTACTTTATTCATTTTACAGCAGCAATAACGGAAGTCCTCTTAAAACCTCGATAAGAGCTATGGATGAGATACATAGCCTTATGCCTTCCGGCGCTTACATAGCAAGAAGCTGTTCCACGGGATACGGCGAACAGCTTCTTAAAGCCGCCTTTATGCTTGATGAGGGCGAGGTTGAAACAGTCGCGCATTATACCGCCGCTTCCTTTTTCAATCCCAAGGTGGATTGTATCCTTGATATCGGCGGTCAGGATATGAAATGTATCAAAATTAAAGACGGCACTGTGGACGGAATACAGCTTAACGAAGCCTGTTCATCGGGTTGCGGCTCTTTTATAGAAACTTTTGCCAAATCTCTTAATTACGAAGTTGCGGACTTTGCGAAAATTGCGCTTTTTGCGGAAAATCCGATAGATTTGGGCTCACGTTGTACGGTATTTATGAATTCCAAGGTAAAGCAGGCACAAAAAGAGGGCGCTACCGTTTCCGATATTTCCTCGGGACTTGCCTATTCCGTAATCAAAAATGCTCTTTTAAAGGTAATAAAGCTTACAGACCCTAAGGATTTGGGGGAAAATATCGTAGTTCAGGGCGGTACGTTTTATAATGACGCAGTTTTAAGAAGCTTTGAAAAAATCTCGGGCACAAAAGCAATCAGACCGGACATTGCCGGCATCATGGGTGCTTTCGGGGCGGCTTTAATAGCGAGAAAGCATTACAGAAAAGGTGACGACACTACCACTCTTTCCTATGCGGCAATTAAAGAATTAAGCTATGAAACAAAGATGGCTCGCTGCGGAAAGTGCAACAACAACTGTATGCTTACCGTAAACCTCTTTAACGGCGGACGCAGATACATTTCCGGAAACAGGTGCGAAAGAGGTTTAGGCTTAGAGAAAAATAAGGATAATGTACCGAACCTTTTTGAATATAAGATGCAAAGAATTTTCGGATACAAACCGCTTGAGGCTAAAGAGGCTAAAAGAGGCACACTCGGCATACCGAGAGTGCTTAATATGTATGAAAATTATCCTCTCTGGTTTACATTTTTTACAAAATTGGGCTACAGGGTAATTCTTTCGCCGCGCTCAAGCAGGAGTATTTACGAGATGGGTATAGAGTCAATTCCCAGTGAATCCGAGTGCTATCCGGCTAAAATAGCCCATGGACACGTTATGTGGCTCTTAAAAAAGGGTGTTAAGCATATTTTCTATCCTTGCATCCCTTATGAAAGGAATGAAACACCGGAGTCGAACAACCACTATAACTGTCCTATCGTTACATCTTACGGAGAAAATATAAAAAATAATATGGAAGAGCTTGCTTACGAGGACATTATTTTTGAAAATCCTTTCCTATCTCTTGAGTCGGAAGAAATAATGACTGCAAGGCTCGTAGAAATTTTCAAGGACAAAATTTCCGCGACTGAAATAAGAGAAGCCGCTCACGCAGGCTGGACAGAGCTTTTACAGGCAAAGACGGACACCGAGAAAAAGGGTGAGGAAGTGCTTGCCGAGCTTAAAAAGAGCGGAAAAAGAGGAATAGTCCTTGCCGGCAGACCTTATCATATCGACCCTGAAATCAACCACGGCATACCTGAGCTTATCAATTCCTTCGGTGTAGCCGTACTTACCGAAGACTCGGTAGCTCATCTCGGACAGGTTGAAAGACCTCTTGTAGTCATGGATCAGTGGATGTATCATTCAAGACTGTATAAAGCGGCATGCTATGTAAAGACAAATCCTTTGCTTGAGCTTATACAGCTTAACTCTTTCGGTTGCGGTCTTGATGCCGTTACAACGGATCAGGTGAACGATATACTCACATCTGCAGGAAAGGTTTATACCGTTTTAAAAATAGATGAGGTAAATAACTTAGGTGCCGCAAGAATAAGAATACGCTCTCTCCTTTCCGCCGTTAAGGAAAGGGAAGGAAAAGAAAACGCCAATTTCAACGTTTCGTCTTCCTTTGACAGAGTAATTTTTGAAAAGAGCATGAAGGATTACACAATTCTCTGCCCTCAGATGTCGCCTATACATTTCACTATGCTTAAAACCGCAATAGAACACGGCGGATATAAAATAGAGCTTTTGGCTGACGACCGCTCGGTTGTGGATATGGGTCTCAAATTTGTTAATAATGATGCCTGCTATCCTTCCCTTCTTGTAGTCGGACAGATTATGTCGGCTATAAAATCCGGCAAATACGACGTAAATAAACTTGCCGTCTTTATAAGTCAGACGGGCGGCGGCTGCCGAGCTTCAAACTACATAGGCTTCATAAGAAGGGCGCTTAAAAAAGAAGGGCTCGAACAGATACCCGTAGTTTCGCTTTCTGTTCAGGGACTTGAGAAAAATCCGGGCTTTAAAGCTACTCCCCCTATACTTTTAAGGGCGATACAGGCTCTTGTTTACGGCGATTTATTTATGCGTGTGCTTTATGCCACAAGACCTTATGAGCTTACAAAGGGCTCAGCTGACGCTCTCCATAAAAAATGGGAAAAGAAGTGCATAGAATCTCTTAAAAAAGCTTCTATGACAACCTTCAGCCGAAACTGCCGTGAAATAGTTAAAGAATTTGATGAGCTTCCGAGAGTGGAAGGACTTACCAAAATAAAGGTCGGAATTGTCGGAGAAATACTCGTTAAATTTTTACCGAGCGCAAATAACGAGGTTGTGGATCTCCTTGAAAAGGAGGGCGCAGAGGCTGTAGTTCCCGACCTTATAGACTTTCTTCTTTACAGCGCTTACAATACCAATTTCAAGGCGGAAACCCTCGGAAAGAGCAAAAAAAGCGCTTTTGTAAGCAACAGAGCGATAGACCTCATAGAGTTTTTCAGAAATCCTGCCAGAAAGGCGTTAAGAAACAGCAAGCATTTTACGGAGCAAAGCAGAATAAAAGAACTTGCGGAATATGCCGCTCCTATTGTTTCAATCGGAAATCAGACCGGAGAAGGTTGGTTCTTGACAGGAGAGATGATAGAGCTTATAAAGGGAGGGGCAACAAATATTGTATGTACCCAACCTTTCGGTTGTCTGCCAAACCATGTAGTGGGAAAAGGAGTTATAAAACAGTTAAGACTTGCCTATCCGGGCGCAAATATTGTAGCCATAGACTACGATCCCGGTGCAAGCGAGGTAAATCAGCTTAACAGAATCAAACTTATGCTTGCCACTGCGAACAACGAGCTGATAGACACCTCTTATAAAAACATTAAGCAGGCAAAGACCGAAGTACCGGTTTAAATTCATAAAAGGATTACAGGAGGATTAACATGAAGCATGAAATTTTTCCGGAGAACTACTCCTCCGCCCTCAGCATCAGAGAAACCGAGGTTGCCATCAAGTCCGTAAAAGACTACTTTGAGAGAGAGCTTGCAAAACAGCTGAATCTCACAAGAGTTTCGGCTCCGCTTTTCGTAAGGCCCGAAACCGGTCTGAATGACAACCTGAACGGAGTTGAACGTCCTGTTTCCTTTGATTTAAAGGAACAGCCCGACGGCTCTGAAATTGAAATTGTTCATTCCCTTGCTAAATGGAAGAGATTTGCCCTTAAAAAATACGGCTTTCATTCCGGAGAAGGACTCTATACCGACATGAATGCTATCAGGCGTGATGAGGAAACCGACAATATCCACTCGATTTTTGTTGATCAGTGGGATTGGGAAAAAACCATAAATAGAGAAGAAAGAAATACACATACTCTGAAAAAGGCTGTTATGTCCGTGTATGAGGCACTTAAAAATACTGAAATGCATATGTCAAGAAAATATAACTACATTTCTCCGACCCTGCCTGAGCAAATCTCGTTTGTAACCTCACAGGAGCTTGAGGACAGATACCCGAGTCTCACTCCCAAAAACAGGGAATATGAGGCTGCAAAGCTGCATGGCGCCGTTTTTATAAGCCAAATCGGCTATCCTCTAAACTCCGGAGAAAAACATGATTGGCAGCTTAACGGAGATATAATAGTATATTATCCTTTACTTGATATTTCCCTTGAGCTTTCCTCAATGGGAGTAAGAGTTGATGAAATAAGCCTTAAAGCTCAGCTTGAAGCCGCAGGCTGTCCCGAGAGAGCCGAACTTCCTTTCCAAAAGGCAATCCTTGATAAGGAGCTTCCGTACACTATCGGCGGCGGTATCGGACAGTCAAGAATCTGTATGTTTTTCCTTAAGAAAGCTCATATAGGAGAAGTACAATCTTCCGTTTGGACCGAAGAAACCGTAAAAAAAGCTGAGGAACATAATATTCCTCTGCTGTAATATTTCATAAAGCAATTAAAGAAATGCCGATATACTTTTCATTCGGCATTTCTTTAGCGCTTTTTTACTCACACATTCTCAATCTGCCAGTCTATAGGCTCTTCTCCGTTCTCTATAAGAAACTCGTTTGTTCTCCTAAAATGCCCCGAGCCGAAAAATCCTCTGTTTGCGGCAAGCGGACTCGGATGAGCCGATTTCAACACAAGGTGCTTCGGATTGTTTAACATTATTTCTTTGCTCTGTGCAGGTTTTCCCCAAAGCAGATAAACTATCGGTCTGTCCTGAAGATTTACCGCCCTTATTATAGCGTCCGTAAAATCCTCCCAACCGTGCCCTTTATGCGAAAACGCATCATGTGCTCTTACCGTTAAAACCGTATTTAAAAGAAGTATTCCCTGATTCGCCCATTTTTTAAGAGATCCGTTATTAGGTATATAGCAACCAAGTTCATCCTTTAACTCTTTATATATATTTTGAAGCGAAGGAGGTATCCTTGTGCCTGCCGGAACCGAAAAGCTCAATCCCTCCGCCTGCTTAGGCTCGTGATAAGGATCCTGACCCAAAATCACCGCCTTAACCTTGCTTAACGGCGTAAAATGCAGTGCATTGAAAATATCCTCCGAATCCGGATAAATGACATGCTTTGAATACTCATCCTTTAAGAAAAAAAACAATTCCCTGTAATAAGGCTTACCGCTCTCCTCCTTAATAACCGGAAGCCAGTCATTTGTAACCATTGCCATTTTTATAACCTCACACTTATATTTTTGCTTCTAAGATATTCTTTAACTTCCCTTATTGATAATTCCTTAAAATGGAACAGTGAAGCGGCAAGCAGAGCGTCAGCACTTCCGTTTAAGACTCCCTCGTAAAAATGTTTAAGCTCTCCCGCTCCTCCCGACGCTATTACAGGTATTGAGAGCGCCTTGGAAACCGCTCTTGTAAGCTCTATGTCATATCCCGACTTTGTACCGTCCTTATCCATGCTTGTAAGTAGGATTTCTCCGGCTCCAAGCCTTTCCGCCTCCTCAGCCCACTCTATCACATCAAATCCCGTATTCATTCTGCCGCCGGTTTTAAATACGTCCCATGAGCCGTTTCCATTTCTTTTAGCATCTATTGCGACAACCACACACTGACTTCCGAATTTTTCCGCAGCAGCCGAAATCAGGCTCGGATTTTCCACAGCAGCCGAATTAACGGCTACCTTATCCGCTCCCGCCCTTAAAATCTCCTTAAAATCTTCAACACTTCCGATTCCCCCGCCTACGGTAAACGGAATAAAAACCCTTTCAGCAATCCTTCTTACCATATCCGCAGTAGTTTTTCTGCCGTCCGATGAAGCCGTTATATCAAGAAATACAAGCTCATCCGCACCTTCCCTGTCATAAGCCGCCGCTACCTCTACCGGATCACCCGCATCTGTAAGATTTACAAAATTGATTCCCTTTACAACCCTGCCGCCGTTTACATCAAGGCAGGGTATTATTCTTTTTGTAAGCATTTCATGCCCTCCCGCAGATTTCGGCAAAATTTTTAAGGATTTTCAGTCCCGTTTCCGAACTTTTTTCAGGATGAAACTGACAGGCGAAAATATTATCGCTTTCAGCAGCCGAATGAATTAAAGTTCCGTACTCCGTAGACGCTGCCACATTTTCCTCATAGTCACTTTTTACATAATATGAATGAACGAAATAAACATAAACACCCGTATCAATTTCGTTAAAAAGGCTTTTTCCCGGCTTTATCTTCAACGAATTCCAACCCACATGAGGAATCTTAATCCCCGATTCCGCGGAAAACTTTAAAACCCTTCCTTTTAGTAAAGCCAAGCCTTTAACTCCCGGAGCCTCCTCGCTCTCTTCAAATAAAAGCTGCATTCCGAGACAAATTCCGAGCACCGGCTTACCTGATTTTACAAAGCTTAATATATCATTATCAAGTCCTCTTTCCTCAAGCCTCCTTTTTGCCTCTCCGAAGGCTCCGACACCTGGAATTATAAGCCCCGCCGCTTCTTTCAGTTCCTTTCCCGAACTTGCGACCTTATTTTCCACACCTATGAAATCAAGCGCCTTTTTAACACTGGCAAGATTGCCTGCGTCATAATCCAAAACAGCAATCATTTTTCTCTCCGTTTCCGGCGGCAAAGCCCCTGTTTCTCAGTATAATCTCCACTGCAAATAAAGGAACATCGAAGCTTAAATGAAAAAGTGAAAGACCTGTAGCAGTCCTTCACTTTTTTTATCCTTCAGCAAAAAAACTTTCTTAAGGTACATATTCCTTCTTTTCGGTTTCTACCGGCGGTTTCTTATTTACCGAAGAAACAATTTTATATATCTGCTCGCTATATTCCTGCTTATCGGATATCTCCATAAGCATCAAAGCATCTCTTTCAGATACTCCGTAAGTATTCTGAAGCTCAGCCATTATCTGCTTTCTTACATAATTAAGATCGCTCTTTATTCCAAGCTGCGTAGCAAGAGCAATATATTTATCATACCTTTCAAGACCTTTTATAAGCGAATCAAGCGCGGAGGCGTACTCGTCCATCGCGTAAAAGTTGTTATAGGAATTAAGCTGTTTATTCACGTACATAACAGTATATATCTTGTCGCGAATCTCCAAATCCTTCTCTTTTACATCGACTCCTCTTATATCCTCATAAGCCTCGTTGTACTTACGATTGCCGAACTTATACTTGGCGTTCGCAATGCTCATATCATAAGAAAATACATTGGTGCCCACTATGACAACCGCAGCCGCAACCATAAAGAAAAGGAAAATAATTATGGCTCCCGCCTTATTTATCTTTCCTTCCGGCTTCTCTAAAGCCTCTGCTCTAAGGCGCTTCAATTCAGCTTCCTTTTTTGCCGCTTTCTTTGCCGCCTCTTTAGCCTGCTTTTTCGCCTTATTGTCGGCAGCCTTTTTCTTTGCCTCCTCTGCCTTCTTTTTCTTTGCGGCGTCAGCCGCCGCTTTCTTTTCTTCTTTTTTCCTTGCGGCTTCTTCCTCTTTTTCCTTCCTTATTTCTTCCTCTTGTTCAGGGGTAGGTATTGCGTCAAGCTCCGCCTGTGTAAGAGGTATATTATCAAAAAGCTTATGAAATACCTTACCGAACCAGCTTTGCTTTTTTTCTTTTCCTTCTTTGCCCGAGTTTTTATTTACTATAGGAATTTCAGGCTCATCAAAGCTTATTTCCGGTTCTCCGACTTCATCAAACGGATTTTCAGTTTCCTCCGTTTGTATATTTTCTTCGGAAAATACATCTCCGTCAATTTCCTGCCCGTCGCTCTGAATTTCATTGCCTGATTCTTCTTCAAACTCTCCGTCTGAAAGCTCACCTATAAGCTCACCCGTTACTTCCGTATAATCCGGGGCTTCATCCGCAGTATCATTAACTTCTATCTCACCCGCAATATCATCTTCATCGTAGGCCTCTATTTCACCTGCCGTCTCTCCGTCCGCTGCCTCTTCTTTTTCATCATTCTCCGACATATTATCATCCTCGAATGTATCTTCGTTCCCCGTTTCTTCGGTAACTTCGGTATCTTCAGCGTTTTCAGACTCATCTATTCTCTCCTCGTCGAGAGCGTTATCCTCATCCGTATACAAATCCGCCGAAGCCTTTTCCTCTTTCTCCGTCTTGTCGTTGTAAAGCATATCCTCGTCTATATTTATATCATCCAAGTACGAGTTGTCTATATCATCCAAATCAAATTCTTTTTCCAAAGAATCAAGCATCTTATCCGCTTTTGATGTCTCCGCTCTTTTAGCCTTTGCCTTTGCAGCCGCCTTTCTCCTCCTGTCCGTTTCGTATGGAGGTTCCTGCCCAAAGGTTTCAAGCAGTCCGTCAAGGTAAGATTCATTATTCTTATCCAATCTATCCTCCATCCTAAAGCATTCTCCCCAAGGCTTTACTTAAACGTATTTTTATCGGAAGTCCTTAACGACTCCCGATAAAAACAATTTGCAAACTTCATTTCGTCCTCTGTATTACATCGGGGCTATACCCCTCTCCCTCATTTTAAAGCACAAGCCTGTCTATAGCTTCGACAAGCATACCGATTTCCGGCTTTGTAAGCTGCGCGTCGGCTCCCAACGCCTCTCCCTTTATTCTCATTTCCTCATTTATAAGAGACGAGAATATAACAAGAGGGATATCCTTAAGTTCAGGATCGTCTTTAACAAGCTTTGTAAGCCTGTGTCCGTCCATCCTCGGCATCTCTATATCGGTAATTATACAGTGGCAAAGTTCTTTAGGATTGCCCTGTTCCTTATATTTGTTTAAAGTATTCCATGCTTCTTCACCGTTTGCCGTAGCAATTACATTTACGTAGCCCGCCTTGTTAAGGCAGTCAAGAATCATCTTTTCAAGCATAGGCGAATCTTCAGCTATAAGTATAGGTGAGGAATTTCTTGTTCTTGCACCTAATTTATCTATATCCTGAGCTCTTATTCCCGTTTCCGGATTTATCGTGGATACTATTTTCTCAAAGTCGAGAACCACTATAAGTCTATTGTCAAATTTAATAATACCTGTAGCAACGCTGCTTTCAGCGGTACTTATGGTTTCATCGGGTTTCGTTATGTCTGACCAGGTAAGCCTGTGTATACCCTGCACTCCGTGTACATGGAAACCGATATTAAGGTTGTTGAAATTGGTAACTATATACATATCCTTGGTTCTGTCCGGCGATTCCGGAAGTTCAAGGCTCTTTGCGAGATTTACAATAGTAACTATAGTATCACGCGGCATAAAAATACCCTCGATGGTACTATGGGCATTAGGAATAGGAGTAGGCTCCGTAAAAGGCATAATCTCCTTAACTTTTGCCACATTTATTCCGTAATGATTAGGCCCTACATTGAATTCCAACACTTCCAACTCGTTTGTTCCGCTCTGAAGTAAAATTCCGGTATCCATAATAACCCTCCATATCTCTCATTTAAGCTTCTCCGTTTTTTATTAAGACAACTTATACATATCCTGTCCGCAACACATCCAAAGCTGTACTCTTTTTATTATATATCTTATAGGCAAAAATTTTAAGCCGTTTTTATAAAAAAATGAGAAAACTTAAAATCTACCATAATTATATTATAACCCTTTACACATATCAAGGCAAATCTTGACTGAGCGTCATATACTTTTTCTTTTTTTATCATTTTGCTACGGAAAGTACATACTCCTTATTATTTCCCGTTATACGAAGTTTCGCATTCTTTAAATCCGCATCCTCAAAAACATTAAAAATGATAACTCCCTTTACGGTTTTTCCCGCCTTTATACTTACGTCGATAAATTGCATGTCATTTTCAAGAAGCGTCACACTCGGTTTATAAAAATTCTTGCCGTCGCAGGTGAGTCTGTAGGTAACATCATTATTCTGTAAAAATTTCACTTCTTTATCACTCGTATTCTTCACCGCAAATTCGATAGCAAGCAGTTTCATCTTTTCTCCCGCTACCAGTGAAAAATAACCCTCATTTTCGGGATATCTCGTATATACTCCCGTTCCTCCGTACACAACCTCGAGTCCGCTTTTATCATAAATCTCATTAAGTCCCGATGCGTTTTTCATATCCGTATCGTCGTTTTCTCCGTTTTCAGATGAAGCATCCCCGGTTTCACCCGAAATTCCGGAACCGCTCGCCGCGTTATCTCCCGAAGGGTTCATACTTCCTCCGTCCGATATGGAGCTTCCTGTGGAAATTGCGCTTTCCGTTGAAACGATATCTCCTTTACCGTCCACAACCTTTTCGGCATTGTCCTTACCCGCAATCTTAAAATCTTCATTTATCAGATTCGGATTGTCTTTAACCTCAATCTCTTCAAGAAGAGCGGGTTCATATCCATTAGTATGCTTCAAAACAAGTTTCGCAGTGTACTCGGCAATCTCATTCATTTCCGTTTCCGAAAGCTCCGCCTTGTTTATACCGCATCCCGAAATAAGAACGGCAGAACACATAGCAAGCAACCATAACACTCTTTTTTTCATAACACGCAACTCTCCTTTAAGCCTTTGTATCCATTTCAAGCCAGAACTCCACTCCGTTGTCCCAGTTTTTTACACCGTAATCCCTGTTGTGAGACTTCATTATCGCCCTTACGATAGAAAGTCCTATTCCGCTTCCTCCGTACTCTCTCGTTCTTGCTTTATCAACTTTATAAAATTTATCCCATATTCTTTCTATGTCCTCCTCGGGTATAGGTTTACCCGTATTGAATATTGATATTCTGACTTTTTCATCGTAGGCACAGGTTTTTATTGATATAATTTTATTCCCGTTCAAATCTTCCTCAACATGGTTAAGCGCATTACTTAAATAATTGGTAACAACCTCTTCTACAAGATACTCGTCCGCCCATACATAAACAGGCTCGTTATATTCAAATTCACAGCAGGCCTTTTTTTGTTTAAAAATCATATCCATGGACGAAACCACCGATTTTAGCAAAGCCATTATATCAAATCGGTTAAATTCCGGATTATTTACACCGAATTCAAGTTGATCGAGACTCAACAACTTCTTAACCATTGTATTCATTTTTGCCGACTCGTCTATTATAACATCACAATAAAAGTTCTTGCTTTCCTCGTCATTATTTATATTATCTTTAAGACCTTCCGCATAGCCCTGTATCAAAGCTATCGGCGTTTTAAGCTCATGGGTGACATTTGAAAGAAATTCCTTTCTCATCTCATCCACCTTCTCTTTTTTCTTGATATCGTTCTTAAGCTCATTGTTGGCGGATTTAAGCTCGGCAACAGCCACTTTAAGCCTGCTTGAAAGGGTATTTATGCTTTTTCCCAAATCCCCCACTTCGTCCTGTCTGTCCTCATCGTATTCCACATCAAAATTAAGTTCACTTATCTCTTTCGTGATTCTTGAAAGCTTTCTAATCGGACGGGTAAAGCTCGCTCCAACCAAATACATTATAACTGAGCCCAAAATCACAGCTATAACTCCCATCCTTGCAAAAAAATTATTGGCTATTTCCACGCTTTCGGTTATATTACTGTAATTTGATCTTATAAAAATCGATTCTCCGGTATCCAAAACCCCGTGAAGCTCTATATATGTAGTCTCAAGTCTTTGATCGAAATGCCTGAGTATGCTGTATTTTTTCTTTTTAACTATTTCAATTCCTTTTTGACGACCTTCCGTCCCTCCCTCCTCCTTAAAGGTTTCGGGATAGTAATAATACATAATCTCTTTTTGAAGCAATTCACTCTGAGCGCTGTTCATGTTAAGCGGATATTTTATCGCAAGCAGTATTTCACCGGAGAGCTTATACGCGTTAAATACGTACATTGATACATTCTGCCTTGATGAAAGCTGCTCAAGCTTAAGGCTCAAACTCTCCATATCCTCCTCTGAAAGTCTCTCCTCATTCACCTGTTCATAAGTGTTTCCGAGTCTTTCCGTTTTATACCTTTCGTAGTATTTTTCCAAAAAAGCCTTATTTAAAATAAGACAAAAAATAATCGTAAGGCTTAACAGAGCCATGAGGACTAAAACTAAACGTATTTTTATAGAATGTTTCATAAATAAACCGACCTATTCATCAAACTTATATCCCATTCCCCATATTGTCTTTATGTAATCACCTTTATCGCCGAGTTTCGCTCTCAATTTCTTTACATGAGTATCGATAGTCCTCGCGTCTCCGAAATAATCATAGTTCCAAACATTATTAAGGATTTTTTCTCTCGACAGCGCCATTCCTTTATTTGCCGCAAAATAGGCTAAAAGTTCAAACTCCTTTACGCTTAAATCCACTTCTTTTCCGTCTATAGTTACTCTGTGCGAGGCTTTGTCAATCTTTATCGCGCCGACCTCTATAATATCCTCTCCTACATACCCTGTTCTTCGTAAAACGGCTTCCACCCTCGCCATCAGAATCTTTGGACTGAAAGGCTTTGAAATATACTCATCCACACCTAATTCAAATCCTAAAAGCTCGTCTCTTTCGTCCGACTTTGCAGTAAGCATTATAACAGGAATGTCCGAATGCGTTCTTATTTCTCTGCAAACCTGCCATCCGTCGATTTTAGGCATCATAACATCAAGAATTACCAAGCCTATACTCTTATCGGTATAAAATATATCGAGTGCTTTTTCTCCGTCCTCAGCCTCCAACACTTCATAATGCTCATGCTGTAAAAAGTCTTTTACAAGCTTCCTCATCCTGCTCTCATCATCAACCACCAGAATCTTGACTCTCTCCATCATCCTCTCCATTGATACCGTTTATCGTTTCATTTGAAGGCTTATCCGTTTGTACCGAAGCTTCATCTTTTAATGCCGCTTCCCTTTCCTCAATCCGTCTTTCTCTTAAATTGAGCTCCTTTTCCTTATCGGACAATTCTTCCTTCCATGAGGCATATTCATCCGTAATCCTCTGTATCTCCAGTTCCGGCGCCACCACTTTATCAAAAACGGTTATCATAAACAGGGTTATTACTATAATTACCGAAAACACCGTAATTATAGCCATATTGCGAAATCTTTTTTTATAAACGCTCTCCAAAATACGAATTTTGTCCGTATACGTCCCACTTCCATCTTCTCCCGCTTCGAATGCCTTGTAGGCGGGTATTGCCTTCATAGTCTTTCTCTGCTCTTTATTTTTAACAAGCTTTCTCTGTATTTCTCTGAGAAAACCTATCCCTATGGGGCTCTTAAATATACCGCCCTCCACTAAAGAGTCGTAAACTCTTCTAAGCTCTATTTCATCCGTAAAATCGGTATTCTCTTTTATTTCATTAACTCTGCTAAGCTCCTCTTTTGCCTGTTCATAGGCAGCTTCGCTCTCAAAACGATACCCGTCAAGAATATATTTTTTAACTTCTTCCATTCGTTGAACCGTTCTCCTATATATGTAAATATTTATTAAAATACAAAATGATAACTATAGTACATACTATCACAAAAAATTGAATTGTACAATATCGGCGCTCTATGTCTTCAGTCGCGCCTGAAAGGATCGTTTCACCTTATCTCGAGACTAATACCGCTAAAGGAATACCCGAGTGACTGTTTTCATAACTTTGCCTTCCATACCTGACAAGGGATATCTCAATTCCATAAATTGAAATATCCCTCTTATAACCTTATATCCTTTTCTGCCGTTTACATTTCGCTCTGTTTTCCGATCGCGATTTTTTCGATTCAGCACGGTCTTTTTCGGTCTAAAACGACCTGTTTCATCTTTTTCAAATTCTCTAAAACCTGCATAAACACTGCATTTCTTAGGTTTCTTAATAATGGAGCTGAGGGGAGTCGAACCCCTGTCCGAAAATCCGTTCATTGTACTTCTAC
>CAUUHV010000033.1:0-26561 GCA_963545085.1 uncultured Catonella sp. | reverse complement strand
TGGCTGCATTTGGGATTATGGTATTAAGCATTGCCGGTAGAATCGTGACACAGTACATATCGCAGCTTCAGCGTACCCACGCCGGATATTTTATGGTTGCTGATAAACGTGTGCAGATTGGTGATAAATTGAAAGTGGTTCCTATGGGCTATTTCAACCAAAACAGTTTGGGCAATATCACGGCAATCGCCACCACGATTTTGAGTGATGTAGAAAATGCTGCACCTGTTGTTTTGGTTACTTCACTTGGTGGTTTTCTGACCTCGTTTGTTTTCTGCCTTGCAATTCTGATTTTTGACTGGCGTATCGGTATGATCGTGTTTGTAGGGGTTATCCTATTCCTTGTTGTGGTTTCCCTTATGGAGAAGAAATCCAGATCAGACGTGCCGAAGAGACAGGCAGCACAGGCCATGCTTGTGGAAACGGTTCTGGAGACGATTCAGGGAATGAGCATTGTAAAAGCCTTCAACCTTGATTTTAACAAAGGGAAAAAGGTTGACAATGCCATTGATGAAAGCTTCCGTAAAAACATGGTACTGGAAAAAGCGATGAATCCATATGTAGCAATCCAACAGGTAATTCTGTATCTGTTCAGCGTGCTGGTCATATTTGCTTCGGTCTGCTTTTATCTGGATGGCAGTATGTCGCTGGTATACTGTTTGATGATGATGGTTGCGTCCTTTATGGTATATGAACAACTTAAAATCGCAGGCAGCAGCATGGCAAATCTGCGTATTACAGAAAATTCCATCAACCGGGCAAACGAGATTGATGATGTTCCGGTTATGGATGAAAAAGGACGTACCATTACACCGGATTCCCACAACATTCAGTTTCATGACGTAACATTCTCTTATGAGAAACGGCCTGTTCTAAAATCGGTTTCTCTGACAATCCCGGATAAGAGTTTGACTGCGATTGTCGGGCCTTCCGGTTCCGGCAAGACGACCCTTTGCAATCTGATTGCCCGCTTTTGGGATGTAAACAGCGGCGGCATCTCCATCGGCGGACAGGATGTGAAGGAATATACCTTTGACAGTCTGCTGAGAAACATCAGTATGGTATTCCAGAATGTCTATCTCTTTGATGATACGATTGAGAATAATATCAAGTTTGGAAAACCGGAAGCCACCCATGAGGAGGTTATTGAAGCCGCAAAGAAGGCTTGCTGTGATGATTTCATTTCAACTCTGCCGGATGGTTATAACACCGTAATCGGCGAAGGCGGCGCTTCCCTTTCCGGCGGTGAAAAGCAAAGGATTTCCATTGCCAGAGCCATGTTAAAGGACGCCCCCATTGTTATCTTTGATGAGGCAACGGCGAACGTTGACCCGGAAAACGAAGACCGTTTGCAGGCGGCGATTGAAGCTCTTACCAAAGATAAAACGGTCATTATGATTGCCCATCGACTGAAAACGGTTCGGAACGCGGATCAGATCGTTGTACTGAATAAAGGAAAGATTGTCCAGCAGGGTACGCACGAGCAGCTCATGGAACAAGGCGGAATCTATTCCGATTTCATTGGCCGACGCAAACAGGCAATCGGATGGAAAATATAATTAACAATAGAAAGGACAACGAAAATGGAAAAGAAACGAATTGGAGTTAAGGATCTTGTCAATATCGGTATTTTTGCAGTACTTTATTTCATCGCATTTTTTATTGCCGGGATTACTGGATTTATACCGGTCATGACGGTATTTTATTCGGTGGTGCTTGCCGTCCTCGGAGGAATCCCCTGCATCCTGTTTTTTACTAAGACAGATAAATTCGGAATGGTCACGATTCTTTGTCTGCTTATGGGAATTGCGACTTTCGTGATGGGATATGGGCCTTACGCCATTGGCACGAGCCTGATCTGCGGGCTTGCCGCTGATTTTATCCTGAGAGTCGGGCAATACAAAAGCTGGAAACATATGCTGATTGCTTATTGCGTGTTCAGCGAGTGGGTCATTGGTTCCCAGGTTATCATGTTCCTTTATAAAGATGCTTATCTGGAAAGCTACCGCGCCAGTCAGGGGGACGCCTATGTGGAGGCCGTGTCTGCCGTAGTGAAAAGCTATATGATTCCCGTTGACATTGTGTGTGTGATTGTGGGCGCAATCGTAGGCGCGTATATTGGCCGCGCTATCTTAAAAAAGCATTTCAAGCGTGCGGGGATCATATGATGGCAAACAAAGTGGGAAAATACAGTCAACTATCCGTTGTTTCCTTCGACCCAAGGACAAAGCTCTATGCTCTGCTGATTTTCAATATTGTCATGTTGACATCGCTGACGGAAGGTGTTTCCGTCTACTTAAAACCATTTCTGGCCATTCTTGCGTTCTTGTTTCTACTGAACGCAAGAATGACGAAAACAGCGGTTATTTACCTTGTGTTATATGTGGTTTCGTGGAATGCGGAATTTTTCTTACAGTATATATCCGGCATGAGCCTCGGCGGGTTCCTGATTCGATTTTTCAGTCACATGATTACCCGAATTGTCCCCGGATTTATGTTTGCGTATTATATGCTCAGAACAACACGGGTAAGCGAATTTATTGCGGCTATGAAACGAATGCACATCAGTCAGAAATTGATCATTCCCGTCTCCGTCATGTTTCGCTTTTTCCCAACCGTAGGAGATGAATATGCTTCCATTCAAGACGCTATGCGGCTTCGGGGAATTGGAATTCGAAAAGGCCCTATTGCGATGGCAGAATATCGCCTTGTGCCATTGATCGTTTCTTTGGTAAAAATCGGTGATGAATTGTCTGCCGCTGCTGTTACGAGAGGTCTTGGCCGTCAGAATGAGCGAAGCAATTACTGTACAATTGGATTCAAGGCATGTGATATATGCTTACTACTTTTAATGACAGGCGTATTTCTTGTCTATCTTATCTGTTAGGGAGGTCTGCTATGATTAAATTTCAGAATGTATCGTTTGGCTATAAAGACAGCGCACAGAAAAACAGCCTGCGGCAGATTAGTTTTCATGTTCCCAAAGGTCAGGTAGTCCTTTTGTGCGGAAAATCTGGTTGCGGAAAAACAACGATCACACGGTTAATCAATGGCCTGATTCCCTATTACTATGACGGGACTTTAGAAGGAGAAGTGCTTGTCGCAGGAAAAAATGTTTCCAAACAGCCTGTTTGCGAAACGGCAAAGCTGGTAGGATCGGTATTTCAAAATCCGCGCTCTCAGTTTTTTAATGTGGATTCTACCAGTGAGACCGTATTTGGCTGCGAGAATATGGGCTGGCCTGTTCCCGATATTAAAAAGCGTTTGGAACAAATATCTCATGATTTTGACCTTGATAATTTGCTAGAACGGAATTTGTTTCACCTCTCCGGCGGTGAAAAGCAAAAAATCGCCTGTGCTTCTGTTACAATGCCCGACCCCGATGTGATGGTCTTAGACGAGCCTGCCTCAAATCTGGACTGCCGTTCTATACAGATACTTGCGGATATTATCGCTGTATGGAAGAACAATGGAAAAACTGTAATCATTGCGGAACATCGCTTGAATTATCTGAAAGCGGTTGCTGATAGGGTGATCTATATGGAGGATGGGCAAATTGTGGAGGATGTTCCCGCAAAGCAGTTTTGGAACCTTCCGGTAGAGGTAATTAAGCAGAGAGGACTTCGTTCCATTGTGCCAGTAACATTCGAGAGAGTGCCACCCATGTGTCATGGAAACGGCATATTGGAAATGAAAAACTTTCATTTTTCCTATAATGGCGTACTGGATTTGGATATACCGTCTTTATCTATTCCTGCGGGGGCTGTTGTCGGCATTATCGGTAACAATGGTACCGGGAAAACAACTTTTGCCCGGTGCCTTTGCGGATTGGAGAGGAAAGCTACCGGTGAGATTAGTATAGAAGGTGAAGTATTAAACCG
This sequence comes from uncultured Catonella sp., assembly GCA_963545085.1. Lineage (GTDB taxonomy): Bacteria > Bacillota > Clostridia > Lachnospirales > Lachnospiraceae > Catonella. The sequence continues at coordinate 22,680 of CAUUHV010000033.1, read as the reverse complement.
CAAAAAGAGATTGAAAAACAGTTACCTTGTCATGCAGGATGTGAACCACCAGCTTTTTACAGAGAGTGTGGAAGAAGAAGTCTTGATTGGTATGCCGGGAAGTGAGGAAAAAAATCGACCAGAAGCTGAAAACATCTTAAAAAGTATGGATTTACTTCCCCTAAAGGAGTTGCATCCGCTTTCTCTCTCCGGCGGCCAAAAACAGCGTGTTGCTGTGGCAAGCGCATTGTCGTCGAGAAAGAAAATATTAGTATTTGATGAACCGACAAGTGGACTTGACTATCACCACATGATTGAAGTGGCGGAAAATATCCGCCAACTTTCTGCGATGGGTAAGACGCTGTTCATCATCACACATGATCCAGAACTGATTGCCGAGTGCTGCAATTTCTTTATTTTCATGGAGATGGGGAGGATTAAATGGAGCGGCGGATGGTCTGCTGATAACCGACAACGCTTGCGGGATTTCTTCTCCGTAATTCAAGAAATGTAGGAAATCGAGTTCAAAGAAAGGGGGCACACCAAGATTTTCTCTTTAATTGTCCGTGAAGCGATTACGGAAATACAAAAAAGGCAGGAACAAGAGCAAAAAGAGTTTATGAAGTCAGCAATAACTCCGTCAGGGGAGGACTATCTGGAAGCCATCCTTGTTCTCCAAAAGAAACTCGGCATGGTGCGCTCCGTGGATGTTGCCCGGCACATGGGAGTGTCAAAACCGAGTGTTTGTGTGGCGGTCAACACCCTGAAAGACGGTGGCTTTATCACAATGGATGAAGATCACCTTCTCCATTTGACCGATGTGGGCCGCGAGGTTGCCGAAAAGATTTATGAACGTCATTGCTTCTTTACAGAACAGCTTATCGCAGCAGGTGTTGATCCAGAAACTGCAGAGGTCGATGCCTGCCGTATAGAACATGTAATCAGTAATGAAAGCTTTGAACGGTTGAAAAAGGCCGCCTTTAGAAATCAGGAAAGCGAGATTTCTGCCCGGTCAAAAGAGATAAAGGATAAGCCCACCGAATAAAAAAACGGTGTTTCGGTGGGCGGCTTCATCATGCCTTATTACACATCTTCCCTCTGAACCCGTTTTGGGTTTGGAGGGATTTTTTATGTGCTGGTCTGCTTCAGCCGCCCCGCTGCTTATCCACAGCAGCAACTACCTACATAATTTCATACAGGAATGAGGATAGCCTGTCAAAAAAATCTTCTGCTGTTGGTGGCACTCTCACGCCCCTAATGTAGAAGTTTTATATCTACAACGTAGTTCTTATTTTTCTCACTGCCGCAAAGGTTTAACAGCCTTTGCGGTTTTTTGTTTGTCGATATTTGTCGGGAAAAAGGACAAGCCTTCTTCCGGTATTGGCTGCCGTTCTCCACCCTTTCCAATCTGAATGTTCAAACAAATCAGATTGGAGGTAAGGAAAATGGCATATAACCATGGAAAAGCAGAGCGCAAATGGAAGCTCTGGAAAGAGAAAGAAGAAAAGATTTTAAGAGACAGCGGTGTTTCTGAAGATATAATTGAAGCAATCCGTCTTTATGACCGTCAGGCATTTAATTCAGACAGACGATATTATGAACGTGTGCAGGAAACAGGTACATACCTTGATACTGTTGCAGCATCCACAGATCAGGCAGAACCGAAAACAGTACAGGATTTTTTGGATCATATTGAAAATCAGGAATTGTATCATGTACTGATCACAGTGGACAGGCTTACCCTGCAGATCGTTCTGATGAAGATCCAGGGGTATAGCACTCATGAAATTGCCAGGTATCTGAAGATTACCGAAAAGGCGGTTTACAGACGCATGGACAGGCTGAAAGAAAAAATAAAAAAATATTTTAATATGAGGGGAAATTGATAGTTTCCCATTGGCGACAGGGTGAGAGGACGAAATCCTCCACCCTGTTTTCCTTTGTGTGGCGAAAACAGGATTGTTCCTTGACAACCAAATAGTCATTCGCCAAATACTTCCTCTTTGTGATTGTGATGAGCATAAGCGTGCGGAGCAGTACGCCAAGACCTGCCGACAAGCAAATAGCGATGAAAGGTGGTGAGCGAGCCTATACTGACTCCAAATATCGGGTAGCCCCCGGTTTCGCCATAACCCACAAAGAGCATAATGGTACTCCCGTCCAGTCACAGTCCGAGCGGTATCCAATCCGCCGCAGGCAATGAGGGCGGCTCTGGCAGACCGTCAGTTGGGGTGAAACTCCCGTGGAGTCAGTTCGCTGCTGACCGTTTGGCGACTTCCCTGCGCTTTTGCGCATTTTCATTTCGGGGTGTCGAGGACAAATAGAAATGCCATGACCATAAAGCCAGACACAAGGTTATTACTGAGAACAGAGCTTTGTTTTATATGCTCCCGACCTCGAAAAGCCTTTTGCCTGGCTTATTACATAGACAGAAACCGTATGTCAAATATAGATTGGAGGGCATTCAAATGAAAAGAACTGTCAGGCGTGGAGATATTTACTACGCAAAACTTGATCCGCATATCGGCTCTGAACAGGGCGGCACAAGACCTGTCCTCATTCTTTCCAATGATACAGGAAACAGGTTCAGCCCTACGGTCATTGTTGCTGCCATTACGAGCCGAGTACGAAAGAAAACGAAGCTGCCGACACATTACTATTTGGAAGATGTTGACGGGCTTCCCGAAAATTCAATTATTCTCTTTGAACAGGTGCGCACGATTGACAAAAGCCGTCTCAAAGAGAAGGTAACACAGCTTGATAAACAATCTATGGAAAAGATTGTTTTACCCCTATTCATCAGCATGGGCGCAGAAAAAGAGCTGAAAGCAGAAAGGAGGATTTCTCATGTTTGAGGATAGAATTGCAGCATTAAATAAGGATACAGAAGCTATGCCGAGTATTCCATATGAGAAAAGAATTTATACAGTAGATGAGATCCAGGACATTTTAGGCATCGGCAGGAATTCTGCCTATAATCTTGTGAAATCCGGCGTATTCCACAGTGTCCGTATCGGCGGCAATATCCGTATTTCAAAAAAGAGCTTTGACGAGTGGCTTGATAAACAGATGGATACTTGTCAAGTGTGAAAAATCCCTTGAACTATCGAATTTGCACATTTCACTTTTTCTTCGGTTTTCCCTACTATATAGCCAAGCAGAGATGCTTGGCTATATAGCATACCCTAACGGCTGACGAGCCGAAAAAAATGAATCGGAGGAAAACACAACGAAAAAGAAAAGCATGTCCGTGCGAGAAATGCGTCGGCTTCTTGGGCTTGGCAAGACGGAATCATACTGGCTCGTGAAAAAGAACTATTTTGATACGGTCATCATAGGCGGTAAGATGCGTGTGATGATCGAGAGCTTTGAAAACTGGTACGCTAACCAGCTTCATTATAAGAAAATAATTGGTGAAGCACCGGGAAAGAATTGGAAATCCATCACAATGTCAATTCAGGAAACTGCCCGCTTACTTGGGATTGCTGAAGGAACCCTATATGACTTGATGAAGAAGAAACCCTTCAAAACGGTAAAGGTTGGCATGTATACCCGTATTTACATAGATAGCTTTGAAGATTGGTACAATTCGCAATCTCACTATAAGAAAGTTATCAAAAATGAGGAGGTGGCAGCATGTTTGAAGATCGCATCGCTGAATTAAATGGAGTTTCAAAAACTGCTCCGAATAAGAAAAGCTATACTGTTGCAGAAATTCGGCAGATTCTTGGAATAAGCCGCCCCACTGCATATAAGCTGATAAATCAGAATGTGTTTCAGAGTGTTCGATTGAATCGTGGCATCAGAATCGTAAAAAGCAGTTTTGATGCATGGCTCGAAACAAGAGAATAAGGAGGTGTTTTACATGGCATCTATTGTTAAGAGAAAAAACCGCTATTCTGTGGTTTACAGCTATACGGATGAAAACGGCGTAAAGAGGCAAAAGTGGGAAACATTTGCTACTAATGCCGAAGCCAAAAAGCGCAAAGTGCAGGTTGAATTTGAACAGGAGACAGGTACTTTTATTGCCCCTTCCGCTAAGACGGTCAGTGATCTTCTGGAAGAATACATGTCTATTTATGGTGTGAATACCTGAGCATTATCGACCTATGAAGCAAGGCGAAGCCTGATCTTCAATTATATTACTCCGCTGATTGGAGATATTAAACTGGAAGATCTGACACCGAGAACGATGGACAAATTCTATCAGAGCTTATTATCGGTCAAGGCAAAGGTGGTAAATAACCGCAGGCCGAACAATGAATATCTCACGGCTCATACGGTCAGAGAGATTCATAAGTTGCTCCGCAATGCCTTTAATCAGGCAGTAAAATGGGAACTGATGTCAAGGAATCCTGTTCTTAATGCTACCCTTCCAAAAGAAGAACATAAAGAGCGTGCAATCTGGACAGCAGAAACACTGTTCAAAGCATTGGAAGTTTGTGACGATGACAATCTGGCATTGGCACTGAATCTTGCTTTTTCCTGCTCATTGCGAATGGGTGAGCTTCTCGGACTGACCTGGGACTGTGTCGACATTTCAGAGGACAGCATAAAAAATGGATGTGCCTACATCTTTGTCAACAAAGAGCTTCAGCGTGTTAATCGCAATGCGTTGGAACAGTTGGGTGAAAAAGGAGTTGTCTTTAAATTCCCGCCTGCGCTGGCAAGTACACACACAGCGCTGGTGCTGAAAGAGCCGAAAACAAAAACCAGTATCCGAAAGATATTTCTTCCGAAAACAGTTGCGGAAATGCTTGTTGATCGACGCGAGGAAATTGAAAACTACAAGGCACTGTTTGGAGACGAATACTTGGACTTTAATCTCGTATTCGCTTCTTCCTGCGGCAGACCGATTGAAGGACAGGTTATCAATCGAGCTTTAGGAAAGCTGATCAAAGATCACGACTTGCCGCCTGTCGTATTTCACAGTTTCAGACATTCAAGTATCACTTATAAGCTGAAACTCAACGGTGGTGATATGAAATCCGTACAGGGGGATTCCGGCCACGCACAGGTCAAGATGGTAGCCGATGTGTATTCTCATATCATAGACGAGGACAGACGTTTAAATGCGCAACGATTTGAGGAGCAGTTCTACCAGAGCAAATCAACCCCAGCAGTTGAAGAACCGGAGGAAACAACCGAACCTAAAGAAACACAGACTGAACAGGAGCTGCTTCAGAAACTTCTTGCCAATCCAGAAATGGCAGCCCTTTTGAAATCACTGGCGAAAACCATATGACACTGAGGAGCCGTTGCAAATGGATGCGTAGTCATCTATGGAGCAATGGCTCCTTCTGCTATATCGTATTAAGATTGGAGTGATTGATTGAAAGATATTTTTTCGGATATGCAGGTCAAAATGGGATGTCAGGATATATCCGACCTGACCTATCATAAGCGGGCCGTCTGGTTTGAGATGAAACGCCTTTGTCTGTCTGCCTATCCTAAAAAACAGTTAGAAGATTTTTCACGCTATGTATTCGATGTGCCTTATACCGTTATACGGGAAGCGTTGCAAAGAAAAGATATAATGAGTCATAAAAGAAAAGTGTGTGCAGATTGAAGTAATAGATCATAGAGCAAGCATCTGCACCAAAAGAAACACAAGAGGACAATCCAACATGGGTTGTCCTCTTTCTTTCAGTCTATTATTTACATACTGTTCTTGAGAAGTTACAGAGCAGATCAGGAGAGCCGTCCTAACACCAGAAAGGACGCATCCACACAGCAGCGGCTTGTTTTTACTATTTAGTATTTTCCAAACTCCTGCTTTTTTGCTAATCACCTGCAAATTCAAGTGCATAAAACACCTTAAAATCAGCAGAAATACTGAGGTACAGGATAACATCCTGATGCCGTGAAAACCCAGTAAATACGGGGATTATTTAAACTTAGAAGGTAGCTGATTGACCTTTAGGAGTGCCTCTCCTAAGCGGTAGGTCGGAGGTTCGAATCCTCTCGCGGACGGTATAGGAAGCGGGATTTTCCGGTAGGAAAGTCTCGTTTTTTTTGTGTTTTGCCCGTTGTGTAATCAAAAATTTTTTGATATGCAGGCTTTAGGATTTAAATTGTACTTAGTATATTGCGATAAAATAAAGGAGATGTTAAAGAGAGCGTTTAACCGTATATAAATCCTGAAAAATCGTTGAATTCGGAAATTGTGAAGCACAGGCAACAATCCGTGAGCGTTATGAGTACACCGCTTTAAGACAAAATATCATTTATGTATTATGGCGAAGGAACATAATTAGTTTGAAAGTGGATTTGGACATCTGAAATATCGAAAACTTTCCAAGACCGAAAAAGTTAAAGCGGTAATTGATAATAAAGCGGATAAAATTAAACCCTATGTTGACTTTATAGAACCTTAGTAATACCATACTATAGAAAAAGACAGATGTGGAGGCGTTAATAAAGGCTTGAAAAATAATGTAAAGGATATAGAGAGAAGTATAGTAAAAACTTATCATGTTGATATATGGAGCAATTTTGTAAAGGCGGTAAAGACGTATGAGCTTGTGAATGAAGGTGACAGGATTGCCGTATGTATTTCGGGCGGCAAGGACTCGTTTTTATTGGCGAAGCTTTTACAGGAGCTTAAAAGACATAAAAAGGTGAATTTTGAGCTTAAATATATAGTAATGGATCCCGGATATAATAAGGAAAACAGGAGGTTAATTGAGGAAAATTCCGAAAGGCTCGGAATTCCTGCGGAAATTTTTGAAACGGAAATTTTTAATATAGTTACGGAAATCGATAAAAATCCCTGCTATCTTTGCGCAAGGATGCGCAGAGGCTATCTTTACAGGAAGGCTAAGGATATAGGCTGTAATAAAATCGCGCTCGGACATCATTTTGATGATGCAATAGAAACGGTACTGATGGGAATGTTTTTTGCGGGAAAATTTGAGACTATGATGCCTAAACTGCACAGTAAAAATTTCGAAGGAATGGAACTTATACGCCCTATGTATATGATAAGGGAAGAAGCGATAAAGGCATGGGTTAATTATAATAATCTTAAATTTTTAAGGTGTGCCTGCCGTTTTACGGAAAAGCAGGAAGCATGCGACGGGGATGGAGATTCCAAAAGGGCGGAGATGAAGGAGCTTGTTAAAGAATTATCAAGAAATAATCCGAGCCTTGCCGCAAATATATTTAAGAGTATGGAAAATGTGAATATCGAAACAATAATCGGCTATAAAAAGGGCGGTATAAAGCACAGTTTTTTAGAAGGATATTAAGCCGAATTTGAGTTGATGCTCCGGAAAGAGGAAATAAGGTGGAAGATATTATAAACATTCCGATTGATGAAAGATATCAGTCTGAGAGAATGAAATGGGATGAAAAGCTGAAATTAGCCCTTGATATAGGCGAACAGATGATGCTTTCCGGCGCGGAGGTTTCAAGGGTTGAGGACAGCATAAGGAGAATATGCATAGCCTTCGGAGCGGACAGAGCCGATGTGCTCTCTATAACTACAAGCCTTATAGTAACCATTTACTATGAGGGCTACGGAAACGTGACGCAAACAAGAAGAACCAGCAAATTCGCTTTTAATATGGACAGGCTTGAGAAGATGAATGCTCTTTCAAGACATATCTGTGAGAATGCTTTAAGCGTTGAGGAAGCAAGAAAAGAGTATAAGGAAGTAATGGCTGAAAAGCCTTATTCTTTCGGATTTCAGCTGTTGTTTTTTATGCTTGTATCATTCTCGTTTTCAATATTTTTCGGAGGAACGCTTAAAGACGCTTTAATTTCGGCGCTGATTGCGATTCCGTTTAAATGTATAGACAGTATTGCCGCAAAAACTGAGGCAAACAGCTTTTTAACAATTTTAGTATCCTCGCTGTTAGGCGGATTTCTTGCTATAATAGCGGTAAGAGCGGGACTTGCGGATTCGGTGGGTAAGGTCAGTATCGGAAATGTGATGCTTCTCATTCCGGGAATAATGCTTACAAATTCAATGAGAGATATGTTCGGAGGAGATACAATTACCGGAGGAATACGATTTATTGAGGCTATGCTCATTGCGGTGACAATTGCGTTAGGGTTTTCGATAGCCTCGGTATTTTATGATGGTCTGTTTGACGATACGGTAACATCGGCGGTAAGAAATATTTCACCTGAGCTTACAGTAGCCGCGGAGCTTATTACAGCGTTTTTCGGGGCATTCGCCTACGCTTCGCTTTTTAATATAAGAAAACACAGAATCGTTTCAGCCGGTATAGGAGGAATGATAGGTTGGGCGGCATATCTTGCGGCAGGACTTATGATAGAGAGCGAAGCTGTAAAATTTTTTATTTCTGCCATGGTAATTACGGTATATGCTGAAAAGATGGCAAGATTTAAAAAAGCGCCCGCCACGGTATTTTTAGTATCGGCGATAATGCCGCTTGTTCCGGGAGGAATGCTTTATGAGACGATGAGCTTTGCGGTAAAGGAGGAATGGGTAAATTTTGCGGATAAGGGAGTGGATACGATGTCGGTTGCTTTAGCGCTTGCAATGGGAATGCTTACGGCTACTTCGGCGCTGAAAATTTTGAGGAAATATAAAACGTTAAGAGAAGCTCGAAAGAAAAGGTTAGAACAAGAATAGAAGAAATTATATAGGAGGAAAAAATGGCGGAGAAGTTTAAGGTAGTGGATGAGAACGGAAATGATATTAAGTTACCTAAGGGAAATTTCAGAAAATGGTTAAAAACGGCGTTCGTTGTTTTGGCACTGATTATAGCGGCAGGAACGGCATTAGGGAGCTTTTACAGCGTTTCGGAGCAGGAGCAGGCGGTAGTAACGATGTTCGGAAAGGTTATTGATACAAAAACGGCGGGCTTATATTTTAAATTGCCTTTTATACAGCAGGTAACAAAAGTCAGTACGATAACCTACGGTATGCCGATAGGCTATGAGATAGTGGGAAATGAAGACATGAGTGAGGATCCGAATTCCAACCCGAGCATAGAAAAGGACTCGCTTATGATAACCTCGGATTTTAATTTCGTAAACAGCGATTTTTATCTTGAGTACCGGGTCAGCGATCCTGTCAAGTACATTTATACCTCAAACAATCCTTATGATATAATAAGAAATTTAGCCCTTGCAAGCATACGCTCAACTGTAGTTAATTACCCGGTTGACGAGGTTATAACCACTTCAAAGAGCAAGATACAGGCGGAGGTTAAGGACAAACTTACTGTAGAGCTTTCAAAGCTTGATATGGGTATAGAGGTTGTAAATATGTCCATTCAGGACGCGGAACCTCCTACGGCGGAGGTTAAATCTGCGTTTAAGGCGGTTGAAACGGCTAAGCAGGGAGCGGAAACGGCTGTAAATAATGCGAATAAGTATAAGAGCGAGCAGCTTCCGGCGGCAAACGCGAATGCGGATGCCATTACAAAAGAAGCGGAAGCCGCCAAGGAAGCAAGAATTGCCGAGGCTGAGGGACAGCTTGCAAGATTTAACGATCTTTACGAAGAATATAAAAATTATCCTTATATAACCAAAAAGCGAATGTTTTACGAAGCGCTTGAGGAGCTTGTTCCAGGTCTCGACGTTATTATAACGGACGGAAAAACTCAGACTATGTATCCTCTAAAGAGCTTTTTTGAAAATAACAATAATACGCTTAATGTAAATGAAAAATCTGCCGGTGAAACAAATTCTGTAAAGGAGGCGGGAAATGAGTAAGGCCAGGAATAAGATTGTAGGATTTTTAACGATTGTCGTATTGGTCGCCGTAGTTATAATCATTTCAAACGGTGTTTATGTAGTCGGAGAAAACGAGTACGGAGTGGAAATGCAGTTCGGAAAAATTGTGGATGTAAAGTCCGCTCCGGGACTTTATTTTAAAACACCTTTTATAAAAACGGCTAAAACTATAACTAAAGCAATTCAGCTTTATGATATAAATCCGAGTGACGTAATTACCGGTGATAAAAAATCTATGATAGCGGATGTTTATATACTTTGGAAAGTTGTGGATCCGGTGAAATTTTATCAGACACTTAACGCTTCAAGGCTTAACGCGCAGGACAGAACGGGGGTTTCGGTTTATAACGCTACAAAGTCCGTTATTTCTTCGATGACGCAGGATGAAATAATTGCGGTAAGGGGCGAAAAACTTACTTCTCTTATTACCGAGGACGCGAATGCGGACATGACGGGCTACGGCATAGAGATAGTACAGGCGCAGATTAAGGCGCTTGATTTGCCGGATGACAATAAAGAGGCTGTTTATGAACGTATGATTTCCGAGAGAAATAATATAGCCGCTTCCTATAAGGCTGAGGGTGAAGCGCAGGCACAAAAAATAAGAAACGATACTGACAAGCAGGTAACCGTGCTTAAAGCAAACGCCGAGAGGGAAGCCGCAAAAACGAGAGCTGCCGGAGAAGCATCATATATGAAGATAATGAAGGCGGCTTATAACGACAAAAACAAGGCTGATTTCTACAATTTTACAAGAAGCCTTGATGCTCTTAAAAATTCTCTTAAAGGCGGAAATAAAACTATAATGCTTGATAAAGAGTCGGAGCTTGCAAAGCTGATTTACGGAGTGGGAATGGAGTGAGTTTATGATAATGAAAAAGGCGTCTCTATAAGTGAGGCGCCTTTATTTCTTAAAATATATTCCCCTTAATCATTATAAGTTATTACATATTCGAAGACGCCTTAAGAAACGTTTGGTCAAGTAAAGAGGGTACATATCATTCGATTTATTGTTTCTCAAATTGTTATATTCAATTAGACAAACCCCGAGTTGTCCGTTCAAGTATTTTTATAATCTATATTCCTCTGGCGATAATTATTTTTAACACACTTTTGCTTGAAGTTTCTTGTTTTATCTGTAGTAATTTGTTTTTCCCCAATCTTTTATCTGCAGCCTTTAAAATATCTGTTAGTTTCCATTTATCATCTTCAAAAGTTTTACCAAACAATTCATTAACCGGGGTATCAATATACTCTCGAATCACACAAGAAATATCTTGAACTTCCGTATAATATGGATACAAATCTTCCACAGGCAAATCACTGTTCAATAACCAACTCGAAGTACCCGTTGGGTATAGTTTTCGACTGCCTTCCCTCGGTATTAAATTACTCAAAAAGTCTTTTGGATAGTCAAATATTATTTCTTTGTTCAAAACAATCCAGTATCTAGGAAGTGAAGCGGTTCCGCGCTGACTCTTCATTCGGTATGCATTACAATGTATCTGAAAATCAAGATTTGGATCTACCAATAAGTATAATTGTTTTTGAAGTTTACTCCATGGTTTCATTTTTTATCCCTCTACAACTTAGGATTTATTTCAATCAATATTTCTGATATTGTACCATATTTCATTCCTGTTTCACAGGTCTAACTCTTGCTTTTTCATAAATGCTCTTTTAAATAAAATAATCTCTGAGGTATTCTCCGTATATAGATATTCTACAAAATGTAGGTTATTTTCTGAGTTTTTTTGTCTGTAGTATGTTTCCGTAAACAAAAACAAAGAACATCAATGAGAAGATGAACATGGACGAACAAAAAATCGGCATAATTTAAAATTCAATATAATTGTCAGATTTTTAATAAAATATCAAGAAAAGTTAAGCTGTTTTAACATAAAATAGTAAATAAAAGTATACATAGGATAAGTTTTTATATTTAATGCAATAAAATAGCTTTTTTATTTGATAATTTACTTTCATTTTCACTAAAAATATGCTAAAATCATCAAAAAGACAGGTACACGGCAACCGGATTTGCATAGGAGAGTGAGAATGAATATTACCGACATCAGAATCAGAAAAGTAGCTAAAGAGGGAAAGCTTAAAGCTGTGGCATCAATAACTATTGATGACGATTTTGTTGTGCATGACATCAAGATCATTGACGGCGAGAAAGGACTTTTTATCGCTATGCCGAGCAGAAAGACGAGCGACGGGGAGTATCATGATATTGCTCATCCTATAAATTCGGCAACAAGGGACAGTATTCAGAAATCTATTGTAGCGGAATATGAAAAAGGTGACTGGGAAGATAAGACTGAAGAGTAAATAGCTTGAGGAATTGATATAATAGGGAATATAATCAAGTAGGGGGATTCTTTTCCTCCTGCTTGTTTTGTGTTAAAATGAGGCTGTTAAAGAAAAAGTCAGTAATAAGAACAGGAAAGGAAATCAGATGTACATAGTTGCGGGACTTGGCAATCCGGATAGAAAATATGCCGGAACGAGGCACAATATAGGTTTTGATGTAATAACGAATATTTGTGACAGATTTGATATAGATATGGGAAGAACCGGTTTTAAGTCAAAATACGGTCAGAGCTTCATAGCAGGAGAAAAGGTATTGCTTCTTAAGCCGCAGACCTATATGAATCTTTCGGGAGAGGCTGTAAGAGAGGCGGTTTCTTTTTATAAAATAGATGAAAAGAAAGAACTTATCATAATTCAGGACGATATAGACTTGGAGCCGGGAAGCATAAGAATCAGAGTAAAAGGAAGCGCGGGCGGGCATAACGGGATTAAGAGCATAATCTCACATCTCGGCGGAAACGAATTTATAAGGATAAAGCTCGGCGTAGGCGGAAAGCCTGAGGGAGGCGACCTTGCGGACCATGTACTTGCAAGGTTTCCGAAAGACACTGAGTCTCTTATAAGAAAGACTCTCGATGCGGCGGCGGAAGCGGTAATAACCATAATAAAAGAGGGCGCCGAAGCGGCTATGAATAAGTACAACGGGTTGAAGATAGAAATTTAAAGGAGACAGAGGGTGAATAATTCACTTACCGCGCCGTTAAAGGAGCTTAGCGAGTTAAACGAACTGCTTGATGAGATAAAAAGGAGAAAGAAGCCCGTACTTGCCACCGGATGCGTGGACGCTGAAAAAGCGAATTTTATGGAAGCCGTGGCGGAAGGGCTTAATAAGAAAAATAAGGTAATTATAACCTATGATGAAATAAGGGCAAGAGAAATAGCGGCGGATATGAAGCTTTACGATAAATCCGCGCTTCTTTATCCTGCGAAGGATATAATGTTTTTTTCGGCGGATGTACACGGAAACGCCATAGTAAGTGAACGTTTGGCGGTTGTTAAAAAAATAACGGAAAGCGACTCCGCTACCGTTGTTCTAAGCATAGAGGCGGGACTTGATAAGGTGTTGCCGGTTTATTATATTTTGAAAAATATAATAACAGTAAAAACGGGCGAGATATTGGAACTGCCGAAGTTCAGAGCAAAGCTTACCGCCATGGGATACGAATATGCCGCTCAGGTTTCGGGCAAAGGACAGTTTTCCGTAAGAGGCGGTATTATAGATATTTTTTCACTTACGGAAGAAACTCCGTACAGGATAGAGCTTTGGGATGATGAGGTTGACACTATAAGAAGCTTTGATGTGGAGAGCCAACGTTCCATAGAAAATATAGATGAAATCCTTATATATCCCGCCTCGGAGATGATAGTCGATGAGAAAAGGAAGGAAGCGGGTTTAAAGAAGTTAAATAAGGCGAAGGAAACGCAGGTAAATAAGTTAAGAAGTCTTATGAAAACGGAAGAGGCGGCAAGACTTAACGCCATAGTGGAGGAATTTAAGGACAATCTTGACATATACGGAAGCTCTTTCGGAATAGAAAGCTATATAAGCTATTTTTTTGATGAAACGGAGAGCTTCATTGACTATTTCGGAGATGACACGATTTTCTTTGTTGACGAGCCGTTAAGAGTCGAGGAAAGAGGACAGGCGGTTTTGGAGGAATGGCGGGAAAGCATGTCCTCAAGACTTGAAAAAGGCTATGTTACGGCGGAGCAGTCGGACAGTCTTTATGATTATAAGGAGGTTCTGTCGAAACTTGCGGAAAAACGTGTCGTACTTATAAGCCTGCTTGAGCGGAAAACGGGGCTTTTTAATGTTTCAAAGACTTTTGATATAACAGCTAAAAATATAAATCCGTATAACAGCAATTTTCCGCTTCTTATAAAAGAGCTTACAAGATATAAAGAAGAAAAATATAAGGTTATGTTCGTGGTATCTTCAGGCTCAAGAGCTGAGAGACTTGCCGAGGATTTAAGGGAAAACGGATTAAACTCGGTATTTGCAAAAGATTATGAAAGAATACCTGCAGAGGGTGAGGTTATCATCGTAAAAGGAAATCTCAGAAAAGGTTTTGAATACCCCCTTATACGCTTTGCGGTAATATCGGACGGGGATGTTTTTGGGATTGAAAAGAAAAAACGCAATAAAAAAAGAAAAAAGGTGGACGGAGCCTCCATTTCAAGCTTTTCCGAGCTTCACGATGGCGATTACGTAATCCACGAAAGCTACGGAGTGGGTATTTACAGAGGAATAGAAAAGATAGAGACGGACGGTGTAATAAAGGATTACGTTAAAATAGAATATGACGGCGGCAGCAGTCTCTATGTGCTTGCGACAGGACTTGATTCCCTCCAGAAATTTTCGTCTAAGGGAGGAGCGAAGCCCAAGATAAATAAAATAGGCGGTAAGGAATGGATTAAGACGAAAGCAAGGGTAAAGGCGTCCATAGAGGAAATAGCGACGGATCTTGTGGAGCTTTACGCAAAGAGACAGAATGAAACGGGCTTCAGCTTCGGAGAAGATACCGTGTGGCAGAGAGAATTTGAGGAAATGTTTCCTTATCAGGAAACGGAGGATCAGTTAAGCGCCATAGAAGACGTAAAAAGAGATATGGAAAGCAGCCGTATTATGGACAGACTGATTTGCGGTGATGTGGGTTACGGCAAAACGGAAATAGCTATAAGAGCCGCGTTTAAAGCCGTATCGGACGGAAAACAGGTGGTAATGTTGGCGCCTACTACAATTTTAGCGGGACAGCACTATAATACCTTTGCGCAGAGAATGAAAAATTTTCCTATATCCATAGAACTGCTTTCAAGATTCAGAAGTTATGCCGAGGTGAAAAAAATAAAAGAAAAGCTTGCAAACGGGCTGATTGATATTGTTATAGGCACGCATAAGGTGCTTGCTTCTGATGTCACATATAAAAATTTGGGACTGCTTATAATAGACGAGGAGCAGCGTTTCGGCGTTGCTCATAAGGAAAAGGTAAAGAAGCTCAGAGAAAATATAGACGTGCTTACGCTTTCGGCAACGCCTATACCTCGTACACTTCACATGAGCCTTTCCGGCATAAGGGATATGTCGGTACTTGAAGAACCGCCTGCGCACAGACTTCCTATTCAAACTTATGTGCTTGAGCATAACGACGAGATAATAAGAGAGGCGATAACCCGCGAGGTGGCAAGAGGCGGGCAGGTTTACTATGTCTACAACAGAGTAAACGGAATAGAGGATATTGCCGCTAAAGCGTCTAAAATGCTTCCTGACGTGAGCGTGGCGTTTGCCCACGGAAGAATGAATGAGAGGGAGCTTGAAAGGATAATGTTCGATTTCATAAGCGGTGATATAGATGTGCTTATATCCACTACAATTATAGAAACCGGACTCGACATTTCGAATGTAAATACTATAATTATAGATGATGCCGATAAAATGGGGCTTTCGCAGCTTTATCAGTTGAGGGGAAGGGTCGGCAGAAGTACCAGAACTTCGTATGCCTTTCTTATGTATAAGAGAGATAAGGCTTTAAGAGAAATAGCGGAAAAAAGGCTTGCGGCGATTAAGGAGTTTACGGACTTAGGCTCGGGTTTTAAAATAGCCATGAGGGATTTGGAACTTAGAGGAGCGGGAAATCTTCTCGGAAAAAGCCAGTCCGGTCACATGGAAGCCGTAGGATATGACCTTTACTGCAAAATGTTAAATGAGGCGATTAAGAAGTTAAAGGGCGAAAAATTCGTAGGACTTGAATACGAAACTACAGTTGATATAGATACGGATGCGTATATTCCGGCTTCTTATATAAAAAATGAGGTTCAAAGGCTTGAGATGTATAAGAGAATAGCCGCAGTTTCCTCGGAAGAAGAGGTTTCGGATTTAAAGGATGAGCTTGTTGACAGATACGGAGATTTGCTGTTCATGGTGAATAATCTTATAGAGATTTCATATATAAGATATACCGCGCGTAAGGTATTTATCACAAGCGCAACAGTAAAAGGGGATGAGGCTAAGTTTATAATGTTTGACAGAGCCGAAATAAATACCGAAAGAATAGGGGAGCTGATAGGCAGGTATAACGGCAGGCTAAGAATAAGGCTTGATAAGCAGAAGGCATTTATATATAAATTTGAGCAAATTAAGGAAGAGTCGATAAAGAAAAAGGATACGACGGAAAAAAGGCTTGTGGAGCTTAAAAATCTCATGGAAGATTTTGTGAAATTACTGATTAAAGAGAAATAAGGAGGAGAGCCTTGTCTGATAAAAATAAAAAAGCCGAAAAGCAAAAAAAGATTCCGATTTTCCTTGCGGCAATTCTGATTCTTGCGGTATCGGGAGCGATATTTTTTTATGTCAGTTATAATGGAGATATTAAGAAAGGCTGTGAAAGTATCCTTATTATAATCGGAATAAAAAAGGACACCTCGGAGATACCCGTTCCCTTGTCGGAAGCGGGAACTTTAAAGAAGGAGAGCAGCAGAACAAAAGAAGCCTTAAAGGACACCAGCGCTACGATTGCCGTTTTAAGAGTAGGAGAGGAAACGGTCTACTATCCGGAATTCGCTTTTTATGTACTTGCGTCAAAAAAAAGGTATGAACAGCGTTTCGGTAGAGATATATGGAGTATGAAGATAAATGGAGAAAGAGCGGGCGGTCTTTTAAGAGAGGATGTAGTCGAAGAACTTATACAATTAAAAATAATAGTAAAAGAAGCGGAAAAAGAGGGGATGTTTCTTGATGAGGCGGAAAATAAAGAAATAATTTCCGTAGCAAACGAGCAGATGAAGGGTATAGATCCTGTCATCGCCGCTAAATATTATATAGACGCGGATATAATAGCCAAGATTTATAGGGAAAATTTTCTCGCGAATAAATTTTTTAAGGATTATTCAATGAAACGGGACGGAGAACTGACGGAAGGTGTTTTTAAGGAGCTGTATATAGGGTGGAAGGAAAGCTATTCCGTAACGGTATATGAGGATAGGTTGAGCGAAACGGATCTGCCGGAAATAGATATTTAGATTGAATATTAAAGATAAACAAAAATGAAAGCAAACAAATCTACGATTGTAGAATATGAAAACGGATAAAGTATTTTAAAGAAATTATAAGAAAATCGCATAAAATCGCTAATTTTACACGAAAATATCTTGACAAAAGTATTTAATACGTTTATAAATATTTTGTAATAGACTTTGAACGTGAGAGGGGCTTATAAAATTACTCTCACCAATAAAAAATAGGAGGGTTTTCCATGAATAAGGCAGAACTTGTTTCAGCAATCGCTGAGATGACAGATTTAAAAAAGACTGATGCTGAGAAAGCTGTAAAGGCTTTTGTTGACGTAGTTACCGGAGAGCTTAAGAAGGGCGGAAAGGTACAGTTGGTAGGATTTGGAACATTTGAGGTTTCAAAGAGAGCGGCAAGAGAGGGAAGAAATCCTCAGACAAAGAAGACAATCACTATCCCTGCTTCGAATACAGCTAAGTTTAAGGCAGGAAAGGCTCTTAAGGACTCTATCAACTAATAGAGATATTTAAGCGGAACAAGCGCTTTGACCGTAAAAACGGACAGAGTGTCTAAAATGAAAGAGATTGCCGTATAATGCGGCAATCTTTTTGTTTGAACAATAAAATCTAATCCCTGTTATTCACGCCGCATGTCCCGGTTCTCTCCCGGACTGATGTTATATTTTTGAGGGTCGAAGACGCGGTGAAAATATTATAAACCGCTGTATTAAAAGCATATCCGTGACTGTGGGTGTATCGAATATTGAAGATACCCATAACTTTAAGTTATCGACTTAGCTATACGATTTTTCAATTTTTGTGAGTAATTAGGGTAAATTTACGGAGGTAAAAATGAGGTTAGACAAGTATATAAAGGTTTCGAGGCTTATAAAAAGAAGAACAATCGCAAAGGCTGCCTGTGACGCGGGAAGAGTATCGGTAAACGATAAGCCGGCAAAGGCGGGAACGGAAATAAAGATTGGAGATATTATAACTATAGGTTTCGGTGACAAGCAGACAAAGGTAAGGGTTACAAGCATTACCGAGACGGTGAAAAAAGAAGAAGCTAAGGAAATGTACGAGTTTGTGGAATAATTTGTATTCTATAGATGTAGAACGCTCTATATGTAGTGGATTGCCAAAACACTAAAAAAAGCCTACAATAGTAGTAATAAGCGGTTGAGTTTTGAATATGGAAAATATTTTGGAGAATTGATAAACTACTATGAAAAAAGGCAAAAAAGGGCTTAATAAGCTGACTATTTTTTTAGGATTTATGGCGGTAGGGCTTACAGCGGTTTTTATAAATTTTAACCGGCTTGTCCTTGAGAGCAGACTTGCTTCGGCAAAGGAAAAGTACAGAATGGCTGAGAGTATGTATGAAGCGGAAGTAAAAAGGGGTGAGGAGCTTGACAGTCTCAAAATAGATGTCAGGACAAGAAAATTTATAGAAGATACTGCAAGGGAAAAATTCGGACTTGTTTATGAAAATGAAATAATATTTGAGCCCGAAGATAAGTGACAGTTTGAGCCTGTATGTACGGTTTGTCAGTTTCGGGAATAAAAATGGAGAAAGTTAAAAGGTGATAAGGATTGTTGCAATACGGCAAAATGGGTTATAATACTTAGAAGTGTTATAAAACCGGTTTTCCGTGTGACACAGTCCTTTTTATATTTGAGAATGACCATATAGGGGAAACAGTAATGCTTGAAAAGATAGAACGTTTTATAAAGAAAAAAAAACTGATTGAAGATGGTGATAAATTGATTGTCGGAGTATCCGGCGGAGCTGATTCGGTGTGTCTTCTCATTCTGCTTCATAAGCTGTTTAAGGAAAAAATCGAATTTGTTGTCGTACATATAAATCATGGGATTAGAGGAGCTGAGGCGGACGGCGATGAGAATTTTGTAAAGGCTCTTTGCGAAAGGCTTGGCACGGAGTGTATGATAAGGAGGATAAATATTCCGGAAATAGCCGCAAAAGAGAAGATTTCGGAGGAAGAGGCGGGCAGAATTTACAGATATAAAATATTTAATGAGGTTTTAAAGGAAAGAAATTTTAATAAAATAGCCGTAGCGCATAATATGAATGACCTTGTGGAAACATTTTTGCAAAATCTTGTAAGAGGCGCCGGACTTACCGGACTTAGCGGAATAAAGGAGAAAAACGGGAATATAATAAGACCTTTAATAGAAACTTCAAGGGATGAAATAGAAGGGATTTTGGCGAAGCTCGGCGAAAGATTTGTGACCGACAGCACAAATCTTTCAAATGATTATACCAGAAATAAGATAAGGAATGAGATAATACCCGTATTTAAAAATATAAATAATCGAAGTATAGAGCATATAAACGAGGCGACGGCACGGATAAGAGAAGCGGAAGAATATATAGAGGAGGTAAGCGACAGGGAATATGAAACACACGTGAAAAGGGAGGGCGCCGATATTTTTATAGAAAATAAAGCTTCAAGGCTGCCTGAAATAATATTTAACGAGGTTATACATAGGGCGCTTGCGGAGGCTTCAAAAGCCGTAAAAGATATAGGAAGCGTTCACATAAGAGAGGTAAAAGAGCTTTTCTTAAAGCAGACGGGAAAAAGAACGGATTTGCCTTATGGAATAAAGGCTTTTAAAGAATATGAGGGAGTAAGACTTAAAAATGTTTCGGTTTCAGATGAAAAAACTGAGGAAGCGGGATACGAGCTTTTCATTGAGGTGGAGGAAGTGGGTGAAATAAAGGAGGTTAGGTTTCTTTATGATGGACTGCTTCTTATTTTTAATGACGGCGGAAAGAAAAAACTTGTGCAAAACAGTTGTATCAGATGGTTTGATTATGATAAAATACCTGAAACTGTCCTTGTACGAACAAGAAAAGAAGGTGATTTTATTGTTATTTCAGAGGACGGAAAAAAAAAGAAGCTTAAAAACTATTTTATTGACAGTAAAACGGCTCGTGATGAAAGGGATAAAATTCCGCTTGTGGCAAGCGGAAGCGAAATTCTATGGATAACGGGCGCAAGAACCGGAGAGGGCGCGAGAATAACCTCAGAAACAAGGAAAATTTTGAAAGTAGAGATAAAAAATACGGAGGATTAGTTTACTATGGCGACAAAGTTAAAAACGTTAATCGATAGTGAAAGTATTGCAAAACGCGTTAAAGAGATGGCTGAGGAGATAAACAGGGATTATGAAGGCAGAACAATTCATCTGATCTGTATTTTAAAGGGAAGCGTGTTTATTACCACAGAGCTTGCGAAGCACATAACCATACCTGTCACGATGGACTTCATGTCGGTGTCGAGCTACGGTGACGCAACGGAAAGCTCGGGCAGGGTAAGACTTATAAAGGATCTTGATGAGAGTATAGAGGGTAAAGATGTTATAATAGTTGAAGATATAGTGGATTCCGGCAATACTTTAAGCTTTCTTTATGACATGCTTAAGGCAAGGAAGCCGAATTCATTAAGAATGTGCACTCTTCTTGACAAGCCTGAAAGAAGAGTGGTGGAAAATGTAAATGTGGATTATGTCGGATTTAAGATTCCTGACGAGTTTGTGCTCGGATACGGACTTGATTATATGCAAAAGTACAGAAACCTTCCTTATATAGCGGTGCTTGAAGAGGAATAAGCTTAGACGGAAACAGGAGAAAGAATTGAAAAAACAGATAAGAAGTATGGGAACTTACCTTGTAATATTGGCAATAGTGATAATCGCCATGTTGATATCCGAAAAATTTTATGAATTCGGTCATGGAGCTTACAATTATACCTTTTTTGCGAAGGACTTGGAAAATAACGCGGTAAAGGCGGTGGAAATCCACCAGAATCAGGTGGCTCCGGCGGGAGAAATTGAAGTTGTATTGAAGAACGGAAGTGAAGACAGAAAGGAAAGTTTTTTTGCGCCTGATGTAAATGAGGTTATAAAAGCTATGCGAGCCGCTTCCTTCAGCAATTATTATGTGTATGACGTGCAGAAACAGAATTGGATTTTAAGTTTGATGCCGTATATACTTATCTTTATAATGTTTTTTGTAATGATAATGCTCATGACAAATCAGGGAGCAGCCGCAAACTCCGGCAATTCCAAGATGATGAATTTCGGAAAGAGCAGGGCAAAGCTTTCTACTGACAGAGATAAACGGATAACCTTTAAGGATGTCGCGGGCTTAAAGGAGGAAAAGGAAGAGCTTGAAGAGATAGTGGATTTTCTTAAGAGCCCCGATAAATATAATACCATAGGAGCGAGAATACCGAAGGGAGTTATACTTACGGGACCTCCGGGAACGGGAAAAACTCTGCTTGCAAAGGCTGTGGCGGGAGAAGCCGGAGTACCTTTCTTCTCGATTTCCGGCTCGGACTTTGTCGAGATGTTTGTCGGAGTGGGCGCTTCAAGGGTAAGAGATCTTTTTAACGAAGCTAAGAAAAACGCGCCTTGTATTGTCTTTATAGATGAGATTGACGCTGTAGCAAGAAGACGAGGCACGGGACTTGGAGGCGGACATGACGAGAGAGAACAGACGCTTAACCAGATGCTCGTCGAGATGGACGGATTTGGAGTAAATGAAGGCATTATAGTTATGGCGGCTACAAACAGGGTGGATATTCTTGATCCTGCAATACTTCGTCCGGGGCGTTTTGACAGAAAGGTTGACGTGGGTTGGCCCGATGTTAAAGAAAGGGAAGAGATATTAAAGGTTCACTCCGACGGAAAGCCTCTTGCGGAGGATGTAAATTTAAATCAGATAGCAAGAACTACTGCCGGATTTACCGGAGCGGATCTTGAAAATCTTTTAAACGAAGCGGCGATAAAGGCTGCCGGAGCGGGCAGGAAATTTATTGTAGAAGAAGATATTAAAAAGGCGTTTATAAAAGTCGGCATAGGAACGGAGAAGAAGAGTCATATAATTTCCGAAAAGGAAAAAAGAATAACGGCTTATCATGAAGCCGGACACGCAATACTTTTTCATGTGCTTCCTGATGTGGGTCCTGTTTACACCGTGTCGGTAATACCTACCGGCGGCGGAGCGGCAGGTTACACCATGCCTCTTCCGGAAAAGGACGAGATGTTTAATACCAAGGGAAAGATGACACAGAACATAGTAGTGAGTCTCGGAGGACGTGTGGCTGAGGAGCTTATATTTGATGATATAACTACAGGAGCTTCCGGCGATATCAAGCATGCTACAAAGATTGCAAGAGCCATGGTGACAAAGTTCGGCTTCACTTCGGCGATTGGACTTGTAAATTACTCCGATGACGATGACGAGGTGTTTATAGGAAGAGATCTCGCGCATACACGTTCATACAGCGAAGCCGTAGCGGATAAGATAGACAGCGAGGTTAAGAAAATCATAGATTCCTGCTATGATGAGGCCAAGAGGATAATATCAGAAAATATGAATGTGTTACACTCATGCGCCGAGCTTCTGATTGAGAAGGAAAGGATTACAAGAGAAGAGTTTGAGGGGTTGTTCTCTTAAATGCTTAATTTCAGTATTTGAAAATGCGGTATAGCAAAACGGCGGATTTATGTTAGATTATGTATAGACGATTTCTGTAAAAATC
Source organism: uncultured Catonella sp. (assembly GCA_963545085.1). Taxonomy (GTDB): domain Bacteria; phylum Bacillota; class Clostridia; order Lachnospirales; family Lachnospiraceae; genus Catonella. The sequence goes on along the minus strand of CAUUHV010000033.1, from coordinate 37 downwards.
AGAGAATAGGGTCTGGTTAAGTAAGTTGGCGGAGAGC
>CAUUHV010000032.1:0-26753 GCA_963545085.1 uncultured Catonella sp. | reverse complement strand
GCGCTTTCGCCACCGGTACTTGGAAGGCGCAGACCTCCTTTAGGTATGCCGTCCTCATCCAACACATACTCATACTCGCCGTTTTTCTTCTGCTTCTTATATCTTCCCTGAGGTGTACCGTCCTCGTCTACCCTTATAAACTCATTCGGACTTCCAGGTTCTTTCGGATCCGGAGTTATATTAGGAGGATAATAAGGAATATCCGGAGGTGTAGGCGGTGTAGGAGGTACAGGCGGCTTATTCGGATTATCCGGAGGTGTAGGCGGTGTGTTAGGATTTTCAGGCGGCGGTGTAGGTGGAGTATTAGGCTTCTTAACATTAAGCACTACAAGCTCATACGGTTCATCATTCGTATTCTCTTTCACAAGAGTAAATGCGCTCCGTCTCTCCGACTTTTTCTCAGAAAGCATATATCCCTCAGGAGCAGTCTTCTCTACCGCTATATACGCCCCGAAAGGAAGCTCAATCTTTATTCCTTCTTTCGGTATTGTTATCTCCTGCACGAAATCGCCAAGCTCATTGTCGTTTACGCCCTTTTTATAAATCTCAAAAACGGCTCCGCCTATAGCTTTATTTGTGTCCTTGTCTTTCTTTATTATCTTTACAAATCCGTTAGGTTTCCCTGTTAAAATCGTCTGAGTTACCGCCTTAGGGTCTTTATGCTCCACCTTCTGCGGTTTATCCGGTGTATTATCCTTATCGCTGTCTATCAGCAGTTTCGTAGAAACCGCTTCTTCATACACTACGTATTTAGCATCCGGAATAAGGTTTCCGTTAACACTGAATTCCATAGTCCACTCACCGGCTCCCGAAGCTTCCGCAGTCTTAGTCTCCGTGACTTCAGCTACCGTTTCTGCAACATTTCCGTCAGCTATTCTGTTAAGGCTTCCCTTTACGGTATACTCTTCGCCGCCTACAAGCCCGGAATACTTTATAGTATCTTTTATGACGGTTATTTCCGCTATCTTATCATTACGGACTGTAAGAGCCTTTTCGGAAGTTCCTTTATTTCCGTCTATACTTACGACAGTCTCAATCTTTCCTTTAAGCTCTTTTCCTCCCGGTACGGGAGGGATAGGCTTGGTGTTGGGTACCGGAATCATAAATTCATTAGACGTGTACATTACGCCGTTTATAAGCGCCTTTATCGTACCGTCATATTCCACTATTACCTTAATATCGCCGCTTACCTTATCGTAACCTTCAGGAGCCTTTTCCTCGGTAATAATATAAGCTCCCTCTCTAAGTCCCGTAAACTTAACCTTGCCGTCCGCGTCGACCTCCTTATTCTCCTCGATAACGGTACCGTCGTGCTTCTTTAAGGTAAATAGCGCTCCTTTAAGACCTCTGTTTATATTTACGTTTCCAAGCTCCGCACTGTCTACCTTCATTAAAGATAAATCAAAGGTCTTATCCTGCCTTCTTGTCCCTACTGTCTCCTTAACCTCATAAGACACATTGCTCTTAAGCGGTTTTACGGATACAATCGGCTGCGACTGGTGCGCTCCCGGCTTTGAAATAAACATGTTACGCTTTTCTACAGTCCTGTCCACGGAAAGCTTCACGCCGAAATCCTTATCTTCCATTACACTGTCCGGAATTTTTACAACTATACGGTTGCCGCTCTTTGTAATCGTTATTTCAGGTGACAGAGCCTTAAGACCGTCCTCGGTATATTTATCATCTCCTACATAGTATACGAATATAGGAGCGGATACATTCTCTCCTTCCACCTTATAATCAAAGCTGATATTGTTAAATCCGCCTTCATTATCATTTACAAGATTATCTATCCTTAAAACGGGAGCCGCTCCCTCATCCGGCTGCGCCGTGGAAAGACCGTCCATATACTCTATAAGAGTATACGCGACATCCGCGCCTAATACTTTATCAGTATAATCGTACGGAGCCAATGGAACCGTTCCCGTTGTATTCGAACGTATATACTTAATTGTATTTCCGTTATAATCACTATCAACGAATTCCCATGAATGGACATACTTCCAGATAAGTACCTGCTTTACAAATATTATAAACTTTACTCCATTGGCATATGCTTCGCTGTCCTCTCCGTATTTATCTTTTAAAACCTGAAGCAGTTCATCATCAGGCACTCCCGCTATAGTTCTTATCTTATCCGCGTATTTTTTGTAATTTTCCTCTGCACGATTCTCAATATGCCCGCCGATATATCCTCCGCCATACTGTACATCCGCTCCTATGTCTATACAAAAACCTTTAATTATTTCACCGGTCTTGGTAGACTTTAAATGGTATCTAAATGTCTCTACATATCCATAAGACGCATTATAACTTTGAACTTGAAAACCGACTTCATGCTGACCTCTCGGAAGCAATTCCCACTCACCGTCATTTTCATAAATATTTTTTCCGTCGATGTCCTTTACCTTCTCTTCGATTGTTTCTCCGGTTTGGGGGTCTTTTTGATTTGACGCTATACGCTTTACGTTATTATCTGACGTACCCCTCTCGGTGTATACGCCGGAATGATTTTTAATTTTATCTATCTTGTTATTATATTCTTCCTCAAACTTGGAAGCTTCCTCCGAAGTATTGACCTGAACCTTTGCTCCGCCTACATTTATAGACCTTTGTACACCATACGGTCTTACTATGGTATTGGTGAAATCGGCGAAGGCATTAAGCGCGTTCCCGGTAAATACACTCACCATTACGGCAAATGCCATAACTACTGTAAGCATACGCTTTTTCATGAGCATGCTTTTCATAATTTTCCCTCCTCATACTTATCATAACGTATAATAGCTTAAAGCATGATATCATATATAATTTATTATCGTCAATAAGTCTGCGGGGTATCTTATTACTCATATTTTTAAATATTCATATTATTCATCTTAAAACTATTTATTATACATTTTCTCATGTTTTTAACGCTTTATTTCTTTATTTATTTCTTTATAAAATTTTCTTTACATTTTTAAACAAATTTAAATATCTCCGTCATAAAAACTGTTTAATCTCTTATGCTGCCGGGATTATTTATCCGTATCTTAATCTTACAGCGTTTCCACCGCTTTTTTCTCCGCTTCCATTCCCGCCCTGTACTTCTTCATATACTCCTCAAAGCCCTTTACATCCTCAGGCGAAGGCTCTGCAGCAGTACCGGAAGCATCTTTAAATATAATCTTATTTAAATACTCCGAAAGGCTCATATTCTCCTTATTAAGCATATAAGCCGCAAGAACAGCCATTCCCCAAGGCCCGCCTTCGCCGGCGTTGTCCATAACGGTTACGGGAGCGTTTATGGCGGCGGCAAGAAAGCTTTGCGCCACAAGCGGAGTTTTAAAAAGTCCGCCGTGTCCGGTTATCTTATTTACCTTTACTTTTTCGTTCTTTAATAAAATATCAAGCCCGAGCTTTACCGCTGCGAACGAGGAATAAATATGTGCTCTCATAAAATTCGCAAGGTTAAATTTGCTTTCGGGTGTTCTTACAAATAACGGTCTGCCCTCATTAAGATGAACTATACCCTCTCCGGAATAATATCCGTAGGAAAGCAAACCTCCGCAGTCCTTATCTCCTTTTAGTGAATTGTTATATAATTTTCCGAACAATTCACCCGTATCAGCTTTTACTCCGAACAATTCAGTAAATTCCTTAAAAATATTTATCCAAGCATTTAAGTCCGAAGTACCGTTATTCGCATGAGCCATAGCCACAGGATAGCCGTCAGGAGTTGTCACCATATCTATTTCTCTGTATAGCTTGGATAATCCCTTTTCAAGCACAAGCATGGCAAAAACTGAAGTTCCCGCAGAAACATTTCCCGTTCCCGGAGCTACGGAATTTGTAGCAACCATTCCGGTACCCGCGTCCCCCTCGGGCGGACACATAGGTACTCCGGCTTCAAGATTTCCGCTCTCGTCAAGAAAAATCGCTCCCTCTTTTGTAAGGCTTCCCGCAGCTTCACCCGCTGAAAGCACCTTAGGTAAAATTTCTTTAAGTCTTATCTTACAACCTTTTTCCGAAACGAGTTTCTCGAAGCTCTTCACCATTTCCATATCATAATCACCGTCAGATATAGGAAAAATTCCCGCCGCGTCACCTACTCCGGTCACCTTTTTTCCGGTAAGTTTAAAATGTATGTAAGAATCCAAGGTAGTCGCAAAAGCAAGTTCTTTTAAATAATCCTTTTCATCAAGCACCGCCTGATAAATATGCGCTACCGTCCATCTTAGCGGAATATTGAAATTAAAAGCTTCCGTAAGCTCATCAGCAGCTTTCTCCGTATCGCTGTTTCTCCATGTCTTAAACGGTGCAAGAAGATTTCCCTCCTTATCAAACGCCATAAGACCGTGCATCATAGCGCTAATGCCCGCCGAGCCTATTTTTTTCAAAGTGACACCGTACTTTTCCTCAACATTTTTTCTTATAGAGGTATAACATTTTCTCACACCTTCGTGAATCTCATTTAACGGATAAGTCCATATACCGTCCGTAAATGAATTTTCCCAGTCATGAAAACCTACCGCAAGCACCGCTCCTGTAAAGTCTATAAGCACCGCTTTTATTCTTGTTGAGCCAAGCTCTATGCCGAGGGAGGTTTTTCCTTCGTTTATAAGTTTCTTTTTAAGAGGAACATTCGTTCTATTTTCCATAAAATCCGCTCCTTATTTCGTCAGTATTGAGCTGCCGTGCGCTCCGTCTTTTTTGCAAATTTCACGGTATATTTTACTTCTGCCCGTAATACGCGTTCGGACCGTGTTTTCTTGTAAAATGTTTCTCAAGATAATGCTCAGGCACATTCTTTGCCGCAGGATTTATAATTTTCGTGAAAATATCCATTTTTGCCGCTTCCTCGACAACAACGGCATTATGCACCGCCATAGCCGGAGACCTTCCCCACGAGAAAGGTCCGTGGCTTTCACATACGCAGCCCGGAACATATTCCGGATTTATCTTCCTTTTCACAAAGGTTTCCACAATTACAAGCCCTGTGTTTCTCTCATAATCTTCTTCAATTTCTTTTTCAGTAAGGTGCCTTATACATGGAATATCTCCATAAAAATAGTCGCACTGCGTAGTTCCCATACACGGAATATCCTCTCCCGCCTGCGCAAACGCTGTCGCATGAGGAGAATGTGTATGCACTATTCCTCCTATATCCTTAAACGCCTTATACAATTCTATATGGGTTTTGGTATCGGAGGAAGGATTAAGCTCACCCTCCGCTATATTTCCGCAAAGATCAATCACAACCATATTTTCAGGCTTCAATTTTTCATATTCCACTCCGCTCGGCTTTATTACAACCAAGCCTCTCTCTCTGTCTATTCCGGACACATTTCCCCATGTAAAAGTAACAAGTCCGTATTTCGGCAAAAGCATATTCGCCTCATAAACGCTTCGTTTAAGCTCCTCAAGCATACAGACCTCCTTATCTCATAAAAAACTTCTGTAAATCGGCTTCCGTAGTATCATTTCCTACGGTAATAAGCTTGGTTTCTGTAAGCCTTGCAAACATCGCTATATCCGCTCTTGTAAGCGCTGTAGAAACTACCGAATGATGCGCTCCTCCGGCGTAGCACCAAGCTGATGTTCCAATTTTAAAATCAGGCTTATGGCGGTACATGATTCTTGCCACAGGAAGTTTAGGCATAGGCTCAGGCTGTTTTACAAGCTCTATGTCGGCGCAGATTATTCTAAAATGATCTCCCATATCCACCATTGTTACCTGTATTCCGTCTCCTTTTATTCCGTCAAAAACAAGTCTTGCCGGCTCATCCTTTCCTCCTATTCCAAGAGGGTGTACCTGAATTTCAGGCTTTGTTGCTGCAAAAGCTGGCGGAACTTCAAGCATGTGGGAGGCAAGCTCAAGCTCCTCTCCTTCCGTAAGGTCATAGGTATAATCCTCGATAAAGCCGGTAGCTCCGTCCCTTCCCTCAGCCATCTTCATAAGAATTGCCGAAAGCGCCGATATTTTGTAATCTCCTTCCGGTCCGAAACCGATTCCCTTTGTCATAAGGTTCTGTACCGCAATTCCCGGAAGCTGTTTAAGTCCGTGTAAATCCTGAAATGTATCCGTAAAAGCTCCAACCTTCTTTTCAGCAAGAAATTTTTCAAGAGCCACTTCATATTTTGCCTGCTCATAAACCGACTCGACCTTATCCGTTTTCATCGTATATTTGTCGGTGTATTCTTTCATCTTGGCTTCTATTTCTTCTTTTGTAACTTTCGAGATAATTTCTACAATATCTCCTATTCCGTAATAATTGCATTCCCAACCGTATTTAATCTGGCTCTCAACCCTGTCTCCGTCCGTTACTGCGACCTCTCGCATATTATTACCGAAAGAAGCCACCTTAAGCGATTTTGAAAATGCTATTGCCTTTGCCACCTCGGCAAACCGCTTTATTTTTGCCACTACGCTTTCATGCTTATAAAAACCTGCAGCCACTTCGTGAGCTATTCTCATACGGGCAAGAATGAACGCATATTCCCTGTCACCGTGCGCAGCCTGATTTAAATTCATAAAATCCATATCTATACTCTCATACGGAAGCTTTTCATTTGCCTGTGTATGAAGGTGTAAAAGAGGTTTTCTAAGTTCCTGTAAGCCCTTTATCCACATCTTCGCCGGAGAGAACGTATGCATCCATGTAATAACCCCCGCGCAGTCGTCATCATTCGAAGCTTTACGCATATTTCTTACACAGATTTCAGAAGTTTCAACCGTAGGAAGCAGAACAACCTCCGCCACTCCCTTTAACTTCTCATTTAAAAACTCTACCATTACCCTGCTGTCATCCGCCACTCGCTTAAGACATTCATCACCGTACAAATCCTGTGAGCCGACTATAAAATACAATTTTTCCATTGAAATTTCCTCCCTTTATAAGTTTCTTACATCTCTCACGGAATTTCCGTCATTAAATACCGCGGGAAATTTGTAAGAATAGCTTTTATTCTGCCAATGACTGTCATTTAACATTTTTATTAAATTCTTAGCCGCAAGCCTGCCAAGCTCAAACTTCGGATGTACGACAGACAAAATTTTCAGTTCTTCGTTTTCTACAAGCCTTGCGTCATCAAACGACACAAGCGATAAATCCCTCGGAACCGATATTCCCTTATTTTTTAAAAAATCCAAATATCTGTCGGCAATTTCATCATTATAGATAATCATAGCCGTGCAGTCCTTAGTTCTTTTATACATCTTTAAAAGGCTTTTAGGACTAAACTTTTCCTCCATATCCTCAGTCGAGTACCAACATATATAATCATCGTCAAATTTGACTCCGTAATCCGAAAGACACTCTATAAAACCCTTGTACCTTTCCTGTCCCTGAATATCGTCGTATTTGAAAATACCCCCTATTCTCTTATGTCCGTTTTTAATCAAATGTCTTGTTATCTCATACCCCGCCTGAGCATCCGCCATTTCTATACTGTCGAAGCTCTGGTTTCCGTAATGATTGTGAATAAAAATCGTCGGAATATTTCTTTTTCTTATTTCCTTATAAAGCCTTATATTGGGATTAGGAAAGCTTGACCTCGTACCCTCTATTATAAATCCGGAAACGCCTGAATTTAAAAGCCCCTCCAAATAAATAGCCTCGTCATTAAGACGATTTTTTGTAATAGCGACATCTATCACGAACCCCTTTTCTTCAAGTACCGACTTTATACCCTCATAAACCTGCGGAAACAAATAATCCGAAAAATAGCTCAAAATAAGTCCTATATGTCGTTTTTCTCTATTCTCTGCGCCGTTCTTATAAGAAACATAAGTTCCGCTGCCCCTCACCCTTAAAATCAGCTTTTCATTTTCAAGCTTCCTAAGAGCATTTCTCACAGTCTGCCTTGAATAGCCGAATTTCTTTTCCAAAATATGCTCGGACGGAAACTTTTCCTCATTCTTAAACACTCCGCTCAAAATAAGTGTCCGCCCCCAGTTATAGAGTTTACGGTACTTTATACCGTTGTTTATCGCTTTTTCAGATTCCTTTGCCATGATAAAATCCGCCTTTTTTCATTCCCGCAACCGGTGAGTCCTGCAAACAGTCTTTCTCTTATCATATTCCTTTTATATATTACAATAGCTTTATGCAATGTTTTTAGCAAGTAATTTTAATTGATTTTGTTTTAAAGTTGTATTTTACTAACACTTTCGCATTAGCAATAAAATTAAATTTTTCATATTTTATAAATAAAATCATCTATTAGATTGAATTTATAGGTTATATTTGAATTTTATATATCCATTTTATATATTTAATTTATTTAATTCTTTATTTTTAAATAAATTTTAAATATAACTTTGAAGTTGTATTTTTCCATGTAATGCTTTAACAGCAAAAAAAGCCTCATATAACCGACACGCAAGCAAACCGTTCAACGCTTGTATCGGCTGTATGAGGCATTATAAACTTATATTCAGTACAATACTTTACTCAAAAAATCCTTAGTCCTCGGATTCTTAGGGTTGGCAAATATTTCTTCCGGAGTTCCCTCCTCGGCTATTATTCCGGCGTCCATAAAAAGCACTCTGTCTGATATTTCTCTTGCAAATCCCATTTCATGGGTGACTATTACAGTCGTCATTCCCTCTTTAACAAGATTTTTAATAACCGCAAGCACTTCTCCTACCATTTCCGGGTCGAGAGCCGAGGTAGGCTCATCAAAAAGCATTACATCCGGTTCCATTGCAAGCGCCCTCACTATGGCAAGTCTCTGCTTCTGCCCGCCCGAGAGCTTATTCGGATTCTCATTATACTTTTCAAGAAGTCCCACTCTATCAAGAAGTTTCTTTGCCGTCTCTTCAGCCTCCGTTTTACTTTTCTTTTTCAAAGCAATCGGAGCTAAAGTTATATTTTCGCCTACGGAAAGGTGCGGAAACACATTGAAATGCTGAAATACCATTCCCATTTTCTGTCTGTGAATATCAATATTTACAGACTTATCCGTTATATTTACGCCCTCAAAATAAATTTCACCCGCTTCAGGAACCTCAAGAAGATTTAAACATCTTAAAAATGTACTTTTTCCTCCGCCGGACGGTCCTATCAGTGAAACCACCTCACCCTTTTTAATATGGCTGCTTACTCCTTTTAATACCTGCAATTCTCCAAAACTCTTATGTATATCCACTACATCTATCAAATACTCTTCATGATTATCACTCACCCGCTTTAAGCCTCCTTTCAAATACCGCTACCGCCTTTGACAAGCTGAATGTCAGTACGAAATAAATAATTCCGATTATTATTAAAGGCTCAATAATAAGGTTCAAAGCTCCGCCTATCGTCTTATACTGTGTCATAAGATCACCTACAAAAAAGGTTGAAGCAAGCGAAGTTTCCTTAATCATGGTAATAAACTCGTTTCCAAGCGCAGGCAAAATATTTCTTATCGCCTGAGGCAAAACTATTTTAAACATAGTCTGAAATTTATTAAGACCGAGCGACCTTGCCGCTTCCGTCTGTCCCTTATCCACAGCTTCTATACCGGCTCTTATAACTTCTGAAACATAGGCTGAGGAATTGAGAATAAGGGCTATAACTATACTCGTGAAGGTTGACGGATTAAAAGCCGGAAATGCCATCGGTATTAAAAAAGTAAATATATAAAGCTGTAAAAGTATAGGCGTACCTCTTAATACCTCTATATACGCCGTAACCGCGAACCTTATCACTGCAAATCTGTTCTTTTTTAATACCGCAATCACCGAGCCTAAAACACTTCCCGCAAGTACGGTGATAAAGCTTAAAAGCAGCGTGTAGCACGTGCCTATGACAAATAAGCCGCCATATCTTGAAAGCACTTTAATTATATTTGAAAGAAAGTCCATTATTCGTTAACCTCTACTCCCAAAGACTTGGCAAGCTTTATAGCTTCTTCTCTCCATTTTGTGTAAAGTCCCTTGTCATTTACGTCTTTTATTATAAGATTTACAGCATTTATAAGCTTTGTTTCACCCTTTTTAACCGCTGCCACATTTCCGCTTGAAGTATAATCGAATTTAAACTCACAAATAGCCGTATCATCATAATTTCCTACATACAGCTCAGCGTTTGCCATATCAAGAGCAACTCCGTCCACCTTGCCTGTCTTTAACATCATTATAGCGTCATTTATATTTACAATCGGCTGGCAGACATCTTCTCCAAGCTGAGCTACGGTAAGCTCGTACTGTACTGAGCTGTTCTGAGCCGCTACCTTCTTTCCTTTAAAATCCTCGGCGGTCTTATATTTGTCTACATCTTTCTTGAGAACCAGAACTCCCTGGCCTTCTTTATCATCCGTATTAAAAAATTCTGAAAGCTCCATGCTCTCCGCTCTTTCTTCCGTATACGCAAAGCCTGAAATAGCAATATCCGCCTGTCCCGTCGTCACGGCTGCCTTAACGGCATCAAAATCCATAGGCTTAATTTCAAGCTTTACACCGAGGGAGTCAGCTATATAATTCGCAAGATCAATATCGGCTCCTACATATTTCACTTCTCCGCCGCTTATATCCTGAAACTCGTTCGGAGCGAAGTCCGGGCTTGTAGCACAGGTTATTACTCCCGCTTCAATAATTTTGTCAAGCCTGTCTCCGTCTCCCGCAATTGAAGAAAGATCTACTTTCGCTGCGGCCACCCCGATTTCGCTTTCCTGTGAATCGCCTGTTTTATCTCTTGCGCTCTGTGACGCATTTGTCTTTGTATCACCTGTCTTAGACGTACTTTCCGAAGCTCTGCCGTTATCTTTTCCTCCCGAACATGCAGTAAGCACTATGGAAGCTGCAAGTGTGAGTACCAAAGCTATTTTTTTCATATTCTTTCCTCCTTTTTATATAAATCACTTTTTTCATTTTCAGTCCTTTCGGTTAAGAATTGAGTACATTTTATCACGACTTTTTTATCATGTAAAGAGCAAATATGAATAAAAATACAACTATTTTCGCTGATTTTTGTGTTTATGTTGTATGTTATATACATATATACATTTATTTTTGCAATTATATTCATTTTAAAATGTATAATGTATATTTTCGATTATTAAAGAATCGTAAAATGAACATATAAAAGAGCTGTCGCATTAAGCACAAAACATACGAGATATTATGATAAACCCTTATCAAAGTCATACATAATCTTGTAATGTTTTTCTTAAAGCGACAGCCCCGTAAATTGAGTTTATATTTCAAACAAAATATCATTATACGACGGTACCGGCCAGTATGTTTTATCCACTATTCTTTCAAGTTCGTCTATAGGCTCTCTGAGTTTTTTCATTACCGGCGTAACTTTTCGGTTAAAAAATTCCGCCCGTATCCTTTCTTCCGAAAGTTTCATAGCTTCGTTCGTTAACGTTTCCAGTTCGCATACCGCCTCGTCCGCATTCTTTAAGTATCCTGTAACCTTTCTCAAAAGCTTACTCTGTACGTTAAAATCTTCCTCCGGCAATACCTTTTTCATTTCCGAAACGGAATTCGCAAGAACGGTCTGAAACCTTATGACTGACGGTATATACTGCTTTCTTACCATATCAATCATGGTTTTTGCTTCTATATTTATTGTCTTTGAATAGGTTTCATAATGTACCTCGGTTCTTGCTTCAAGCTCGGTTCTGTTTAAAACCTTCTCCTTCTCGAAAACCTCTACCGTATGAGGTGAAGTCATCGCAGGAATGGCATCCACCATTGTCCTTGCATTCGGAAGTCCTCTACGCTCGGCTTCTTCCACCCATTCATCCGAGTAACCGTTTCCGTTAAATATTATTCTCTGATGCTCTGTAAGGGTTTTTGTTATAAGGTCATGTACAGCCTGATTAAAATCCTCCGCCCCTTCAAGCTCGTCCGCCATTTCTCTGAAAACATTCGCAACTATAGTATTTATAGCGGTATTTGCGCCTGCCACCGACATTGATGAAGCCACCATCCTGAATTCAAACTTATTTCCTGTAAAAGCGAAAGGTGAGGTTCTGTTTCTGTCCGTAGCATCCAGAAACAAATCCGGCAGAGAATGTACTCCTATATTTAACTTTCCTCCCTGCTTACTTGAGGTAGCTTCTCCCGTTTCCACAATCTGATTTACCACATCCTCAAGCTGATCGCCGAGAAAGATGGATATTATAGCCGGAGGAGCCTCATTTGCTCCAAGCCTGTGGTCATTCCCCGGATTTGAGGCGGAAAGCCTTAAAAGCAACGCATTTTCATCAACCGCCTTTATTATGGCGGCAAGCACAAGTAAAAACTGTACATTTTCATGAGGAGTTTTTCCCGGATCAAGCAAATTTTTCCCCGTATCCGTAACTATTGACCAGTTATTATGCTTTCCTGAGCCGTTTACTCCCGCAAAAGGCTTTTCATGCAAAAGACATTCCATTCCGTGCCTTTTTGCCACCTTTTTCATAGTTTCCATAACAAGCTGATTATGGTCGGTTGAAATATTCGCAGTTGTAAATACAGGCGCCATCTCGTGCTGTGCCGGAGCCGCCTCGTTATGTTGAGTCTTTGCATAGATGCCGAGCTTCCAGCATTCCTCGTTAAGCTCTTTCATAAAGGCTTCTATTCTTTCGGGAATATTGCCGAAATAATGATCGTCAAGCTCCTGAAGCTTAGGCGGCATGGCTCCGAAAAGTGTTCGCCCCGTAAAAATCAGATCGTCCCTCTTTAAATAGTCTTTTCTGTCTATTAAGAAATATTCCTGCTCGGCACCGACCGAACAGGTAACGCTTTTCACCTCGTTATCTCCGAAAAGCCTCGCAATTCTTACCGCCTGTCCGTTTATCGCCTCCATAGACCTTAAAAGCGGAGTTTTCTCATCTAAAGCCTCTCCCGTATAAGAACAGAACGCTGTCGGTATACAAAGAGTAACCCCCGCCGCATCCTCTTTTAAAAACGCAGGCGAAGTGCAGTCCCATGCCGTATAACCTCTCGCCTCAAAGGTAGCTCTGAGTCCTCCGGACGGAAATGACGACGCGTCCGGTTCTCCTTTCACAAGCTCCTTTCCGGAAAACCTCATTATTATATTCCCTTTGCCTTCGGGCTTTAAAAAACAGTCATGCTTTTCCGCGGTTATGCCCGTCATCGGCTGAAACCAGTGAGAATAATGAGTAGCGCCTCTTTCCATCGCCCACTCTTTCATCGCATGGGCAACCGCCTGTCCTATTTTAGGTTCAAGGTCTTCGCCGTTATCTATGGTCTTTCTTAAAACTCTGTAAACGTCACTCGGAAGTCTGTCCTTCATTACCTCGTCATTAAAAACATTCTTTGCGAAATCCCTTGTCAGTATAAATTCTCCATGCGACATGCTTTTTTATTCCTCCCCCGGTTTTTACAGGCTGTATCATTAACGACTTTACTCCATATACCAGTCGTCTACATTTTCAGGTGTCTCCGTTCCTCCTATAAATTTCATACATTTCTTCAATACTCTTTCCATAAGCAGGGATATGAGCAAAGAAGCGACCACGGGTATTATCAAAAGCGCAAGTCCCGCAGTAATATATACCGCCAAAGCCGCTCCCAAAATGAGTATTACGGAAACCGCGGTTGTAAGAATATGCCTTATCGAAAGATAAAACGAAAGCTTTAAAATTCCTGTAAGCTTCAGACTGAATCTTGATATTATAGGAAAGGCATATATCGATATAAACAAAAGCACAAGCCCTATAACAAGATACACATATCTTACATTTTCAAGCAACCCCTCTACATAACCGCCTATAAATTTAATATCTACATAAAGAATAATTCCTACAATTATAAGAATAAGCTCCATTATAAAGCTTTGTCTGAAATCTCTTTTGAATGAATGAAAAAATTCCTTTATCGGATAGCTTCTGTCCCTTCTTATAGATTTTACCGTAGCATAATAAAGAGCGGTAGTCGCGGGTCCTATCGTTATTACAGGAATACAACATAAAGTAAATACTATGCTTAAAACCGCCGCGTCAAAAAACTTTCCCATAAAACGAAAGAAAAAGTTATCCATATTAAATAAATTACCCATATTATTTCACTATCCTCACCTTAAATACACCGTCTATTTTCTCAAGCTTTTCCTTAATCTCATGAGTTGCTTCGGTTCCGATATCAAAGAGTGAGTACGCCAAATCTCCTTTACTTTTATTCATCATTTCATCTATGTTTATATTATCCTCTGAAAGCACGGATGTAAAGCCCGTAATCATATTGGGTATATTTCTGTGAAGTATCGCCACCCTTCCTTTACTTGACGAAATACCCGCGTCAAGCGCCGGAAAATTAACGGAATTTTTGATATTTCCGTTTTTGACATAATCCACAAGCTCCTTTACCGCCATCACGGCGCAGTTATCCTCCGACTCTTCCGTGGAAGCCCCTAAATGAGGTATGGCGATAACTCCCGACATATTCGCCGTTTTCTCATTCGGAAAATCTGTCACATACTTTCTGATTTTTCCGGTTTCAAGCGCCCTTCTTACAGCTTCATCGTCTGCAAGACTGTCCCTTGAAAAATTAAGAAGTACGGTTCCGTCCTTCATTTTAGCTATACTCTCATTATTTATCATGTGCTTTGTTGCTTCCATAAGAGGCACATGAACCGTTATATAATCGCACTCTTTATATATTTCGTCTACGGATTTTACATGAATTATATCTCTCGAAAGATTCCACGCGTGCTCCACTGAAATATAAGGGTCACACCCGTAAACCTCCATCCCTAATCTTTTAGCGGCATTTGCCACCAAAACTCCTATAGCTCCTAACCCTATAACGCCTAATTTCTTTCCGCTTATCTCATTTCCGGCAAAATTGGACTTACCCTTTTCAACAGCTTTAGCAATTCCCTCTTTTTCTTCTATGGAACGTACCCAGTTTATTCCGCCCGCAACATCTCTTGACGCAAGTAAAAGTCCTGCAATTACAAGCTCCTTTACGGCATTCGCGTTCGCTCCCGGAGTGTTAAATACCACTATCCCCTTTTCAGAGCATTTATCAATAGGAATATTATTCACTCCCGCTCCCGCCCTCGCTATAGCAAGCAGATTGTCGTTAAATTCATATTCTTTAATATCGGCGCTTCTAACCACCGCCACATCGGCTTCCTCAAAATCTTCAGTAAAGCTGAAATCGTCGGTAAATCCGTCAAGTCCCACCTGAGATATTTTATTGAGTGTTTTTACTCTATACATAACCCCTCCTTATCTTGCGTTTGCGGTTTCAAACCTCTCCATAAAGTTTACAAGGCTTACAACGCCATCATAAGGCATGGCGTTATAAATACTCGCGCGCATTCCGCCTACGGTTCTGTGTCCCTTAAGGTTTACAAAACCCGCTGCGGTTGCCTCTTTGATAAATTTTGTGTCAAGCTCGTCATTTCCTGTAACAAAAGGCACATTCATTAACGAACGATCCTCTTTTCTGACCGTGCCTTTAAATAATTTACTATTATCAAGAAAATCATAAAGAACAGCAGCTTTCTTTTCATTTTTCTCCTTCATTACGGACAAACCGCCCTGAGCCTTAATCCACCCGAATACCTTACCGCATACATAAATTCCGTAAGCCGGAGGCGTATTATAAAGCGACCTGTTATCCGCGTGAATCTTATATTTCATCATGGTAGGCGTTTCTAAAAGCACATCTTCTGTAATCAGGTCTTCTCTTATGATTACAATTACCGTACCGGCAGGTCCTATGTTTTTTTGCGCTCCGCCGTAAATAATGCCGTATTTGCTTATATCGACAGGCTCGCTTAAGAAGCATGACGAAACATCGGCTACCAAAGTCTTTCCCTTTGTATTAGGGAGAGTTTTAAATTTAGTTCCGTATATTGTATTATTTTCGCATATATATACATAGTCCGCATTATCTCTTATAGGCAGGTCGCTGCAATCGGGAATATATGAAAAGGTTTTATCGGCGGAAGAAGCCACAGCTGCCGCGTCACCGTAAATTTTCGCCTCTTCAAAAGCCTTTTTTGCCCATTGTCCGGTAATGATATAGTCTGCCGCCTTATTTTTCATAAGGTTCATAGGAATCATCGCAAACTGAAGCGAAGCTCCGCCCTGAAGAAAAAGCACCTTATAATTGTCAGGGATATCCATAAGCTCTCTTAAATCAGCCTCGGCAGTATTTATGATGTTTTCAAAGGGTTTCGAGCGGTGGCTCATCTCCATAACGGACATTCCCGTTCCTGCGTAGTTAAGCATCTCGTCCGCGCATGAACGAAGCACTTCCTCGGGAAGCGTCGCAGGTCCTGCCGAAAAATTATACACTCTTTCCATAATCATTCCCTCCTATAAAACATTGTTAATGTATTCACAAATCATTTTATACAGCGCTTATTTCTTACCTTTTCGCTCTTTCTCCTTTATATCTTCCTCCGAAAACGTCTCCTCAAGAGCAGCTCCGGCGGGAACCATAGGCCATACGCTCTCATTCTTGTCTATAACAACTTCTATAAATACCGGTCCCTTTTCCTTAAGAGCCTTTTTAATAACCCCGTCCACATCCTCTTTCTTAGTAACTCTGAAAGCCTTGACACTCATAGCTTCCGCAAGCTTAACATAATCTATATCCTGAGAAAGCATGGTCTGTGAATATCTTCCGCCATAGAAAAGCGTCTGCCACTGCCTTACCATACCGAGTACATTATTATTAAATACAACCTCAATTATAGGCACGTTGTAATGCGCCGCCGTTGCAAGCTCATTCATATTCATGCGAAAACATCCGTCTCCCGCAAGGTTAATGACCTGCTTATCAGGCATACCTATTTGCGCTCCTATGGATGCGCCCAGACCGTAGCCCATAGTTCCGAGACCGCCCGAAGTAAGCAGAGTTCTTGGCTTACTATACTTGTAGAACTGTGCAGCCCACATCTGATGCTGTCCTACTTCTGTAGAGATAATCGCCTCTCCTTCGGTAAGCCTGTAAAGCTCCTCTATGAAATACGGTCCCGTAAGCTCGTTTTCATGATATTTAAGCGGAAACTTCGCCTGCATCTCTGCTATATGCTCCATCCATTCCGCATGACTCTGGTTTTTAAGCTTCCCGTTAAGCCCCTTAAGCACTTCCTTGACATCGCCTTCAACGCTTAGGTCAACTCTCACATTCTTATTTATTTCAGCAGGATCAATATCAATATGAAGAATCTTAGCCTTCTTTGCAAAGCCTTTTGTATTGCCGGTAACTCTGTCGGAAAATCTTGCCCCGAGCACAACCAGAAGATCACATTCCGTTACCGAGAAATTGGCGGTCTTGGTACCGTGCATACCTATCATGCCCATGTAGCGCTTGTCCGTACCGTCAAAAGCTCCTTTTCCCATAAGAGAATCGCAAACGGGAGCGTCCATGAGATCCGCCAAAGCTTTAACCTCTTTATGTGCCCCTGAAATAATAGCTCCGCCGCCTATGAAAATAACGGGACGTTTAGCCTTTGTTATCATTTCAGCAGCCTTTTCAAGCTCCTTTTCCGTAAAAGTCTTTTCAGGCTTAACAGCCTTCTTTACTTCTTCCTTTTTATATTCGCATTTATTTGCGGTTACATCCTTAGTGATATCAATAAGTACCGGTCCGGGTCTCCCGCTTAAAGCTATCTTAAATGCCCTTCTTATGGTATTTGCCAGCTTTTTTACATCTTTTACTATGAAATTATGCTTTGTAATAGGCATGGTTACACCTGCTATATCCACTTCCTGAAAAGAATCCTTACCAAGAAGGTTGGTTCCTACATTTCCCGTAATCGCAACCATAGGAACGGAGTCCATATAGGCATTCGCAATACCCGTTACAAGATTAGTGGCTCCCGGTCCGCTTGTAGCAAGACAAACTCCGACCTTACCTGTTGCCCTTGCGTACCCGTCAGCCGCATGAGCGGCTCCCTGCTCATGAGAGGTAAGAATATGTTTTATTTCATCCTGATGACGGTAAAGCTCGTCATAGAGATTAAGTACCGCTCCTCCCGGATATCCGAAAATAGTATCCACTCCCTGCTCCTTCAAGCATTCAACAAGAATCTGAGATCCGTTAAGTTCCGCCATAAATTCTCCTTTTCTGTTTCTCTAATTATGGGTTAAACAAGCTTACCTCAGTCGCCATACCTACAGGTAAACTTGTCTGTAGGGCTTAGCCGCCTCCGGAATCAAGCCTTTTATATTAAAACTTCGGTACTTCAAGTATGGCGCCTCTGTTTCCCGATGTGACCATTGCCTGATACCTCTTAAGATAACCGGTAATCTCCCCCGTTTCCTTAGGCTTCCAACCCTTTCTTCTTTCCTCAAGCTCTTCATCCGACACCTTCACACTAAGGCTCATTTCATGTATATTTATCGAAATAATATCACCTTCTTTAACAAGAGCTATAGGACCTCCGACCGCCGCTTCCGGAGAAACGTGTCCGATAGAAGCTCCTCTTGATGCTCCTGAAAATCTTCCGTCCGTAATAAGCGCCACGGTGGAGCCGAGTCCCATACCTGCTATTGCGGAGGTAGGATTAAGCATCTCTCTCATACCCGGACCGCCCTTAGGACCTTCGTATCTGATAACAACCACATCGCCGGGCACTATCTTACCGCCCTTTATAGCATCAATCGCATCCTCCTCGCAGTCAAACACTCTTGCGGGTCCTTCGTGAACCATCATTTCGAAAGCTACCGCCGAGCGCTTAACCACACTTCCGTCAGGCGCAAGATTTCCTTTAAGTACGGCAAGCCCGCCCGTCTTACTGTAAGGATTGCTTACAGGTCTTATTACCTCCTCGTCTCTGTTATAAGCGTTTTTAATATTTTCACCTATTGTCTTTCCCGTAACCGTCATGCATTCCGTATTTATAAGCCCTATATCCGCAAGCTCCTTCATTACCGCGTAAACTCCGCCCGCTTCGTTAAGATCCTCCATATAAGTATTTCCCGCCGGAGCAAGATGGCAGAGGTTGGGAGTTTTCTCGCTAATAGGATTTGCGAAAGCTATATCAAAGTCAAAACCTGTCTCATGTGCGATTGCCGGTAAATGAAGCATTGAATTTGTGGAACAGCCAAGTGCCATATCCACCGTAAGAGCATTTATTATAGCTTCTTTTGTCATTATATCGCGGGGCCTTATATCCTGCCTGAACATTTCCATAACAGCCATACCCGCGCATTTTGCAAGCTTTATTCTTTCAGAATACACGGCAGGAATTGTGCCGTTTCCTCGAAGCCCCATTCCGAGGGCTTCCGTAAGACAGTTCATTGAGTTCGCCGTATACATGCCCGAACATGAGCCGCAGGTCGGACAGGCTTTATTTTCATATTCAAGCACATCTTCTTCCGTAAGACTTCCCGCCGTATAAGCCCCAACCGCCTCGAACATGGTGGAAAGACTTGTTTTTTTGCCTTTAACCCTTCCCGCAAGCATAGGACCGCCCGACACAAATACTGTAGGCACATTCACCCTTGCCGCAGCCATCAGAAGTCCCGGTACATTCTTGTCACAGTTCGGTATCATGACGAGAGCGTCGAACTGATGAGCCATAGCCATACATTCCGTAGAATCGGCGATTAAATCTCTTGTTACCAAAGAATATTTCATTCCTATATGTCCCATGGCTATACCGTCACAAACCGCAATAGCAGGGAAAACCACAGGTACGCCGCCCGCCTCGGCAACTCCCATTCTCACGGCATCTACAATTTTATCAAGATTTATATGCCCCGGTACTATTTCATTATATGAGCTTACAATACCGACCATGGGTTTTTTCATTTCTTCCGCCGTAAAACCCAACGCATTAAAAAGACTCCTTGCCGGTGCCTGTCTCATGCCGCTCCTTGCGTTATCACTTCTCATTCATTATTTTCCTTCCTGTTACCGGAAATTTCCGTATTTCTATATAATTTTAGCCGATTATCAAGATTATCGATATTTTACCGTGAATAAGTACACGTTTTATAAATATATTACTTTTCAATTTCAGCCGCTATCCTTTCTCCCATTTCCACGCATCCGACCGAAATTTTGCCTTCGCTGTAAATATCACCCGTTCTATATCCCTTTTTAAGCACCGCCTTCACAGCTTCTTCAACTTTGTCCGCCTCCAAATCAAGCCCGAAAGAATATCTGAGCAGTAAGCTTGCCGACATAATAGTCGCGATAGGGTTCGCTTTATCCTGTCCCGCTATATCCGGAGCCGAACCGTGGCTCGGCTCGTAAAGCCCGAATCTTCCTTCTCCGAGACTTGCCGAAGGAAGCATTCCGAGCGACCCCGTCACCATACTTGCCTCATCCGAAAGTATATCTCCGAACATATTTTCAGTAAGAATCACATCAAACTGAGCCGGATCGGCAATAATCTGCATAGCACAGTTATCAACCAACATATTGGTAAGACTTACTTCAGGGAAATCCTTAGCCACTTCAGCAACCACCTGCCTCCAAAGCCTTGAAGAATCAAGTACATTCGCCTTGTCTACGCTGCATACATGTCCGTTTCTTTTGGCTGCGGCTTCAAAAGCCCTTCTTGCCACTCTTTCAATTTCATCCTCGGTGTATACCAGGGTATCTACAGCCCTTCGTTTTCCTTCTACAACAGTAGTACTTCTCTCTCCGAAATACAGTCCGCCCGTAAGCTCTCTGAATATTACAAAGTCAAAGCCTTTTTCTCCGGTGGACTCCTTTAGCGGACAGGCGGCTATAAGCTCGTCAAATAAAATAGCAGGTCTTATATTTGCGTAAAGCCCCAATTCCTTCCTTATCTTTAGAAGTCCCGCTTCAGGACGCTTTTCCGGCGGGAGCCTGTACCATGGAGAAGTGTCCGTATTTCCGCCTACCGCTCCGAGTAACACCGCATCGGCGGCTTTGGCTGTTTTTACAGCTTCATCCGTAAGTGGAATGCCGTACTCGTCTATTGAACAGCCTCCCATAAGAATTTCATTATAATTAAACTTATGACCGTATACTAAAGCTGTTTTGTCAAGTACTTTAACCGCTTCTCTTATTATCTCGGGTCCTATTCCGTCACCGGGTATAAGTGTAATTTTATAATCCATATCCTGTCCCCTCTCCCTCGATACAGAATTATATTGCTCCTTAATCTTTTCATTATGAATTGATTAAATTTCACCTATGTTACCTTATTTATATGTCAATTTCAAGCCTGCTACGCTGTATTTAAAACCGTTTTTAAGGCTGTTTTTCATATATTTTATATATTTTTTTAAAGAACATAAATTAAGTATTATATTTATCCGTTTGAAATTCAGCCTATTTTCCTTATTTATTTACAAACGGAGCTTTATCAAAGATTATATTATCTTTGTAAATCATAACTGTCGAGAATGACAAAATATATCAAATAAATATGTCTATTCCATATAAATCTTTTCCAAACGGCAAAACAAATATCTGAATTCGCTTTTTCCGTTTATAATTACTCAAACGGTCAAGAGAAGTGTCCTATCCGATAAATCGGCTTTATACTCATCCTCCCCTTGACCGTCTTAATTAACAATCACACGTTTATTTCCGCTCTGAAACCGAGTTCCGACTCATTTTCCTTAAGAACGGGTAAAATTACCTCATTTAAGAAATCCTCCACCTGCTCCTTTGCTCTCCCTGTATAATTCGTTTCTGAAAGCTCTTTATTTAATTCCTCAAGGCTCATACCGAACGCCGGTTCGGCAGCTATAAGCTCTAAAAGATTGTTTTCAAGTCCTCTTTCTTTAACATTCTTTCCCGCTTCCATGGAAAGAAGCCTTATTTTCTCGTGAAGCTCCTGTCTGTCTCCGCCTCTCTTAACCGCCGCCATCATTATATTTTCGGTAGCCATGAAAGGAAGCTCCGCCATAAGATGCTTGTTTATAACCTTATCATATACAACCAATCCGTCAGCCACGTTTAAATACAAATCAAGTATGCCGTCTACCGCAAGAAACGCTTCCGGCACGGAAATTCTCTTATTCGCCGAATCGTCAAGAGTTCTCTCGAACCACTGTGAGGAAGCCGTTATCATCGGATTAAGCGAATCCGCCATAACATATCTTGAAAGCGAAGCTATCCTTTCGCTTCTCATAGGATTTCTCTTATATGCCATTGCCGATGAACCGATTTGTCCTTTTTCAAAAGGTTCCTCTATTTCTTTTAAATGCTGCAAAAGCCTTATATCGTTTGAAAATTTGCAGGCGCTCGAAGCTATTCCCGCAAGCACATTTAAAATCCTTGTGTCAACCTTCCTTGAATAGGTTTGTCCCGAAACGGGGAAGCAATCCTTAAATTCCATTTTTTCAGCAATCATCCTGTCAAGCTTCTTTACCTTTTCATGATCTCCGTTAAAAAGCTCCAAGAAGCTCGCCTGTGTGCCCGTAGTCCCCTTAGAGCCCAAAAGCTTCATTCCGTCTATAAGATAGCTGATATCATCATAGTCAAGCTTAAGCTCTATAATCCACAGCGCGGCTCTTTTTCCTACTGTTGTAGGCTGTGCCGGCTGAAAATGCGTGAAAGCAAGGGTGGCAAGCGACTTATATTTATCCGCAAAATCAGCAAGTACGCTCATTACGTTAAGAAGCTTCTTTTTAACAAGCTTAAGCGCCTCCGTCATTATGATTATATCCGTATTGTCGCCGACATAACAGGAGGTTGCGCCTAAATGTATTATTCCCTTAGCCTTAGGACACTGTACTCCATAAGCGTATACATGGCTCATGACATCATGACGAACTTCTTTTTCCCTCGCTGCGGCAACCTCATAGTTTATATCGTCCTTATATGCCTTAAGCTCCGCTATTTGCTCATCGGTAATATTAAGCCCAAGCTCCTTTTCAGTCTCGGCAAGAGCTATCCAAAGCTTTCTCCATGTCGTAAACTTTTTATCCTGAGAAAAAATATATTTCATTTCTTTACTTGCGTACCTGCCCGACAAAGGACTCTCATAGCTGTCAGTCACCATGTTTTCCTCCCTGTGTAAACATATTCTAAAATTAAAATTATTCACATACCGCTTACTTCGTGAATAATTTCAAATGTCAAAATGTAAGCTTCCTCCATTTTCCTTTAAAGCGTCCGAGGACAGCTCCATAATATCAGTAAGCTCCTCCTCCGTCAAATTAGTATAGCTTGAGAGTTCCTTTAGCGTAGGTGATGAACCGTTTATCTCTTTCATCTTTTTCGCCGCGTCACTCACAAAATTTACTTTAGCCACCATAGCGTTAGCATTGCTTTCCGCCTGAAGGCTCTCTTCTAAAAAATCCTGCATGGCGCTTTCTATTCTGCTTTCAATAAATTCAACGGGATTGTCTTCACCCTCAATTTCCTTTAATTCCTTTAAGCCCGTCAAAAGCCCTAAATTACCTTCTTCTATGAGCTCTTTAAAATAATCCTCGGTAAGTTCAAAGCCCTTGGCTATTTCGACCACCTTGTGCAACTTTCTTTCTATATAAGAAGCCTCCGCTTTCTCATCTCCGCTTAACAGCAGGCTTATAAGCTTGCATTCCTCGCTAAGCGTCATCTTCTCAATGTATTTTAATTCCTCCAAATACATATTTAAAAATTCATACCTGTTTTTCATTCCTTTTTTCTTTATATTGCTTTTTTGCTCCGAGCCTTCCCTTGCAGCTTCTTCAAGTCTTGCTTTAGCCGCATTTTCATATTTCTTTACCTCTTCTTCAATCCCCGCTTCAGGCTTATAACCCTCTATAACAATATGTGAAGCCTTAAGATAGGCAAAAATATGGTTAAACTGACTCTCGTCAAGCTCCAAATCATCAAAAAATTCTTTTATATCACTTTCATGTATCCTATTTCCGCTAATCTGAGCCTGCTCTACAAGATCGGCAAGGCGGGTGCTGAATTCATATTGTTTATCTGCCATTTTTTTCCTCCGAAAGATATGTAAAAATACTGCCAGTACAGCTTATCCGAACATCATTCTGTACTGACAGTTCTATTGCGTTATACTATTTCGCCACTATATTAAGTATCTTGCCCTTTACGTAAATCACCTTTCTTACAGGCTTTCCGTCAATAGCCTTCTCCACTGCGGCTATTTCCCTTGCCTTGGTAAGAGCCTCTTCTTCTTCAGCATCAACGGAAAGCTCTACAACTCCTCTCGCCTTTCCGTTTACCTGCACTCCTATTTCCACAGTATCGGACTTAAGCGCTTCGGAATCAAACTTAGGCCACTCTGCATACGCTATCGTATCGGTATTTCCCAATTCCCTCCAAAGCTCCTCTCCTACATGAGGGCAGATACAGGAAATCATCTTTACAAAGCCCTCAGCATACTCCTTAGGGCATTTCTCCTTAGTTACAGTATTCATAAATATCATCATCTGGCTTATTGCAGTATTAAAGCCGAGGCTTTCAAAATCCTCCGTTACTTTTTTAACGGTCTGATGATAAATTTTCTTAAGAGACTCATAAACTTTATCATAGTCTGCTTCTTTTTCGGAAATTATATTTTCTTCATCTGCAAAATAATTAAATACTCTACCGATAAATTTTCTTGCGCCCTCTACACCCTGCTTGCTCCAAGGCTTTGAAGCCTCAAGAGGTCCCATGAACATTTCATAAAGCCTTAAGGTGTCTGCACCGTAATCTCTTACTATATCGCTCGGATTTACCACAAACTCGGGAAATCTTTTTCCCATTTTAATACCGTTTGAGCCGAGTATCATACCCTGATGTACAAGCTTTTTAAAAGGCTCTTTAACAGGAGAATAGCCCTCATTATAAAGAAAACGGTTCCAAATCCTTGAATAAATTAAGTGTCCTACGGCGTGCTCCGGTCCTCCTATATAAAGGTCTACGGGAAGCCAGTGCTCAAGAAGTTTTTTATCCGCAAATATCTTGTCATTCTTAGGATCTACATATCTTAAATAATACCACGAGCTTCCTGCGCTTCCCGGCATTGTGGAAGTTTCTCTCTTTCCCTTTATGCCGTTTTTGTCATATTCTTTCCAAGCCGCGGCATTTTCAAGAGGAGCCTTGCCGTTTTTCCCCTTATAATCCTCAAGTTCCGGAAGTACAAGAGGCAGTTCATCATCTGAAAGCAGTTTTATTTCTCCGTCATCCGTATGCACTACAGGTATAGGTTCGCCCCAGTATCTCTGTCTTGCGAATATCCATTCACGGAAATGATAATTTACCCTCTTTCTTGCAACTCCCGTTTTTATAAGCTTATCAGCTATAGCTTCTTTTGCTTCTTCTACGGTAAGCCCCGTAAATTCCTCGGAGTTTATAAGTTTACAGCCCTTTCCCGAATAATCCTGTTTCTCAAAAGCCTGCTCGCTTATATCTCTTCCGTCTATTACCTGCTTCATAGGGATATTATGTACCTTGGAATACTCAAAATCTCTCGCGTCATGCGCGGGAACAGCCATTACCGCTCCGGTACCGTAGCTCGCGAGTACGAAATCGCCTATATAAACCTCAATTTCCTCATTATTTACCGGATTTACAGCATAAATTCCTTCAAGCTTACAGCCGGACTTTGTTTTATTAAGCTCAGTCCTGTCCATATCATTTTTCTTGGCGGTTTCGGCTATATAAGCTTCGACTTCTTCTTTATTCTTAATTCGAGGCATCAGCTCCTTAACAATCTCTCCGTCCGGCGCAAGCACCGAAAAGGTCATTCCGTATATCGTTTCTATACAGGTTGTAAAAATAGAGAAATTTCCGCCGCCCACTATTTTAAAATCAACCTCTACACCCTCGCTTTTACCTATCCAATGCCTCTGCATATCCTTTGTGGATTCCGGCCAGTCTATTTCATTAAGACCCTCAAGAAGCTCTTCCGCAAAGGCGGTCTGGTCAATCACCCACTGCTTCATATTCTTTCTGATTACAGGATAACCGCCTCTTTCGCTCTTGCCGTCTATCACCTCATCGTTTGAAAGCACGGTACCAAGCTCCTCACACCAGTTCACAGGCATATCTATATACTTTGCATAGCCCTTTTCATAAAGTCTTTCAAATATCCACTGTGTCCACCTGTAATAATCCTTGTCGGAGGTCGCTATCATCTTCGACCAGTCATAATCAAATCCCAGCTCCTTTAACTGAGCCGTGAAGCTTTCTATATTCTTTTCCGTAAAACCGTTCGGATGATTTCCGGTACTTACCGCGTACTGCTCCGCCGGAAGCCCGAAAGAGTCGTAGCCCATAGGGTGAAGCACATTAAATCCCTGCATCCTCTTCATTCTCGAAACAATGTCCGTAGCGGTATACCCTTCCGGATGCCCCGCATGAAGCCCCACGCCCGAAGGATACGGAAACATATCAAGTACATAGTATTTAGGTTTCGAAAAATCCCAAACATCGGTTTTGAAGGTTTCGTTCTCCTCCCAAAACTTCCGCCACTTCGGCTCGATTTCAGAAGGAATATATTGTTTTTTCTCAGCCATAAAGCTCTCCTTGTATATTTGAAATTGTTGCTTAATATGTAATTAACCTCATGTCTGTGTATTATACGCTAATAAACACAAAAAGGCAAAACAGATTTTTTATTATAGATTATTTTCAAAGCAAAGAGCCTGCCTGAATATCAGGCAGACTCTCCCTATATTAAATCTTCTTTCTTCCCCGTCATTATCAAGCTTTTTAATCTCGCCGCATTATTCCGAGCCTTTCTTATATCCTATACCGAAGGTTGCTAAGCGGTTTGCGGTAAATGTCATAACTCCGCTTTCCTCGTCATAAGCCGACTCTTTAATCTTCCTTACTTTCCCGTTTTTATCAACATATACGGCATATAGTCCGTCCGCATTTTCGTTTTTATCAAGTGTGTAAGGAATTGACACTGTTATACTGCCTTTTCCGA
>CAUUHV010000031.1:0-26937 GCA_963545085.1 uncultured Catonella sp. | reverse complement strand
AATCGGAAACAGGGAAGATATGCCGAGCCGCATCTGCGATTTTGTAATCGTGGCGGCAATCGTTTTAAATATAATCGTGCTTTTTGCAGGTACTTTTGAGGAATTTTCCGAATTCAGACCTTTATTAAATGTAATCGAAGCCCTCACAATAGCGGTATTTTGTATAGAATACGCAGTAAGGATATGGACTGCGGAATATCTTTATCCGAATGTTAAAAAATTAACGGCGAAGCTTAAATTCATTTTTTCTTTGGAGGGAATTGTGGACATACTTACGATTTTACCGTTCTTTTTCCTGCTCGGCTTTTCGGCATTCAGAATGCTCAGGGTTGTGAGGATTTTTCATTTATTCAGGCTTAATGCGCATTATGACTCATTTAACGTAATCACAACTGTACTTCACGAGAAAAAGAACCAAATCGTTTCTTCCGTATTTATAATAATTGTTTTAATGCTCGCCTCGTCTTTAAGCATATACAGCGCGGAGCATAAAGCGCAGCCGGAGGTTTTTAAAAACGCTTTTTCGGGAATCTGGTGGAGCATGTCCACTATTTTTACGGTCGGCTACGGAGACATCTACCCCGTTACAACGGTGGGCAAGGTGATGGCTGTAATTATCACTTTTTTGGGAGTCGGCGGAGTTGCAATCCCGACCGGTATCATTTCGGCGGGTTTTGTAGAAAACTATACTGAAATGCAGAAAACAAGGCTTAACGAGGCGAAAAACAAGTCCACCGGAAGCATAGTCGTTGAGAAAAAGAGCGAGAACATAGGAAAATTTATAAGTGATATAGAAAAAAGCTACGGTATAGACATAGTGGTCGTCTTAAGGGACGGAGTGATGGTGCTTGCCGCCGACGATGTAAGGGCAAAGGTCGGAGACGTACTTATTTACAGGGAGGTTTGAGGGAGAGTATAGTTATAATCGTAAATGCGGATAAGAAAATGGATATATAGTATAAAATATCTAAAAATATTATGTATATTCAAGATATAAACAACAAAATATATAATATAATAAATGTTATTTGCAAAAAAACAAGTAAAATTAAATAAAAAATGTCAACAAAATCATTGAAAATATCACTAAAGTGATATAATATATTTGTAGCTGATGTTATAATCAAAATTTATCTGATTAAGGAGGTTAGGCATGTTAAAGAGAAGTATAAGTTTTTTAATGGCATTTCTGTTATTTGCGGTATCGTCTGTAAATCCTGTGCTTGCTGAAAATCGTTCGGATGATAATTATCTTGATGAAGAAGGTTATTATGAAGAATATGATTCTGAAATTACTTCTCAGATTGATGCGTTTATGGATGAAAGGGAAGAGAAAGCTTGTCTCGGTGAGTGGGATGAGGTGGAGGAGCTTGACAGGCAACTTGAAGAACTTGGAGTTGAACATCTGACTTCGGAGGAGGTTTATGAGAGATTTGGTGGGGATGAAGCGGTAGTGCCGTATGTAAATAAACCTGATATGGATAATGTTAAATGGACATTATCAAAGACAACCAGTAAGTATAACGGTATTATCTACGAAATCCAGACATTAATAGCACAGCCTAATCATAAAAATTCGGGTTTGAGGATTTATGGCGGCAAAGTTATTTTAGCTAACGGAGACATGGCGGCAGGAGTGGCAGAAGCAATTAAAGTTGTAGCATCAGCTGCAGTAGGTTTTATTAACAAAGAGGCTGGGATTATTTTA
Organism: uncultured Catonella sp.; assembly: GCA_963545085.1. Taxonomy (GTDB): domain Bacteria; phylum Bacillota; class Clostridia; order Lachnospirales; family Lachnospiraceae; genus Catonella. Next base: position 25,229 of record CAUUHV010000031.1, on the reverse strand, counting down.
ACTGTATATGATACTATAAAAGCTGTTATAACTAAAGCCTCAAAAACAATGATGATTTCATCTGCTCATATTGTCTATTCGTATGCATTTTCTGAAACGGCATCATTTAAATATGTTAAAATTAAAGGGAGACCGGATATCGAACAACAGTTAACATATATATCCACTAAAGGAACATTAGCGGCAGGTTATCAATATACCGATTTAGTATGTAAAAATAATTTTGCTATGCCGAATATTATTCAAGGAAAAATTAAGACAATGACTTATATTCCGAGAGGATATAATGATACAAAAAATGCAGTAATAGCTTATGGTTACCCTTATCCTCGTACAGAAGCATGTATTGATGTCGTAAATATTATTGGCGTTGGTGGGAATAGAGTTATTGAAATTCATCCTATTCGTCCGCAATTTCCTGCACATGTATTTTAAGGGATTAAAGGAGAAGTGAATGTGTTTAGAAAAAAAAGAAATAGAAGCCTAATTTTATTTGCGGTTTCCGGATTGATGTTTTTTGTGAGTCTTTTGATTGGAGCAATCATAGGAATTGATTCGATGCCTGTGTATATATGTATAGGAGCAGGAACTGTGTTTTTTTTCATAGGAGAGGGATATATAGCATTTTTTGGAAAATGCCCTCATTGTGACAGGCAGCTTCACTTTAATCCATTTCTTTTTGCCGAGTATTGCCCGTATTGTGGAAACGATTTGTTTTATGACGAAAAAGAAGAAAATAAGTAACAAGCAATTTGCAAAGAATAATTTGCATTAGGTCAAGGACCCCAAGAGAAATCGACTTTTGGGGTTTTTGGTTTCTTGCTTGGTACAGTTGTATTTTATTACTGTTTTACGACTAAAAAGAGAAAGAAATATACGTAGAATTGCTTGAGAAATAGATGAAAAGTGGTAAAATATACTTGAATGAAATTTTGATATACATTTATATGGATAACGGAGGGCTATATGCTTAGGAAGGTAAAGAAAAGACTTACGATTTCTATGGCGGTAAGTTTTATAACGTCTTTTTTAGGTGTAGTCGCAACAGGGATTATAGGAGATATTTCCGTTATTACATATATATTTTGGGCTGTAGCCGCTATAGCCGCAATTATTGCGGTAATATATAGTATATTTTACTGGAAATGCCCTCATTGTGAAAGACATCTTCGGGAAATTTATTTTATGGAACACTGCCCGTACTGCGGTAATGATTTGTTTTATGATGAAAAAGAGAAAGAATGAATTTTTGATTGAGAAAAAAACACAAGTATGATAAAATGAAAGCCACGCCGATATTAAAGGTTGTAAACGGAAAATGAAGAGGCGGAAGTGTCGGCAGTTACGGCTTTTGTTAAGTGCATGAAAGCTGAACTTAGCCGCTAAGTATATTTTGGAGGGCATTTATGGGAAAGAAACGTTTGGTTACAAGAAGCGATTTTGACGGTTTGGTCTGCGCTATGATACTTAAGGAGCTTGATATCATAGACGATATTAAGTTCGTTCATCCGAAGGATGTTCAGGACGGAAAAGTGGACTTGACCGAAAATGACATAACTACAAACCTTCCTTTTGATCCGAGGGTGGGACTTGCTTTTGACCACCATGAGAGTGAGCTTGAAAGAAACGATCCGAATGAGGCTTCAGGTAAATTTATTATAGACGCGTACGCGAAATCGGCGGCTCGTGTTGTTTATAATTATTACGGAGGAGCTGATAAGATAAAGCGAGTTTCGGAAGAAATTATGACCGCCGTTGATAAGGGCGACAGTGCCGATTTTACAGTGGATGAAATCATAGAGCCTGAGGGGTGGACCCTTCTTAATTACGTAATGGACGCAAGAACGGGGCTTGGAAGATTTCATGATTTCAGTATATCGAACTATGATCTTATGATGGAGCTGATAGATTATTGTCTCATTCATAAGATAGACGAAATTCTCGCCCTTCCTCATGTAAAAGAAAGAGTCGATTTATATTTTAAACATCAGGAGCTTTTCAAAGAGCAGCTTTTAAGAATCGTTGAAATAAAAGGTAAGGTTGCGGTGGTGGATCTCAGAAATGAGGAAACCATATACGCAGGAAACCGTTTTATGGTATATGCGCTTTATCCGGAGGCACAGATTTCAGTGCATGTGGCATGGGGCTTTAAGAAGCAGAATACGGCGGTTATGATAGGAAAGTCGATTATAAACAAGGCTTCAAAGATAAATATCGGTGATATTTGTCTTGAGTACGGCGGAGGCGGTCATGCGAATGCGGGTACCTGCCAGCTTGATAACGATAAAGTTGATACGGAGCTTGAAAAAATAATAGAAAAACTTAACGCTTAAATTTAAATGAGTCGCCCTGTTGAGGAAGGTTGTAACTTTTCCTCGACGAGCGGCTCTATTACTGTAAAGAAGCATTAAACTTAAAGGAGGAAGCATGGCTATACTTATAAAAAACGGTCACGTTGTTGATCCCGATACGGATAAAGACGGTATTTTTGATATTTTTATCGATAACGGGAAAATAACAAGAGTCGCTAAAGGTGATGAAATGAAAAAGTTTATTTCAGGGAAAAGCTTTGAGGAAATAGACGCTTCGGGAAAATATGTGCTTCCGGGCTTTATAGACCTTCATGTGCATTTCAGAACGCCGGGACAGACCTATAAGGAAGATATAAAAAGCGGAAGCATGTCAGCGGCAAGAGGAGGCTTTACAACGGTGTGTACCATGCCGAACACAAAGCCGGTGATGGATACGGTGGAACATCTTAACTTACAGCTTGACGCTATAAAAAAAGACGCAGTTATAAATGTACTTCCTATAGGTGCGGCAACTATGGGACAGGACGGTAAAGAGCCTTCCGATATAGCGGGAATGAAGAAGGCGGGAATAGTGGCGGTAAGCGAGGACGGAAAGTCCGTTATGAATGCTGCAGTGCTTAAAAAAGTGCTTAAAATTGCAGCGGAGCTTGATTTGCCGTTTTTTGACCACTGTGAGGATATAAACCTTGTAGAGGGCGGCGTTATGAATGCAGGCAAAAAAGCCGCAGAATTGGGAATGCCCGGAATTACGAATGCCGTAGAGGACAGTATAGCCATAAGGGATATTATGCTTGCGAAAGAAACCGGAGCGACCCTTCATTTATGCCATTCTTCCACAAAAGATTCGGTAGATATGGTAAAAAGAGCCAAGGAACAGGGGCTTTCGATAAGTGCCGAGGTATGCCCGCACCATTTTACCCTTTGTGATGAAGATATTCCTGAGGATGACGCAAACTATAAAATGAACCCTCCGCTAAGAGGCAGAGAGGATATGGAAACGCTGAAAAACGGCATAAAGGACGGAATAATGGAAATGATAGCGACCGACCACGCTCCTCATTCGGAAGAAGAGAAGAAAAAGAGTATAAAAGACGCGCCTTTCGGCATAGTAGGGCTTGAAACGGCATTTGCGCTTACGGTCACTGAGCTTTTGGGAAAATACCTTGACATGAAGGGGCTTGTAGAGAGAATGAGCCTTGCTCCGGCAAAGCTTTTAAAAATAGAAAAGGGTACGCTTAAGGAAGGAACGGCTGCGGATATAGTCATAGTCGATATATATGAGGAATATGAGATAGATGCTTCCAAATTTGTGTCCAAGGGAAAAAATACCCCTTTTAACGGTAAAAAGGTAAGGGGAAAGGTGCTTTATACTATATGCGGCGGTAAAACGGTTTTTAAGGAGGACTGAGATGATAGAGAAACTTGCGGAAAAGATAAAAAGGCTTGAAGCGCCGATTGTTGTAGGACTTGATCCTATGTTAAGCTATATTCCCGAATTTTTAAAAGAAAAGGCGATTAAGGAAAAGGGGGAAACTTTGGAGGCTGCAGCCGATGCCGTTTTTAATTTTAATAAAGGCATAGTGGATGCCGTATGTGACCTTGTTCCCGCGGTAAAGCCTCAGATGGCTATGTATGAGCAGTTCGGCGTGCCGGGATTTGAGGTATTTAAGAAAACGGTGGATTACTGCCATGAAAAAGGGCTTTTAGTTATAGGCGACGGTAAAAGAGGAGATATAGGTTCCACTTCGGAGGCTTACGGCACGGCACATTTAGGAAAGATAAAAATCGGAAATAAGGAAATAGCTCCTTTTGATGAGGACTTTTTAACCGTAAATCCGTACCTCGGCTCTGACGGAATCAAGCCTTTTGTGGAAATTTGTAAGAAAAACAACAAAGGAATTTTTGTGCTTGTAAAAACCTCGAACCCTTCAAGCGGAGAGTTTCAGGATAAGATGACGGGTGAGGAAGCCTTATACGAGCTTGTTGGAAAAAAGGTGGACGAGTGGGGCGCAGGGACGGGAAATGACGCTTACAGCGAGGTCGGAGCGGTGGTGGGAGCCACCTATCCGGAGATGGGAAAGGTGCTTCGTTTAATAATGAAAAGAGCTTATATACTGGTTCCGGGTTACGGGGCGCAGGGAGGAACGGCAAAGGAATTAAAACCTTTCTTTAACGAGGACGGATTAGGCGCCATAGTTAATTCCTCAAGGGGAATAATAGCGGCATATAAGCAGGAAAAATACGCCGAATTCGGAGAGCGGGGCTTTGGAGATGCGGCAAGAAAGGCTGTACTTGATATGAAAAATGATATTGCGAGTATTTTTTAAGGAGAAAAATGGAACATAAGGCTAAGATAAGCGGAAAAATAATTGAAAACGCGCGTATTGCGGACGGAGTGTTTTCTATGCATGTAGAAGCGGGTGTTATAGCGGAAACGGCTTGTGCCGGGCAGTTTATATCGCTTTATTCCGCTGATAAATCAAGACTTTTGCCGAGACCGATAAGCATTTGTGAGATAGACAGAAAAAATAACAGCTTACGTCTTGTATATAGGGTTGTAGGAGAGGGCACGAAGGAGTTTTCAAAGCTTTCGGCAGGAGATGAAATATGGGTTACGGGACCGCTCGGAAAAGGTTTTCCTACAGATGAAGTTAACGGAAGGGTTTTACTTTTTGCCGGAGGAATAGGCATTCCTCCTCTTCTTGAAGCTGCAAAACGTATTAAAGAACGAGGAATTGACAGTGTTTCGATACTCGGCTATAGAAATAACGATACGTTTTTAACGGAGGATTTTAAAAAGTATTCCGAAGTAATTATCGCCTCGGACGACGGCAGCATAGGAATTAAAGGAAATGTTATAGAAGCGGCGGAAAAGGCGGACATTGTAAAGAAATACGGAATAACGGAAATTTACGCCTGCGGACCTTTACCTATGTTAAAAGGTGTAAAGGAATACGGCATGAAAAACTCGTTAAAAACCTATATTTCCATGGAGGAAAGAATGGCGTGCGGTATAGGAGTCTGTTTAGGCTGTGTATGCGAGTCCGAAGAAACTGACGCTCACAGCTTTGTCAAGAACAAGAGGGTATGCAAGGACGGACCGGTATTCTTATCCTCGGAGGTGGTTATCCGATGAAAAATTATAGTGTAAAGATAGCCGGAGTAAGCCTTAAAAATCCCGTTATGACAGCTTCGGGAACTTTCGGCTCCGGTATAGAATTTATGGATTATATAGATTTATCGCTTTTAGGCGGGCTTACAACCAAGGGGGTCGCTGATATGCCGTGGACGGGAAATCCGGTACCGAGGGTGGCAGAAACTTCTTCGGGAATGCTTAACGCGATAGGGCTTCAAAATCCGGGTATAGATGTGTTTATGAAAAGAGATTTGGCAAAATTAAAGGATATAGATACCGTGATTATGGTGAATGTATGCGGCCATACCGTGGAGGAATATACGGAAGTCGTAAGAAAGCTTGCGGATAATGAAACGGCAAAGCTACTTGAAATTAACATATCCTGTCCTAATGTAAAGGCGGGAGGAATTACCTTCGGTACAGACTCAAAGGCGGCTTATGAGGTTACGAAGGAAATTAAAAAATACGCGAAACAGCCCGTAATTATGAAACTTACACCGAACGTGACCGATATTACGGAGATAGCCAAGGCATGCGAGGCGGGAGGAGCGGACGGAGTTTCTCTTATAAATACACTTACCGGAATGAAGATAGATATATATAAAAGAAGATTCGCGCTCGCGAATAAGACGGGCGGGCTTTCAGGTCCCGCCATAAAGCCTGTTGCCGTGAGGATGGTTTATCAGGTAAGAAAAGCTGTAAACATACCTATAATAGGTATGGGAGGTATAATGACGGGAGAGGATGCCGTAGAGTTTTTGATGGCGGGAGCGACTGCGGTAAGCGTGGGTACGGCGAATTTTAACGACCCGGCGGCGGCGGTAAAGGTAGCGGACGGAATAAAGGATTATATGGACAGATGCGGAGTTGATGATGTAAACGAGCTTATAGGCTGTGTGGAATAAGATTTTCCGACACGAACGGATATAGGAAATTTTTCTGAATGTGTCAAAAATGAAAGAATTAAGTTTATAATGCAAGAAAATTGTAAGAATTTTAGCGTAAAATTGACACAGGCGGGGAATATTTTATTAACATAAAAACAAATAAAACCTTATTTAGGAATGTGAGGAGATTTTTTATGAGAAAGAAAGATTTTACTAAAGCGGTTAAAGGAATGTCGCTTGCTCTTGCTGTAACAATGGGAGTAAGCCTTGCTCAGACAGGACTTGTTACCGATGTAAAGGCAGCAACCAAAAACGGTGTTGTCGTAAGCGGTAAGACAAGCGTTTTAAGTAAGAAAAAGGGAGCAAGCATTTATATAGGAGGAAAGAAGCTTGATCTCGACCTTCTTGTATCGGGAACAAATATTAAAAGTAAAGTAAAGTGGACATCGGCGGACAAGAATATTGTTACCGTAAATAAAAACGGTAAACTCACCGCTAAGTCAAACGGAACGGCGGTTATAACCGCTACCTACGGAAAGAAGAAGTATAACGCTCTTGTTAAAGTTTATACGCGCGCGGATTCGGTTTCCATTACGGATGAAGCGAATACTGATGTTACCGAGATTTCAATGCTTCCCGGTGAAACAAAGAACTTTAAGGTAAGCTATAAGTTGTCTCCAAAGGCGGTAAGTGCAGGTGCAGTGAGCTCTACCTACAACAGCTATGTAAGTACCGAAGATGCCGGTGTTGCTACTGTTGTAAAAGATAACGGGGCTTCGGATACATTCAGCGTAGCTGCGGTTAAAGAGGGTGAGACTTATGTGGAGCTTAATGCGAACCAGACAAGCGAGCTTAAAGTAAAAACTGCTAAATACGGAGTTACCGCAAGACTTAAGGTGGTAGTTTCAACCAAGTTTTCCGGAAAGCAGACCGGAGCCAAGAAGATAACGGTAACGGGAAGAAATCTTACCGCAAAAACTACCGACTATAGTGTAAAGGGTCCGGGAACTCCGACGGTTGCTTCCGTGGAATTAAACAGTTCAGCAACAGAAGCCGTTCTTACTATGAATACTGATTTGAGAGATGGAGATTATACAGTAGAAAACGGTACAAACAGCAGCGTGTTTAACTGTGTAGCGGCTAAGCCTTCTAAGATTGATGTTCCTAATAAAAACCTTGTGCTTACCGGAGATTATCCTTCGGCAACAGGTACTATTGAATACAAGGTGCTTAATCAGTTCGGAGAAGATGTAACGAAGACTGCAGGAAATCTTACTGCAACATTATCGGCGGGAAGTGCTGCTGTAAGCCCTAATACGGGACTTATAAATGTTACGGGTATTCCATCAAACCTTCCTTTAAACAGCTCTGTAAGCGTAACTCTTGTAAAAGCTGACGCGATGAATCCTCTTTCGGGAACATTCAGCGTTGTTCTTTCACCTAAAGCAAAGGCGGCTTCCGTTTCAGTTAAGGGAGTTTACAACATAGCTACAAAGAAGCCTTATTCTTTGGCTGTGAACAGCTCCGACAATTCAAACGCAAGGCTTCTTGTAGAGGTTAAGGATCAGTACGGAAGGAAGCTTAATTCCACGGACGGAGTAAATGTAGTTGCAAACGGCGGACTTACAGGTCTCGGAATTAACAGCTCTACAGTATATAATAATATAGTGGATATAGACGGTGTCAGCTATATAGCCATTCCTTTTACAGGGGTAAGTACCGTTAAAGCAGGCAGTGTTACAGTTACACTTTTGGCGCTTTACGGAACAACAGGAAACAATACTGCAACAACAACTATAACAATAGCAGGTACAAAGCAGGTTTCAAGCTTCAGCGTAACGGCTCCGGCTGAGGTGTATGCAGGTGAAAGCACATATTTCGATTACAAGGCTGCAAACTCGGCAGGCGCAGCGATTACGGATTATGCTACGCTTTCAGATACCAACTTCGGTGTTAAACTTCCGGCCGCCTTCTCTTGGGAAAATTCGGCAAACGGAACGGCAAAGCTTAAATATGATGCCACAAAGGATACCGTGGTTTCCGGTATAACATGGAGCAATACGCTTACTTCGGTTCCTTCAAACGGACTTTTCACAGTAGCGGCTACAATGCAGCCTGTAATGGCTACATTTACGGTAAGTGCTCCTACAATGCCTGCGGCTTTAAAGAGCTTTACTGTCGAGGGAGTTGTAGAGGGAGATACCACAAAGAACGTGCTTACAAAGATTACCGTTATAGACAATAAGGGCAGAGAATTAACTGATCTTTCAAGATTTTCAAATTATTATCTTGGAGTTAAGTTAAACGGAACAACACCGAGCTTAACCCTTTCACAGACAGGCGGAACGGTAAATGCGGGATTTACATTTTTTAAGTTAAGCGATATTAAGAAGAGCGCTTTAAGCCTTAAGTTTGCGGCACCTGCTACAATTACAAGCGACTACGTTTCCGACAACTATACTTTCTCGCTTCATAAGGATACAACCGGGACAGGCATTATTGCAGGCTCCGACAGAAGCGTAAGTGTTACCGGAGCGAATATTAAAAAGCTTTCAAACTATGAAGTGAGCATTCCTTCCACCATTTACAGCGGACGTACAACCAATCCTGCTCATGTCAGTGCCGTTGATGTAGGAAATGTGGGATATAACGCGGTTAAAGTTATTGTTACGGGAAGAGCGGTGAACGGTGATATTGTTCAACTTAAAGATACGGATTTCCAGCTTGACGGAACAAGCGTACCTGCGCTCGGAATAGCTAATAACGGAAATAAGACACTTGAGCCTTCAAAGGTTGCTTATAAGGCTACAAAGGACGGAAACCTTACCGAAACATTAAGAATTACCGTTAATGACGGTTCCGGAAACTTTGTTAATAAGACAGTGACCATAAGCAGCGTTGCTCCTGTGGTTAAGAGCGTAACGGCAAAGACTGATGAGCTTGCTTTAGCCAATTTTAATGCCGCCGGAATACTTAATACACTTTTAATATCCGATAATTACACAGCGGAGAATAACGGAGTTAATCCTTCTACAGAAGCGGATAAGAAGGCGGTTACCGGAATAAGACTTGTGTCATCTTCTTCAAACGCTATAAAGGCTAATTGGAATAATACTCCTAACGTTACCTTCACAGGCGGCGCGACAGGAGATAAGGTTACACTTCAGATAACCTTCACAGGCGGCGCAAGCGGTACATTCAACTATACATTAAGATAATCTGTAAAAGCGTTTTAAAAAGTAATTGACTTCGGAGTCGGCGGCTTAGGCTGTCGGCTCCGTTTTTATATAAATGATAGCTCCCGAGTGTATATGCCGCAATGATAAGAGTGTTTTTGTCCGATTTCGGAAAAAATGATAAAATAAAAAAGTGAAAAAAATATCGGAAAAGTATAATTGTGAGGGTATCATAGTAAATTATCATTGATAAAAATAACGGGGCTATTTATACTGAAAAGCAAAAAGAAGTAACGGTTTCATAGCCTTAAATAAAGATATATATTTGACTGAAATTATCTATAAACCTGAATTTAACATCTTCAATTTAAAGAAAGGAACGGTCATGGAACAGGGTAAATTAAAGGAATTATTAAACTCGATGAGTCGTAAGGAAAAGATAGGTCAGCTTTTTCAGATTATGGGACATATGCTGTCGGACGACGCTGCGATTACGGGACCGCTTAAGGAACAGGGACTTTCAGACGAGGATATAGCATTGGCGGGAACCGTATTGGGGCTTGGAAGTAACGGCGGAGCGCAGTTGAAAGCGGTACAGGAAAAATATATAAAAAAGCATCCTCACCGCATTCCGTTAATATTTATGTTGGATGTTATTCACGGATATAAAACTATTTATCCTATACCTCTTGCGATGGGAGCTGCTTTTGCGCCGGAGCTTTTAAAGGATTGCAGTAAAATGGCTGCAAGAGAAGCCGCGGCATCGGGGATTCACGTTACATTTTCCCCTATGGTCGATTTGGTAAGGGATGCCAGATGGGGAAGAGTAATGGAATCCACAGGTGAAGATGTTTATTTGAACAAGGTGATGGCGGAAAGCGAGGTGCGCGGTTATCAGGGAGACGATTTAAAGGCGGATGATACTATAGCTGCATGCGTAAAGCATTTTGCAGGCTACGGCGGAGCGGAGGCGGGCAGGGAGTATAATACCGTTGAGCTGTCGGAGCGCACTCTCAGAGATTACTATCTGCCTGCTTATAAGGCCGCTATTGACGCAGGAGCCGCTATGGTTATGACCTCGTTCAATACCTTTGACGGAATTCCTGCTACGGTTAATAAAAAACTCATGAGGGATATTTTAAGAGGGCAGATGGGTTTTAACGGGGTTCTTATTTCAGACTTTGCCGCTATAAGAGAAACGGTTATTCACGGAGTATGCGCGGACAGAAAGGAATCCGCGGAGCTTTCGCTTAAGGCGGGCTGTGACATAGATATGATGGCGGGAGATTATTCAAGGCATTTGGAGGAGCTTATTGAAAGCGGCAAAGTAAGTGAGAAACTTCTTGATGAAAGTGTATGGAGAGTTTTAGAGTTAAAGAATAAATTGGGGCTTTTCGAGAATCCTTATAAAGGTCTTGATATAGAAAAAGAAAAAGAGATGTGCCTGTGTGACGGGCATAAAGAATTGGCAAGAAGGGCGGCAAGAGAGTCTTTCGTACTTCTTAAAAATGAAAATGCGCTGCCTATTGAAAAAAAGAAAACAATAGCCTGCATAGGACCTTATACGAATCGCCGCAAAATGTTAAGCTCATGGGCAATTATCGGAGAGGAAGCAGCGGTAGAAACGGTAAAAGAAGTGGGCGAGAGGCTTGACGGCTATAAGCTTTCATTTCATGAGGGCTGTCAGATATTGCCTGAGGGCACGAAAATGACGGGATTTGTGCAGATGGAGGAGATAGATTATAGTGTAGAAAAAACTCATAAAATGGAAAAAGAAGCCTTAGAAGCCGCAAAACGGTCGGATGAGGTTATACTTTTCATGGGCGAGCATTTCTTACAGAGCGGAGAAGCCGCAAGCAGAACGGATATTACCGTTCCTAAGAATCAGGTAAGACTGCTTGAAAAAATTTATGAGGTAAATACAAATGTAAGCTTGGTGCTGTTTACCGGAAGACCGCTTGCTTTGACGGACATTATAAATAAGGTTAAGTCTGTTCTTGTGGTGTGGATGCCGGGAACAATGGGAGCGTGCGCCATTTGGGACGTACTGACCGGAAAATATGCGCCTTCGGGAAAGCTTCCTATGAGTTTTCCTTATAATGTGGGACAGGTGCCTATTCATTATGACATATTGCAAACCGGGCGACCTCTTAAACCTGAATATGCAGGAGAGCGTTTTGTGTCGAAATATCTGGATGCACCTAACGAAGCCCTTTATCCTTTCGGATACGGCTTAACTTATACGGATTTTGATATTACGCGGGTTACCTTGTCCTCGGACAGAATGACTGAGGACGGCGAAATTTCAGCCGAGGTTACTGTCAGGAATACGGGGAATGTTAAGGGAGACGAAACGATACAGCTTTATATACGAGATATAGCCGCAAGTGTGGCAAGACCTGTGAAGCAGCTTAAGGGCTTTAAGAAGATTACACTAAATCCGGGTGAAGAAGAAAAAGTGGTATTCAAGGTAACTGAGCCTATGCTTCGATTTGTAAGAGAGGACAATACTGTCGGAAGTGAAAAAGGACAGTTTGATTTATTTATAGGCAACAGCAGCCTGACTGAAAATAAAGTTTCGTTTGAGCTTGTATAAAATCAGTCTGCGAGCGTTATTAAAATCGAAAGGGAGTCGTATACAGCACTAAGCGTCCGTTTCTAAAAATAATATTTTAAAGAGGCGATTCGCCTGAGAGAAATTAATTGTGTTGAAAAAGCGCTTAAAACGGATGAGGTTAAGACGGTTGTATGCTTTACGGTAAGGGAAATAAAGGAACGGAGAATAAGAAAAGCAAAAATTTGCATATAGCACCTGTTATGAGTTATAATAGCCGGGTATAGCTTACGGATAAAAGGTTTAATCGGGGAGGTATTATGCGATATATTTTAAAGAACGCTGAAATAACGGCGGTTGTGGAGAGTTTGGGAGCGGAGCTCGTTTCTCTTACAGATAGAACGGGAACGGAATATATATGGAGCGCTGACGAGAAATACTGGAACAGACATTCTCCGATTCTTTTTCCTATTGTAGGAAGGCTCAAAGAAAATAAGTATAAATTTGAAGGAAAAGAATATTCGCTTCCTCAGCACGGTTTTGCGAGAGATGAAGAGTTTGAGCTTGTAAGCGCGTCGGAAGAAGAAGTTCTGTTTGTATTGAAATATGATGAAAAGCCACATGAAAATTACCCGTTTTTGTTTGTGCTTGAGATAGGCTATAAGCTTTCGGGAAAGAGTATAGAGGTTACATGGAAGGTCAAAAATCTTGCGCAGAAAGGGAAAATGTATTTTTCAATAGGAGCTCATCCGGGTTTTGTATGTCCGTTACCGGGTGATAAAGAGAAAGCGGGTTACAGTCTTAAATTAGGGGATAAGGATGAAGTGATTTATCATGAGTCGAATTTTGATACGGGACTTCAGATAAGAAAAGAAAAGAGTCTTAAATTAAATAAGGGATTGTGTACCGTAACACCGGAGTTTTTTGATGAAAGTACATATATTATAGAAGATAATCAGCTTTCCGAGGTATCTATACTGACTCCTGAGGGAAGAAAATATGTTACCGTAAGGTTTGATATGCCGATAGTGAGCCTTTGGTCAAGAGAAAAGTACAATGCTCCGTTTATTTGTATTGAGCCTTGGTGCGGACGCTGTGACAGCGAGGATTTTGAGGGTACTTTGGAAGAAAAGGAATGGGGAAACGAACTTTCTCCGGGGGAGACATTTGAGAAAAATTATTTTATAGAAATAGGATAGAACTGCTTGAGATAAACAGAAAAATAATCCTAAGTATAAATAACTTTAAGAAATAGGTTAGAAATATTTAAGAAATCTCTATTAAAATATAATAGATAATGTTGACAATTATGGGGAAAGTTAAAAGCGGGAAAGGATTATTCGACCTAAATGAAAAATTTTATAAAAAGTATTCTGCCTAAAGGAATAATGGTGATACCGTTAGCTTTGGCGCTTTCGTGGAATCTCGTGACCTATTACGGCACAAGGCTTTTTACTTCGGATATGCGACATATCAACGCGGAAATTTTTCTTGACAGCAGCATACCCTTTGTACCGTGGACAGCAATATTTTATTTGAGTTGTTATCTGTTTTGGGCTGTAAATTATGTAATAGGCTGTAATCGGGACAGGGAGGAGGCATTCAGATTTATAAGCGCGGATTTTTTGGCCAAGACGGTATGTCTGCTTTGTTTCGTTTTTTTTCCGACTACCAACACAAGGCCTGATATAACGGGAACGGGAATTTGGGATAATGTAATGCGCTCGGTATATACGGCAGACGCGGCGGATAATTTGTTTCCATCCATACATTGCCTGACAAGCTGGTTCAGCTTTATAGCGGTAAGGAAAAATAAAGCGGTACCGAAGTTTTATATTATTTTCTCGCTTTTATATGCTTTGGCGGTCTGCGTATCAACTCTTACAACGAAGCAGCATGTGATTATAGACATGGTAGGCGGTGTGCTTTTGGCTGAGGCAAGCTATTTTATTGTAAAGGTCACACGATTTTCGTATATGTATGAAAAGGTGATAACCTTTATAAACAGGAAACTTGCAAGAGTTGTTATAAGTAGGGACGGGAGGTCGGATGTCTGAAAAACTGAAAAACCGTATAACCGCGATTATTATAATTGTGACTGTTTTAGCGGCTTTGGGACTTGTAAAGATATTTCTTGACGGTAAGGTTAATTCGGTGGAATCGCTTCAAAGATATATACAAAGATTCGGGATATTGGGACCTTTGGTGCTTACCGTTATTCAGGCGGTACAGGTTGTAATACCGGTGCTTCCGGGAATGGTAGGCAGCGCGGTTGGAGCGGCGCTGTTCGGAACTATGGGAGGTTTCTGGTGCAATTACATAGGAATATCATTAGGCTCCATCATTGCTTATTTTTTAGCCAGAAAATACGGAATAGAGATTGTACTTATGATGTTTCCGAAAAAGTTTTATGAAAAATGGAGCAAAAGGATAGAAAAAAGCAGATCCTATGACGCGTTTTTGTTTGTAGCTACATTGCTGCCGCTGTTTCCCGATGATTTCTTATGTTATTTTTCAGGACTTATAAAGATGAACGCCAAAAAATTTATTTGGATAATAATATTAGGAAAGCCTTGGTGCATTTTGGCATACAGTATACTATTCGGAATGGGTTTAAAGGGGAAATTTTTATGAAAAAGAGTTTGTTGGGATATTATAACTACACCGTTGTGCTTACTTACATGGGTATGTTGTCAGCCTTTACCGGAATTTTAAGGCTTTTTGAAAAGGATTTTTCCGGAGCGATTATTTTTCTTATGTTGGCGGGAGCCTGTGATATGTTTGACGGCAAGGTTGCAGCCACTAAGGAAAGAGATACGAAAGAAAAAAATTTCGGAATTCAGATAGACTCCTTAAGCGATCTTATAAGCTTCGGCGTGCTTCCGGGACTTTTTGTGTATATTATAACGGAGAAAACCTTTGCTTCAGCAGTGATTTCATCGCTTTATGTGCTTGCCGCGTTAATCAGACTTGCTTATTTCAATGTGCTTGAAGAAGAGAGACAAAAAACGACGACAGGCTCAAGAACAGTATATTTAGGAATGCCGGTCACAACTATAGCTGTTTTGCTTCCTGCGTTTTTTATGATTTATGATAATCTGTATAAGAGCAGGAATATGTTTTTAGGTCTTATGGCTGCGGTGAGTCTTTTATTCCTGTTGCCTAAGGAAGTTAAAAAGCCTAATATTATAGGAAAAATAGGGCTTATAATAATCGGAATTTTAGAAATTCTGGGACTTATTTTTCTTATGGGATGGGATTCTATATGAAAGAGGATTTATCTGTAAGCCTTCTGTATAATACCGTTATAGGCAGAAGCGTTTTGAAGCTGCTTGTAAGGAAAAGGATTTCAGAGTTTATCGGAAGGATTTTGAGTCTTAGAGTGTCGGTGCTTTTAATAAAGCCGTTTATGAAAAAAAATAATATTTCTTTAGAAGATGTAGAGGTACCTTTAGAGGGATTTTCATCATTCAACGAATTTTTCAGACGAAAAAGAAAGAATAAATTTTTAAAATACGATAATAATACGGCTCATTTTATAAGCCCGTGTGACGGCTTTTTATCTTATGTGGATATGGACGCGGACAGCGTATTTTATATAAAAGGCTCGAGATATACTCTTGCCTCTCTTCTAAGGGATAAAAAACTCGCTGAGGAATTTAGAAACGGTACTGCCGTTATTTTAAGACTTACACCTGCGCATTATCACAGATATTCCTTTATTGACAACGGGAAAATTATAGCAAAGAGAAGAATTCCGGGAGTGCTTCATTGTGTAAGACCTATAGCAATGGCAAAATATCCGGTATACATACAAAACAGTCGGGAATATGCGATAATAGAAACTGAAAATTTCGGAAAAACGGTTCAGATGGAAGTCGGGGCTTTGATGGTAGGTAAAATACATAACCATAAATGTAAAAGAAATGTAAAAAGAGGTGCGGAAAAAGGATATTTCGAGTTCGGAGGTTCTACGGTTATTCTTCTTATAAGGGAGGGTAAAATGAAATTTTTGTCCGATATTTTGAGGGAATTGGACAAAAGAGAAGAAGTGTCGGTTAAAATGGGAATGTGTATAGGAATGAAGGTAGGAGGAAAATAGAATGAGCAATAATTTCGGTTTGACGGGAAGAGGCTTTAGAAAGCTTGCGGGTATATTTTTGTTTTCGTTTTTAATAGGGATATTCGGACAGTTTTATTTTGTGAATTACGAGCCTTATGCTGCGGAAACAGCTTTAAGTGACGGAGAAAAGGCTGTACTTAGAGCTCAAATAAAGCCGTTTTCGGATATTATAGACACGGAATATTACAAAAAAGCTGATACTTCTTTGATGATTGAGCAGACATTAAATGAAGTAAAAAAGGAAACTTCATTTGATGAAGTTATGAAACTTTTTGTGTCAAAGTTAAACGACAGATATTCGGAATATTTTACAAAGGATGAGATGAATATTTTTAACGCTTCGATGGGCGGTGAATACTACGGTATAGGCGTGGAAGCGGGCAAGGACGAAAAAACGGGAGGAGTAATTGTAAGACGCGTGTTTGAGAAAAGCCCTGCGGAAAAGGCGGGTTTAAAAGTAAACGATATTATAATAAAGGTAGACGGACAGGAGGTTTATACATTAGAGCTTACCGATGCCACCGCTCTTATGAAGGGAGAAAAGGGAAGCGAGGTTGAGCTGACCGTTTTAAGAGGAGACGAGGAAGAGAAAAAATTCACTGTAATAAGAGATGAGGTGAAAATTACTTCAGTTTCAGGGAAGTTCAATAAAAAGACAAAAATCGGATATATAAGTGTAAGCAGTTTTCTTGCAAATACGGATGAAGCGTTTGATGAAAAGCTTTCAGAGTTTGAGAAAAAGGGAATGAAGGGACTTATCATAGATTTACGAAATAATGGAGGCGGAGCCGTGGATTCCGCTTATAATATGGCAAACAGGGTACTTGAAGCCGGGAAAATTATTTTCGGATATGAGTATAAGAGCGGACAGAGAGAAGATTTTCCGGCTGAGGACGCATCGGGAGAGATAGATAAAACGGTAAAGGTGCCTATATACATTTTAATTAACGGCGGTTCTGCAAGCGCTTCCGAGCTTTTTACGGGAGCATTGGCGGATAACAAAGCTGCTAAGACGGTGGGAGAAAAGAGCTTCGGTAAAGGAGTGGCGCAGTCGATTTTTACATCCCAGGATATTTTCGGGCGTATAAACGGAGGTCTTAAAATAACCACATTTAAATATTATCTTCCTAAGGGAGAGAGCATAAACAGTGTAGGAATAAAACCGCAGTATAAGATTAAGAATGTTTTTGACGATGAAGGAAGTCTTGTTGAAGATAAGCAGCTTAAAAAGGCGGAGGAGCTTTTAAAAAAGAGTATTAAAGGCGACGCAAAGCGGAAAAAGGGCAAGAAAAATTGAATTTTCTTTCACCCATAAGTCGGTCATGCAGTGTCTCTGACTTATGGGCGCTTTTTTTATGTATGAACGCACAAGTGTCAAAAGCATAAAAATTCGTAGCAATCCTGTATAAACAGGTGCCAAATACCTCTCGCGCCCTAATCGGAACAGGAAATTTCTCCGAGAGATAACGGCTCGCTGAAGATTTAAAAAAACATTTTCTTAAAAAATTTTCGTGCATGTTATATTGACAATGATATTAGATAGGAGTAACTTATAATTAACAGCTAAAAACACATCTAAAATTAATGTTACTATCAGACGTTTCAGTCTTTTATTCACAGGACATGAAAAATTAACAAAAAGTATGTGACGGGTATACGATAATAAAGGAGAGCATGTGGATGGATTATGAAAAAATGACAATATTGGAGTTGAGAAAACTTGCTAAGGAAAAACATGTTAAGAGTCCTACAACCCTGAGTAAGGCTGAACTTATAGATGCGTTATCAAAAATTGAAAACGAAACGACAGAAAAAGATTCATATAAAACTGTGACAGCTAAAAATGAGCCCGTTTCAGCTAAGACCGTCGAGAAAAAAAAGAAGCATGAAGAAACGGTTAAAGCTGTTAAAGAGAAAAAAACGGCTATAAGCGCAGTCGATGATAAAAAAGAAACGGAAGCTAAA
Source organism: uncultured Catonella sp. (assembly GCA_963545085.1). GTDB lineage: Bacteria > Bacillota > Clostridia > Lachnospirales > Lachnospiraceae > Catonella. The sequence continues at coordinate 7,076 of CAUUHV010000031.1, read as the reverse complement.
GAAACGGCGGCAAATTCCAACATTAACAGGCAGAATGTGCAGGAAAGCACCGAAGACGGCGCCTCAAAGGGTGAAATTACAAAGCCGTCCGGAGACAACATCAATTCTCTTGATTCGGGTGAAACTAAAGAAGGTATTCTTGAGGTTATGCCTGAGGGGTACGGTTTTATAAGGTGTGATAATTACCTTCCGGGAGAAAATGACGTATATGTTTCGCCGGCTCAAATAAGGCGTTTTAATCTTAAAACCGGTGACATAATAATAGGAAACACCAGAATAAAGAGCATGAATGAGAAATTTTCAGCTCTTCTTTATATCAAGTATGTAAACGGATTTCATGTATCCGATGCAATGAAACGACCTAAGTTTGAGGAATTGACTCCTATTTTTCCTAATAAAAGAATAAGGCTCGAAACTGAGGGCAATAACGTGGTCGCTATGCGTATGGTAGACCTAATAGCTCCTATCGGAAAAGGTCAGAGAGGGATGATAGTTTCGCAGCCAAAGGCAGGTAAGACGACTCTCTTAAAGCAGATTGCCTCGGCACTTACAAAGAATAATCCGGAGATGTATGTACTCATCCTGCTCATTGACGAAAGACCCGAAGAGGTTACGGATATGAAGGACTCAATAAAGGGAGACAAGGTTGAAATTATCTATTCCACCTTTGATGAAGCTCCGGAAAATCATAAAAGAGTTTCGGAAATGGTGATTGAAAGGGCGAAGAGGCTGGTTGAACATAAGCAGGATGTTATTATACTTCTTGACAGTATAACGAGACTTGCAAGAGCCTATAACCTGACTGTGGCTTCAAGCGGACGTACTCTTTCGGGAGGTCTTGATCCTACGGCTCTTCATATGCCTAAAAAGTTTTTCGGAGCTGCCAGAAATATGAGAGAGGGAGGAAGTCTTACAATTCTTGCGACCGCCTTGGTTGAAACGGGCAGCAGAATGGACGATGTGGTATTTGAGGAATTTAAGGGAACAGGAAATATGGAGCTTGTACTTGACAGAAGTCTTTCCGAAAAGAGAATTTTCCCTGCGATAGATCTTGAAAAATCAAGCACAAGAAGAGATGACCTTTTATTCACAAAGGAAGAGGCGGAGGCGAATCTTATTATAAAGCGTACTCTTTCGTCTAAAAATTCCGATGAGGGGCTTGAAAGTATAATTAAGATTTTTAAATCAAACAGTAATAATAGAGATACCATAGCCTATATAAATAAGCTGTTCGGCGAAAAGCCGCCGATGTCAAGACCTGTCGGTACCGGTATACAGAATGTGTCTAACAGTGTTCGTTATAATACAGGCAACAATAATAATCCCCAGAATTCTTATAACAGAAATTTCAAACCGAACAGATCTAACTGAAAATTAGTATAAATAAGATTTTACAGGTAAGTAATGGAAAATGTGATAACGGGAAAAGATAACAGGAAGATAAAACTTTTAAAAAACCTGTTGCAAAAAGCATCCGCGCGTAAAGAAATCGGGAAATTTGCCGTCGAAGGTATAAAAATGGTAAATGAAGCCGTGGAATTAAATATTGCAGAGGAAATCTTTGTTTCGGAGAGCTTTTATAAAAGGCTTAAGAGTGCGGAGGAGGGTTTTCGATTTAAAAATGCGAAAGAGCTTAATTTGGTAAATGAAGAGCTTTTTAAGAAAATATCCGAAACCGTCACGCCACAGGGTATTATCGCCGTGGTGAAATGTCCGAAGTACGAACTTACGGACGAAGAATTTTTGAGAGATAAATATGAGAAAAGAGGAAGTATAAGGCTTGCTTTTTTGGAAGATATAGCCGATCCGGGCAACTTGGGAACTATTTTCCGGACGGCGGAAGCAGCGGGAATGACAGGTATAATAATGAGCAGGGGGACGGCGGATGTTTTTAATCCTAAAACGGTTCGTTCAACTATGGGCTCTATTTTCAGGCTTCCTTTTACTTATGTGGAAGATACGAAAAAAACTTTATCGGAGCTGAAACGTTTAGGAGTAAAGATTTACGCGGCTCATTTGAAGGGCACAAGAAGTTACAAGGAGATAGATTACGGCGATAAATCGGCGGTAATGATAGGAAATGAGGCAAGAGGGCTTAATGAAGAAACGGCTAAACTTTCCGATGTATATATAAAGATTCCTATGGAGGGAAAAGCGGAGTCGCTTAACGCGGCGGTGGCGGGAGCGCTTATTATGTACGAAATGTGCTTTTAAGGTTATAATGGGAATATGGATAATCTCGGTTAAGAGATTTGAAGTATTCCCGTTTTTGTTGACGATAAAATTTTTTTGGTTTCAACGCAACAAATCGGTTAAAAAAACACACTATATAAACGAAAAGAATATCATTTCGAAATGGAAGGAAAAATATGAGAAGGGATACGGAGGTATTTACAAGGCTTTACGCAGGTGTGGTAAAGGATTTGTACAGACTTGCGTTGTATATGTTGAAAAATAAAGAGGATGCCGAAGATATAGTCGGCGATACGGCTCTTGCGGCTTTTTCGGAAATGGAAAGCCTTAGAGATGAAGGCTTGTTTAAGTACTGGATAATAAAAATACTTTCAAACAAGTGTAAAATGAAGTTAAAGGAGTATGCTCTTTCAAAAAAACTTTCTTTTGTAAATGACGAGGAAGTTATGGGAATTTCCGACATGAGTATTTCGAATAAAAGGATGGTGGAAGGACTTGAGATAAAGGATTTGCTGATGAAGTTGGATGACACTGATAGACTTATAATATGTCTTTCAGTTTTTGAAGGGTATAAATCAAAAGAGATTTCAGAAATTACGGGGATTACGGACACTACAGTAAGATCAAGAAAAAGCAGGGCGTTAGCAAAGCTTGCAGCTTATATGGAAGCGTGAAAGGAGGAAGTGATGGAAGATAGAGAGAATACGCAGATAGAAGAAAAGCTGAAACAGCTTGCTAAAGAATATGACATTGTTATTCCGGAGAGTATAAGTCCGGAAAATATAAAAAAAAGGATAGAGGAAACAAAGTTTAACAATCCTGAAAACGAAAAGAAAAGGAGGAATAACATGAGCGGTAAAATTTTACGGATAGCTACTACCTTTGCGGCAGCGGCAGCAACCATAGCTATAGTGATAGGAGCGGGTAATACAGGGATTTTAAAAATAGGAAATAAAGCGCGTATTAACGAAAATACTGAAAACGGCAGTATAAAGGCAAAGGAAGTAAAGGGAATAAAGCAGTTTAAGACCTATAAGGAAATCTTTGAGGCTCTTGAAAAGTACGGCAAAAAGAACGTGAAAGAAAGAGAAAGATACGAGGAAGAACTTAGCGGCTTTACAGGAGCGGATGTTGCAGCGGATGGAGCTGTAACAACTGAAGTTCCTTCTGAAGAAACGGCTGAATCCGAAAAGGCGAAAGGGGATTATTCTGAAACCAACGCAAGAACCGAGGGGGTAAAAGAGTCGGATATAATAAAAACGGACGGTAAAAATATTTATACTTTGAAATATATGGGAAAAGAGGATTATTGTATAGAAATAGTAAGAGCGAATAACGGAAATCCGGTTTACGCCGGGAGGGTAGAGCTTCCTAAGGATAAGGGAGCAGGCTTTTACGCTATAAATATGTTTGTTGAAGGAAATATACTTGCGGTAATAGGCAATACTTATGAGGAAGCTGACAGAGAAGACATATATAATTACAGAGATTACAGAACATGGTATACAAGAGATTATAATACAACCGTAATGTTTTATGATGTATCGGATCCCGCGAATGCGAAATTTATCTGCAAGCATGATCAGACCGGCGAATATAATGCGGCAAGAATGAAGGACGGAATTATTTATCTGTTTTCACAGGAAAAACGGTATGATTATTACACATATTATGATTATATGCCGTTAGAGGAAAATGTGGATGAGGACATAAAGAAAAAAGCAAAAGAAGATACGAAGGACAAGGAAAGCGATTATAGGGAAATGGCGCCTAAGGTTGACGGAAAAGCTGTTTTGCCTGAAAATATTTATGTACCGGAAAATACCGAAAATTACGGTTATACAATTATATCTTCAATCAATATAAAAAATCCTGAAAAGCTTTCGGGATCATTTTCGGTAATGGATTATGCCGATAATCTGTATGTTTCTGAAAATAATATTTATTTTTTAAAAGGAAATTTTTATTATGATAAGGGAAAATCAAAGACAAAAATTTTCTCATACTCTTATGATAACGGAGTTGTAAAAGTAAAGGCGGGCGGAGAAGTAGACGGAACCGTTAAAGATGATTATTCTGTAGACGAGTATAAAGGATTTTTAAGAATAGTAACTACTGTGGATCAGGATTTAAGAGCTGTTAATAATCTGCTTTATAAAGCCTTGGAAGATATAGGATTTATATATAATGATAAAACGGTAAGGTCGAACGGACTGTACATTTTAGACGAAGATCTAAAGCAGGTGGGAAAAATAAAGGATTTGGCTAAGGGAGAGATGATAAAGTCGGCGAAGTTTATGGGAGATATAGTTTATTTTGTAACTTTCAGAAACACGGATCCTCTGTTTGCGGCGGATATAAGCGATCCTGCAAAGCCTGAGATAAAGAGTATGCTTAAGGTATCGGGATTTTCGACTTATCTTCATGATTTCGGAAAAGGACTTTTATTCGGAATAGGGCAGGAAGCTGATGAAAAGTACGGAGGAACAAAAGGTTTAAAGATATCCATGTTTGATATAAACGATATAGGAAATGTAAAAGAGCTTACAAGAAAGGTACTTGGAGGTTTTGACTCGGGTTCCGAAGCGGAGTATAACCGTAACGCTATTTTGGTAAATGCGGAGAAAAATCTTATAGGATTTTCCATAAATGCATATTCATATAAAAACGGTAAAAGTATGTGGGGCAACAAATACACGGTTTACGGTTACAATCCGAAAAAGGGTTTTTATGAGAGATTCAGCTATGACTTTGCGGAAAACAACGAAGGCTATTATAACATCAGAGGTCTTTACATAGGAAAATATTTCTATATGGTCGGAGCATACTCAGGGAGCGGAAAGAGTAAGATATTTGCGTTTGATATGGAAACCGACACTAAGGTTGGAGAGCTTGTGAGATGAGTTTAATAAAAAGCGTCTATAAGTGTTTTGGATATTAAGATGCTCGTATTTTCAATTTACCCCGTTTTGCGGAAATTTTCGGTAAGGCGGGGTATTTTGGGTGTTTATAACTGAAGTGAGCAGCTTTTATATATATGTTCTTAAAAATGAAGTATGAGTTTTCGGTATATTGGTTACAGTTCAGTCATTTGTAATTTGTCAAAGCAGCATAAAATAAATAGTTAAGCTTTATTGTTTTATACGAGGAAGATTAAAGTAAGTGCCGTTTACGGAAACTCAAGCGTGTAAAATCTTGAAAAATAAGGCTTTTTGTGGTATAGTCCTTCTTGTTTTAAATATTAAAATCAGATACAAAATATTAAAAACACTACCGAAAGGAGAAAGCATTGGAACAGGAATTGGTTGTGGTAATTGACTTCGGAGGACAGTACAATCAGCTTGTCGCAAGGCGCGTAAGAGAGTGCGGCGTTTATTGTGAGATATATTCTTATAAAACCGAATTAAATAAAATAAAGGCGATGAATCCTAAGGGAATAATTCTTACAGGAGGACCTAACAGTGTATATAAAGAGGGAGCGGCGACCTGTACGGAGGAGCTTTTCAAAACGGGCATACCTGTTTTGGGACTTTGTTACGGAGCGCAGCTTATGACCCATGTTTTGGGCGGAAAGGTTGAAAAAGCCGAAAATAGAGAGTATGGAAGAACTGAAACCGTTTTTGATAATTCTTCCGCTCTTTTTAGAAACATTCCTAAGAAATCAATCGTTTGGATGAGCCATTTTGATTATATATCAAAGCTTGCTTCCGGATTTAGGAGCATAGCACACACGGCATCCACTCCTGTGGCTGCAGCTGAGAACGAGTCGGAAAAACTTTACGCCATACAGTTTCATCCGGAAGTGCTTCATACCGAATACGGAAAAGAGATTTTAGGAAATTTTGTGTTGAATATTTGCGGTTGCGCAGGTTTATGGAAGATGTCTTCATTTGTAGACAATGCGGTTAATGAAATAAGAAAAAAAGTGGGAAACGGCAGGGTACTTTGTGCTCTTTCGGGCGGAGTGGATTCTTCCGTTGCGGCCGTGCTTTTATCGAAAGCGGTAGGAAAACAGCTCACCTGTGTATTTGTGGATCACGGACTTTTAAGAAAAAATGAGGGTGATGAGGTTGAGGATGTATTCGGTTCTGACGGCAGTTATGAGCTTAATTTTATAAGGGTAAACGCACAAGAGAGATTCTACGGCAAACTTGCAGGAGTTACCGAGCCTGAAGCTAAACGTAAAATAATAGGTGAGGAATTTATCCGCGTATTTGAGGAGGAAGCAAAGAAAATCGGTACGGTTGACTATCTTGTGCAGGGAACTATTTACCCTGATGTAGTCGAAAGCGGCCTTGGCGGTGAGTCCGCAGTAATAAAATCCCATCATAACGTAGGCGGACTTCCGGATTATGTGGATTTTAAAGAAATTATTGAGCCTTTAAGAAATCTTTTTAAAGATGAGGTAAGAAGGGTGGGGCTTGAACTCGGTATCCCTGAACGCCTTGTTTTCAGGCAGCCGTTCCCGGGTCCGGGCCTCGGTATCAGAATAATCGGCGAAGTCACCGCCGAAAAAGTAAGAATAGTACAGGACGCCGATGCTATTTATAGGGAAGAAATAGCGAATGCAGGGTTAGATAAAACTATAGGTCAGTATTTCGCCGCTCTTACCAATATGCGCTCCGTAGGTGTAATGGGTGACGAAAGAACTTATGATTATGCGGTTGCGTTAAGGGCGGTAAATACGACAGATTTTATGACTGCGGAAGCAAGCGAAATACCTTGGGCGGTATTACAGAAGGTTGTAAGCAGGATTATAAATGAAGTTCGCGGGGTTAATAGAGTAATGTATGATTTGACCGGGAAGCCACCGGGGACGATTGAGTTTGAATAACGGACAAAAGCAACTGAAAAGCCCATAAAATAAGGGTTTTGAAGTTGCT
>CAUUHV010000030.1:0-27879 GCA_963545085.1 uncultured Catonella sp. | reverse complement strand
ATCTTTGAAAAACCTATTTCTTATACGAAAACCTATAAAATAAATAAAATTCTTTCGTTAGGTTTTATAAAGAAAACAGCTTATAAAACGGCTCTTTTTACAATGCTTGCGGTCGGAGCCTCCACCTTCGGTTTCTTAGGCTTCGGATTTAAGCAGGCAGGCATAACCCTTATTTCAGGAATTGTTTCAGCGGCTTTGGGTATGCTTTTTGCAAGACCGGTTAGGGAAGTCGAAGAGGAGCTTAATGATTTAAAACGGCGAAAATTCATATCACACATGATACTTGACAGCAGTGACGAGTATGAAACTCTTGCGGCGAATATTTCGGAAATAAAGGGGATTGTACAGAAAGATTTTATAGATTTTAATGCGGTTATTGATGAAATGTACAGTTTCAATACTTCTTTGGAAACTATTTCGGGAAGCATGAAAAATACCTCCGATGATATTAAAAATGTTTTGGCAAAGGTTACCGACGATACGAGCAGACAGGCAAGCGAAACGGAACGCCTGGTAAATGTTCTTAATGAGAGTATAAGGGGTATTACGGAAATTTCTGAAGAAAGTCAGAGCAATAAGACTAAGATAGAATCCGCAATGGACGGTATCAAAGAAAGCTTTGACGGAGTAAAGAAAACCGCTTCGGAAATAAACGGAGTACTTTCAGGACTCGGAACCATCAGAGAAAACAGCGCGGCGCTTCAAAGTGACGCGGATAAAATGGTTCAGATTGTTTCTATAGTTTCGGGAATAGCGAATCAGATAAACCTTCTTGCGTTAAATGCCTCAATTGAAGCAGCAAGAGCGGGAGAAGCGGGAAAAGGTTTTGCTGTTGTCGCCGAGGAAGTAAGAAAACTTTCCGTGGAAACGGACAAAGCTGTGGAAGAAATAAATCAGAATCTTACAGGCTTTGTATCCAATATGAAGGAGGTTGTATCGGGCATAGATAATCAGTATCAGGTTCTTGCCGCGGAGAATGAGTCGCTTGACAGCGCTGTTGAGACATCTCAGGCTTCGAATGATAATTTGCAGGCTGTATCGGTGCTTATGTTCGCCACTTCGCAGAGACTTAAGGATGAGGTTGAAGTTATTTCCGAGCTTTTCGGACATATTCAGATGCTTACCGCGATTGCCGATGAAAATTCAAGTGCGGTCGGTGAAGCTAACAACAGCGTGAGTCTTTATGTAGAGCAAATTACGGAGCTTTCACACCAAATAAGTGTATTCAGCTCTCTGATAGAGGGCTTTAAACAGAGCTTAAACCTGTATCATACATAATTGAAAATATATATTGTAAAAAGAGTTCGGTTTTTTGCCGGACTCTTTTCTGACAAGATGCTGTACTCTTAGCCTGCAGGAATTTTATATGAAAATTTTGGAAGAAAGAGGATAATATGAAATTTACAAAATATGTAAAACTGCTTGTGCTGTTAACGGTGATTGCGCTTGGAGTAAACGTTTTAGTAACGGGAATATGGAATGATTCCGGCGTAAGGGAGGCTTACGCAAAAGAAAAAGGTTCGGGAGTTAAGAAGCTTAAGGAATTCAAGGCTGTAGTGGAAGGAAGCGGATATTATTATGATTCTTTTTATGACACTAAAACTAACTGCTATGCGGACGGTGTGAGTAATAAATTATATATAAATGTGGAAGATTTTTTTGCCTGTTTGGAGGGAACAATTAAAGAGGCAAAAATCAAGGTCAATACAGGTAAAAAGTCAGTAGAAGTATCTACAAGTAAAGATTTTGGGTATGCTAATTGGTATACTGACTTTCCTAAAAGCATTTACGTAAAGCCTGAAAATATAAAATTTAATATTGATGGTAAAAAGACGTCAGTTAAAGGTTATAAAGTAACGGTTAAAAGTGATAAGACAGACCCCGGTTCATATTTAAAAGCATGCCCGGTTTTGTATGTGGATTTTGATGAACTTGCTGAAAAACTTGATTTAATACATGATAAAAATATATCAAAGAAAAAATTTTGGTTATATACAAAGCTGCCTGAAAATATGATGGAATTAAAAACAGGCAGGAAACCGATTGAAAGTTATAAGGTATATAATAATACTTCAATGGGTATATATAATGAAAACTCTGAATTTGCTTCTCCTACTGATAATTATCTGTATGAAGAAGACGGAAACTTAGTAAGAGTTGAGAACCGGGAAAACGATGAAAATAACAAAAAGAGCAAAGTTATTATAGAAAGATACGACAAGGACGGCAATAAAATTTCAGGAAAGAACCTTGACTATCAGGGAGAAGAATTCGGCGGATTTTACAGAGGAAATGAATATAATTATCTTATTTTCGGAAACTACAATTACAAAAACAATGATAATAAAGAGGTAATAAGGATAGTTAAATATGACAGAGATTTCAATGAATTGGGCAGGCTTTCAGTAAAAGGAGCTTATACAGTAAGACCGTTCGGCGTAGGCTCGTTAAGATGCGCGGAAATAGGAAGTACCGTACTGGTGCATACTGCAAGATTAAGGTATGACGGACACCAGAGCTCACTTACAATAGCCTTTAATAAAGATACCATGTCCTTAATAAACGCTGATGATTTAGGCGCTTTTCAGAGAAACCATGTCAGCCATGACTTTAATCAATTTGTAATGGCTGACGGCAATGAATTTATAACGGTTGACCATGGTGACGGACACCCGAGGAGTATTTTAGTAAGCTGGCTTAGGACGGAGAAGGCGGAGCCCGAGATCGGTTCGCCCGCGCCTGGAGGAGGCTTCTACGTTATAAACATGGATCTGTTCTCACCGTCAAGAAAAAAGGAAATATTAAATATTCCGGGTGAAACCGGAGATAACTGGACAGGAGTATCAATCGGGTCTGCCATAAATACGGCAAATAAAGTCCTTGTCGGAGTAAACAGATTTGATTATTCGAAAATTAAAACTGATGAATTTTATAAGGATTACAGAGATGTTGTGCTTTATTCTCTTGATAAAAACACATTAGAAGTAACCGAAAATAAATATACCGACCGCACCAAAGGCAAAGAAATTACCTATACTGCGCCTAAAATGGTTAAGCTTGATGATACAAGGGTAATGCTTATTTGGAATAAATTAAATAAATATGACAGAAGCGTATTACAATATCTGATTGTCGATGAAAACGGAAACAGACTTTCCGAAATCAAAACTGTAAAAGGCATTATGATAGCGGATGAAGCTCCTATACTTTTTAACGGCAAGGTAGTATGGAGCCAATATAAAGGCGGAAGGCTTGTTTTAAATTCCCTGCCGCTTGAATGAGATTTTTTAAATTTTAAATGTGATGAAAGCGGGTGTAAAATTTGCGCCTGCCACATCCTGAAATATGCTCAAAAAATGTTCACAAAAATAAACTTTCGAAAAGCCGTTTTTTTTCTTGTACTTTTCTAATAAAACTATTATACTTATAATCGGCAGTAAGTTGGATGTTTTTCTGTATTAACCGGAATTATTCAAGCCATGCGGGATGTACGATTTAAGTTTTAGGCTTAACCGTGATATTTTACAGGGTGTTTTACGAATGATTCGGAATTAAAATATCCGATGCTATAGATTTCTGTCCGTGTTTTACGGGCAAATAAACTCATGTTAATGGAGGGCTTAGAATGAGCAGTACAGCGTTACTGTCAGCCAGGGACAGAATACTTTCCCTGCTTGACGAAAATAGTTTTGTTGAAATCGGCGCTCTTGTCACAAAAAGAAATACCGATTTCAATCTCGGTGAAAAAGAAGTTCCCGGCGACGGCGTTATTGCGGGCTACGGCTTGGTGGACGGAAATCTTGTCTATGTATACAGCCAGGACAAGGACGCTCTTAACGGCACCATGGGCGAGATGCACGCAAGACAGATTGTGAATGTTTATGATTTGGCTACAAAAGTGGGTGTGCCTGTAATTGCCATTACGGATTGCGCCGGTTTAAGACTTCAGGAAGCTACCGATGCTTTGGATGCTTTCGGAAAGATTTATGCAAGGCAGGCGCTTGCGAGCGGAGTTATTCCTACAGTTACCGCAGTGCTCGGTACCTGCGGCGGCGGTTCTGCCGTTTCGGCGGCTTTAAGCGATTTTACCGTGATGACTAAAGAGAATGCCAAGCTTTTTGTAAATTCTCCTAATGCGGTTGATGAAAATTATACGGCTAAATGTAATACAGCCGGCGCAGCTTTCCAGGCTGAGGCGGGAAACGTCGATATAGTGGCGGAAGATGATGCGGACGCTCTTTTAAAGGTGAGAGAGCTTATTTCGGCTCTTCCTTCAAACAATGAGGATACAGGTGTTGTGGGTGAATGTACCGATGATTTGAACAGAATTGTGGCAAGTCTCGGCACAAGTCTCAAGGACAGCACGGTAGCGCTTCGTGAGATTTCCGATAACGGCTGGTTCCTTGAGTTAAAGAGCGAGTGCGCCAAGGAGATGGTAACCGGATTTATCCGTCTTAACGGCTCCGTAGTCGGTGCGATAGCTAACCGTACCGAGCTTTTGGGAGAAGATTTCAAGCCTGTTAAAAAGTTTGATTCCGTACTTACTACAGCGGGAGCTTACAAGGCTGCTCATTTTGTGAATTTCTGTGACGCTTTTTCAATCCCTCTCCTTACACTTACCAATGTAACGGGCTTTGCTTCCGCCATGAACGAGGAAAGAGCTGTGGCAAGAGCGGTTTCAATGCTTACGGCAGCTTTTGCAAACGCAACCGTTCCTAAGGTAAACGTTATAGTGGGAAAGGCTTACGGAAGCGCTTATCTTACTATGAACTCGAAGCATATCGGCGCTGATATGGTATTTGCGTGGAGCGATGCGGAAATAGGTATGATGGACGCGAAGCTTGCGACTGAAATTATCTATGCCGATAAGGATGCGGCTACAGCGGCAGAAAAAGCAAATGAATACGCAAATCTTCAGAACAGCCCCGTTTCGGCGGCTAAGAGAGGTTTTGTGGATAGTATAATAGAGCCTTCAGCTACAAGAAAGCAGCTTATTTACGCTTTTGAGATGTTATATACAAAGAGAGAAAATCGTCCGGCAAAGAAACACGGTACAGTTTAAAGAGAGGAACTATTAAAATGAAAAAACGACTGATATTAGCGGTATTAAGCGTTTTCTCCTGTATGATGCTTCTTGCTGCCTGCGGACAGGCTAAAACGGAAACAAAAAAGTTTGATTATGATCCTGCCAGAATGCTTGAAATGGGAGAAAATGCGGCTGAGCAGTGGGGAAATGTGGATTTTTCCTCATATATCGATATGCAGGGAGTCCCTGATGAGCAGCGTACATTATATGAAAGTCAGGCTGCGATACAAAAGGAAGCGGGAGCTTTTAAGGAGATTAAAAAGGATAGCGGGAATATTAAGGAACTTGATACCTTAATAAGAGTTAGTCAGACTATAATCTGTGAAAACGGAGAAGTGCTTTTAAACTTTGATTTTGACCAGGATTATCAGCTTGTAAATTTTTCTTCTGAAAGAATTATAGGACTTGCGGAGAAGATGGAAAGAGCGGCGTTGAATACCGTTTTCGGTATGGCGTTTATATTTGCCGTGCTTATTTTCATCAGCTTGGTAATTAAAGCGCTAAGCCTTGTTCCTAAGTTTTTGACGAAAAAAACGGAAACGCCGGTACAGCAGAAAACTTCCGAAACGGTTCCCGCTCCGGCTGTTCAAATTGATAATGCCGTTCTTAAGGCTGACGAGCTTACAGCTGTTATAACAGCTGCAATTGCTGCATATACGGCTGATAATGCGGAAGCGCCTGCTGACGGTCTCGTGGTACGTTCTATTAAGAGAAGAAATGTTTCACAGTGGAAAAATGCATAATATCTATATAAAAATGAAAGGATTTAAATAATTATGAAAACTTATACAATTACTGTAAACGGAACAGCTTATGAAGTTACTGTTGAGGAGGGTGCGTCGGCTGCAGCGGCTCCCGTGGTAAAACAGGCAGCACCTGTAGCGGCGCCTAAGGCGGCACCCGCACCTGCAGCGCCTAAAGCTGCAGCAGCGGCAACAGGAGCTGTTAAGGTAAACGCACCTATGCCGGGCAAGATTTTGGCTATTAAGGCTAATGCGGGTCAGACTGTTAAGAAGGGTGATGTCATCATAGTACTTGAGGCTATGAAGATGGAAAATGATATAGTTGCTCCTGAGGACGGAACTATTGCTTCTATTTCCTGTGCTGTCGGCGAGCAGGTTGAGGCAGGCGCTATTTTAGCTTCACTTGGCTAATAAAATATGACAGTACATTTTAACGGAGGTAATCGGTAATGAGCTATGTTATGAATATGCTCGAAAACCTTGCGGGACAGACGGCATTTGCCACGATGTCATGGGGAAATATCCTTATGATTTTTGTTGCGCTGGTTTTTCTGTACTTGGCGGTAGCTAAAGGATATGAACCTCTCCTTTTGGTTCCTATTTCTTTCGGCATGCTGCTTGTAAATATTTATCCGGATATCATGAAGGACGGAGGACTTCTTCATTATTTCTATCTGCTTGATGAATGGAGTGTGCTTCCTTGTCTGATATTCTTAGGCGTAGGAGCCATGACCGACTTCGGTCCTCTTATTGCCAATCCTATAAGCTTTATAATGGGTGCCGCTGCGCAGTTCGGTATTTTCGGGGCTTATTTCTTCGCTATTTTATTAGGCTTTAATGATAAAGCCGCCGCGGCTATTTCCATAATCGGAGGAGCTGACGGTCCTACATCCATTTTCCTTGCCGGCAAGCTCGGACAGACGGACTACATGGGACCTATCGCAGTTGCCGCTTATTCTTATATGTCGCTGGTTCCTATTATCCAGCCTCCTATAATGAAGCTTCTTACTACCGAAAAAGAAAGAAAAATCAAGATGGAGCAGCTCCGTCCGGTAAGTAAGCTTGAAAAAATCTTTTTCCCTATAGTTGTTACCATAGTTGTTACGGTAATTCTTCCTACTACGGCTCCTCTTGTAGGTATGCTTATGTTAGGTAACCTTTTCAGAGAGAGCGGTGTTGTAAGACAGCTTCAGGAAACCGCAAGCAACGCTCTTATGTATATCGTGGTCATCCTTTTGGGAACCTCAGTAGGCGCTACAACTTCAGCGGAAGCGTTCTTAAAGCTTGATACTTTAAAAATTGTCGCTCTCGGTCTTATAGCTTTCGCAATCGCTACGGCTACAGGTGTGCTTTTCGGAAAGCTTCTTTGCAAGGTTACCGGAGGAAAGATAAATCCTCTTATCGGTTCTGCCGGAGTTTCGGCGGTTCCTATGGCGGCGAGAGTGTCGCAGAAGGTCGGAAGTGAGGCGGATCCTACAAACTTCCTGCTCATGCACGCAATGGGACCTAATGTTGCGGGAGTTATAGGTACGGCGGTTGCGGCCGGAGTATTTATGGCTATATTCGGAGTCAAGTAAAAACAGATTTTAATTATAAAGTAAGGAGATCAATATATGTCAGAACAGGAGAAAAGGCCGGTTAAGATAGTTGAAACCGTGCTTCGTGACGCGCATCAGTCTCTTATAGCTACCAGAATGACCACGGAAGAGATGCTTCCTATTATTGATAAAATGGATAAAATAGGCTATCACGCGGTTGAGTGCTGGGGCGGTGCTACTTTTGACGCATGCCTTCGTTTCCTCAAGGAAGATCCTTGGGTAAGACTTCGTAAGCTTCGTGAAGGATTTAAGAATACAAAGCTTCAGATGCTTTTCAGAGGACAGAATATCTTAGGCTACAATCATTATTCGGATGATGTTGTTGAGTATTTTGTTAAAAAGTCCGTTTCAAACGGAATTGATATAATAAGAATTTTTGACTGTCTTAACGACCTGCGTAATCTTCAGACAGCCGTTACTTCCGCTAAAAAGGAAGGCGCTCATGCGCAGGTGGCTCTTTCTTATACCTTAGGTGATGCTTATACTCTTGAATACTGGAAAGAGAAAGCAAGAGCCATAGAGGAGATGGGAGCCGATTCCATCTGCATTAAGGATATGGCGGGACTTTTGGTTCCTACGGAGGCTACAAAGCTTGTTACGGCGCTTCGTGAGGGAACAAAGCTTCCTATTGATATGCATACCCACTATACTTCGGGTGTTGCCGCAATGACTTATATGAAGTCGGTTGAGGCGGGCGCGAATATAATTGATACCGCTATCAGCCCTCTTGCGATGGGAACAAGCCAGCCTGCTACGGAGGTTATGGTTGAAGCGTTCAGAGGAACGGAGTATGATACGGGTCTTGATCAGAACAAGCTTGCGGAAATAGCGGACTATTTCCGTCCTCTTCGTGAGAAATATCTTGCGAGCGGACTTATGAATACTAAGGTACTCGGTGTTGATATAAAGACTCTTTTATATCAGGTTCCGGGAGGAATGCTTTCAAACCTTGTTTCACAGCTTAAAGAAGCTAAGGCTGAGGATAAGTACGAAGAAGTGCTTAAGGAGATACCGAGAGTGCGTAAGGATTTCGGTGAGCCTCCTCTTGTTACACCTTCTTCTCAGATAGTAGGAACTCAGGCGGTTCTTAACGTGCTTCAGGGCGAGCGTTATAAGATGATAACCAAGGAGTCCAAGAAAATTCTTTCAGGAGAATTCGGCGCTACGGTTAAGCCTTGCAATCCTGAGGTTGTGAAAAAGGCAATCGGAGATCAGACTCCTATCACCTGCAGACCTGCGGATCTTATCGAGCCTCAGCTTGCAAAGTTTGAAGAGGAAGTTAAGGAATGGAAACAACAGGATGAGGATGTGCTTTCTTACGCACTTTTCCCACAGGTTGCGCTTGATTTCTTCAAATACCGCAAAGCTCAGCAGACAAAGGTTGACAGCACGGTAGCCGATACCGCTAACGGAGCTTATCCGGTGTAATGTGAGAATATAGATTTTGATATAAGTTTAACAACCCTCGCACTTCTAAGATAAATATATAATTCTTAGAGTGGCGGGGGTTTTAAATGTTTATATGATTAGGCATCCCGGTTAAGCCGTATTTATGAAAAAATACGAAAACTCAAGCACGACAGGAAGTTGATTTTTTAACGCATAAAATATAAAATATATCTGAATCAGGATGTAGCGTACAAAGTCGGAAAGGGCATAAAAGATGAAATTGTTTATAGCTTCGGATATACACGGGTCGGCTTATTATTGTAGAAAGATGATAGAGGCGTTTAGGAGTGAAAAGGCGGATAAAATGCTTTTGCTCGGTGACATTCTTTATCACGGACCGAGAAATGATTTACCGAAAGAATACGCTCCTAAAGAGGTTATAAGCCTTTTAAATCCGCTAAAGGAAATTATTATCTGCGTGAGAGGAAACTGCGAGGCTGAGGTCGATCAGATGGTGCTTGATTTCCCTTGCATGGCGGACTATGCCTACCTGAATATAGACGGAGTAAATATTTTTGCTACTCACGGCCATATTTTCGGAGAGGAAAACCCTCCTAAGCTTAATAAACTCGATGTTTTGCTTTGCGGTCATACCCATGTGCCTAAATGTGCGGAATACGAAAATTATATATATATGAACCCGGGTTCCGTGTCAATTCCTAAAGAAAACAGTCATCACGGTTATATGATATTTGAAAAAAAGCGTTTTACATGGAAAGATTTTGACGGAAATATGAAAAATGAATATATATATGCTGATACCTGATTATTCACGGAGCGGCAGATAAAGTATAACCTGTTACCGGAATAAATCGGGCTTATTATGAGTAATTGGGATATTACGCGGGAGAGATTATTTTGAAAAAAAGATTTGCTATTTTTGATTTGGACGGAACCTTACTTGATACTTTAGCGGATTTAAGGGATTCCATGAACCATATTTTAAAAGAGAACGGGTTTCCGGAAAGGACTACCGATGAGATAAGAAGATTTGTCGGAAACGGAATAAGAAAGCTTGTTGAAAGGGCGGTTCCTAAAGAGTTTTCTACGGATACTCTACTTATAGATAAGCTTTATAAGGAGATGGGAAGTTATTATAAAGACCATTGCATGATAAAAACCGGACTTTACTCGGGGACTGTGGAAATGCTTAAAACCGTGAAAGAAAACGGATATTTATGTGCCATCGTTTCCAATAAGATAGATACGGCGGTTAAAGAGCTTGATGAAAAATATTTTGGTGAAATGATGGAAACGGCGATAGGGGAAAGACCGGGCATAAAACCGAAGCCCGCCTCGGATATGCTGTTTGCGGCTATGGAAGAAATCGGCGCTAAGAAAGATAACAGCATATATATAGGAGATTCCGAGGTCGATATAGAGACCGCAAAAAATGCGGGGTTATCATGTATTTCCGTGCTTTGGGGTTTCAGAGATAAGGAATTTCTTGCGGAAAACGGCGGTGAAGTTTTTGTGAAAAATATGAAAGAACTTACGAAATTTCTGCTTAAATGGAAAAAATAGAGTAATGCTCAAAATAGGTTTCTAAAAAATATAACGGCTCGTTCGCCGCGGAAATAAGTATATTATTGTATGAGGGGATTTACGATTTATGAAAAGAGATATATATAAGATAAAAAAACAATACTTTGAACTTGTGAAAAGCTATGAAAAATTGGCTGAAAACATGGTAGTCGCGCTTAAAATGCTGCTTGATGAAGCTGACATAAAATACATGGGTATAACCTACAGGATAAAATCCTTCGATTCGTTTTTGAAGAAGATGGACAGAAAGCATTTTGACAAACCGTTTGAGCAAATAGCGGATATATGCGGAATCAGGGTAATCTGCTATTATAGAAGCGATATAGAAATAATTTCCGCCGTGATAAACAAGGAATTTAACGTAATAGAAACGGAAGACAAAGAGGAACTCTTAGATGACGATCAGTTCGGCTACCGTTCCGTGCATTATATGATAACTATAAAAGATGAATGGCTTGCAGTACCTAATTATAAGGGTCTTGCGGGGCTTAAAGCCGAAGTACAGGTACGTACCAATCTCATGCATACCTGGGCGGAGATCGAGCATAAGCTTGAGTATAAAAATGACGACGATATTCCTACTAAATTCAAAAGGAAATTCAGCCGTATAAGCGCTCAGCTTGAAATGGCGGATGAGCAGTTTGACGAATTACGGCAGGAGATAACAAACTACAGGAATGAAGTATTAAAAAGCACAATGTCAGAGCAGCCCGATACTGCGGAGGTTGTCAATATGGACACGCTTCAGGTATTTCTCAATTATTATTTTCCTAACCTTGATAAGAGCGCGAGGCTTTCAAATTCTTTGGTTAAGGATATGAATTCGTTGGGCTTGAGTCTTAAGAATCTTAAGGAATATTATGATAAAAATCATGAGGTACTTGATAAAATCGTTGACGAAGTCCTTGACAATACTGAGGAAAATGGTTTTAAATGGTATCAGGCAAGCTCGGCGATAACACTTTTAGAGCTTTCATGCCCGGCTTACGTGGAGAAATTCGGCATAAGAACGGGAATGGAGGAATTTATTAAAAGTTATATAAAATGAAATGTCGCGCTTCTTGGGGCGTAAGGAGAATTTCAACGCACTGTTCTTTGCAGCGGAAGATTTTTTTAAACAGATGTCAAGAAAAAAACTTGACATCTGTTTTATGTACTGTTAAAATGCCTTCGTACCTAAGATTTAAACTTATTCAGATTGATTAAAGAGATATGGATAAAAATATTGATGTATTGGAAGAACGGATAAGAGTGGCGAAGCTTCTTGATTATTACGGAGATCTTTTAAAAGACAGCAGGAAAAGGCTATGTGAGGCTTATATTTCCGATGATTTATCTCTTTCGGAGATAGCGGAAGAAGTCGGAATGTCAAGACAGGGCGTACATGACCATCTTAAAAGAAGCATAAAACAGCTTGAAGATTTTGATAAAGAGCTTAAATTGATTGAAAAGGCGGAGCAAATAGAGAAGATTTCCTCGGATATAAGGCTTATAACCTCTGAAAACGACGGGAATTTAAAAAAAAAGATAAATAAAATGCTTGATGAATTGGAAGCCGTATTCGGTTGATTCCAAATTTTGCGGGGCAGAAAACGGTAAAGGAGGGTGTGCGGATGGCATTTGACAGTTTGACGGAAAAACTGACAAGGGTTTTTAAAAATCTTAGAGGCAAGGGCAAGCTCAGTGAAGCCGATGTCAAGGCAGCCCTTAAAGAAGTTAAAATCGCTTTACTTGAGGCGGACGTCAATTTTAAAGTAGTTAAAAATTTTATTAAAACTATAGAGGAAAGAGCCGTAGGTCAGGATGTGATGAATTCTCTCACTCCGGGACAGATGGTGGTAAAGATAGTAAATGAGGAAATGGTAAACCTCTTAGGCTCTGAAAAGACAGAATTAACCTTAAGACCTACTCAGGAAATAACCGTCATAATGATGTGCGGGCTTCAGGGAGCCGGTAAAACTACAACTACGGCAAAACTTGCCGCAAAGTTTAAAGGAACGAGAAAGCCTTTGCTTGCCGCCTGTGATGTTTACAGACCCGCAGCTATAAAGCAGCTTCAGGTAAACGGAGAAAAGGTCGGGGTACCCGTATTTGCAATGGGTGACGGACATAAACCGGAAAACATAGCGAAGGCGGCGATAGAGCATGCCAAGGCGAACGACTATAACATGGTTTTTCTTGATACAGCCGGAAGACTTCAGATTGATGAAGAGATGATGGACGAGCTTGTAGCTGTGAAAGAAGCTGTAGAAGTTACCGATACTCTGCTTGTTGTAGACGCAATGACCGGACAGGAAGCTGTAAACGTAGCTTCAACCTTTGATAATAAAATAACGATTGACGGAGTGGTGCTTACAAAGCTTGACGGCGATACCAGAGGCGGAGCGGCGCTTTCGATAAGAGCGGTTACCGGAAAGCCGATTATTTATGCCGGTATGGGAGAGAAGCTTACAGATTTGGAGCCGTTTTATCCGGACAGAATGGCTAACCGCATCCTTGGTATGGGAGATATTTTAACTCTCATAGATAAAGCTCAAAGCACTATAGATAAAGAAAAATCAAAAGAGCTTGAGCAGAAATTTAAAAAAGCCGAATTTGATTTTAACGATATGCTTACTCAATTTGAGCAAATTCAGAAATTGGGAAGTATTAAAGATATACTCGGAATGATGCCGTCGCAGCTCTCCGGCAAGCTTGGAGACGCAGCTGTGGATGAAGGCGCGATGGACAGGGTAAAAGCTATCATCTACTCCATGACAAAGGCGGAAAGAGCCAACCCGAATCTGCTTAATCCTCAGAGAAAATACAGGATTGCAAAAGGCGCGGGAGTGGATATTGCCGAGGTTAATAAGCTTGTAAAACAGACTGAGCAGATGAAGAAGATGATGAAGCAGATGTCCGGTATGATGAAGGGCAGGAACAAGAAACGTTTCGGTCTGCCTTTCGGACTTTGATGTTTATGTGTCGGCTTTAAAATCCGGTACATTTACGATAAATTTTTTATAACTTCAAGGAGGTGAAGGAAATGGTAAAAATAAGGTTAATGAGAATGGGACAGAAGAAAAACCCTTTCTATAGAGTGGTGGTTGCTGATGAGAGAAGAGCTCAGCACGGCAATTTTATCGCTCAGGTAGGTACTTATGATCCTAACAAGGAGCCGAGCGCTATCAATATTGATGCCGAGGCTGCAAAGAAGTGGATCGCAAACGGTGCTAAGCCTACAGAGGTTGTTGCCAAGCTGTTAAAAAAGGCAGGTATAACCGAATAAGCACCCGGAGGAAGGCATCATGAAGGATTTAGTAAGAATAATTGCTGAAGCTCTTGTCGACAATCCAAGTGAAGTTACTGTTACCGAAACCGAGGAGAACGGTGAAATAACCCTTCTTTTACATGTTTCGGAAAGTGACATGGGTAAGGTAATAGGCAAGCAGGGAAAAATAGCAAAGGCTATCAGAACCGTTGTGAAGTCTGTTGCGGCAAGGGAAGACAAGAGAGTCAATATCGAGATCGGATAAGACTTACGGGAGGGATTTTCCTCCCTTTTCTTGTATAAAAAACATATACAAAGTATTGAGGTAATTATGAAAAATTATTTCAGAGTCGGTGTACTTACCCGTCCGCACGGTTTAAAAGGTGAAATAAACGTATATCCTACAACTGATGATATAAACAGATTTAAACTCCTTAAAAGAGTTTTTATAGACCTTGCTTCAGGGAAAGGCGCCATTAAAGGGAGCGGACTTATAGAGCTTGAGGTTGAAAGAGTAAAATTTTTCAAACAGATGGCAATAATAAAGCTTAAAGATATAGATTCAATAGATGAAATCTCAAAATATAGAGGAATGGATCTTCTTGTCGCAAGAGAGGATGCCGTGCCTTTAAAAGAAGGCGAATACTATATTTCCGACGTTTTGGGCTGTAAAATAATCACGGATGACGGAGAGGAATACGGAACGGTTTCGGACGTTATAGAAACGGGAGCGAATAAGGTGCTTGAGGTTAAACCGAATAAGGCGCATAGTGACTTAAAGGAATTTTATCTGCCTTATATACCGGACTGCGTTCTTGAAGTAAATATAGCGGAGAGATTTATAAGAGTATATCTTATGCCGGGGCTTCTTGACTGAATTTTTTGGAGGATTTCAATGTTTTTTTACGTTATGACATTATTTCCGGATATGATTAAAAATATTGTAAATGAAAGCATATTGGGGCGCGCGATAGATAAAGGAATTATAGATGTAAAACCCGTAAATATAAGAGATTATACCCTTAATAAGCATAAAAAGGTGGATGACTACTGTTACAGCGGCGGAGCGGGTATGCTTATGCAGGCGGAACCTATACATCGTTGCCACAAAGCCATCCGTGATGAACTTGGCGGTAAAAAGCCGAGAACCGTATATCTTACTCCGCAGGGGAAAGTGTTCAATCAAAGAATTGCCGAGGAATTCGCAAAAGAGGAAAGCCTTATACTTCTTTGCGGGCATTATGAGGGTGTGGACGAGAGGGCGCTTGAACTTATATGCACAGATTATATTTCTGTAGGCGATTATGTGCTTACAGGCGGAGAGCTTCCTGCGGTAATCATGATAGATGCCGTTTCAAGGCTTATACCGGGAGTGCTTAACAATTCCGTTTCATCCGAGGGTGAATCGTTCGGTGACGGACTTTTGGAGCATCCGCAGTATACAAGACCTGAGATTTATGAAGGAATGAGAGTGCCGGAAATTTTACTTTCGGGAAATCAGGCAAAAATAGAGCAGTGGAAGCTTGAGGAGTCTTTAAGAAGAACTAAGGAAAGACGTCCGGAGATGTATGAGAAATATTTAACAACTCATACTTTACCTAAAAAAACAAAGCTTCCGGAGTAAAAATATAATTGCGTGAAAAAAATATCATTTCCGCAGCATAAAAGCCTATCGTTGTCTTTTACGGGGAAATTTACTATTGTTCATCTCGATAAATTGAAAGCGGCTGAATGGAGATTCTTATGAAACTTTTACTTACGGCATTTGAGCCTTTTGGCGGAGAGAACGTAAATCCGGCTCTGGAGGCTGTAAATCTTGTTAAAGACAGAATAGAGTATATAGACATAGTTAAACTTACGGTACCCGTTGAATTTAATCGTTCTATCGATGTAGTATCCGAGAAAATAACTGAAATGCAGCCGGATTTTGTGCTCTGTGTAGGGCAGGCGGGAGGAAGAAGCGCCATTACTCCGGAAAGAGCGGCTATAAATATAGATGACGCGAGGATAGAGGACAATGTCGGAAATAAGCCCGTAGACGAGGTTATTTTTGCGGACGGTGAGACGGCTTATTTTTCAACCTTACCCATAAAAGCTATGGTAAATGAGATAAAAAAGGCGGGAATACCGGCTAATGTTTCAAATACAGCAGGTACTTATGTTTGCAATCATCTTATGTACGGTGTGCTTTATACACTTAGGAAGGAAGGACGCGGAGCTAAGGGCGGTTTCGTACACGTGCCTTACATACCGGAGCAGGTGCTTGATAAGCCCGACAAGCCGTCCATGTCGCTTGAAAATATAGTAAAGGGGCTTGAAGCGGCGATAAAAGCGATAGCACTTAACGAAAAGGATATTAAAGAAGAGGGCGGAAGCGAGTTTTAAACGACGACGGAAGGAGCGACCGATGAAACTGACATTTAAAGAAAAAACCGCTTACGGACTCGGCGCGGTAGGTAAGGATATGGTATATATGCTTTCGTCAAGCTATATACTTTATTATTATCAGGATATTTTGGGTGTGAATGCTTTTGCCATGGGTATAATTCTTCTTGCGGCAAGGATTTTCGACGCTTTTAATGATCCCGTAATGGGAATTATTGTTGCAAAAACCCGCACAAAATGTGGAAAATTCAGACCGTGGCTTATGATAGGCACCTTTCTAAACTCCGCGGTACTCTATTTTATGTTTGCAGTACCGCCCGAATTTTCGGGAAAAGGACTTGTGGCATACGCAGCTGCAGCTTATGTACTTTGGGGAGTTACCTATACAATGATGGATATTCCTTATTGGTCGATGATACCTGCGTTTACTTCGGGAGGAAGTGACAGAGAAGGGCTTTCGGCGCTTGCAAGAAGCTGTGCCGGAGTAGGCGCCGCAGTTATAACGGTTATCACGATGAAGGCTGTAATTTACTTGGGCGGAGGTGACGAACGTGAGGGTTTTAAGCTGTTTGCGCTTATTATAGCCCTGCTTTTTATTATATTTATTTCGATTACCTGCATTTTCATTAAGGAAAAATCCACGGCAGATGTAGACTCTCCGTCTGTAAAGGATATGTTTAAAAGTCTTATACAAAATGATCAGGCTATGACGATAACCGTTACCATAGTTTTAATAAACGCTTCGCTTTATATTACCTCAAATCTTTTAATTTATTTTTTTAAATATGATTTCGGCGGCGAAAAATGGATTGACAAATATACCCTTTTTAATACCTTCGGCGGCGCTATGCAAATCCTTTCGATGATGACCCTGTTTCCGCTTTTAAGAAAGTTTATGAACACTATAAAAATATTCTACACAAGTATTATACTTGCCGTTGTCGGCTATTTAGTCATTTTCATGCAAATGATAAGCGGAGTTAAAAATGTATATATGCTGTTTATTCCGGCTTTCTTTGTTTTTACCGCATTCGGAATATTAACCGTTTTGACTACGATATTTTTGGCGAATACCGTGGATTACGGCGAGTTTAAGAACCACAGACGCGATGAAGCTGTAATATTTTCCATGCAGACCTTCGTCGTAAAGCTTGCGAGCGGAGTTTCGGCATTTTTGGCGGCTGCGTGTATTTCCGTTTTCGGAATAAGCAGCGATACAAGTGAAACGGTTACGGAAACTGTATCGGGTGCAGGCTCGCTTATGGGGCTCAGGATAACCATGACTATACTTCCGATAGCGGGACTTTTGATAGCGGTGTATGTGTTTAAGAAAAAATATGAACTTACCGAAGATAGATTAAAGGAAATTTCAAAGGAGCTTATGCTTAAAAATCATTATATGCAATAACAGATTGAAGTTTTCCGTAAAACGACATTTAGCACTTTGAATGTTGCTTGAAATTTAATTTTTTTGCACAAATCAGAGAATTGTAATTGAAAAAATTCCTTGCATTTTCTTAACAAATATGGTAACCTTAATCGTCTGTAAAAATAGATAGTCCTCTGTTGCCTCATAGTGAGCGCATTAAGAATATCCATGAAAAAAGGAGTATATCATGAACGAACTTATCAGAGAAATTGAAAATGCCCAGCTTAAAGAGAAGGTGGACGAATTCAGAGTCGGCGATACCGTTAAGGTATATGCTAAGGTAAAGGAAGGTCAGCGTGAAAGACTTCAGGTTTTTGAAGGAATTGTGCTTAAAAGACAGGGCGGAAGCTCAAGAGAGACCTTTACTGTAAGAAAGCTTTCAGGCGGAGTGGGTGTTGAGAGAACATGGCCTGTACATTCACCTAACATCGACAGAATAGAAGTTGTACGTCACGGTAAGGTAAGACGTGCTAAGCTTACGTACCTTCGTGGTCGTGTAGGAAAATCCGCTAAGCTTAAAGAGGTTGTAAGCTGATTAAGTGGACGGAATTTTGATTTTAATTAAGGAACGACTTCAGCTTTTCAAGAAAAACGAAGGCTTGATGTTGTTCCTTTTTTAATGTAAAATTATAAGGTGTGAAATTTAAAAAACGATGAAAGGAAGCCATGGCAAGAAAGAATTATTTTCATAAAAAAACAAATATAGAAGCTACGCCTCTTACCAAAAGGATAATAAAAAGTCTTGTAATATGGACACTTGAAATAACACTGGCTGTAGGCGGGGCATATCTTATTGCCGTAAACGGATTTGATAAAACCAAGGTATCCGGAAATTCCATGATGCCTACACTTAATGACGGTACGGTGCTTATAGTAAATAAATTTGCCTATGCGTTTAAACAACCTGAACGCGGCGATGTAATCGTATATAAAAGAAGCAATAAGGAACACAGTTATTTTGAGATTAAAAGAGTAATAGGACTTCCGGGAGAAACGATAATTATAAAAAACGGTACGGTATATGTGAACGACATTCCGCAAAAAGAGGTTGTAAACATTATAGAGAGTACAAACGGAGGACTTGCCGAGGACGGCGTTACTCTTGATGACAATGAATATTTTGTTTTGGGAGACAATAGAGAGGAAAGTGAGGACAGCAGGTTTGCAAGCTCCGGAAACGTGCTTAAAAATGAAATTATAGGAGAGGCGCTTGCGGTAGAAAAACCGTTCATGTTTGTGGACTCTATTAACAGAGCTGAAAGGTAAACCGTACAGGAGGAGAATAATGCCTGATTTACACTGGTATCCGGGTCATATGACAAAAGCGGTAAGACAGATGAAGGAGGATATCAAGCTTATTGATGTTTTTATAGAGCTTGTTGACGCAAGGATTCCGATAAGCTCGAGAAATCCGGATATAGATGAGCTTGCAGGAAACAAAGCGAGGGTAATCCTCTTAAATAAGGCTGATATGGCTGATGACAGAGCTACTGAGGGATGGATAAAATTTTTTGCAGAAAAAGGAATGCTCGCCGTAAAACTTAACTCCCGTTCGGGAAACGGAGTTAAGGATGTTAAATCCGCAATAAATGAAGCGGCTAAAGAAAAAATGGAAAGAGACAGAAAAAGAGGAATACTTAACCGCCCTGTGAGAGCTATGGTTGCCGGTATTCCGAATGTGGGAAAATCTACCTTTATAAATTCTTTTGCGGGCAGAGCGGTAACAAAGACGGGAAACAAGCCGGGCGTTACAAAAGGCAAGCAGTGGATAAGACTTAATAAGCAGGTCGAGCTTTTAGATACTCCCGGTATACTTTGGCCAAAATTTGAGGATAAAAGCATAGCCGAGCATTTAGCCTTTATCGGCTCAATAAGAGATGAGGTCATAGAAAAAAGAGAGCTTTCCATTAAGCTTATAAGCGAGCTTGAAAAGAATTACGGAGGGCTTATAGATAAGACTTATGGGCTTGAAAAAGATGACGTGAATGATGAATCGGAAAATAATATTAAAATTCTCACAAAGCTTGCTGAAAGAAGGGCGCTTATAAAAAAAGGCGGTGAGCCCGATACGGATAAGGCGGCTTATCTTATTTTAGATGATTTTAAGAACGGAAGATTGGGAAAAATAACACTTGAAAAGCCGGTGATATAACAGATGGAAGATAGGAAAGAAATTTCAAAAGAAAGAGAAATAGAGGACAGCCTTGAGCTTTGTTCCGATATTTATACTTATTATAAAAAGGATGAGTTGCCACCGTCAGAAATAAGTCGCGTTAATATAGGGACGGCAGTAAAGGAAGAGAATGCGGATGCAATGGAGCTTGTTCTCGGCAGCGGAAGCAAAGAAAAATATAATGAGGCGGAAACTTTTTCCAAATATTTTTTTCGTTTTGTGCTTATAATAGTAGCTGCCATAGTGACGGCAAGAGCGGTCAACTCGTTTTTGATTCAGGAAACGGTGGTTATAGGCTCATCCATGAGCCCTACACTTGAAAATTCGGATAAGCTTTTGCTTGATAAGCTTCAGTATAGAAATTCCCCGCCTAAGCGCTTTGATATTATAGTTTTCAGTTATAATACAGGTGCTCTTTATATTAAAAGAGTAATAGGACTTCCGGGGGAAACCGTAAGAATCATAAAAGGCAGGGTTTATATAAACGGTATCAGACTGGTGAGCGATCCGAGACGCAAAGATTTGATGGAATACGCCGGAACCGCTGAAGAAGGGGTTAAATTGGGAGAAGGTGAGTATTTTGTGCTCGGTGATAACAGAAACGGAAGCTATGATTCACGCTATGAAGAAGTCGGACCTGTACATGAGAGTGTAATTATCGGAAAGGCGTGGTTTAGAATATTGCCTTTTTCAAAAATCGGAGCTGTTAAATGAAAAATATTACTGTAATAAAAAATGAATTTTCAAACTGCGGCATAAAGGGGCTTGGCGAGTTTATAGCGATGTATGCCGCTGATGAAAGGGCAGGAGTTATTAAGCTTGTAAAATCGGCAAAAAAGAAGCTCTCAGATTATGAAAAAGAGCTTAAAAGAGTGGACGGGATGAGGATTTATGAGAAAAAATATGCCGAATTCGACTATATCTGCGGCATAGATGAGGTCGGAAGAGGACCGCTTGCCGGTCCGGTAGTTTCAGCAGCCGTTGTGCTTCCTAAAGACTGCGTAATTCCTTATATAAATGATTCAAAAAAGCTTACTTCCGCTAAAAGAGAAGAACTTTACAATATCATAATGAGTACGGCTGTAAGCGTAGGCTTCGGAAGCTCGGATAATGACAGAATAGATGGAATCAATATTTTGCAGGCAACCTTTGAGGCTATGAAAAAAGCTCTTTCCTCTTTGACTGTTAATGCCGATATAATATTTGTAGACGGAAATCAGAAAATACCCGGAATAGATACAAGGCAGATTTCGATTGTACGCGGTGACGCAAAGAGTATTTCGGTAGCGGCGGCAAGCATAGTGGCTAAAGTTGTGCGTGACAGGTATATGGAGGAAGTCCATAAAACATATCCTATGTATGACTTTGCTTCAAATAAAGGCTACGGCTCAGCCAAGCATTATGAGGGACTGAGAAGATTCGGTATATGCCCGCTTCACAGAAAAACCTTTGTTCATCTATAAAGAGGTGAAAGAAAAAATATGGCTGATAAGAAAAAAGATGTAAAAACGGCTGTGGCTCTCGGTTATGATGTAAATAACAAAGATGCGCCTTATGTTATAGCGGCGGGAAAAGGTGTACTTGCCGAAAAAATCATAGCTGAGTCAAAGAAAAATGATATACCTCAGTATGAGGATGCAAAGCTTGTGAAATCCTTGTCGAAGCTTGATATAGGCGAAAATATACCGCCGGAGCTTTATGAGGTTGTAGCTCAGGTGCTTCTTTTTGTGGATAAGATGGATAGAATCAAGTCCGCTGTTACCGAGAAGAAGAAAGGGCTGTAAATGACAGGCAATAAACGCAATATAGGAAACAGGTATGAAGAAATTGCAGCAGGTTGTCTTAGAAGTAAGGGCTATGAAATAAAAGAAAGAAATTACAGAAAAAGAGTCGGAGAAATTGATATTATAGCGGAAAAGAACGGTTGCCTTGTGGCGGTGGAGGTCAAATACAGAAGCTCGGAAAAATACGGAGAGCCTGTTTCGGCGGTAAATTTTATCAAACAAAAAAGGATATGTAAAACCTTTTATTCTTATCTTTATGAAAATAAACTTCCTTTTGATGCAAAGTACAGATTTGATGTTATAGCCGTATATGGCGATGAGAGAGTGGTTCATATTAAAAACGCTTTTGATTTCATAGCATAAAAAGACTGCCGCATGGCGTTTATAAACCCCGGACAGCAGTCATATTAAGCCTTATTATCCTTTTTTGAAAGCAGCGCCTATTTTAATATATTTTGAAGCAGCTAAAAAAACTTCTCTTATTTTCTGTTTTTTAATTTCCTGTCCTATGAATACAGCTTTATCGGAAACCTCCTCATCTTCACTTACCGATATCATATATCTGCTGTCGGCAAGATCGAAGCGTACTTTTATATTTCTTATACTGAAATTACCCTTAGCTCTTATTACATTTCCGTAAAAGCCTCTTATAAGATTTTCCATGAAAATAATGAAATCATTCATAGACCTTATGGAAACGCCTTCAATAGAGAAGGTGTCAAGAGTTATATCGTCTTCGGTCTTAGGAGGAATGACCTTGGTACCGTCAAGATATTCGCTCATCAAAGACTCCCACCAGGTTTCCGGCAGAGTAGTATAATGCTCGGGTATGAAAGAGCAGTCATTATTTATCTCCGATATTTCATTTTTAATACGCTCTTTTTCAAAAGTATTAAGATTTTCGGATTTTGATAATACAACAGTTTTGGCGTATCTCACCTGATTTTCAAAAATTTCCGGAAACTCGTTTTTATACCTGTCTATGCTTAAAGCATCAACTACCGCAATCGGAGCCATGAGCCTTATATGCTCATACTCTATCTGTTTAAGATTGACTATCAGATTACTAAGCATCGCGACGCCTGTAGGCTCAATAACAAGATAATCGGGATTTACAGTATTGGCTATAGTAAGGACTGAAGCGGAGAAATCTCCTTTAACGGAGCAGCATATACAACCTTCGGTAAGCTCCCAAATATTTACTTTTTCGGTGGAAGCTTTAAGAATATCCCCGTCAATACCGGAACTGCCATACTCATTTTCGAGTATGGCAATTTCTTTTCCGGTACGTTTCGAGAGTTCTTTGATGAAGGTTGTTTTACCTGCGCCTAAAAACCCTGAAATTATAAGTATTTTCATTTGTATCTATCAGTCTGCAATCTTGATAACAGGCTTAATAAGATCCGCAGGCTTATCTCTCATAAGGAAGAGAGCTTCTTCGATATGATCCCAGCCTTCAAATACATGAGTTGAAAGAGGCTTAAGATCAAGCTTTCCTGCTGAAACGAGAGAGGAGAGCTTCTCCATACGAAGTCTTCCGCCAGGCATAAGACCGCCGTTAATGAGCTTATGTCCCATACCTACGCCCCATTCCGTACGAGGAATGTCAATATTCTCTCCGGATCCGAGATAGTTTACATTTCCGATTTTTCCACCCGGCTTAAGGCACTTAACCGCAGGTGAGAAGGTCTCAACTCCGCCGCCGGCAATAATTACTTTATCAACTCCCTTGCCGCCCGTAAGCTCAAGAACCTGTTTGTCGATATCACCGTTCTTATAGCTGATAAAATCTGTAGCGCCGTATCCCTTTGCAGCCTCAACACATACAGGTCTCGTTCCTACAGCGATAATTCTTGAAGCGCCGCGAAGGTTGGCACCGGCTACGGACATAAGACCTACAGGTCCGATACCTATAACAAGAACGGAATCTCCGTACTGTACATCCGCGAGCTCAGCTCCGTGGAAACCGGTAGGAACCATATCGGAAAGCATACAAGCGTCAACTGTATTTATATTGTCAGGAAGCAAAGCTAAGTTTCCGTCGGCGTCATTTACATGGAAGAACTCGGAGAACACACCGTCTTTGAAGTTGGAGAATTTCCAACCTGCGAGCATTCCGCCGGAGTGCATGGAAAATCCCGCCTGAGCTTCCAGAGAATTCCAGTCAGGAGTAATAGCGGGAACTAAAACTCTGTCGCCCGGTTTGAAATCCTTAACAAGCTCACCGACTTCAACAACCTCCGCGCAGCCTTCATGACCTAAAATCATATTGTGTCTGTCGCCGATAGCGCCTTCCCATAAGGTATGAACATCGGAAGTACAGATAGCGAGAGCGAGAGGTTTACATATAGCGTCGAGAGGACCGCATTTAGGTCTTTCTTTCTCTATCCAACCCGACTCGCCGATTTTAAGCATTGCATAACCCTTCATAACAAAATCTCCTTTCAGTTAGTTAATAATTTCACATTCATCATTATAACACACGAATATTTATAATAAAAGCACAATTTTGAAATAAAATAGAAAAAATATATAGACATTTTATATATAGAGAAAGATTATCGTTAAAAAATATAAGGCGGTTTGTAGGCACGGTTTTATAAAATAATTCAGCTACTATTTAATCAACTATTGACCAATAAACAGTAGTGAGGTATAATGAACTCACCAAGGAGGAAACGGCTATGAAGATGGACGAATATTTAAGAAAGCTTAGAAGAAATCTTGCTTTCAGAAAAAACAGGCGTGAAACGGAAGAAATATTGGCTGAATACAAATCGTTTTTTGAAACGGGATTAAAAGAGGGAAAGTCTGAGGAGGAGTTATGCGAGAATTTCGGCACTCCGAAAGAATTGGCTTTGGAGCTTACAGAAAAAGGGGGAACGTCATTTTTTGCAAAACAGATAATTATAAGATCGATTTTCTTATTTTTACTTGTTTGGGTTAATTTGGCACTGCTTTGCGCTCCTTCAGTTAACTTGGAGGCTTTGCTTCCCGTTATATCGGGAAGCGTATTATGGTTTTTGGCGGGCGGAGGGATAAATTCCCTGCCTTCGTACATGGAAACGAACCGCAAAAAGTATAAAAATATAGCTGTATTTAATATCATAACGTTTTTTGCGGCGGCTTTAACTGCCTGTTATCATTTTATAACAGTTAAAAATGCGATAAAAGGCGTAATTCCGAATACGGCTTTCATGTTGTTTGTGTTATACGGTTCGTTAATTTGCTTTTTAATAATGACTTTATCCGGAGTATATTATTTTATTTATAAAGACGCGGGATATTATCCTCTTATCTGTCATGCGGGCGGAGCGTTTTATTCGGCATTTTTATTTTATCGGTTTTATCATAATTGGTCGGAGCCGGATATTCCGTTTTATATTCTTTTTATACTCGGACTGCCGTATATAACAGGTATTTTGACTGCAATCATTTTTGCGTTTTTTATAAACGGATTGAAAAGAAAAGGAAGAAGATAAATGGATGCTCAAATGAAAAAAGGTGTGATTGAGATGTGTATATTATATCTTATTTCAAAGAAAGATTTTTACGGGTATGACATAATGAAAACGATACAGCCTCATTTTCCTGATGTGGCGGAAAGTACTTTTTATGCTATTTTACGCCGCTTACAAAAAGAAAGGGCGTTGGAGTGTTATATGGGAGAAAAGTCTGACGGACCGCCTCGCAAATATTATAAAATTACCGAAATGGGTAAAAATGGACTCATTGAGGCGTTAAATGACTGGAGCAGGATATCTGAATCTGTAGAGGATATAATAAGGTAATCAGGATACTCCGCTTTTTGTAACGGGGTATCTTACCGTTTTATGCAGCTTTATACTTAAGTTTCCGCGTTTTTTCATTTAAATACGGCTCTATCGGCTAAAATATACTTATTTCCATTAAATTATTTGTTTATGTAACACAGCTTATAAGCAGCATGGTTAAACCATATTTATAAAAAACACGAAAACTTAAGGGCTTTATAACCTTGACTTATATTAAAGCGGGTGATATGCTCCGGTTATAAAATTTGAAATTCATAACAGAGGTATCTTTTTGCTTCAGCCTAAAATTATAATCAGAAAATTGACTATGTAATTATTAAAAAACGATGGAACGGAGAATGCCATGTTAAAATTCGAGTATTGTTCACCTACAAAAATAGTTTTCGGAAAAGATACGGAAGAAAGAACGGCGGAGCTTATCAAGGAAAACGGCGGAAGCAGGATCATAATTGTGTACGGCGGAAAATCCGTAATTGAAAACGGGCTTCTTAAACGTATAGAAGAAAATTTAACTGAAAACGGACTTGATTTTATTTCCGAGGGCGGTGTAATTCCGAATCCCGTCTTATCAAAGGTAAGAGAAATAATAAAAGCGGCGATAAGCTTTAAGGCTGATTTTGTGCTTGCTGTAGGAGGCGGCAGCGTCATTGATACGGCAAAGGCGGTAGCACACGGAACAGCGAATCCGGGTACCGA
The DNA here is from genome assembly GCA_963545085.1 of uncultured Catonella sp. Lineage (GTDB taxonomy): Bacteria > Bacillota > Clostridia > Lachnospirales > Lachnospiraceae > Catonella. The sequence continues at coordinate 1,947 of CAUUHV010000030.1, read as the reverse complement.
TGTGTGGGATTATTGGGCAAGAAAAAATACAGTAAAAAATAGTTTGGGTATAGGCTCGGTGCTTACGATATCGGCGGCGGGAAGTGAAACCAGTAATTCCTCGGTTATAACGAATGATGAAGTGAAAAATCATACTAAGCGAGGTATTACTACGGAATTTAACCGTCCTAAATTTACGATTATGAACCCGGAGCTTACAATGACACTTCCGAAATGGCAAATCGGAGCGGGCGCGGCGGATATATTCATGCATACGTCGGAGAGATTTTTTACGAATATTCAGGGAAATCATTTAACCGACGAAATCGCCTTGGGGCTTATGCGAAATATTATAAAATACGGTGTTATAGGTTGTAAAAATCCTAAGGACTATGAGGCGATGAGCGAGATTATGTGGTCGGGAAGCGTTTCGCATATAGGGCTTACGGGGCTCGGTGCAAAGGGTGATACTGCAAGAGACGGTGACTGGGCATGTCATCAGCTTGGAATGACAATTTCAGCTATTTACGACTCTACTCACGGAGCCACGCTTACAGCGGTATGGGGGACATGGGCAAGATATGTGATGTCCGCGGACATCAAAAGATTTGCGGATTACGGAAGAAGGGTATTCGGAATTTTAACTGAAAATGATAAAGAGACGGCGCTTTCGGGAATAGCAAGGACTGAGAAATTTTTTAAAGAAATAGGAATGCCCCTAACTCTTACGGAGCTTTTAGGTCATAAACCGTCCGCTGAAGAAATAGAAAATATGGTAAGAGAGTGTACTTTTGGTTATAGCAGAAGTATAGGCACAATAAAGGTGCTTGATGAAAATGATATAAGGAAGATATATGAGATGGCGGTTTGAGGGGTTAAGTATCAATCTTTATCGGATTGGTACTTTTTACATTTTTGATACCCATATTGTTATATAGTAGAATAAATTATAAGAAATTCCGCGATTTATACAGGAGGTAATACTCTATGAGAAATCATGAAGTTACAAAGCCTCAAAATTTGTTGAACTTAAACGGAGAACTTGCAGAGCCCGGATGGGCAAGAAAGCAGCTCCAGAGGTATAGAAGATCCGATATCAAGGCGTCGGCATTAAGAATTAAGGAATGGGATTATTATCTTATATTAAATAAGAATTTCGGAGTGGCGCTCACATTGTCCGATGACGGATATATAGGCTTGCAGTCCGTGACTTTTCTTAAATTTACGGATAAGCCGTTCGAGCATACGGAAACGATTTTAAATATGTTCCCTTTGGGAAAGCTTAAAATGCCGGAAACCACCGCTTCGGGAAACTGCTTTTACAAAGATAAAAGATTGACATTGTCTTTTGAGCTTTCGGATAATTTTTCGGGAAAAGGAAGGAAAAGACATCTTACCTGTGATTTTAAAAACTTTTATAACAAAAAGCATTTTAAATGCGACATAGTTCTTGACGAGCCTGAAACCGATACCATGGTAATTGCCACACCATGGAGTAAAAAGAAGACATTTTATTATAATCAGAAAATAAACTGCATGAGGGCTTCCGGAAGCGTAGAATTTGACGGAAAAATTTATACTTTCAACCCTCAGACCGATTTCGGCACTCTTGACTGGGGGCGCGGTGTCTGGACTTACGACAACACATGGTACTGGGGGAACTGTAACTGCGATATGGACGGACACAGTTTCGGTTTTAATATAGGCTACGGTTTCGGCAATACGACGGCGGCAAGTGAAAATATTCTGTTTCTGGACGGTGTCGGACATAAGCTTGATGATGTAATGTTTGTAATACCCGGTGATAACGGACCTAATCCGATAAAAGATAAAGGTATCGAGGTGAAACCCGGAGGAGGAGGCAGTATGGACACGCCTGATTACATGAAAAAATGGAAATTTACATCCTCCGACGGAAGATTTGAGATGGACTTTGTTCCTGTTATCGACAGAAGCGCCAAGCTTGAT
>CAUUHV010000029.1:0-28644 GCA_963545085.1 uncultured Catonella sp. | reverse complement strand
CATTTGCTCAGATCAGCATCAGGTATTCGGTAAAATTAGCGGTACGGCTGTACTTGATGACGGAAGAAAGATAGAAATTAAAGATAAATTGTGTTTTGCGGAGAAGGTCCATAACAAGTATTAACAGATAAAAAATGATGATTTTACCCCGTTTTCTTTTATGACGGGGTATTTTAAAGCTCTTTAAATTTAATTTTTCCAATCTTTTCATTTATACACCGTTTTATTCACGCTGTATGCTATTAAGTACTGATTTTATGCGGTGTTTATGAAAAAATATGGAAAGTTGAATTCTCCAAACCTTTACAAAACTTCTGTCGTATTGTAAAATCGTAAAGTGAGTTTTATGTGAAGTCTCCAATTAAGACATATAATTAAGAAATTTGAGGTGAAAATTGAAACCGATAGTCGCTATAGTGGGTAGACCGAATGTAGGTAAGTCTACCCTGTTTAATAAATTGGTGGGAAGCAATATTTCCATAGTAAAAGATACTCCGGGAGTTACAAGAGACAGGATATACGCGGACGCGGAATGGCTTAACAAGGGCTTTACCCTTATCGACACCGGAGGCATTGAACCGGGCACGAGCGATATGATGCTTGCGAATATGAGAGAGCAGGCGGAGATAGCTATAGAAACCGCGGACGTGATAATCTTTATGACGGATTTAAAAACCGGGCTTGTAGATTCGGACGGTCAGGTTGCCGCAATGCTCAGGAAATCCGGAAAACCCATAATTTTAGTTGTAAATAAGGTTGACAATCCCGTAAAACAGCAGCTTGAAGTATATGAGTTTTACAATTTAGGACTCGGCGATCCTATTCCCGTTTCTTCCGTAAATCAGACCGGAATAGGTGATATGCTTGATGAGGTAATAGCGCATTTTCCTGAAAATACGGCAGAATATGAAGATGATGACACACCTAAAATAGCTATAGTAGGAAAACCCAACGTAGGTAAATCTTCCATTATAAATAAACTCCTCGGTGAAAACAGGGTAATTGTTTCCGACGTTGCAGGTACTACAAGGGATGCGATTGACACGAGAGTAATACGAAACGGAAAAGATTATATCATGATAGACACGGCGGGAATCAGGAGAAAAAGCCGTATAAAAGAGGATATAGAATATTACAGTATAGTAAGGACGGTATCCGCTGTGGAAAGAGCGGATATTGTAATCGTGGTGATCGACGCGAAAGAGGGTGTTACCGAGCAGGATGCTAAAATAGCCGGAATTGCTCATGAAAGAGGCAAGGGGGTTATAATAGCCGTAAATAAATGGGATCTTATCGAAAAGAACAATAAGACAATGAACGAATATACGGCTAAGCTTAAAGAAGTGCTTGCTTTCATGCCTTATGCCGAATTCTTATTTGTGTCCGCGGTAAGCGGACAGAGATTAAACAAACTTTTTGATGTAATAGACACCATAATACAGTTCCATGCTTTAAGAGTTTCTACAGGTGTATTAAACGACATACTTTCCGAGGCGGTGGCTATGCAGCAGCCTCCTACGGATAAAGGCAGAAGACTTAAGATATTTTATATTACCGAGGTTTCAGTCAAACCGCCGACCTTTATTTTGTTTGTAAACAGCAGGAAGCTCATGCATTATTCTTACACGAGATACATAGAAAATAAGCTTAGAGAGGCTTTCGGTTTTAACGGCACGCCTATGAGATTTATTATAAGAGAACGTAATGCCGACGATGAGATGAAAATTCATTAAATGAGGTTTTTGATGGAAACACTTATTGTTATTGCTTTGGGATATTTTTTCGGAAATTTTTCAACCGGCTATATAGTGGGTAAATTAAACAAAGTCGATATTAAAAAAGAGGGAAGCGGAAATATAGGCTCTACAAACGCTCTCAGAACCATGGGCTTTTTAAGAGGAGGACTGCCGACTCTTTTAGGAGATATCTTAAAGGTATTTATTCCGTGCCTGATAGTAAGATATCTGCTTTATCCGGGACTTGCAGGAGATATATACGGTTTTTTCGGTACGAATTATTATGTGCTTTTATGCGGTTTGGGAGTGGTAACAGGTCATAATTTTCCGGCGACTTTAGGCTTTAAGGGAGGAAAAGGGATAGCCGCCACCGGCGGAGCTTTTCTTATGTTTAACGCTCCGATGACTATGATACCGTTAGGAGTTTTTATAGCTGTCGTAATTATTACGAAATATGTTTCGTTAGGCTCAATAATAGGGCTTATCGCAATACCTGTTACAATATACTTTTTTTACCCGGGAAAATGGGCTTTTGTAGGAATTTCCGCATTATACGCAGTGTTAGGAATCATAAGGCACAGGGCGAATATTAAAAGACTCTTAAACGGCACGGAAAACCGTTTCGGCAGCAAAAAGAAGTAACGGAGGTAGATAATGAACCTTAATATAGGAGTATTGGGAGCGGGAAGCTGGGGTACGGCGCTTGCTATCCTGCTTGACAAAAACGGACATAAAGTTACGCTGTGGTCCGCCGTTGAGGCTGAAAGAGAAGAAATATTAAAATTCAGAACTCTTTCAAAAAGACTTCCGGGAATAAAAATCCCTGAGGAAATAAGTATTACTGATGATTTAAAAGAAGTTTGTGAAAATAAAGATTTAATCGTTTTTGCAGTTGCGTCACCTTTTGTAAGAGCTACCGCGGCGAAGGCGGCTCCGTTTATAGACAGGAAAATTCCTGTAGTAAATGTAGCTAAAGGAATAGAGGAGGAGAGTCTTAACACTCTTGTAGAAGTAATAGAGAGCGAGTTTATTAAGGATAACGAAGATAAAGGTGATATAGCCGTGCTTTCAGGACCAAGTCATGCGGAAGAAGTGTCGACAGGCATGCCTACTACAGCTGTAGTGGGAGCTTTTACCGAAAAAACGGCGTGCTTTATACAAGATGCTTTTATGACGGAAAGATTCAGAGTATATACAAGTCCGGATGTTACAGGAATAGAGCTTGGGGGTTCTCTTAAAAACGTTATAGCGCTTGCCGCAGGAGTTATTGACGGTTTGGGTTATGGCGACAATTCAAAGGCGGCACTTATCACAAGAGGAATTTCAGAGATAGGCAGGCTCGGAATTAAGCTTGGAGGTAAGCTTGAAACCTTTGCAGGGCTTTCGGGGATAGGTGATTTAATTGTAACCTGTTGCAGTACACACAGCCGAAATCATAATGCGGGCTTTCTTATCGGAAAAGGAAAGACGGCCGACGAGGCTATGAAAGAGGTGGGACAGGTTGTAGAAGGTGTATATTCCGCAAAGGCGGCACTTAAGCTCTCAAAAAAATATGATGTGGATATGCCGATAGTGGAGAAGATGAACGAAGTCTTATTTGAAGGTAAGAATCCGAAGGAAGCTGTAACCGAACTTCTTTTAAGAGATAAAAAAACGGAGCACACAACACTTAGTTGGGATTAAGTGATATACTTCTGTAGTAATTACCGCATTGATAGGCGAGCTTGTCTATATGCTTTAAGAACTGCATGGATTTAAGCTGTCGCATTAAACGGATTTGTACCGTTTCCTTGCGGCAGTTATTTTATAAATTGATTTAAGGGGAATAAAATGGAAATTGAAGCGCTCACTCCTATGATGCGACAATATCTTGAAATAAAAGAAAATTATAAGGATGCTATTCTTTTTTACAGAATAGGTGACTTTTATGAGATGTTTTATGACGACGCGCTTACAGCCTCAAGAGTGCTTGAAATAACTCTAACCGGAAAAAACTGCGGAACACCGGAGAGAGCGCCTATGTGCGGTGTTCCTTTTCATGCTGTGGAGCCTTACCTTAATAAGCTGGTGGCGGCGGGGTATAAGGTTGCCATCTGCGAGCAGGTTGAGGATCCGAAGCTTGCCAAAGGAATAGTAAGGCGTGATGTGATAAGGATAGTTACTCCCGGCACAAATCTTGATACCGCGGCTCTTGAAGATTCTAAGAACAATTTTCTCATGGGAATAATAGCTGCGGATGAAAGTTACGGTGTAGCGATTACGGATGTATCTACCGGAGAATTTTCTGTTACGGAGCTTAAGGGGAGGAAGGAAATTTCTGATGAAATAAGCAAGTTTGAGCCGTCAGAAATAGTGTGCAACAACGGCTTTATTATGTCGGGGCTTTTGGAAGATGACAGTATAAGAAAACTGAATATTTCAGTAACAACACTTTCAGGAAATTATTATGAAACTGAAGTTTCCGAAGCTGTGCTTAAAAAACATTTCAAGGTAAATTCTATAAACGGGTTAGGCTTATCTGACCTTGCGCTTGCCGTAAACGCCGCCGGTATGGTTATGAATTATCTGTACGAGACCCAGAAAAACGAGCTTTCCCAAATCATAGAACTTAAGCCTTATTTTAACGGCAAATTCATGCTTATAGATGCTTCTACAAGACGCAACCTTGAGCTTACCGAAACTTTAAGAGATAAGAATAAGAGAGGCTCACTTCTTTGGGTGCTTGACAAAACCAAGACAGCCATGGGCGCAAGGCTTTTAAGAAGCTATATAGAGCAGCCGCTTATAGACAAGGCGCTTATTGAAACGAGACTTGAGGCTATAGAAGAATTTAACGAAAATGTAATAACCCGTGAGGAAATAAGAGAATATCTCAACCCTGTTTATGATATAGAAAGACTTTTAACGAAAATTTGTTATAAAACCGCAAATCCGAGAGATTTATTGGCTTTTTCATCATCATTAAAACTTCTTCCGTCGGTAAAAGAGCAACTAAGTGATTTTAAATCTGAGCTTTTAGAGAACTTTTACAAGAATCTTGATCCTTTGAAGGATTTATATACACTTATAACATCCGCGATAGTCGATGAACCGCCGGTTTCCGTAAGAGAGGGAGGAATTATAAAAAAAGGCTATAACGAGGAAATTGACAATTTAAGAAGAGCGGGTACCGAAGGAAAAACTTTAGTTGCGGAGCTTGAGGAAAAGGAAAGAGAAAATACGGGCATAAAAAACCTTAAAATCAAGTATAACAGAGTTTTCGGCTACTACATAGAGGTAACCAACTCCAACAAATCACTTGTGCCGGAAAACTGGGTGAGGAAGCAAACACTCTCAAATGCGGAGAGATATATAACTCCGGAGCTTAAAGAGTTTGAAAATATGATACTCGGTGCCGAGGAAAGGCTTGTATCGCTTGAATATGAGCTGTTTTCGGAGGTAAGGGATAAAATAGGCTCCGAGATAGTGAGAATAAATGCTACGGCAAAGGCGATAGCGGGTATAGATGTATTCGCTTCACTTTCCGTTGTTTCCGAAACGGGAAAATTTGTAAAGCCTGAAATAAATAATGACGGAGTTATAGATATAAAAAACGGAAGACATCCTGTAGTGGAGAAAATGACGGCTGAAGGAAGTTTTATATCAAATGATACCTACCTTGATAATGAAGATAACAGAATATCCATAATAACCGGACCCAATATGGCGGGAAAATCCACCTATATGAGACAGACGGCTCTTATTGTGCTTATGGCGCAGATAGGAAGCTTTGTACCGGCTTCATCGGCAAATATCGGAATTTGTGACAGGGTATTTACGAGGGTCGGAGCTTCGGATGACCTTGCGAGCGGACAGTCCACATTTATGGTGGAAATGACGGAGGTTGCCAATATTTTAAAAAACGCTACCAAAAACAGTCTGCTTATTTTGGATGAGATAGGAAGGGGAACAAGCACATTTGACGGACTTTCAATAGCATGGGCTGTTGTCGAGTATATAAGCAATCCTGAGCTTTTGGGCGCTAAAACCTTATTTGCCACCCATTACCATGAGCTTACGGAGCTTGAAGGAAAGCTTGAAAACGTGAATAATTATTGTATAGCGGTAAGAGAGGACGGAGAGGATATTGTCTTTTTAAGAAAGATAATAAAGGGCGGTGCCGATAAGAGCTACGGAATACAGGTCGCAAGGCTTGCCGGAGTGCCTGAGGCGGTAATAGAAAGAGCTAAGGAGCTTTCAGAGAAGCTTGATAACAACGATATACTGGAAAGAGCGAAAAAGCTTGAGGCGAAGCCTATAGGAACAAAAGCAAACGGTATTAAAAATTTGGCAAAGCACACGAACGTAATAGAATTTCTTTCGGAAACCGGCGGTATGCCTACAGAAAAAGAAGAAAGAAAACTTTTAAAGGAAGCTATTAAAACGGACGAAAATCAGCTTTCGTTTTTCGGCTCATCAAAGAATGAAGATATAATAGCGGAGCTTATGTATATGGATTTGGAAGCGATTTCTCCTATTGATGCTTTAAATAAATTGTACTCAATGCAAAAAAAGCTTAGAAAAAGGGGCTAAGGAGCAGGTATGGCTGTTATAAATATTTTGGATAAAAATACTGTAAATAAGATTGCGGCGGGCGAAGTGATAGAGGGACCTTCGGCGGTGGTTAAGGAGCTTGTGGAAAATGCGATAGACGCACAGGCAAATTCCGTGACGGTAGAGATAAAAGAGGGCGGAACCTCTCTTATAAGGGTTACGGATAACGGAAAGGGTATAGGAAGCGATGATATTAAAACCGCTTTTTTGGAGCACGCTACAAGTAAAATCAGAACGGAGGAGGATTTAAACAGGATAACAAGTCTCGGCTTCAGAGGTGAGGCTCTTGCAAGCATTGCGGCGGTTTCAGAGGTTGAGGCTCTCAGTAAGACCGCGGAAGAGATAAGCGGTGTAAGGTATGTGATAGAAGGCGGAGAGGAGAAAGAGCTTCAGCCTGCAGGAGTTCCGGAGGGAACTACCTTTATAATTAAGAATCTTTTTTACAATACTCCGGCAAGGAAGAAGTTTTTAAAAACGGCAGCTACCGAAGGGAGATATGTGCAGGAAGTCATGGAGCACATGGCGGTAAGCCATCCGGAAATAGCATTTAAATTTATCTTAAACGGAAAGCTGAAGCTCCAGACCCCGGGAAACGGTAAATTAAAAGATGTTATTTTCTATATGTACGGCAAGGAAACGGCTTCAAGTCTTGTGGAAATAATAGATTCGGATGATGATGAGACTTTAAACGGTTTAAAAATAAAAGGATATATAGGAAAACCTTCGTTTACGAGGGGAAACAGAGAGTATGAAAACTATTTCATAAACGGCAGATTTATCAAAAATAAAGTGATAACAAGAGCAATAGAGGATGCTTATAAAGCATTTTTAATGCAGCATCGCTATCCTTTTACCTGCCTTTTGATAAATATTGACAGTAGTGAAGTGGATGTAAATGTTCATCCGGCTAAATTAGAGGTGAGATTTTCAGACCCGGACAGTATTTACAGACTCGTTTTTAATGCGGTTGATAAGGCGTTACGATATAAAGATATAATTCCTGATATGGCGGTAAAGCAACCGTCCGAGAAAAACGCGCTTGTAAGAGAATTTAAAAAGGACTCTTATACCATTCCCGATATTCCGATGCCCGAGCCTTTTGAGAAAAACAGACAAAATGAATGGAAAAGAGAGATAAGACCGTTATTTAAACAGGAAAGCTTTATTGCGGAAAAGGGAGAATACGGTTTCAGGTCATTTGAAGGCATGACGGAAAAAAGTGATTCCGACAATAAGGATGTTTTGACGGATATGGGGACGAATTATATTGATAAAAACTTAACAAATGATACTTTAAATGTTAACCCTGATAAAGATATATCGGAAAGTATAAATATAGACAAAAAAAATATCGAGCATTGGAATTCTGGATTTAATGAAGAAAACAAAGATGATTTTAAAAATAGGGGATATGATAACGGATATAGCGATGATAATAAAGAGATTCGGCATAATGTAAGAGTAAACAATACATCGGAAGCTGTATTTTCAGAAAAAGCTGAAGAGTTTAAGGGCGGTATACTTGCGAAAAAAGCGCTTCCCGATATAAAAATGGTAGGACAGCTTTTCGGAACCTACTGGATAATGGAATTTGACGGAAAGGCTTATATGATAGACCAACATGCGGCTCACGAAAAGGTTATGTATGAGAGGTTTGTAAAAATGCTTGCCGAAAATAAAATGACTTCTCAAAATCTTTTGCCGCCTGTAATAATCAGTCTTTCGCCTGCTCAAAAAGAAATTGCGGAAGAAATTTCCGTTTATTTAAATAAGCTTGGCTTTGAGCTTGAGGATTTCGGAGGAAAGGAATATGCAATAAAAGCGGTGCCTACGGAGCTTTACGGACTGAGAGCAGAAGAACTTTTAACCGATATTTTAGACCAGTATTCTTTAGAAGGAAGACAAAGTACCCCCGACACCGTGCTTTCAAAAATAGCAACAATGGCGTGCAAGGCGGCTATAAAGGGTAATACGGTTATTTCCGAAGCGGAGGCTAAGGCTCTTATTGAAGAACTTATGGAGCTTGATAATCCGTATAACTGTCCTCACGGCAGACCGACCATGATATTTATGAGTAAAGGAGATATTGAGAAGAAGTTTAAAAGACAGGTTTAAAATATGAAAAATCTTATAGTAATTACGGGACCTACGGCTGTAGGAAAAACCGAGCTTTCGGTAAGGCTCGCAAAAAAAATAGGAGGAGAAATCATTTCCGCCGATTCTATGCAGGTTTACAAGGGTATGGATATAGGTACCGCTAAAATAACCGAAGCAGAAAAGGAGGATGTACCGCATTTTTTAATCGACGAGTATGAACCGGATTTTGATTTTAATGTGACCGTTTTTAAGGAAAGGGTAATGAGCTGTATAGAAGATATTCGTTCAAGAGGACATATTCCTATAATAGCAGGCGGTACAGGCTTTTATATACAGGCTGTTTTGTATGATATCGATTTTAAGGAGAATGACGGAGAGGATTTAATCAGAAAAAAGTACGAGTATCTTCTTGAAGTCGAGGGAAAACATTTTCTACATAAAAGGCTTTCGGATGTCGATCCGGAATACGCGGCTTCAGTATCGGAAAATAATGTAAAGAAAGTAATCAGGGCGCTAAGCTTTTTCGATGTTACAGGAGAAAAACTGTCGAAGCATAATTTAACGGAAAGAGAAAAGGCTTCTCCGTTTGATTTTGCTTATTTTGTGCTTACTATGGACAGGGAAAGACTTTATAAGAGGATAGATGAACGGGTCGATAAGATGTTTGATGTCGGGCTTGTAGACGAGGTTAAAGCTCTTAAGGATATGGGGCTTACAAAAAATATGACTTCCATGCAGGGGATAGGTTATAAGGAGGTTTTGGCTTATCTTGACGGGAAGATGAGTCTCGAGGAAGCTAAGGAGAAGGTTAAGTTAAATACAAGGCATTTTGCGAAAAGGCAGATGACATGGTTTAAGAGAGAGAAGAACGTGATTTATGTGGACAGGGAGGATGATGAGTGTTTTGAGAGGATTTTGAAGGAAATTGAGTAATATATCAGACAATGAGTGCGGACATTCAAATAATCTGTATAAGCGTAGTGCGGAAGCCCTCGGAAGTGTCATATGGCTTATTTGAATGAAAACTCATAGCTGTTTGAATTATTATATAAGCCATCTTGAATAAGAAAAATGATTTATCCCAAATTATTCACGAAACGAAAAAGCTTTATTTCACTATATCTTGATTGAAAAGAGGTCTGTGACCTATGGCATGGATAATTGGGGTTTATAAATAACCGGGTAAAAGGAGAATACAGTGACTGATTTAAGAGAGCAATACAGGATAATGGGGATTAGTGACGAGGTTTTTGATTATTGTGAGGAAAAATGTAATGAGCTTTCGGAACGTTTTAAAAAAATAGATGAAACAGCTGAATATAACCAGTTAAAGGTCTTAAGGGCTATGCAGAAAAATAAGGTTTCGGATATTCACTTTTTTGCAAGTAATGGTTACGGTTATAACGACCTCGGCAGAGATGTGCTTGAAGCTGTATATGCCGATATTTTTCATACGGAATCGGGACTTGTAAGACCTTCCATTTTGTGCGGAACTCATGCTCTTACAGTAGCGCTTTTCGGCAATTTAAGACCCGGAGATGAACTCCTTTCGCCTGTCGGAAAGCCTTATGACACTCTTGACGGTGTAATCGGTATAACTAATACAAGAGGCTCTCTTAAAGAGTATGGAGTTTCTTACAGACAGGTGGACCTTCTTCCGAACTGTTCATTTGATTTTGAAGGCATAAAAAACGGGATAAATGAGAAGACAAAGCTTGTGACAATACAAAGGTCAAGAGGGTATGATATACGTCCGACTTTTTCTGTCGCAAAAATAGGTGAGCTTATAAGATTTATAAAGAATATAAAGCCTGATGTTATATGTATGGTGGATAACTGTTACGGAGAATTTGTGGAAAGGCTTGAACCGTCGGATGTCGGGGCGGATATGGTTGTCGGTTCTCTTATAAAAAATCCCGGAGGAGGACTTGCTCCCGTAGGCGGCTATATTGTGGGAAGTGAAAAATGTGTCAATGACGCCTCATACCGTATGTCCTGTCCGGGACTCGGAAAAGAAATAGGTGCTTCTTTGGGACTTAATCAGGCATTCTTTCAGGGACTTTTCATGGCGCCTACCGTTACGGCATCAGCCCTTAAAGGCGCGATTTTCGCGGCAAATATATATGAGCCTTTAGGCTTTTTCGCAAGCCCTAAAGCAAATGAAGAAAGATATGATATAATACAGGCGGTTTCCCTTAAAACGGGAGAAGGACTCAAGGCATTCTGCAGCGGTATACAGGCTGCCGCTCCCGTAGACAGCTTCGTAACTCCGGAGCCTTGGGATATGCCCGGTTATAACGATCAGGTTATAATGGCGGCGGGAGCCTTTATACAAGGGGCTTCGATAGAACTTTCGGCGGACGGTCCGATGAGAGAACCTTATAACGCTTATTTTCAAGGGGGCTTAACATGGGCGCATGCCAAATTCGGTATAATGATGAGCCTTCAAAAAACGGTTGAAAGCGGTTGTGTGAAACTGTAATCGTTATTTCAACATGAAGAAGCGCTTGAAAGTATACTTGAAAAAAATTGAATAATTAAATAGGTTATGGTAAAATATAACCGATTATTTCGGGTCGGCTTTGTTTTTATGTACACAAACATTAAAATTGAGGATATGCCGGTTGATGAGCGTCCTTTTGAAAAGTACGGAAGGATAGGGATTGAGGCTCTTTCAGACACGGAGCTGCTTGCTTTGATTCTTAGAAACGGCACGAAGAATACCGGCTGTCTCGGACTTTGCAGAGAAGTGTTAAAGCTTGGAGGAGACAGTCTTACGGGACTTTACGGACTCAGCGATAAAGAGCTTTGTAAAATATCCGGCATCGGCCCTGTAAAGGCGGTTAAGCTTCAAGCCGTATGTGAGCTTGCGAGGAGAATGGCTAAAACAAAGCGTCCGCATGATGAGCCTTTAGATTCAGCTAAGAAAGTTTCAGAACGCTATATGGAAGATATGAGGCATTTAAAGGAGGAGCATGTACTTTTGATTCTGCTTGATACAAAATTCAGACCGATAAAAGAAATAACGGTAGGTATAGGCTCCGTGGATCGGACTGTTTTAAGACCGAGAGAAATATTTATTCGGGCGCTCAAATATGATGCCGTAAACATTATTTTACTGCATAATCATCCGAGCGGAGATCCGTCGCCAAGCAGGGCGGATATCGCAGTTACCGAAAAAATCATAAAAGCTTCATCCATTGTGGGAATACCTCTTGCGGATCATATTATAATAGGTGATTGCTCCTATGTGAGTATGAGAGAGAATGATATTGTTAATTTTGAGCCGTAAATTTTTTCTCGGCAGTATCCACGCTGCGGGGAAAACCCGTCTGTCAGGCTTGCCGTTCGTGAGAGTAAATTTATATTAAATTTCGCAGATAATTTGGAATTATTATATTTTGAAAGGAAAAGAATATGCTCGGGAAATGTATCGGGGTTGATTTAGGAACCAAAAGAATAAAGTATTATCGTAAAAATGACGGTATTATATTTGATGAAGAAAACTGTATAGCGATTGAAAATAGAGATGAAATAAGAGCTATAGGCGATGAGGCGGCGGAAATGGTCGGAAGAACGCCGGAAACCATAGAGGTGGTTTATCCTGTAAACAGAGGAGTTATAGCCAATGTGAGCGCTATGGAAATGCTTTTTAACACATCCTTCAACAGGCTTTACGGAAAGGCGAAAAAAGCCGCAGGAACCAATTTTGTGGTAGCGCTTCCTACAGATATAACCGAGGTTGAAAAGAGATCCTTTGCCGATTTGATTTTGAAATCGGATGTACGCCCTAAAAACGTTTCGCTTGTGGATAAGCCTATTTGTGTGGCTATGGCGGCAGGGCTTGATGTGATGAAGGCAAGGGGTGTAATGACGGTTGATGTAGGCGCAGATACAACGGAAATAGCTATAATCTCTCTCGGCGGAATAGTAAGGAGCAGACTTCTTCCCACAGCCGGAAATAAGTTCGACGAGTCGATATGTAATCATATAAGACAGGAATGCGGACTTGTAATCGGAAAGGGAAATGCCGAGCAGTTAAAAAAAGGCATTGCGGCGGCAATTCCGGGACAGTCCTTAAAAATGTCAGTAAACGGAAGGGATGTGGTAACAGGACTTCCCAAAAGGCTGGAAATAGAGTCCGACATGATTTATGACGCTATAAAGAGTGATTTAATAAATATAACTGAAAATATTAAGAGTACCCTCGAGCATATACCGCCTGAGGTTTCCTCGGATGTTATAGACGCAGGTCTGTATGTAACCGGCGGTTCGGCGCTTATAGGAAGCTTTGATAAGCTTCTTAATGCCGAAACCAACCTTAAAATAAATATACTTTCGGATCCTCAGGACAGCGTAATAAACGGTTTAGGTAAACTTATAGATGATGATAATTACAGAACCTTGCCTTATATATACAGACAGCCGGGATATTCTGTTAATTTAAGGAATATGAATAATGCAAACGCGAAGAAAAAGTAAAATATCAATAAGACCGAGATATTTATTTGTTATTATGGTTGTTATCTGCGGTGTGCTTCTTATTGCTTCTTACCGTTTGGAAAACAGACTTTCGGGAGTTCAACGGGCGGTCGGAGATTTTGTTACGCCGATGCAGGTGGGAATAAATAAAGTCGGAAGTTTTTTTGCTGAAAAATTTGAGTATTTCAGGGATATGGATGCTCTTATTGCCGAAAATAAAAAGCTTGCCGAAAAGCTTGATGCAGTAAACTATAAAAACAAACTGTTGCTTCAGGAAAGATATGAGCTCGACGATTTCAGAAAGCTGTATAAGCTTGACGGCACTTACGCGGATTACCCTAAGGTTGCCGCAAGGGTTATAGTTAACAATACGAGTAACTGGTACAGCAGTTTTGTAATAGATAAGGGCTCTGATGACGGTATAAAGGTAGGCATGAATGTGATGGCGGGTAACGGTCTGGTGGGTATTATTACCAAAACCGGACGGAACAACTCCACAGTAAGATCCATAATAGATGACAGCAGTAATGTAAAGGGAATGCTTCTTGATACCTCGGATACCTGTATAGTTAAAGGAAACTTAAAGCTGCTTGATGAAGGGCATATCGAAGTAATAGATATTAAAAAGGGCACGGAGGCTAAAGACGGTTACGAGGTAGTTACCTCTTATTTAAGTACCAAATATCATCCCGGAATTTTAATCGGGTACATAAGTAATATAAAAACGGATCCGTCAAATATGACTGAATCCGGTCTTTTAACTCCTGCGGTGGATTTTTCAAAAATCGATATGGTGCTTATTATAACCAAGGAAAAAGAGGAGTTCATTACCGAAGAAAAAGAGGAGTTGAAGTGATGAAGCGTATAGTCGGCTCTTTCTTTATGCTTATATGTCTATATCTTTTACAGACAACCGTATTTTCAAGAATCGCAATAGCCGGAGTGAAGCCGAATGTGATAATAATTTTAACCGTTGCGGCGGGATATAAATACGGAAAAATTCCCGGAATAATGATGGGCTTTTTTACAGGACTTTTCATAGATATGTCGGAGGGCTCCTATCTTGGATATTATGCTCTTATGTATCTTGTAATAGGCTATCTTGCAGGTTTTTGCAACAAAATATATAATAACGATTCAAATATCATCCCGTTGCTGCTCACGGGAGGATTGGATTTTTTGCTTAATTTAATGCAGTATGTAACAGGATTTTTGCTTAGAAATAAACTTGATTTACCTTATTATCTTATAAGGATAATATTGCCTGAATTTGTTTACACGCTTGTTTCGGCGGCTTTATTATACAAAATTATTGATTTTTGCTATACCGGATTAGAGGCGAAAAAGAAAGAAACTAAAGAGGAGGAGGCTTGAATTGCTCGATATATTGGCGGACTTTTTTAGAAATATAATAAAATCAAGAATTCTTCCTCTGGTTGTTATCTACCTTTTTTTTGCTTCTTTACTTATTTATAAGGTCTTTACTATTCAGGTGGTTGAGCAGAAAACGCTTACGGAGAATACAACCGAGCACGATGTCATTACCCGTGAAATAAAGGCGACCAGAGGAAATATCTATGACAGTAACGGAGTTTTGCTTGCTTATAATAAACTTTCATATAATGTCACATTGATAGATCTTGATGCCTTTAAAACAAATGACGATGAAAATAAAATGATTTATAAGCTTGTAAGGCTTATTGAGGGAAACGGGGATAAAATAACTCCTGATTTTTACATAAAAAAAAATAAAAAAGGAAAGCTTGTTTTTACAGTCGGCGGAGCAGCTGAAAACAGGTTTAAAAGGGATGCCTACGCGCAAAAATCCGTGGAAGAATTGAGTGCGGAGCAGCGTAACGCGTCCGCCGAGGAAGTTTACGAGCATTTGAGACAGGGTAAATATATGTTCGGAATAAGCGATGAATACAATATGGATGATACATTGAAAATAATGAAAATCCGGTTTTCGCTATTCTTAAATACTTATAACAAAGGTAATCCGATACAGGTTGCAGCTGATGTAAGCGAAAGAACGGTTGCGGCTATTTTGGAAAATTCACCGGATCTTCCCGGAGTGGAAATAGTAAGGCAGACCCACAGATATTATAACGAAAGTAAGTATTTTGCCCATATAACGGGATATACGGGCACTATAAACGATAATGAGCTTTCTTCGGATGAAGACGGCTATTATTCCGCAAGCGATCAAATCGGAAAAACCGGGCTTGAAGCCGCCTTTGAAAAGTATTTAAGAGGAACTAAGGGCTCGGAGGAAGCCACTCTTAATTCCGACTATAATATTGTTGACCTTAAAACTCTTTCGGAGCCTGTAAAAGGAGATGATATTTACCTTACAGTGGACAGCAAGCTGCAAAAAGCGTGCTACCATATACTTGAGAAAAATTTAGCTACCGTTTTACTTTCTAGGATTCATAATTCCGCAAATGCAGGAGAAAAAGGGAAAAATTCTTCAAAAATAATGATTCCGATTTATGATGTTTATAACGCTCTTATAAGTAATAATATTATAAACTTAAAGGAGCTTTCAAAAACAAATTCTACAATAATAGAAAAGCAAGTATATAATAAGTTTAAAAAGAAAGAAAAGTCGGTTTTAAAGGAATTAAAGGTATTGCTTGATGTAAACAGCACCGTGACCAAAAAGGAAGCCGGAAAGGAAATGACCGAGTATCTTGAATATCTTTATGATTTTATAAAAGCGGAAGAATTTATAGATGTCAAGGCTGTGGATGAGGAGAACGCTTTCTTTAATTCATATTTAAAGGATGAAAAAAGTCTTGCCGAATTTTTAAAATACTCGATTTCAAACAAATGGATAAATCTTGATAACATCAATATAGGCAGTGAATATCTTAGCACGGAAGAAATATACGATATTCTTATTAAAAATGTTTTCGATCTGCTTGAAACCGATACGGGGTTTGAAAAAATCGTGTATAAATCTCTTATTTACAATTATACTTTGTCAGGAACGGAGCTGTGCTTAATACTGTTTGATCAGGGAGTTCTTAAAAAAGATAAAAAGAGTTACGATAATCTCTATTCCGGAGCTCTGTCGGCATATTCCTTTATAAGAAGCAAAATAAAATCGCTTGAGATAACTCCGGCGGAGTTGGCTCTTGATCCATGCTCCGGCTCGATGGTAATAACCGATCCTGAAAGCGGTAAGGTAAAGGCTCTCGTAACCTATCCGAGCTACGACAACAACAAACTTGCAAATCAGATAGACGCCGAATATTATATGAAGCTTCAGTCTGATAAATCATTCCCTTTAATAAACAGGCCTTGTCAGCAAAAGACGGCTCCGGGCTCCACCTTTAAGCCCATTTCGGCAGCTGCGGCGCTCGGAAACAACGTTGTCGGAGAGCATGAGAAAATACACGATGATGTAGTGTTTGACAAGACGGATAAACCCGCCACCTGTTGGAGCAATATTTCGCACGGAAGCATAGATATAAGAACTGCTATAGAAGTTTCGTGTAACTATTTCTTTTATGAGATGGGCTACAGAATGAGCCTTGACGCTTCGGGAAAATACAATTCGAGGACCGGTCTTTCAAAATTGAACGAATACGCAGGTAAATTCGGTTTTAAAGAGGGTGTAACCTCCGGAGTGGAGTTGTATGAATATGAGCCGTCCATCTCGGATACGGACTCCGTACGTTCGGCAATCGGACAGGGCAGCTATTCGTTTACACCTACTCAGATAGCAAGATATATTTCATGTGTGGCTAATGAAGGAAAGCTTAATTATCTGACACTCATAGAAAGCATTAAAGATCTTGACGGAAAAGAAGTCAGGAATACCGTTTCAAGCTCCGTTAATAAGAAGGCTCCTAAGGTATCGCTCACCCCTCAAATCTGGAGTGTGATGAGAGACGGGCTTTATGAGGTTGTAAACGGAGACAGAAGCTCGTATTCCGATATGTTTAAAAATATAAAGACGGTAGTCGCGGGTAAATCGGGAACGGCACAATTTTCAGCACTCAGAGGTAACCATGCGCTTTTTACCTCTTATGCTCCTTATGATAAACCGGAAGTTTCAGTTACCGTAGTTTTACCCTATGCCTATACATCTTCATACGCCGTAATGACGGCAGCCGATTTTTATGAATACTATTTCGGTGAAAGAGATGTGGAGTCGGTTGTAAATAAAAAGGCTGATGAGGGAGTCAATGTAATAAATTCGGATTGATTCCCGCGAGTATATTCACTTCTAAGGAGGTTTATTTATGAATCAGGCAGTTGTATTAAAGGCAAATAATTTCGGACTTCTCATAGTTCTCGATCCGGAGCTTGAATTTGATAAGCTGAAAGAAGCGGTTGCGGCTAAATTCAAGGAATCCTCCGCTTTTTTCGGAACGGCGGATATGGCTGTCTCCTTTGAGGGAAGAAAACTGTCGTCGGAAGAAGAGGATATTCTTTTAACGGTTATTCTTGAAAATGCTTCCTTTAAAATATCGTGTGTAATTGATAATGATGAAGAAAAGGAAAAACTTTTCAAAGAGCATGTGGAACACATGGAAAAATCGAAGGATCTTAGATTTGCCATATTTCATAGAGGCAATTTCAGATCCGGTCAAATGATGGAATTTGATTCGGGAGTTGTTATAATCGGGGATATAAATCCGGGCGCAAAGGTTATAGCTAAAGGTAATATTTTGATTTTAGGCTCTCTTAAAGGAGAGGCTGAAGCCGGAGCCGGCGGAGATGACAGGGCATTTATAATAGCGCTCGATATGCAGCCTATACAGCTTAGAATAGGTACAAAAATCGCAAGATCCTCGGACGGCAGCTCTTTTAAAAGAAATCGTGAAAAAAGTGCACTGCCTCAAATTGCTTTTGTGGAGGATGATAATATTTATATAGAAGATTTGGATAAAAAAGTGTTGGATTCTTTATATTTACCCGGATGAAATATCCTCAAGCTAAGAACGGGATATCCGAATTTTTACGGAATCTGATTCACATGGCGGTAAGTACAGGTTTGATTATCTGTACGGCGACTGCCATGAAACAGTTCACTTTTAAATTTGTAATGAATGAACAAAAATATTAAAAAAAATTATTATAAAATAGAAAAAGTGACTTGTAATTAAGACATTTAAAATATATCATAGTATTGAAAAATTTAGTTAGGAGAGTAAGTATGGGTGAAGTAATAGTAGTGACGTCAGGTAAGGGCGGTGTAGGTAAAACGACTACAACAGCCAATGTAGGCGCCGGTCTTTCTATCCTCGGTAAAAAGGTTGTGTTGATCGACACGGACATCGGTCTCAGAAATCTTGATGTGGTAATGGGACTTGAAAATCGAATAGTTTACAATCTCGTCGATGTAATAGAACAGAATTGTCGCATAAAACAGGCACTTATAAAGGATAAACGTTTTGATACGCTTTATCTGCTTCCGAGCGCTCAAACCAGAGATAAAGACGCTGTAAACCCGGAACAGATGAAGGTGCTTACCGATGAACTCAGGGAAGATTTCGATTATATTCTGCTTGATTGTCCGGCAGGTATTGAGCAGGGCTTTAAAAACGCTATAGCGGGTGCGGACAGAGCGGTAGTCGTAACCACACCGGAGGTTTCCGCAATAAGAGACGCCGACAGAATAATCGGGCTTTTGGAAGCAAACGAGATAGGCAAAACCGAGCTTATCGTAAACAGGCTTCGCATGGATATGGTTAAGCGCGGAGATATGATGTCAAGTGATGATGTACTTGACATTCTTGCTGTCGATTTATTAGGTATTGTTCCCGATGATGAAAATATAGTAATAGCTACCAATAACGGAGAACCTCTCGCAGGCAAGGAATCTCTTGCCGGTAAGGCTTATATGAATATTTGCAGAAGAATAATAGGTGAAGATGTTCCGCTTTTGGACCTTGACGGGAAGAAGGGTTTTTTTGCAAGGCTTGGAGATTTGTTTAGAAAGTAAGGAGAGCAAATAATGAATTTTCTTGATTTTTTCAAAAAAAAGTCTTCCGGACAGCAGGCGGTTGACAGGCTGAAGCTTGTTCTCGTTTCCGACAGGGCAAACTGCTCTCCGGAAATTATGGAACAGATGAAAAATGACATAATAAATGTAATATCAAAATATGTTTCAATAGATGTGGAAGGACTTGATATTAAGATAACACAGACCGAATCGGAGGGAAGAAACGGCTCAGTTCCGGCGTTGTACGCCAATATTCCTATCAAGGAAGTCCTCGGCAAAAAAAGGACGCAGTAGTTTAAGATGTTTAACTTTAAGAGATATGATTTTAAGAATTTCAGTTTTTCTCTGTTAATTGCGGTGCTTATGCTTTGCGCTATCGGAGCTTTTTGTATATTTAAGTCCGACGGCATAGGTATGGCAAGAAGACAGGTTATAGGAATGGCTTTGGGAATTACCGTGATTGCCGTGGTTTGCCTTATGGACTATCACATAATCGTAAAGCTCGCTCCGCTTTATTATCTTGTAGCATTGGTTATGCTTGTTCTGGTCAGATTTTCCTCTTGGGGCGTTGATCATGAAACAGGTAAATTCAGATGGTTAAATATAAAAGTGGCGGAAATACAGCCGTCCGAGCTTGTAAAGATAATAATGATAATAGTTATGGCGGTACTTTTTTCGAAGCTTCAAAACAAGATGAATAAATGGTGGGTATTTTTGCTGTCGATATTCATAATGGCGCTACCTACCGGTCTTATATTGATACAGACCGACCTTTCGTCAAGTATGGTATGTGTGTTCATCTTTGTGATAATGATTTTTATGGCGGGCTTAAGCATGAAGATTACAGCTATAACGCTTGCGGTAGGTATTCCCGTTTCGGCGCTTCTGTTCTGGTATGTGCAGCAACCTTTTCAAATTCTTCTTACAGATGAGCAGCGAAGCAGAATACTGAGTTTTTTAAGACCTGAAGAATATGCGTCCACAGGAAAGTTTCAGCAGATAAATTCCGTACAGGCGATAGCTTCGGGACAGGTTTTGGGTAAGACTCTTTTGAATGATCCGAATACTTACAGAAGATATAATTTGGTATATGTCAACGAGAGCGATTTCATTTTCTCGGTGGTAGGAGAAGAACTGGGTTTTATAGGATGTTTTATTGTGATTTTACTTTTCGCTTTTATTGTATTTAAGTGTATTCTTATCGCAAAAAAAGCAGGAGATTTTACCGGAAAGATGATAGCGGTCGGAGTTTCGGCAATGTTTATGTTCCAGAGCTTTGTAAATATCGGCGTGGCTACGGATTTACTTCCTAATACGGGTCTTCCGCTTCCGTTTTTGAGTTACGGACTTTCGTCACTCCTAAGCAATATGCTTGCCGTGGCTTTGGTTTTAAATGTCGGTTTGCAGACAGGCGCAAAACGAGGATTGTCTTTCAATACAAATGAGAGTGAGGTCTATTTTTAAAAGGTAAGGGGTGGTTTTATGAACATTGGGTTATTGGCACATGACGCGAAAAAGAAGCTTATGCAGAATTTCTGCACGGCTTACAGAGGAATTTTAAGTAAAAATGTGCTTTATGCTACCGGCACAACAGGAAGGCTTATCGAGGAGGTTACTAATCTCAACGTCCATAAGTACCTAGCGGGACATCTCGGAGGAGAGCAGCAGATGGCGGCTCAGATTGATCATAATGATATCGATCTTGTTATTTTCCTCAGAGATCCGCTTACATCAAAAAGGCATGAGCCTGACGTAAATAATATCGTTAAGCTTTGTGACGTCCATAATATTCCTTTCGCAACTAATCTTGCGACTGCCGAATTGCTTATTAAGGCGCTTGACAGAGGAGATCTTGATTGGAGAGAACTTTACAAATCATGAATAAGGTGTTCAAAAAAAGCGGAATAATTTTAATCACGGCTATAGCTTTGCTTATGACCGGATGCAGCGGAAAGGTTCCGGCATATATGCCTTACGGTGACGGCGGTACGGCCGTGACCGCTTATAAGCCCGTGAATGATACCGAGAATATATATGACCGCTTAATGACTGATAATTTAAGCGTTATAGACAGTAAAAACAAGGGAAGGTTAAATAATGATCCTTCCTTTAATGCGTCTGCGGTTTTTGTTTCAAATGAAAGCGAAAATAAGGCGATTTTTTCCAAAGCATGTTTCAAAAAGCTTTATCCTGCGAGTCTTACCAAGCTTATGACCGCTTATGTGGCTTATAAGTATTCTCCGGACTTAAATAAACAGTTTACCGTTACGACGGAATCCGTAAAAATGCCGGATCCTTATGCTAAGGTGGCGGGTCTTAAAGACGGAGATAAGGTTTCCGTGCATGAGCTTTTAAACGCGGCTCTGGTTCCGTCCGCAAATGATGCCGCTAAAGCGCTTGCTTATGCCGTTTCGGGAAGTGAAGATGAATTTGTGAAGCTTATGAATAAGGAGGCTCTTAATTTGGGGGCTGTCGGTTCTCATTTTACAAACAGCCACGGACTTCATGATAAAGCAAATTATACCACCTTATATGATTTATATATTATTTTTCATGAGCTTTTAAAAAACGATGATTTTGTAAAAATCATCGGTCAGTCCGAATATACATTGAAATATAAAAATTATCTCGGAAATGATATATCAAAAAAAATGAATTCTACAAATCAATACCTTACCGGACTTCAAAATGTTCCTAAAGGATATACGATAGTAGGAGGAAAAACCGGAACTACCGATGAGGCGGGCTTCTGTATGTTAATCTGTACTGCCGACTCAAACGGCACCGGATATGTGGCAGGTATACTGAAGGCTTCCGATTCTTTGAATCTTTATGCTCAGTTCAGTACAATTTTTGAGAATATTCCTTAATGAAAATATCGATATTTTGTTGAAGTTTTCAGTTTATTGACATATAATAAATATATAAAGCATGACATTTACGTAAAATAAAGGAGGGTTTATTATGGTTCGTATTATATGTGGGGAAAAGGGTAAGGGCAAGACTAAAGTACTTCTTGAAAAGGCAAATGAATCCGTTAAGACATCCGGAGGAAACGTTGTTTTTCTTGATAAAGGTTCGGATCACATGTTTGAGCTTAATAATAAGGTTCGCCTTATAAACGTTAAGGACTTCATGATTCAGAATTCCGGTGAATTTGTAGGATTTATTTGCGGCATCCTCTCACAGGATCATGACCTTGAAGAGATTTTTCTTGACAGATTTTTAAAAATTTCACTTACAGATGAAACGACCTTTAAGCCCGTTCTTGATAAACTTATAGCCATTGCCGATAAGTTTGACGTTGACATTATCCTCAGTCTTTCCTTAAAGAGTGAAGATGTTCCTGAGGAATATAAGAAATATGTGGTAGTATCACTTTAAAATTATTCAGTTTGAAAGAAACATAACTGTCGCATTTTCAATGTGACAGTTTGTTTTTGTCGGAGGATTTTTTTGAGAAATCGGAAAAAAGTTGTAAAATACAAAAAGCAGAAAAGACCGAATATCGGAGCTGTGATTTTTTTTCTTATATTTGCCTACATTACCGCATATACTTTGTTTTATTTTTTTAAAGACAAAACTTCAATATACAGAGTGATAAGCGATACCCGTTCGGATGTTATAAATCAGACCGGAATAATATTGCGTAATGAAAAGGTTTATTCGGCGCCTGAATCGGGATATATAAATTATTATGTGAATAATTTATCGAGAACCGGAAAAAAAGATGTAATTTATACAATAGACAGCACAGGTGATATTTATTCGGAGCTTACTACAGATAAAGTGCCTTCGGGTAATACCGATTTTGGAATTATGCAGCTCATAAAGCAATACCATTTAAATCGCGGAAACTTTTCCGAGGCTTACAAATTTAAGGAAGCCGTAAATGAGGTGGTAATGCTGTCCTCGGGCAAAAGCATAATGACAAGTCTCGACGGAGTGCTTGAAAATTACGGCAACAATGACTTTTTTTATATAAACAGAGCTACCGACAGCGGAATAATAGCTTACGGCACGGACGGGTATGAAAAATTTAAAATATCCGATATAAATACCGATATATTTGAAAAAAGCGCCGATTATATAAAGGATATTCCTCCTGAAAATTCGGGGCAGATTGAAGAAGGAACTCCTATATACAGACTTATAAGTGATGAAAAATGGAATATCGTATTACCTGTGGATGAGAGGCAGTATTCCGAACTTAATGAAAGAAAAACTGTAGATTTGGTTATTGACGGCAGCTCTTTCAGTGCAAGAGCCGAAGTGAATACTATGGATAAAAACGGGAAATTTTACGCTGTGCTGTCGTTATATAATTATATGGTGGATTTTGCCGATAAAAGATTTGTAAATGTAAATATTACCTTAAAAAGTATAAGCGGATTAAAAATTCCCAAAACCGCCATTGTTGAAAAAAACTTTTATCTTGTGCCCGTCAAGTATCTTACCTCGGGGGGAGGCAGCACAAATAACGGGCTTAATAAGCTTGTTTATGATGAAAAAGGGAATAAAACCGTTGTTTATGTTGATACGGATGTGTATTACATCGAAAACGATTATGCTTATATAGCGGCGGACGGGAAATTGACTGCCGGAGATACTATACAGAACAATGCGGATACTACGGTAATAAGTAAAATTTCCACTTTAATCGGAGTGTATAACGTGAATAAAGGCTACCCTCTGTTCAGAAGAGTGGAGGTTATTTCCGATACTGAAAGCGATTATTATCTTATTTCAGACAAAACCGAATTCGGGCTTTCGGAATATGACAATATAGCTTTAAACGGTAATATAATAGAGGATGAACATAACAATTAGCATATTTTTATATAAATATGAGCTATTTAAAGATTTACAGAAAATAATAGTTGACTTAAACGGCAAAAAAATAGATAATGTTAATATGAATGTACTGTCTGTAGAAATTACAGTAAAAGAAATTATCCTTATTAAGGTAAGGTGCGGGAGAGGTTTTAATGGCAAATTTGATTAGAGGATTTTTTGATAAGCTTAAGCTTGCCGACGATGACGATTACGACATGGAAGCTGAAGAAGAGGAGGCAAGGCTCATGAGACAGGAAAGAGCCGCAGCCAAAAGAGAGCTTAGAAAAAATGACGATTCCTTTGACGACGATGCTGAAGGCTTTCAGATGGGATCGTTTTTTGAAAGTCGCAGAAAAGCTGCTGTAAAGGAAGATAGAAGCAACAAGATTGTTCCTTTAAAAAGAACTACGGCTTCAGGGCTTGAGGTATGCGTAATCAGACCTTTGGGCTCAAAGGAAGCATACAAAGTAAGCGACAAGCTTCTTGAGGGAAGCGCGGTAATACTTAATCTTGAAGGCATAGACCCTGCCGAGGCACAGATGATTATGGATTTCGTGTTCGGCTCGATGTATGCGATAAGCGGCAAATACAGTAAAATTTCCGCATATAATTTTGTTTTTCTTCCTAAGGATGTTGACCTTGATGAGGCGCTCGGAGAGGGCAGCTTCGACAGGGATAATTTTGATGAGGACGATTTTGAAATTCCTCTCATAAACAGAGATTTTTGACATGAATTTCGATAAAGATGAAAAAAGTTTTTTGGCGCATATTTTTGATCTTGCCAAGGCAGCGTACGCAAGGGATGCGGATGTTTTTTCGGATTTCCTTAATGTAAGGGAAACTGCTATGATTAAAGCTCATGTGGCAGACCTTCCGCAAGGAAGGTTTTTCCTTTATGGCGGAGCGGAGGGCGCTGAACGTGTAATGGCATGCTTTCCGGCTTCCTTTTCGGAGAAAAATGAGATGCAATATCCTATAGCCTGTATAAAAATTGTGCTTAAAGGCGCTAAATTTGTATCGGCTCTCCCTTCGCACAGGGATTTTTTAGGGGCTGTTTTAGGTCTTGGAATAGAAAGACGACTTATAGGCGACATATATATCATAAATGAAAAAGATAAAAAGGAATCCGGAGCCTATATATTTTGTAAAGATGTAATTTCGGACTTTATAATTTCGGAGCTTAAATCGGTAGGGCGAAGTACTGTTATATGTAATAAGACTTCAATATCGGAAATTTCCGTAAATAAAGAAATTGCGGATAAGTACGGCACGGTTCCTTCCGTAAGACTTGATGTTATTATAGGAGAAGCATTTAATCTTTCAAGATCCAAGGTAAAGGAATTGATAAATGCCGGTATGGTGGCGGTTAATTCCGCAGAAACGGTTTCGGAGCATTATAAAGTTTCCGATAATGATATTATATCGGCAAGAGGATACGGAAAGTTTATTTTTTTAGGTACGGAAGGCATTACAAAGAAAGAACGTGTAAGGATTCATTTGGGTATGTATTGTTAAATATATAACGGGAGGTTTATTTATGTTTACACCTGAGGAGCTTCAAAAAAGAAAGTTAAAAACAGGTTTCGGTTACGGAAAAAAGGAAGTTGACACCTTTTTAAAGGAGTTTTTGGAAGCATACGAAAATTTGTATAAAGAAAATATTGAGTATAAGGATAAGATATCAGTTTTAAGCGACGGACTTCAATATTATAAATCCATAGAAAAAACATTGCAAAAGGCTCTTGTACTTGCTCAGAGAGCTGCCGATGAAAATCATGCGGATGCTTTGAAAAGAGCTGAAACTATAGAAAAAGAAGCACGTATTAAAGCAAACAGGATTATCCATGAAGCCAGAATTGAGCTTGAAGAGGTTCACGAAAAATTCAATAAGCTTTTAAGAGAATTTGAAGTTTACAAGACACAGATTAAGAGCCTTACTACAGCTCAGGTAGATCTTATGAACAGCGATGCTTTCAGGGTTTCAGCCCCTGATTTTGAAGAATTTCTTCATCTTGAAAAGGAATTGAATATTGCTTCCGAAACGAAAATTACTTCCGAAGCCGAAAACACCTCAGATAAAGAAGAAGTTTCGGAAAAGCCTTTAAATGCAAAAAATGATTCCGATAATGAAGAAGAAGCTGACAACTCTGAAGAAGCGGTTGAAATCACTTCATTAAGAACCGCGTGAATGATACCTTCAAATCAGTTTAACGCCCCGTTATATCGGGATTAAGGATACTGTATGAGTAAAAAACTGAAGGTCAATAAAAATAACGAGCCTATATATGATATCCGTATCGAAAAGGATTTTGACGACTTTAAGCGATTGTTTTTAAGGCTTTGCGGTGATAAACGAAAAGTGATGGTCGTATTTGACTCAAATACCGCAAAGTATTATAAAGCATCATTTACTGAATTGCTTTGCGACTTTTTAAGTGATGTTTTTACCTTTGAGTTTAAAGCCGGAGAAGAAAGTAAAAACTTGAATACGGTAAGTGAGTTATATAAAGCTCTGATAAAAAATAATTTTGAAAGAAAAGACATATTGATTGCTTTCGGAGGCGGTGTTGTGGGAGATCTTACAGGTTTTGCCGCAGCAACTTATTTAAGAGGGATTCATTTCATACAGGTACCTACGACATTGCTTGCAATGGCGGACTCAAGTATAGGCGGTAAGACCGGTGTTGATTTTAAAGCTTATAAAAATATGGTAGGGGCTTTTCATCAGCCTTCTCTGGTTTATATGAATTTAAGCGTGCTTCACACTCTGCATGACCGAGAATATCTTTCGGGAATGGCGGAAATTATTAAGCACGGTTATATAAAGGATGCAAATTTCGTAGAAGTTTTAAATTACGGTGATGACAAAATCAAAAGTAAGGATTATTCGCTTACCGAGGATATACTTTTTCGCTCCTGTGATATAAAAAGGGGAGTAGTTGAAAGCGATCCTACGGAAAAAGGCGAAAGAGCCGTGTTAAATTTCGGTCACAGTATAGGTCATGCCATAGAAAAGCTTATGAGCTTCGGACTTTTACATGGAGAGTGTGTTTCTCTTGGAATGATAGCTGCAGGAGCGATTTCTCTAAACAGAGGTCTTATAAACGAAAATGAGCTTTCTTCTATGAAGGAGCTTCTTACAAAATACGGGCTTCCGATAAGGCTGTTTAGGGATGAATATAATTTTGACAAGTCGGAAATACTTGAGGTTATGAAATCTGATAAAAAAATGGAGGATGGCAGAATCAAGTTCATACTATTAGAAAGTGTCGGAAAAGCTCAGATAGTCCATGATGTTACCGACCGCGAAATTCTATTTGGAATAGATGAAATATTGGATTGAGGCATTATGAGTAAAAATAAACGATTTATATTTGATGTTTTTTGGATTCTTATTTTGGTTATATTTGACCAAATCACAAAAAAAATTGCCGTGAGCATTTTGGCTGACGGCAATGTCCCTGTAATCCCCGGAGTATTAAGCTTCACACTGCTTGAGGGAGGTAATTCAGGAGCGGCTTTCGGGCTTTTAAAAGGTGGTTTTTGGTTTTTTATATTTACAACGGCAGCCGTTATTTTTTTCGGTTTTTTCACAATAAGAAAAATGCCCGTCGTAAAAAGATTTGTACCGCTCAGAATTTCCGTTATTTTACTTCTTGCGGGAGCCTTCGGAAATTTGACGGATAGAATTTCTACAATGATAGAACACGGAACAAGCTTTGTAATTGATTTTATCTATTTTGAGCTTATTGATTTTCCTATTTTTAATATAGCTGATTGCTACGTGACAATTGCTGCCGGTTTACTTATTTTGCTTGGAATCTTTTATTATAATGATGAGGATTATAATAAAATGTTAGGTAGGGAAGTACACAAATGAAGTATGATAATGAGTTTGAGATTGCGGACGATATAATAACCGTCTATGTCGAAAATATTTCTTCTCCTACAAGGGTAGATAAATTTCTTTCTGAAAAGCTGACTGAATATTCGAGATCATATATAAGGAATCTTATTGATGATAAGAGAGTTACAGTAAATAATAAAGTAGTTAAAGGCAGTATAAAAGTTTCGGAGGGAGAAATTATAGTTTTAAATATTCCTCCTATTAAAACTGTCGAAATACTGCCGGAAAATATACCTATTGATATTTTATATGAGGATGAGGATATAATTGTTGTGAATAAACCGAAGGGTATGGTTGTTCATCCTTCAGCCGGACATTTTACGGGAACTTTGGTAAATGCCCTTATGTATCATTGTAAAGATAAGCTTTCAGGTATAAACGGAGAAATGCGTCCCGGAATTGTACACAGAATAGATAAAGATACTACAGGTGTAATTATAGCCTGCAAAAACGACCATGCGCACAGATTTATCGCAAAGCAGTTAAAAGAACATTCGGTAACAAGGAAATATAATGCGATTGTATATAACTGCTTTAAAGAAGAAAACGGAACTGTAGACGCGCCTATAGGCAGGCATAATACGGACAGGAAAAAAATGTCCGTCAATAATTTGCATGGAAAAAATGCCGTTACACATTATAGGATATTAAAAAATTATGAGATAAAGCAGGGAAGCGGTTATGCCTATATAGAATGCAGACTTGAGACCGGAAGAACACATCAGATAAGAGTGCACATGACAAGCATAGGGCATCCGTTACTCGGAGATGAAGTATACGGTACGGGAAAAAATCCCTTTCATCTTGACGGACAGGCTTTACATGCCGAAGTTTTGGGTTTTATTCATCCTTCTACCGAGGAATATATGGAATTTCACGCACCGCTTCCTGAATATTTTGCTTCGCTCTTAAAAAAACTTGACAATATGACAAGACAGCTGTAAACTACTCTAATAGAATGCTGTCATATTGCTGTAGAATAACGTTGATTTTAATTTATTACAGTAACGGGCAAACTGTACGACAGGAGACCT
>CAUUHV010000028.1:0-30526 GCA_963545085.1 uncultured Catonella sp. | reverse complement strand
ATTTCGGAGAAATAACAAACTCTTTTTTATTATTTATAAAGCCCCATTTACCGTTAATCTTAATTCCTATAAGATTAAAGTTGTTATAATCGTCATTTTTTTCTTCGTATTTAATTTCCTCCGTTTTTTTACTATCCGCCACCACTCTGACGACAGGCACGGTTTGCTCCGAAATATCCGCTTTTACCTCACTGTTAAATATAGTGCTTGTTAAAGCGACAATAAGAGCTCCTGTTAAAATCTTCCCCATAATTTTCTCCATACCTGATACCTCCTTTTTACCCGATTCACTAAACAACAATCTTAGGAACCTGAATATTTTCATATTCTCCCGCTCTCGAGACTATCGTTTCAGGTAAAATTGCCGAGAGAATAAGATGTCCGCTCTCCATAACTATTACCGCTCTCGTTTTTCTGCCGCAGGTTGCATCTACCGCCATATCCCTGTCCTTCGCGTGCTGCACCATTCTCTTTATAGGTGAAGCCTCCGGACTTATTATGCTTACTATCTTATCGGCATTGGCTATATTTCCGTAGCCTATATTTATATATTTGCTCATAAAATCTCCTTATGACTTACTCCGTATCTCCCCAAATCAAGGCGCATTTTACAGCCTTTCTCCAACCTTTTAAAAGAGTTTCCCTTCTTTCGGCTTCCATAGTCGGCTCAAACAGTCTTCCAAGCTGCCAGTTCGCCCTTATCTCGTCCTTATCTCTATAATAGCCTACCGCAAGCCCGGCAAGATACGCCGCTCCCAAAGCTGTGGTTTCTATGCATTTAGGTCTTCTCACATAGGTATCCATTATATCCGCCTGAAACTGCATCAAAAAATTATTTGCGGACGCTCCGCCGTCCACTTTAAGACCTCTTATCTTAACCTCGGCATCCTCTTCCATTGCTCTGAATACATCCGAGGACTGATAAGCTATCGACTCCAAGGTTGCCCTTATCATGTGTTCCTTGCTGCAGCCTCTTGTAAGTCCGAAAATCGCTCCTCTCGCTCTCTGATTCCAGTAAGGCGCTCCCATTCCGGTAAACGCAGGTACTATGTATACTCCTTCCGTGCCGTTTACCGCAACCGCGTATTCCTCGGACTGCCCCGCGGATTTCAACATTCTTAAGCCGTCCCTTAGCCACTGTATTGAAGCTCCCGCCACGAAAACGCTTCCTTCAAGCGCGTATTCCGGCTTTTCGGAAACACTTGCGGCGATAGTCGTAAGAAGTCCCGATTTGGATTTTATCGCCCTATCCCCTGTGTTCATAAGAATAAAGCTTCCCGTTCCGAATGTATTTTTTACATCTCCCTTATCAAAGCAACATTGTCCGAAAAGAGCCGACTGCTGATCTCCCGCCGCGCCCGCTATCGGAATTTCCGCTCCGAAATGCGAGGCGCTGCAATTTCCGTAAATATAAGAGCTCGGACGTACTTCAGGAAGCATATTTTCGGGAATATCGAATATTTCCAGAATTTTTTTATCCCACTTTAAGGTATGTATATTAAATAACATCGTCCTTGAAGCGTTCGTATAGTCGGTAACGTGTACCTTTTTATCCGTAAGGTTCCATATTAACCATGTATCAACGGTTCCGAACGCCAATTTCCCCGCTTCAGCTTTTTCTCTCGCTCCCGACACATTTTCAAGTATCCACGCTATTTTGCTCGCCGAAAAATAAGCGTCGGGAATAAGTCCTGTAGTTTCATTTATATAATCTCCGAAGCCTTTTTTTACTATCTCATCTATCATATCGGCTGTACGCCTGCACTGCCAGACTATTGCGTTATATACCGGTTCTCCCGTTTCCCTGTCCCAAACTATGGTGGTTTCTCTCTGGTTGGTA
This sequence comes from uncultured Catonella sp., assembly GCA_963545085.1. Taxonomy (GTDB): domain Bacteria; phylum Bacillota; class Clostridia; order Lachnospirales; family Lachnospiraceae; genus Catonella. Next base: position 28,686 of record CAUUHV010000028.1, on the reverse strand, counting down.
ATTCCGATTGCCGCAATTTCCGAAGCGTTTATTCCCACATTCGCCATAGCTTCTATTGCCGTCGCAAACTGAGATGACCATATTTCCCTCGGATTATGCTCAACAAAACCGGGCTTCGGATAAATCTGGTTAAATTCCTTTTGTGCCATCGTAATTATATTGCCCGCCTTGTCAAACAGAATACTTCTTGAGCTTGTAGTCCCCTGATCAAGTGCCATTATATATTTTCCCATAAAATATAAACCCCCCTTAGTAAAATACTCCGCGACAATCACCATGTAATGAGGAAAACCGACTATATGGCTCACCTGTCGCGAGAATAAACTTTCAGTCACAAAAGCCCTTTGTAAAGCTCTTTATACCGCTTTAATTATAACATTTTACGCAAAAACAGTCAAAATGCACGTTAACAAAAAATGCGGAAAGTTAAACTTATTCGTTTCACTTTCCACATTTTTATACGTTTATTCCTGATTTACTCCTGACAGTCGTCATTTGTGCTAACAAGTTTACCTGTCGCAGGTGTCAAGCCGCCTTCTTTGTACTGCCGCCACTCGTGTTATTAGGCGCTTCCGGTACATTCTCAAGCGGGTAGTCGCTGTTTGCTGCAGGATATTTTGACTTGTCCCATATATGATCCCTGCGCTGCATTGTACTATCGCTTTTTAAATAATAATCTCTTGTATTATAATATTCGTTCTCAGCGCTCCACTCATAATGTCCTCTGTTCCATGTTACATCTATGTGATACCAACTTCCGTTCACCTTTACCAGATTCCATGCGTGCAAGCCGTCCGGAACCTTACCTGTTACATAAATAACATTAAGTCCCGCCTCTTTCGCCAGTCTGTAAAAAAGCTTCGCCTTAGCGTCACAAACCCCGCCCTTTCCGTATACAAGAGAGAAGCTGCTGTAAACCGAGTATTTCCCCAATTTTTCCTCCGGACAATACGGATCATCTAACGGGCATTGTCCTTTGTCTCCGAAAGTATATCTGTACTCCGCCACCATAAAATCGTTAATGGCTCTTACCTTTTCTTCATCCGTCATGGAAGGAGTTATCTTCTCCGCTACCCAGTTTTTAACAAAATTGTTTAAATAGTCGAGTTCTTCTTTTGTAATATCGTACTTGGTACTTATGTTCCATTTATAATAAGTTTTATAAGAGCTGTGATTGGACGCAAAATCGCTGTAATATCTGCTTATATCGTTAAATTCGGGAATGTCATAAAGTCTGTCCCAAAGTTTATTATATTCGCTGTCATCTTCCATATTAAAGGCTTTTTTATCTACATATATGGAAAAATTCTCATCAAGATTCGCGGCATGAGCAACCATGCTGTCTATAATTTCTTCTTTGGTTTTAAGTATCGGTGTGATATTTTCCAAACGTTTTTTTGCATCAGCCTTTGATATACTGTATTTTACTTTTAACTCCCAGATGAAATAGTTTCTATAATCTTGTGTTACCGAAAAACTGTCAGACTCTATAAGATTTGAATAATCTACTATCTCATTATACTCCGGATATTTGGCAAGCTCGCTCCAAAAAGCTATAAATGCCTTATCTTTATTTTTCATCACCCTCTTACTGATTTTAAATTTAAAATGCTTGTCAAGACCTGTAATATGCTTTATAAAGCTCTTTACAAGCTGTTTTTTGCTATTTACAGTTTCAATCTTCACTTTTTTACTTTTCTTAGGCGCGGCATAAGCGGACTTTAATGTACCCGTATACACTCCGTCCTGCCAAGGCGCAATACAGATTACTGTAAACAAAATCAACACTGTCGTTAATAACTTTAATTTTACTCTTTTCATTCTTTCCTCCGAGTTATAAATGTTAATGCGGCTATCATATCATATATTTATTATTTTTACAAAAAATCGGGCAGAGAAAAAATCCCCCTGCCCGATAAAATTTCAACTGTCCTTTAACTACTTTACAACCTCGCCCTTTTTATTTATTTTTATGACTTTGCCGGCAAGCTCCACTTCGGCTGCTCCGTCATAAAAAGGTCCCACATAATCATACTTAAACGGAATTACTTCCTCTCCCTGTATATTTATAAATCCCCATTTACCGTTTAATTTGACACCGGCAAGTCCGTCAGAGAATGCATACGCAGCCTCATATTTAGGCTTTACAACCTCTTCTCCGTTCTTATTTACAAAACCGTATTTTTCGTCAAGCTTCACCTGCGCAAATTCGGGATAAGAGTCAAAGCTGCTGACGTAATCATACTTAACCGGAACAACCTCATTTCCATGTTTATCTATAATTCCCCACTTATTTCCGACAGAAACAATTGCGTAATCATCATAAAAATCATTTTCCGTATCATATTTAGGCTTTACGACTTCCTCACCGTTTTTATTCACAAATCCCCACTTGCCGTTAAGACAAACCTGCGCCATACCGTTTTTAAAGATGTAGGCGTTGTCATACTTAGGAGAAACCACCTCTTCTCCATGTCTGTTCACAAATCCCCATTTATTATTTAAAACAACCCATGAATAGCCTTCTCTGTACGCGTATACCTCATCATATTTAAGAGGAACTCTCACCTCTCCTCTTCTGTTTATATATCCCCATCTGTCATCTATCATCACCTGTGCGAGTCCGTCCTCAAAGAGCGTCACCTTGTCATACTTAATAGGAACCTCAAGCTTGCCCTTTCTATTTACAAAGCCCGAAAGCCCGTCTATCGTAACCTGCGCCAAATCACCGTCAAAATCATATGCCTTATCATATTTAAGAGGAACGGCAACCTTTCCGTTTTTATTCACAAAACCGAATCTGCCGTCACGCTCCACCACTGCCATTCCGTCGTGAAAAGCATATATATAATCATACTTTAAAGGAGTTACAATCTTTCCTTTTTTATTTACATGACCGTGTTTTCCGTTATTTTCAACATGTCCCAATCTTCCTTCAAAATCATAAGTCTGATCATATTTAAAAGGAACTATAACCTCACCTTTCTTATTTATGTATCCCCACTTTCGATTTATTGCCGCAGCGGCAATACCTGAATAAAAAGAGCCCACATCCCTAAACTTAAACGGAATTACTATTTTACCTTTAGTATTTATAAATCCCCATTTGCCCTTATATTTCACCGCTGCCATGCCCTCACTGAAATTAAACGCGGCGCTGAATTTGGGCTTAATCACTTCATTACCGAAGTAATCTATATATCCGTATTTATTTCCGATTTGCGCTATCGCTAAGCCTTCCGAGTATTCTCCGATATAGTCATATTTATCTAAGTAAGAATCCTCATAATCCGCGTAACCCCTTAAACGCTCCTCCGCCCTTAAGGAAACGGTCGGCTGTAATAACGGCATCGTAAGCAAAACGGCAGTCATTACAGAAAATAATCTTTTCCACATTTTTCTTTTTCCCATTTTTCACCCCTGTATAGTTCTTAAAGCCCCTATACTTCTCCTTTCTTAACCCGTTGTAAACTTTCGTTTAATCTTAAAAAAGCAAAAAGTGCCTACCGACCGGTACAGACACTTTTTCTCACTTTTTTACTCATAATTCAATACATCCTACAACGCTTATAAGCTTTGTGTCTGCTGAATTTTTGAATATATAATAAATTTACCATATTATATATATGCGGTCAATACACGGAATTCTTTAAGTTTTCTCATTTTTTGCTTTATGAAAAAAATGTAAAAAAAATAGGGAAAGTTAAAAATTACGGATATTTACAAAGACTTATCAGTATAGTAAACTGACCGTAAAAAACAAAGGAGATTACACAAATGAAAAAGTGTCCAAAATGTTCGGCAATTGCCGATAACGCTTCCAATTTCTGCGAAAGCTGCGGAACAAATTTATCAGATGTTTCCGTTATGGAAGAAATTTCCGAGCCTTCATTCGAAAATCTTTCAAATGATACGAATAAGGCAGGTCGTAGTGCTTCAAATTCAAAAAACACGTGAGAAAAAACCGTTTTTTCTTCAACAGGAGGTTGGGATTCCGCTATAAATACCGGCAACCGCTCAGGTTCCGGACAGACTCCCCCTTCAGAAAATACAAGCAGCCTATTTATAGACCAGAGCGAGAGCGCCGTCGCTACCATAGGCTTAAATTATCTGCAAAGCTATCTTACAGACAGTACCGTGTCTGAAGGTTTCAGCATTCTTACTCAAAAACGTTTCTATTACAAAGGTAAAAACTTCGGCGGAGGCAACCTTAAGCAAATAAAATCCACCACGGAAGAAGGCGTAGTATCCATTTCGGATATTACCTTTACTAAGTTTATCTATGTACGTCATACAGGGTTGCTGATTTTTGCATTTTTAATGTTAATTATAGCATCTTTCACATATTATTTAGGATATAGGTCCGACTTCATGCTTTACTCATCCGGATTAGCCATTGTTGCCGGAATTGTTTCTTTCATAATATATTTTATAAAACGCCAAACTTTATTCCTTGTGGCTTTTCCCGGCGGCGGTTTCAGCTTAAATATTAAATGGTATCCCATCTCGGATATAAGAGACTTTCAACGCCAACTTCATCTTTTAAAAGATCATATCAAGGAGGAAGCTGCAAGATGATAGAAAAATATCCTTTTTTTCGTGAAGAATCAGAGAAGACACGGGCTGTAATAGGCGAGAATGCAGCTGTTTCGGATTTAAACGGAGCATTTCAAAGCCCTTATGCAGTCCTTACTGAAAAAAGGCTCTATTTAAAGAACGAGCGGGAAAATTTCATCGTGGACGCAGATAATATAAAAGGGGCAGACATGCCCCTAAGTCTGTCCTATACTTTTAAGCTCCCGTTGATAGCCTTCGGATTAAACGCAGTCATGTTTTTTTATTTTTTAATCGATTTAGCTATATTATATTTCAATAATGAGTATATTTATTTTAATATACCGATTATAATGGTAGATTTATTTTTAATGCTTATTTTACCTTCCTTATTCTTTTTTGTCAGAAAAAAGGCGCCCAATATTGCACCGATTTTTCTTATCATAGACCCTTTGAGAACAGTCTTAAATATGATACGTATAATATATCTCGGGATTATCGAACATATTACTATAGATTTTAACGGGAGAATCGGTTCTTTCATATTTTTTAATATTTTATCGGTAATCATTATTCTCCTTGTTGCCTCGTTTTATCTGTTAACTAAAAACAAAAGTAATATGTTCATTGTATATCACAAAGGCGGTATTCTCGCTTTACCTTCTAAATACTACCCGGTTTCAGACTTAAGAAATTTTAAGGCACAGGTAAACGCTTTAAGGAGTGCGTCTAATGGAAAATAGCAATGCATTTCCGCTTGTAGGATCCGTTTGCTCCTGTTCTCTATCAACCGACTCCATAAGCATAATCGGAAGCTATTATCTGTATTCGGACAACAAAAGGCTTAAGACCTCCGGCCCCGTCACGATAGAGCTGTTAAATGTAATGAGGATAGGAATTACAAAAACATACTCAAGACTTATGTTCCTTTTTCCTATGTGCTTCGGCTTCGCCGCCCTTATCATAAAAAACATCCCTCCGTTAGAACTTAAAGTGGATGTGATTCCCAATGTATATTCGCCCGGTGTAGAGCTTTGGAGCCTGCCGAATCAGGATATTATATGGAAAACACTTGCAGTCTTATGCTTGCTTTCAATCCCCTTATATTGGCTAAGCTATAGAAATGATTTAGAGGTAAATACTACTGTCGGACGTTTCCTCCTTCCCCGTAAAGGCATGGATAAGGTTAAAATAGCTTATTTTCAGACAGAGTTTACAAGATTAAAAGAGAATCGCCTAAGGGCAAGAAACGGATATATGCGGTAAACTTCAAAAAGCGATATCTTATTCAGATATCGCTTTTTTCTGAAAATCTCTCTTAATAATCCCTTGATACCGCCTTGTATGCTTTCTTTACATCCAGTATAAATCTTCCTTTTTCTTCTCCCAATTCATCATGCACCATCTCGTTCAACTCGTCAAGGTCGGTATATCCGTCATAATAAAGTCTTGATACTATACCGTATATCCATTCGTACCTGTAGTTGAATAAGGTACTGTAATTCGCCCATAGCACCGGATTTTTCTTTAAAGCGGCGGTAACCTGAGCCATGCTCTTCTTTCCGTTTTTCTTTATTACTCCTAAATCCTTCATCTGCTTCAGCACCTCTCCGCCGGGTTTAAACTTATACCCCGCCTTTGCGCAATAAATATTTATTATTGTCTGAAGCTCGCCTATGCTCTTTAGCCCCGCTACCTCCTCAACGGAAAGATATTTCTTTTTGGTGTAATATGTAACTAAATTCCCGTTTTCAACAATACCGCTCGCACTGTACCCGCTTAATATTACATCAGGGTTTATCGAAAACTCACTTCTTGCACCTTTCCCGCTTTCCTCATCATAATAATTTATATAAACTTCTCTTTCCTTACTATTCTCCAAATCGGATTTATAGGCAAGCTCGTATATTTCTTTCTGAGAATTATAAATTTCCTCATAAATCTCATAAAGGTCATAGGCGCTTCTGTCCTCATAGTACCTGCCGCCCGTACTGTAAGCTATATTACTTAATACCGAGCTTTCAACATAATCTCCCAAGGATATTATATACACGGGCACCTTATATCTCTTCGCGACATTTATAACATCATTCTCATCAAAGTCGTAGCCCGTTCCGTAAGGCTCGTTTATTCCGTCCGTAAAAGCCACCACACACTTCGCCCCCGGCTGCGAAGCGCAGTACATCACGGATGAATATAACGACTGATAAAGACTTGTAAGTCCGTCACAGGTAAGCTCGTCTACCAAATCGGTTATTTTGCTCTTGTCCTCGGTAAACTCGCTTTCTCTGCGATATACGTTTGAAATGATTGAAAGCCCTATTTTAGTACCGGAATCGGTACTGTTTGCAAAATTTTTAACGGACTCCTTCATATCATAAAACATATCTTCCATACTTCCGCTGACATCGGCAACAAGGTCTATTCCTAATTTCCCCTGTACCTGATTCATGCTGATAATTTCAGCCTTACTCCATGTCTTTCCGTCCTTAGCCTTTTCAAGTAAGGTGAATTTTTCCTGTTTCCACGGATTTCCGTTCGAGTTGTAATAAAGCTTTACCGTCTTATCCTCGGATACGTCCATCTGTATGAAATTGTCAAATAAATCACTCTTTGCCACATCGTCATATCTTTTTTTCTGCTCGTTGAACTCGTTAAAGACTTCTTCCGCTTTTATATAGTCGGAAGTTTTAAGCGCTTCCTCAAGGTTCTTTTTAGCTTCAGTTATAAATCCTTTCTCGGCATCAAAATAATTGCCGCTTGAGGACATTTTTTTTACCGTTTCCTGATATTCCTTTGCTTTCTTCTCGTTATATACCTTTATATCGGAAAGCATGCCTGCAAGCTCCGAAACTCCCTCTTTGCTCTTTTTCTCGTCAAGGTTTTCTATGGCTTTCGTTACTTTCTTCTTTGCTTCTTCATACTTATCTGCATAATCCCCGAAGACAAGTCTGTTTTTTACTTCGATTTCGTTTACAATATCCTCGTAATTTTTAACACACTCGTCAACCCTGCTTTTAAGCTCGTCAACATTTTTAAAAAGAGTGTCTATCTTTTCTTTCTCACTCTCAAACTTAAAAATATTATAGCTGTCCGCAGCTTCTCCCGCTTCATCTATTAACGACAAATACTCTCCCGAGTATTCTCCTAAAGAGCTGTACTCTTTAGCCTTTTTTTCGGTTTCCTCTATATAATTCTTAAATTCGTCCGTCTTTACTTTTACTGCTAAAAAGCTAACGGCAAGTCCTGCAATTATAAATATAAAAACCAGTGAGAGAGCGAGTATAAGCTTTTTGTTCACAGGTTTTTTCACTTTAGCGGGAGCCGATTCCTGCATAGGCTTCGCTTCCTGCTTGACCGCTTCCGGAACGTGCTTTTTTTCGGAAGCGGTTCCTCCGATATTCACCTGAATATTCTTATTTACCGGAGCTCCGCATTTATTGCAAAATTTCACGTTGTCGTCTATTTTATTACCGCACTTAACACAAAACATGACTCCACCTCTCTCATTTAAAAGCACATCGTCGCAGGGGATAAAAAATCCTTTTCCCCTGCGGCAATCATCATTTTAACTCTCCTGCAGACTGTTTCCGCATTTACGGCAGAATTTGGCTCCTACCTCATACCTTGTACCGCAGTTTGTGCAAAAATGAGGCGTATTCGCATCGCTGTTCTTATCGGTTCCAAGCACGCTGTTGCTGCGTTCGTCAACTTTCTTTATTTCTTCATTCAGCCCGTCAATCTCGTCAAGCTTTCCCTTGATCTGATTGAGGGTTTCGGAAAATTTTTCTATACTTTCCTCGCCGCTTATCCATGCGTTATAAACATCTTCTCCAAGCTTTGAATTAAGCTTCGCTATTTCGTTTTTAAGCGTGTCTATATGCGTATTTATAGTGCTTTTCTCAAAGGTTGACGAAGTTTTAACACTTATAGTGGTTATTCCCCTGTTTACGGAAGTCTTTAATTTTTGAAATACATCAGCCATTTTTAATCCTCCATGCCGAAATTGGTACTTAAAACCATAGAAACATCGTCATCTATCTTCTCATTCTTTCCCTTATTATATAAATAAAGTTCTCCGCTATAATATTTGCTGCTGTAATCGGCAAGATAAATAAACTTGTCTTTTGAAACTCCTGCGCTTACTCCGAGCATATCGCCCGCGCTTCCGATTTTTTCTTTTTTGCCTTTCTTATACAAATAAATATCGCCGTCTTTTATATAAACAAATGCTCCTTCCTCATTCCCCTGCATATTCGTTATATCATCATCAATCTTTTCCTTATCCTTAAAAAGAGAATAAGAATAATCCGACTCGCTCCTGTCCTTACTGTAAAACAACCCGTCCTTATAGAAATATACAACATTGTAAACGTCACTGTCTTTAAGCTCAGGCTTAAATTTATTTTCAGCCTTTGCCATATAAAGATCGCCATATCCCTTATCATCTACATCCTCGAAGAAATACAGGCCGGTTCCGTCCGGGTTAAACCAAAGATTTGTGGCTGTTTCAGAAATGATTCCCTTTAATTCGCTTCCCTCAAATACACTGTACTCGAAGCCGTTCTTCCCTTTTTCAAGAAAGTTTATAACACGATTTCTCATAGCATCAGCGTCATCCATCAGATAAGTATAATAATATGAATCGCTGTAATCTTCACCCAAACTGCCGTCCGCCGAAGCATACTCTCCCGAAAGCAGCTTTGAGAGCTTAGCTTTACTTATTTCTTCTTCATCAGTCGAGTTTTTAAACGCAATTACAGGATTATTCCAAGCCGAATTTATATCATAAGTGGAAGTATAAGAATAATTCCTGTTTGCCTTTCCTAATACCTTTTCTTCTTTGCCGTCATAATAGCACACGGAAGTCTCATAAACATCAAGAGTATATTCCGAAAGTTTATCGTCTATATATCCTATATCATAGCCGTCGCCCGCGCTTAAATCATTGTCAACATAATCGGAAAGTTTTTTACTGTCTGTTTCTCCTTGTTTTAAATAATAAACTCTCCCATCATCATAAACTTTCTCAACGCTATATACACCCGAAGCTATTTTTTCTTTTTCTTTTCCAATCTGCTTCTTATATAGCTTACCTTCTTTTAAATAGTAAACGGTCTTATAATCTTTAGCAAAAGAAAGCGTTCCTACTTCGCTGTCTAACTTTTCCTTGTCCTTGCCTTTTTCCTTTATATAAAGTTTATTTTCTTCCATAGCAAAAGTAACCTTATTTATTTCTGCCGTAGTAAAATAAACCGTATTTCCGTCTTTTGATATATTAACATCTCTTGCGTCGGACGCAAGTTTCGTCTTTTCATCGGACTTAACGTCATACTGGTAAAGCTCCATACCGTCGGAATTTCTTCCTCTGGTATAGGTTACCATATCGCCGTTCTCATTGATTTTTATAGTAGGCTCATCATTTCCGCCACTTAAATTCAGTTTGTCTATTTTTACAGGCTCAGATTTTCCGCTTTTCATATTTCGGTAATATAGACTCATAGTAATTTCATTTGAATCATGTGAAACGTCATCAAAATAAACTACTTTTTTACCGTCCTTACTTATCATATTAACGCTGTTATTACTGTCTATCTCTGCCGAGCCGGAAACTTCATCTTTTGCCATACCGCTTACAAAATTTTCCGTAAGCTGTACGGGCTTTCCCGAAAAGTCAGTATAGAAAAGCTCATAATCCTTAACATAGAGTGCCGCTTTTTTCGAACCTCCCGGAAGTATGAAGAAAACTGCCGCGCAGATTAAGATTACAACCAAGACCGCAGCTACGCCTATAAAAGGAATAAGCTTTTTATTCTTTCTTTTTGCCTGAGCCGTCATATCAGGCGCTTTAGGAATTACCGTATCGGGTACGCCGGCACTCTGCGGTATGATTTCATGCTTCTCAGCCAAAGAATTTCCGCAGTTGTCACAAAACGCCGAATCTCCCGAGCACTTTGTTCCGCAGTTCGGACAGAATATAAACTCCGCTTTTTCCTCCAAGACCGCTTCTTCAGGTTTGCTCACAGGCTCTTCCGGCTGCTTCGTACCGCAGCTGTCGCAAAAAAGAGCTTCATCTTCAAGACTGTGATTACAATTAGGACAATTTTTCATGTTTCCTCTCCTTATCTGTATTTTTAAATATATCGGTATTACTTGGATTTAATACTAATAGGATGACGGCGTAACCGACAAAATCTCATGCGTAGGCCAAGGTGTGCCTCCATCCTGTCTTTCATACTCCCTCGTACTGAATTTCCATACTCCGTCCGTGTCCTTAACAAGTTTTAATTTTTCGTAGTTTCCCGTTATTTTTTCTATTAAGAATTCCTCATCTCCGTAATATTCCTCAAATTCTTCATCGTCATAATAAGTGAAATTATTCCTTGCCATTTCTTTAGCTTCTTTATTTTTTATATCATTATATTTCCTGTGCTGATATATATGGTATTTGGCATAGCCCCATACAATAAAGCCTTTTCCATCCTTTTTAACGTCTATAACTCTGTAATCCACGATTTCATAAGAGTCCTGAGAAGTATCCGAGCCCATGCTTCCTGCTTTAATAGAGTCACTCGATTGTCTTGCTATATATTTTTTCTCACTGTATGCCTTATCCGTTGTAAGAATAAGCCCCGAGTCGAGGAGAGCGGTTTCTCCCATGGTCTGACAATTATACTCCGCCTGCTGAAATTCTCCGTACATTTTTTCACACAGGTCCGTCATACTGAACTTATGTCCTTTTTCATACCCGCCGTTCCCCTCTCCGTCTACGGCATATACATTTACATAGCAAGGCTTTTCTATGTCTTCAGGCTCCTTTACATTAAACTCAAGCTCATATACTCCGCCGTTTCCGTAGTCCTGACACTTTCCTGTTACAGCCGCCTTTAAATCATTGTCGCGGTCAAACTCACCGTTTACCTCTCTTTCAGTCGCCACAACAAAAGAGGTGCTTGAAAGCCTGTCCACCGCCTCTCCTGCGTTATATACGGAAACATACATCTTTATCGTAGGAAAGCTTCTCAAATCAAAATCCTGTATATTTACAGTATAATTGTCCGGCAGTTTCGCAAAAAGAGCAATTTTCGCATTTGTTTCTGAAAGTATCCCGTCCGCCTCAGCGTATTTCCCTTCTTCCGTAAGAGAAGCCGCTTTGGCTATGTTGCTTTCGATTTCGTCATAATCCGCCTTTTCGGCAAAGCTTTCTTTATTATTCTTTAATTTTTCATTGTCAGCCTTCGTGCTTTCTATTTTTGAAGTAAGCTCCATCTTATTCGCTTTCCCGAGTTCTTCTATAAAAGCGGCAAGTTTGGTGTTCTTTTCTTCCAGAACCGTTTGCTCTTCTTTTAACTTAATCCCCTGTGTAAGACTCTTTAAAAGCCCGTCATATTCCTTTTTCTTCTCATCATCTAAGATAAAGCTTGAAATTCCGTCCGCAGCCGCTTCCACGGATGCGTTTAATTTCTTTATGTACTCGTCGTAAGCTTTCTGTTCCTCCGCAAGCTTACGCTCTTTCTTGTACTCGAAATACTTCATACCTCCTATAGTGCCTCCGGCAGCCGCAATAAGCAGAATAAGTATCAAGGTAATTATAACCGGAGCCTTGCTCTTTTTCTTTTTAACGGGTTCCAAAGACTCATAGGCTTCGTTTGCAGGCACCTGTGTATAATCCCGCTTTGCCTCAGACTCTATTTCTTCCGGCAATACTTCACCGTAAATAAAGTCTTCGATTTCTTCCGTTTTTATCTCAGGCAATTCTTCTTCCGACATTACCTCTTTCACTTCCTCCGGCGGTACTGCCGGCGCGTCATCTAAAGTCAGGTCATCCGCATCTATCTTTTGAAGAATTTCCTTGCCGCATCTGCCACAAAACCTTGCGCCGTCTTTATTTTCGGCTCCGCAGTATTTACAAAACATAAATTTCAGCTCCCCTTTTTACTTTTTTATAAATCTTATATTTAAATCCGCATTTCCTTTAATCCCCGGCACCCTTCCCTCGGATGAATGCTGCCAATACTCAAATGTATATGGTGTCTGCGGTATTTTTTCATAATCCGCATACCAAAACTTATAATCCTTAAGTCTTTCCATATCAAAAAGCTCCGCTTCCCATACCATATTGCTGTAAATCATAGGGGTATAGCCTGCCTTTTTAATCATTTCGCAAAAAATTATCGTATTCTCCGTGAACTGCTCGCCCGACACATTATCGGTTCTCGCGTCATCATCTCTTATAAGCTCCGGGTCATATACTACAGGTAAATCAAGCTTTATTCCCTTAATTCTCTCCAATACGAAATTCGCTTCCTCTTTTGCTTCTTTTTTATTTATTGCCTGTGAAAATATATAAACACCGACATCAAGTCCCGCGCTTTCGGCTCCTTTTATATTCTCCTTAAATGTTTTATCGTCGCACAGATTTCCGGTCTTACCGTAACCTCTGTAGCCGAGCCTTATTATGGCAAAATCATACCCTGCCTTTTTCACCTTCTTCCAGTCGATTTTACCCTGATGATGTGAAACATCCACGCCTTTTTCAATAATATATCTCTCGTCTCCCTCATAAGCTATGCCCTTTTTGTTGTTTGTGAGGTACTTCCAGTCGTAATCATGCTTCGGAACGTTTTCATCAATTACGGTATCATGCCACTCTCCCCAAGCGTCTATAAATCTCAGTTTTTCAGGTTCGGTTTTTTTCTTCCGCTTTTCCTCTCTCTCCTTTACGGACTTTTTTGCTTCCACAGCTTTATTCGTCACCGATATTTTAGAAATATTTTCTTCTTTAATAATAGAATTTTCCGAAAGCTTTTCTTCACTTTTTACCGGCAAAAGCTCAGCCGATTTACATGCTCCCAATAATAACACGGAAAAAATCGCCGACAGCAATATACCTCTCAGATATCTTTCCATATTTAGCCGTTTTTTCATCTTTATGAATTTCCTTTTCTTAAGTTAAAACAAAAGACTATCTGAAGGTTTAAGTCTTCAAATAATCTTTTAACATACTCTTATCTGATTTTTATATAAAATCGCCTTTTTTCATAGCTTTTTCAACCCCTGCTCACGCATATTTCCTCATGCCCCTTATTATATAAGCCCGATAGTGTTTTGTAAAGCGATAAAAGGACAATATTCACCGAAAATAACACCCTAAAACATGAACCATCAGTCAGATAATATGTTCTCCGCATATTTGTCCGAGATTTTCCTTGCCTTATCCGGAAAATTCGTAAGCATCGCATTTATTCCCCATTTGCAGCAAAGCTCCATAGGCTCTTTCTCATTCACCGTCCATGCGTTTATATCAAGTCCGTTCATTGCCGCTTCTTTTAAAACTCCCGGATACTGAATATTGTAAAGAGACGGGTGCAGAGCATTGCCGCCGTGCTCCTTCACATATCTTACCACATCTATTATTCCGTCCTCATACAAAAAACCCACATAGGCATCAGACTTCAACTCCTTCACCTTCATACAACTGTAATGATTAAACGAAGAATAAAATACTCTGTCCGAGAGCCCCATTTTTTCCGTAAGCTCAAGCACCTTTTCTATAAGAAGCTCATAAAAAAACATCCCTGTCTTAAATTCCACATTTATTGTAAGATTTGTCGGCTTTAAAAGCGCATAAACATCCTCAAGCGTAGGTATTTTGCAGAAACCGCATTCCTCAAATTTCTTGTTGAAATTAAAATTTCTAAGTTCCTCAAGAGTCTGGTCTTTCACGTAGCCCTTTCCGTTACTGGTGCGATTTATTTTCTCATCATGGATTACCACGATTTGTCCGTCTTTAGTAAACTGTACGTCAAGCTCCACTCCGTCCGCACCGAGCTCCACAGCTTTCTCGAATGCGGGAAGAGTATTTTCCGGAGCATGCCCGCTTGCCCCTCTGTGTGCCCATACAAGCACCCTGTCCTTTTTTTTGAATCGACTGAAATTTATCATTCTCTCCCGTCCTTTATAACCATGTTACATTCATTTCGGCATCTTTCTTTGCAAGATAAAGAGCATCCGAAGCCCCGAATTCGTCAAATACACCGCCGTAAAGCCTTTCCTCGTTTTCCTTAGACCTTTTAAGCGCTTCATTCACCTTTGTTTCCGTCTCCGCCGTTTCCCTTATATCCGTAATATACTCCGCAAGAGTTTTTTCCGCCTCAAGTCTTTTATCAGTTTTAACATTCTTGGCTCGTTTGCTTTCCTTCTTCTCGGATAAATCTTCTTTTGGAATAAAATCCCCGCCATAATTATCGGTTGTTACCGTTTTTTCATAATCGTGAGTCTGATTGAAAACGGACTTCCGATTATATGAAGGCGGTTCAACACTTATCGGCATAGGCTTTGGCGGCGGCACAGACCTGCCGTTATTCTTTATTCCCGTTCTTCTTCTCTCGCCTTCCGTTGCTTTCCCTATGGAAATTACTGCAAAAACAACAAAAATTATTATTAAAAATCCTACATTTCCACCCATAATAACCTCCTTAAGCTCAGGTTTCGATTATCTACGACAGCTTATTAAGCCATATTCCTTTTTTTACCATAATAAAGCCTATCACACATTTAATTATAACAATAAGCTGGCAGATTATATAGATAGGAATTATCTCAAGCTCCGTATAATGCACCAATACATACGCAAGCGGCACTACGACAAGACACTCGAACACGCTGTCAAACAAAAACGTGATAAAAGTTTTTCCCCCCGAACGTATTATAAAATAACAGCAGAGAGCAAACGCTCCGATCGGCATACATAAAGCTACGATTCTTATAAGCTCCGAAGCTAAAGCCTTTATTTCCCCGCTCGTATTATAAACCTCCGGGAATATCGGCGCCAGTATAAAAAGAAATGTCATTGCCGCTATACATAAGACCTCTGTAAAAGCAGTCATCTTTACGGCATAATCCTTTGCCGTTTTCATTTCTCCCGCTCCTAATCTTTGCCCTAAAATTATTGCGGTTGCGCTTCCCATCGCTATAAGTATTATGTTAAAGAGGTTATATATAATTTGTGAAATATTTAACGCTGCTATTACCTCAAGCCCTCTCACCGAGTAATTTTGAAGAAGCGCGGCTATTCCTATTGACCAGAGCGACTCGTTCATTAAAAGAGGAGCAGCCTTCTTTATCATTTCTTTTACAAGTGGAATCGGTATCTTAAGGCTCTTATACGCTCCCTTTATAAACGGCTCCTTTTCACTATGGGTATGAGTCCATATCAGAATTACAGCCGCCTCACAATACCTGGATATAACTGTCGCAAGTGCCGCTCCTCCCACTCCCATGGCGGGCGCTCCGAATTTTCCGTAAATAAGTATGTAATTTAATGAAAGATTTACCAACACCGAAACTATACCGGCTTTCATAGGAAGCATTGTTTCTCCGGTACTTCTTAAAGTATCGGAGTAGGCTTGGCTTATAGCGAACGGAACAAGCCCTATAAGAATATAAGACAGATAAATTTTCGACTGTATTAATGTTTCAGCCGCTCCCGCTCCCGACTCTCCGCTTTCGTTAAGATAGAGTTTTATAAAATAATCTCCGAAAAATATGAAAATCAAGATTCCTATAACAGTTATAGCTGACGCCGCTATTATTTTAAATCTGAAGGTATACCTTATTCCCTCATTATTCCTCGCTCCGTAGAACTGAGCGGTAAATATACCGGCTCCCGATACACCTCCGAAAATACAGAGATAAAACACCAGCATAAGCTGATTTACTATAGCCACTCCGCTCATCTGCGCAGTACCTATCCGCCCTACCATTATATTGTCAAGCAGGCTCACGAAAGTGGTTATTCCGTTTTGTATCATTATGGGAAGCGCAGTCGCAAACACTATTCCATAAAACTCACGTGTTCCTATCAGTTTATTTTTGATTTTTCTTATATTCGTCATTATCCAAATATTCCTTTTCAAGCTGTAAATTATTGCCCATAAACTCTTCCATCGTAACCGAGGTTCCCGAGCTTATTCCTTCTTTTTTCATCACCTTTGCGGCTGTCAGAAATATAAGCTTAAGATCTAAAAGAAAGCTTATATTATCAACATATTCCAGGTCATATTCAAACCTCTTTTCCCAGCTTATGGCATTCCTGCCTTTTACCTGCGCAAGTCCCGTAAGCCCCGGTCTTACCTCATGCCTTCTTTTCTGTCTTTCATTATATCTCGTTAAATATTTGACAAGAAGCGGGCGCGGTCCGACAATCGACATATCTCCTTTTACTATATTTATAAGCTCCGGAAGCTCGTCAAGGGAAGTTTTCCTTATAAATTTTCCGTAATCCGTAAGTCTCTTTTCGTCTGGAAGAGGGTTGCCGCTTTCATCTTTTTTGTTATTCATGCTCTTAAACTTTATGAGCTTGAAAATTTTTTCATCCTTTCCCGGCCTTTCCTGTAGAAAAAACGGATTGCCTCCCATTTTTATCGCGCCTGTAACCGCAAGCACAAGAAGTAACGGTGAAAATATAATAAGTGTCGTAAGTGACAAAATAAAGTCAAATATTCTTTTTAAAAACTTTGCGTACATTAAGCCTTCCTATTCTTATTTGCATCTGTAGGCAATTATATTTACCGTGCCTTTGCCCTTGTATTTCTTGATTTCATATCTGTCCTTAAATTTTTCTATAAGCTCCGGAAGCTTTGTAAATCCAAAATTTCTCACATCAAAATCAGGGCGTACCCTTTTTATAAACTGTCCCGCCGAACTTACATTCACATATCCGTCATCATCCTGGTACTTGTCTGAAGCTATTTTTAAGAGATAGTGTATTTTTTCTATATCAAAATCTCCCTCGTCGCTGTCATCGCTTAAAGTCACCTCATCAGAAGCGGCTCCTCGTCCGGAAGCCGGCTGCTTATTTTCGACTGATTTTGACTTTATACTGTTCCTGTCTCCTATATTCTCAAGGAAAATAAATTCATCACAACTGTTTCTGAATGCCTCCGGAGTCTTTTTTTCGCCTACTCCGATTACATATACACCCGATTCATGCAGATTTATCGCAAGCGGGGTATAATCGCTGTCACTTGCTACTATTACAAAAGCGTCATAAATCCCGGTATGCAAAAGATTTATTGTATCAATTACAAGCGCCATATCGGTGGCGTTCTTTCCCAAAACATAATCAAACTGCTGCTCCGCCTTAATGGCAAGCCTTTTTAATTCCCTCTCCCAGTTTTTGAGAATATCTTTCTTCCAGTTTCCGTAAGCTCTCTTTACTACGATTCTGCCATGTGTGGATATTTCTCCGATTACATCCTCAAGCTTACCGAGTTGTGTATTATCCGCGTCTATGAGCATTACTATTCTTTGCAGATTTTCCATTCTATCCTCCTCTTATACGCGCTCTTTTGTCAATTCACCTAATATCGCCTCAAAATACAGGTTATCCGCTCCGTTTTCAAAGCTCTTGCACACAGCATCCGATGTAAGCCTTGCCGCACTTTCTAAAGCCGTTTCAAATGTGCTTCCGGTCATTATTTTCGCAAAAAAGATTGCCGCAAAAGCATCTCCCGTACCGCTGTAGTTCTTCTCAACATAAGGTACCGCACATTCCGGATTAACTTCTTTCGAATTTCCGATTACTGCAAAGCTTCCGTCCGTAAGCTTTACTCCGGTTATAATCACGGTATTTTTATATTTGTTTTGCAAAATATTCAGTATTTCAAAAATTTCCGTTCTTTCATACGGCGGCTCATGAAATACTGTTCCCGCAAGCATCGCGGCTTCGGTTAAGTTTGGAGTTATATAATCCGCGTAAGCACAAAACTCCTTCATAAGACCTACATAATTTTCTGAAAATCCTCCGTACAGCTTCCCGTTATCCGCCATAGCCGGGTCTATTAAAGACGGAATATTTTTATGCCTTTTAAGATATTCTCCCATTATCTTTAACTGAGCCTCTCCTGCCGCATAGCCGGTTAAAATTCCGTCAAAGCTTATTCCTGTTCTGTCCCAGTGTTCTGTAAACTCCTTCATTTGTTCGGAAAAATTCACCTTTACTGCCTCTTTGCTTATACCTGTATGGGTGGAAAAAATCGCCGTAGGCAAAACCGAAGCCTCAACTCCCGCCGCCGCCATTATCGGAAGCGCAACGGTAATCGAACATTTTCCGAAGCATGAAATATCTTCTATAAGTAATATTTTTTTATTTGTCATTCGTTTATCCTAAAATCATATCCTTTGTCATACTCGCTTAACGACTATAATCTATCATAAAAAAACTATATTTACAATCAGGCTGCCATTCAAATCATAGAAGTGTTAAAAGAGTAAAATCCCCTGCGGCAAGAAACGGGATATCGAAATTCTTTTATGCTCTAAAAGGCAGGGTATTTCACCCTCCGGACAGTCGCCGTGCAGTAGGGGACGGCTCTCCGGACGCAGGAATAAAAAATCCCCTCTTAAGAATAACGGCAAACAGGAGAAGCCGTCACATAAAGAGGGGTGTGACTTACGATATGAATAATTACAGTTTAGAATCCGGCTGACTTAATACCTTTTCTTATAGCGTTCCCGAGCAGAACACAAATTACTATTTTTGCAATATCAAACGGAATAAACGGATATATGCAGAGAGTAAGAGATTTACCGAGATCGTTAGCCGTTACAAGCATAAACCATGCCGTTCCGAAAATATAACATATAACAAGTCCCAACAGCATGCCCGCTATTTGAAAATAAAACTGTTTTACCTGAAAACGCTCTATAAACCATCCGCTTATGAAACATGTGAAAATAAAGCCTATAATATATCCGCCGGTAGGTCCGATAAGCTTTGCAATACCGCCCTCAGCTCCGGAAAAAACAGGAAGTCCTACAGCTCCCAAAAGAATATAGATCAAAACTGCAAGTGTTCCTTTTTTAGCCCCCAGAGCATAAGCCGAAAGATAAATCGCTATCAATGAAAGAGAAACGGGAATAGGTCCGATGGGCACCGCAATAGGTCCCAAAACGCAGCAAACCGCCGCCATTATCGCAACAAGCGCCATTGTCTTTACATCCAGAGCAGGCTTATTTATCGCCTTACCTCCGTTCATATTATTACTTGACATTTTTTCCTCCTATGACTGTCTTTTTTAATCATAGAAAGAATACAATAAAAATCCCTGTTTGTAAACCCGTTTTTTAAAAAAGTTGACAATTAGTTTTTTACGCTTGTAAGAGTAAAAAACATAAAGACCCGACATTATATATAATTCTTATCAACAATTTTAAGGCGGGTTTATTGAATATACAATTATTATATCGGGCAGTTGCAGGAATAAATATTTAAACCGGCTAAATTACAAAATATGGTAAAAGTGATATAATAGAATAAACAAAAAATTGGCAAATTAAAAGTTTACGATTATTGGAGTTGAGAATGTCTGTCACAAGTTTTATTCATCTGAAAGAAACAGAAAATAGTGATTTTGATATTAAAAAATTTAATAGAGATATTGAGGAAAAATATCCGGGAACTCGGACAGAGCAGAGTAATAGTCAATCACTGTCATACGATATTTGTTGGGAAAAATATTCGGATTGTTATCAATTTGAGTTAAGAATAGACAGAAAACGATGCACATTCGCAATAGAGTATTTTAATTCAAATGATAGAATTTGTGACTACGCAAGTTTTATTCTATGGATAAGGATGTATTTTCCAAAAGAAAAAGAAGTAATTTTAGTTGATGAAAATTATGAGGATCAAATGTCGCTTTCACCAAATGTATCAATAGAGGATATTAAAAAGTGGTTAGAGAGAGTCGGTATATGAAAAACGTCTGGAAACCGAAAAATAAAAGAATTAAAATAGGAACACCGACTTAAAAAACTGATATAAAATTTGTAAATAGTTACTGACGGGCAGAGCCGATTTTTCAAGCTCTGCCCATATTTGCACTATGCAGAAGTTTTAGGTAAGTCAATAAGAGCTTCCTAAAGCAAGTCGGTTTTACAGGTTGAGAGTATCCTCACCGATGCAGGATTACTCCATTTTCACCTATACCTAAGTCCGAATCCCGCTCTATAGTAATTGCCGTCCTCGTCATAATAGGCATAGCTGCCGCCCTTAACCTTTGCAAGAATCGCAGGATCGATATACCTGTCCTTATCATATCCCGGCACATCATTCGGTGAAACACATATTTCACGCATCACTCCGTCAATTTCCTTTTCCTTAATGGCGATTACGTCCATACACGAAACCATGGTAAGGCTTATTTTTCCGCTCGGATTAAAATCTCCCGACAATACATCAAGCTGGGCGCTCAATGCGTTATTCATCGCAACCGGACTTACGGTATACTGGAAAGTCAGTCCGTCTACAAAAGGCTCCAGTTTATCAAGAATCCACGGATTGCATACAACACAGGTCGCAATCACTTTTCCTCCTTTTTTATGGAGCATTTCGCTAATCGTCTTTATTTTATCCACATCTTTTAAAGTCGTTATTGCAACCTTTTCTCCCGTTTTCTTTTGGCTCTTATTGGCTTCTCTTAAGTCAAAAAGTTCACCATCAACCATTTCGATTACAGGCATTGCATATTGATTAAATACCATACCGTTGCTTTTCGGCCATACATGTAAATAAGCATAATCGGCTTCTTCCGGAGCATCTACGACAGTATATCCTTTTTCTTTAAATAAATCTTCTATCCGCTTTTTCAACTCTCCTTCGCCTGCAACTCCGGCTCCCATAGACCGCGCGAGCACAGCTCCCGGATCAACACCCTCAAAGCACTCTATATAGACCTTTTTCCCTCTTTCCATCGGAAGAACGTTACAATGGTTCTTCGCAAGCACAACCTCCTTCCGATTCGCTTCACGAGCAGCTTTTTTAGCATTTTCAAGATTTTCTTCCCGTACTTTGTCCGCATTATCAGGATTCAGATAAGGATTGTCCACACGTCCTACCTTAAATAAGCTTAACAAGCGATTATAATTCGCCCTGTCCAAATCTTCTTTAGGTAAATAGCCCTTTTCTACCGCCGCAATTATATTTTCCACATCGGAATTTCCTCCGATTACATCGGTTCCTGCGGAAATAGCCTTTGCATAACGTTCCGGAAGCGATAATTCCTCAACCCCGTAAGTCTGTACGGAAGTAATACCCGAATCCGAATTTACATATCCGTTAAATCCCATTCCTTCACGCGCCAAACCGGTAATCAGTTCTTTACTGTATGTAGATCCTACCGCTTCTTTTGATGTTAATTTCCCTCTATAATACTGAGGCTTGCTTCGTCCGTCCGGCGCCACTCTCGAATAGTCCGGCATAATTGCGGAAGCCTTCATATCAAATGCCGCCTGAAACGGAGGTAAATGGTATTTTTCCATAGAGCCTTCCGTACCGTATATCCTCCACTGTCCGATCGGCAGATGAGGCTCAAATCCGTTTTCAGCGGGACCGTCACCGGGAAAATGTTTTACGGTAAGAACAACCGAGCCTTCTTTTAAGCCGTCCTCACCGTTTTGATAACCGCGAACCAACTCTCTTACAATTCCTGCCGTAATCTCCGGACACTCTCCGTAGGTTCCGCTGTTCCTCGGCCACCTCGGGTCTGTCGCAATATCCACCTGCGGTCCGTACATAATTTCCTGTCCCGCCGCCTTCATCATCTTGCGATCCGTTTCCGCCATGTTATAAACCAAATCGAAATTTCCGTCTCCCATAACAGCTGCGCCTATACCCAAAAAATCCGGATATCCTATGTTAATAGGATTTGTATGCAGAGAATAAGGAATTGCAACCCCGCCCTTACATGCTTCATACTCGAGCATCTGCGTGCCGATGTTATGGTACAAAGCGCTGACCCCTGCTTCCGCTCTCATATCTCCGCGGTACACGCCGCCCGTAACCTTTCTTTCCAACACATCCGAATCATCCACACGCATGGAAAGCCCCGGAAGTATTGATTTCGGCTCAGGTTCCGACGGATCATAATGTTTATAGATTTTAGACGGAATGATATTTCCGTTCTCATCCTCAGCCTCTTTGCGTGTCATGGACACAGGTGTATTCCACAATCCGTTTAATACAAGCCCCGCCTGCTGCTCCACTTTCAAATGCGCAACCATGTCTTTTGCCCGTGTCTCCAGAGACAGTCGCCAATTCTTATACGGATCAAGCTTTCCGGAGTTATCCATATCTTTAAAGTACAATCCGTCCTGTACAATAACCCCACAGGTTGTCACACCTATCGTCGGACCATTCTCATTTTCAAACAATACCGGTTCAAGATAAAAATCATTGATGCTTTCTCCGTCCTCAAGCACATAGGGCGCCGGAATATACCCGTTCTTTATTTTGCGGTAATCGCCTGTATTCCTCTTCATTTTCGTTTTCCTTTCCTATAGATTTTCAGTCTGCACTTATTTTAATTATACTATACCTTTTACCGTTAAAAAAGAGCCTCCCGATTTCTCGAAAAGCCCTTAATAGATTGAATTGATTTTTAATTTTATTCGGCTCACTTTATACATACCTTTTTATTTATCATCATAAGCCTTATTCTAATAGCTTTTTAATTTTGTTTTCCTCTTTATTTCACAAATTATTTTATCATCAATATAAATTTTTTAAAGATATTATACTGATATTATTAATCTTATGTTTCCTTCCAAGCCTCAAAAAAGCCTCCCGAGGAAATCCCCGGAAGGCTCTATTTTACTTACTTTATAACCAATCAGCTAAAATTACTCAATGATTGTAGCAACCTTACCCGATCCGACTGTTCTACCACCCTCACGGATAGCGAAGCCGAGACCCTGCTCCATAGCTACAGGATGGATAAGCTCAACCGTCATCTCGGTGTTATCACCAGGCATGCACATCTCTGCGCCTGCTCCAAGAGTAACTACACCTGTAACGTCTGTTGTTCTGAAATAGAACTGTGGACGATAATTGTTGAAGAAAGGAGTATGACGTCCACCTTCTTCTTTCGAAAGAACGTAAACCTGAGCTGTAAACTTCTTGTGGCAAGTTACGCTGCCCGGTTTGCAAAGAACCTGTCCTCTTTCGATCTCGTCACGGTTAACACCGCGAAGAAGAGCTCCGATATTGTCACCTGCCTCAGCAGAATCAAGAAGCTTACGGAACATCTCGATACCTGTTGCGGTAGTCTTTCTGTTCTCCTCACGTCCGCCGACAATCTCAAGCTCGTCGTTGAGCTTAAGGGTACCACGCTCTACTCTACCTGTAGCAACGGTACCACGACCTGTAATTGTAAATACGTCCTCAACAGGCATAAGGAAAGGCTTATCTATATCACGCTCAGGATCAGGGATGTAAGAATCAACTGTATCCATAAGCTCCATTATCTTATCTCCCCAAGGACCGTGCGGATCCTCAAGAGCCTTAAGAGCGGAACCTCTTACGATTGGGCAACCTTCAAAGCCGTACTCTTCAAGCTGCTCTGTAACTTCCATCTCTACAAGGTCGATAAGCTCAGGATCGTCCACCATATCGCACTTGTTAAGGAAAACTACGATATAAGGAACGCCTACCTGACGGCTGAGAAGAATGTGCTCTCTTGTCTGAGCCATAACACCGTCCGTAGCCGCAACAACAAGGATAGCTCCGTCCATCTGAGCTGCTCCGGTAATCATGTTCTTAACGTAATCGGCATGTCCAGGGCAGTCAACGTGAGCGTAATGCCTTTTCTCTGTCTCATACTCTACGTGAGCGGTAGAGATAGTAATACCTCTTTCTCTCTCCTCAGGAGCCTTATCAATATTTGCGAAATCTACAGCAGCATTTCCTGCTACTCTCTCGGAAAGCACCTTTGTAATAGCTGCTGTAAGAGTTGTCTTACCATGATCTACGTGACCGATGGTACCGATATTACAATGTGGTTTGCTTCTTTCAAATTTAGCTTTTGCCATTTCAGTATTTCCTCCTTAAATTTGGAAAAATTCTATAAGGTTCACCATTTGAACCTACACCCGAACTATTTTTTAATTATATTTCATAAACCGCTTATTTGCAAGCTATTTATTACTTACTGTCCTGCTTTCTTGCGCTCAAAACCTTTTCCTGAACATTCTTAGGAACCTGCTCATAATGATCGAAGAACATCGAGTAGTTACCGCGTCCCTGTGTTCTGGAACGAAGGTCGGTAGCATAACCGAACATCTCCGCAAGAGGAACGAAGCCGCGAACCATCTTTCCTCCGCCGATGTCCTCCATACCCTCTACACGACCGCGACGGGAGTTGATATCTCCGATAACGTCGCCCATGTATTCCTCAGGCATGGTAACCTCAACCTTCATTATAGGCTCTACAAGTACGGAACCGCCCTTCTGCATAGCATCCTTCATAGCCATGGAACCGGCAATGTGGAATGCCATTTCAGAAGAATCGACTTCATGATAAGAACCGTCGTAAACATTTGCCTGAATACCTATTACAGGGAAGCCGCCAAGGATACCCGCCTTTGTAGCTTCCTCGATACCGTCGAATATAGGCTGGATATATTCCTTAGGAATAGCTCCTCCGACAACGGTAGACTCGCACTTGAACGTCTCCTCGGAGTTGACATCAAGAGGAGCGAATTTAACCTTACAGTGTCCGTACTGTCCGCGTCCGCCGGACTGTCTGATATACTTCGCCTCAATGTCGCATTCTTTCGTAATCGCCTCTCTGTAAGCAACCTGAGGAGCGCCTACGTTAGCTTCAACGTTAAATTCGCGAAGCAGACGATCAACGATAACCTCAAGGTGAAGCTCTCCCATTCCGGCGATAATTGTCTGACCGGTTTCACTATCCGTATGAGCCTTGAAGGTAGGATCCTCTTCAGCAAGCTTTGCAAGCGCCTCACCTAACTTACCCTGACCCGCTTTTGTCTTAGGCTCTATCGCAAGCTCTATAACAGGCTCAGGGAATTCCATAGACTCAAGTATTACAGGATGCTGGTCATTACAGATGGTATCACCTGTCGAAGTGTCTTTAAGACCTACCGCAGCGGCAATATCTCCCGAGAACACTTCTTCTATTTCGGTTCTCTTATTGGCATGCATCTGGAGAATACGTCCTACTCTCTCCTTCTTGCCCTTTGTAGCGTTAAGCACATAAGAACCCGACTTTAAAACTCCCGAATAAACACGGAAGAAAGCAAGCTTTCCTACAAAAGGATCGGTCATTATCTTAAATGCAAGCGCCGAGAAAGGCTCTTCATCGGAAGAATGTCTTACGACTTCGTTTCCGTCAGGATCAACGCCCGTTATATCAGGAATATCTGTAGGCGCAGGCATAAACTCAAGCACCGCGTCAAGAAGCTTCTGTATTCCTTTATTTCTGTATGCCGAACCGCAGCATACAGGTATAGCCTTACACTCTATTGTCCCTTTACGGAGCGCCTTCTTCATAGCTTCTATGCTCGGCACGTTTCCGTCAAGGTATTCCATCATAAGCTCATCATCAAGCTCGCAGCATTTCTCTACCAGCTCGTCATGATAAATTTCGGCATCTTCTTTCATGTCCTCAGGAATTTCGGTAACATTTATCTGCTCGCCCTTATCTCCTTCGAAGATATACGCCTTCATCTCAAACAAATCGACAACGCCCTTGAAAGTGTCTTCTTTTCCGATAGGAAGCTGAAGAACTACCGGGTTTTTGCCGAGCTTTACTTTGATCTGATCTACGGCACCGAAAAAGTTCGCGCCAAGTATGTCCATCTTATTGATGTATGCCATACGAGGTACGTTGTATTGATCAGCCTGACGCCATACGTTCTCGGACTGAGGCTCAACTCCGCCCTTTGCGCAGAACACGCCTACAGCACCGTCCAACACGCGGAGCGAACGTTCAACCTCAACCGTGAAGTCAACGTGTCCCGGTGTATCGATGATGTTTATACGATGTTCAAGCGCTCCCGGCATAGGTTTTCCCTCTTTTTCAAGAGTCCAATGACAGGTGGTGGCTGCTGAAGTTATGGTAATACCTCTTTCCTGTTCCTGCTCCATCCAGTCCATGGTGGCAGTACCTTCATGGGTATCACCTATTTTGTAATTTACACCGGTATAGAATAAGATACGCTCTGTAAGCGTTGTCTTACCTGCGTCGATATGAGCCATAATACCGATGTTTCTGGTTCTCTCAAGCGGATATTCTCTTTTAGCCAAAGCTTTCTCTCCCTCCAATTACCAGCGATAATGAGCGAATGCCTTGTTAGCTTCTGCCATCTTGTGCATATCCTCTTTTCTCTTAACCGCTGAACCGGTGTTATTGATTGCGTCTAATATTTCGTTGGCAAGTCTCTCTTCCTGTGTCTTCTCACCTCTTGCGCGTGAATAGGTGGTAAGCCATCTGAGAGCCAAAGCCTGTCTTCTTTCAGGTCTTACCTCTACAGGCACCTGATAGGTGGCTCCGCCGATACGACGAGCTTTTACCTCAAGTACAGGCATAATGTTGTTCATGGCCTCTTCAAAAGCCTCTACCGGCTTCTTCCCGCTCTTTTCTTCTACGCGGGCAAATGCGCCGTAAACAATTTTCTGCGCAACACCCTTTTTACCGTCAAGCATTATGTTGTTTATTAACTTTGTCACAAGCTTGCTGTTGTAAATAGGATCCGCGAGAACGTCTCTTTTTGCAATATGTCCTTTACGTGGCACGTTTCTTCCCTCCTGAATAGAATTCTGATTACAGATTCTTAGGTACTCACTATCATAGTTTAGTGTTCGTGCTAGGGTAAATCTTACTTTATTTTTTAATACTTCCGCACTCCAACTCGCAGATGCTTCGCATCTCGCTCGTTTGAGCGGGGAGCTAAGCTCCCCACTCCTTAATCAAACCACCTAAACCACCTTGCATAAGTAAACTTATGCGGTGTTTTCGGATGGTTTGACTCGAGTGCTGAAATTTATCTCTTAATGTAAAAATTAATCCCGCACTTTTAATCCTAAAATCTTACTGTTCGCTTTTAATTATTTCGCATCCTTCGGTCTCTTAGCGCCGTACTTACTGCGAGCCTGACGTCTCTTAGCAACTCCGGCTGTATCAAGGGTACCGCGAACGATATGATATCTTGTACCCGGAAGATCTTTAACTCTTCCGCCACGGATAAGAACAACGCTGTGCTCCTGAAGGTTGTGTCCTTCACCCGGAATATAGCTTGTTACCTCAATACCGTTTGAAAGACGTACTCTGGCGATTTTTCTGAGAGCCGAGTTAGGCTTCTTAGGTGTAGCTGTTCTAACAGCCGTACACACACCTCTCTTCTGTGGAGAAGAGTGCTCAACAGTTGTCTTTCTTAAGGAGTTAACTGACTTCTGCAGAGCAGGAGAGTTAGACTTCTTAGCAGCTGTCTGTCTACCCTTTCTTACGAGCTGATTAAAAGTTGGCATTAATTTTCACCTCCTGTTCTTAAATTTGCATTACAACATACGCGCCTTCGCACGTGGGAGTTATTATATTATATTTATGAATAAGTGTCAAATGGAAAATTTCACTTTAAGTTTCGGCTTCATGTCATTCTTCAAAGGCAAAAAGCCGGGCTTTAATTTATTGGCTCTTTATAAACATTGTTGATATCTGGCTTCTTGTCTGCAAAAGCTTCTTATTATATTTTATATTTAAGTTATTTTGAGGTTCGGAATCGCTTTGTATGCCGATTTAATCAGGTATAAATCAAAGAAAGGAAAAATTCGATCGCTTTTTATACGATTGAACTATATAGAAACGAATGATTGTTTATGATAATTTATGGAAAACAATGAAAGAAAAGAATATTACACAGTATAAACTTATAGTCTATCACAAATTCAGTACCGCTCAGATAAGCAGGCTCAGACACAATAAAAGCATATCGACCACCACTTTAAACAGGTTGTGCAAAATTTTAGACTGTCCTGTTGAAGGTGTAATTTCTTATGTTCCGGATCCTCCGGCAGAAGAGACCGAGTTTAAAGAAGGCGAATACGCTGCTGAAAGCGGCTCATATAAAAATAAAAAGTAAAATATCTCATTAAAATTGAATTACTTCACGGCAAGCAGTCGAGCATCAAAATTCTTTTTTTATGTCCGGAGGAATCCGGCGCTCCATCCTCCGGACATCGATATACGGCGGGGCAAATTTTCCATATTATTATCCGGTCACAGGAATAATATGCATCTGACAGGATTCGAACCTGCGACACCCGGCTTC
>CAUUHV010000027.1:0-30661 GCA_963545085.1 uncultured Catonella sp. | reverse complement strand
AAATCTTCAGCCCTTGTATCTGCGGTTTCCGGAGTAAAAGGAAAATCTATAAGATAATCTATTCCGAATTTTCCCAAAATAAGATTTCTTTCATCCGGTGTATTTATAAGCTTAATTTCTTTTTCGGAAAAAAGATTTAACGGATTTAAATCAAAGGTGAAAAATACGCTTTTTAGCTTCTTATCTGCCGTTACCACCTTTATAAGCTCTTTATGCCCCAAATGTATTCCGTCAAATTTCCCTAAGGTAACGGAAGTATTATAAAGTTTAAAACCGTCACCCTTAATATACTCCATATTTTTCCGCCTTAAAACATCTTATAAACCTTAAACTTTTCCGATTTTTCATCAAAATAATAAACCGCTTTAAACTCTCCGTCTTTATTATACATCCTGAATTTTGAAAGAGGCCGGACTTTTTTGCAATCATAGTCTGTATCTTTCGCTTCAAAACTTCCTCCGTTATCAAGCAGTATGGACGCATGTCCTTTTACATTTATTTTAGGCAAATCCTTAAAAACTTTTTCTATAGGAATCAAAATCTCTTGAAGCTTTCCCATTTTTACATATTCTTCTATTTCATCAAGCTTATGGCTGTCTTTTAAAGAAAATTCTCCCGTTTCAGTCCTTAAAAGTCTTTTCATGGCAGCCTTTGAGCCTATACTTTCTCCTATATCCTTACATAACGTTCTTATATATGTGCCCTTCGAGCAGCTTATTAAAATTGTCGCTTCTCTGTACGAAACATTTATATCCGTTATTTTTATATCATAAACCGTTATTTCACATGGCTTTCTCTCTATTACCCTGCCTTCTCTCGCAAGCTCATAAAGTCTTTTTCCGTTCACCCTTTTCGCCGAGTACATAGGCGGCGTCTGAAGCTGCTTTCCGATAAAGCTTTTAATCACCTTATTCAAATTTTCTTCAGTTAAAGCATTTTCATACCACTTATCGTCAAAATCAGTACTTTCGATAATTTTCCCCGTCATATCCTCCGTATCCGTGGCAATTCCGAATTTAATCACTGCTTCATATTTCTTATCGTGATCCGTTAAATACTCACAGAGTTTTGTAGCCCTTCCTACACACATAGGCAGCACTCCCTCGGCATCAGGATCCAAAGTTCCCGTATGACCGATTTTTTGCTGCCTAAGAATACCCGTAAGCCTTGAAACCGCATCTCTTGAGGTATAGCCGGCTTCTTTATATACATTTATAATTCCGGTTATCATTAAATATATCCTTTTGACTTTAATTGAAACTCAACCTGCTTTGTGATGTTATTTATAACATCATGCTGAGTGCCGCTTAAGGTACAGCCGGCTGCCATTTTATGTCCTCCGCCGCCGAAAACGACCGCAATTTTACTTACATCTATATCGCTTACGGTTGACCGCATACTTACCTTGAATGTATGTACATCTGTCTCATGTAGCAAAATAGCCACCTTCACACCCTCGGTGAGTCTCAGCTGCTCCACTATTCCGCTCAAATCGTTGTCACCCACCATATAAAAATTAAGCTCTTTTTTAGTGAGATAAGCAACTATTCCGAGCCCGTCCCAAAGCAACATGCTCTCCATAAGACAACGGCCTAAAACCTGATTCTGTTTATAGGTTTTCGCATAAAAGCTGTGGTCGATAAGATAAGGAAAGTCAATTCCCATGCTCATGAGCTCGCCTGCAATCTGCATTGTCCTCTTTGATGTACAATTATGATGAAATACACCGGTATCGTGAATTATTCCTACAAAAAGGCATTCGGCGGTATTCTTACTTATCTTTTCCGAATCCGTCATCTCAAATAAAAGCTCGCTTGTAGAGCTTAAATCGGGCAAAATAAAGTTTTTATCAGCTATGCCCTTGCTTGTTACATGATGGTCTATACACACCGTTTTTTTTGCGGTTTCAAGAAGCTCACCTGAAAAACCCAATCTGTCCGCACTTCCGCAGTCAAGCATAAAAAATATATCATATTCCTTACCGTCAAGCTTATTTTTTATATTCTCTGCTCCGTTAAGATTCATAAATTCATTTCCGAACGGTTCAAGGAATACCGCAGGCGTTATTTCCGTATTATCCTTTATGTAATTATAAAGAGCCAGAGAAGATCCGACACAATCCCCGTCAGGATTTACGTGTCCCGATATAGCCGCCGTTTTACAGCCTTTTACAAGTTCTAAAATATGCTCCAATCCGTAATTTCCTGAAAACATCATGTCCCCCCCTTCTCTTTAAATATCATCTTCTTCAGCGTTTTCCGCCGCTTTTACCTTATCTATAAGCTCGGACATTTTCGCTCCGTACTCAATGGAAGTATCAAGCAAAAATCTTAACTCCGGCGTGTTTCTCAGGTTTATAATCTTCGCAAGCTTACTCCTTAAAAACGGCATGGCGCTTTTTAAGCCTTCCAAAGTGGATTTTTGCTTTTCTTCATCGCCCAACACACTTATATAAACCTTCGCCGTCTTAAGATCGGGAGCAACCTCAACCTCCGTAACGGAGGTGAGCGCGCTTACCCTCGGATCTTTTATCTCGTTTCTTATAAGCTCTCCCAATTCTTTTCTTACTTCCGAATTGATTCTTATATTTTTAACACTGTTTTTACGCATACTAACTCCTTGGGACTTCTACCATCTGATAAAGCTCGACCTTATCTTCCTCTTTCACATCGTTAAACTTCTCAAATACAAGTCCGCACTCATAACCCGCGTTTACTTCTTTTACATCGTCTTTAAATCTCTTTAAGGAAGCAAGGTTTCCGTCGAAAATCTGCTCTCCGTCCCTTGTAATTTTCGCCTTGCAACCTCTTATTATCTTACCGTCAAGCACGTAAGAACCTGCTATATTTCCTATTCCGGACGCCTTGAATACCTGTCTCACCTCGGCATGACCTATAACCTTCGCCTCATAAATCGGCTCAAGCATACCCTTCATAGCCGACTCTATATCGGAAATAATGCTGTAAATTACCTTATAAAGCCTTACATCGACCTTTTCTCTTTCAGCGGTATCCTTGGCAACGGCATCCATTCTTACATTAAAGCCTATAATAATCGCATTTGAGGCGCTCGCAAGAGAAACATCGGATTCATTGATTGTTCCTACGGCTCCGTGTATTACTCTTATGGCTACCTCTTCATTGTTGAGTTTTTCAAGACTCTGCTTAATCGCTTCAACCGAACCCTGCACATCAGCCTTTATTATTACCTTAAATTCCTTTATATTACCCGCCTTAATCTGGTCGAAAAGTCCGTCAAGAGAAAGCTTACGTCTGCTCTCGTCAATCAGTCTCGCCTTATCCTGCGCGATATAGGTTCCCGAAGCCGCTCTCGCCTCTTTTTCATCCTTAAAGCAAAGCATCGTATCTCCGGAATTAGGTACTCCGTTAAGTCCCAAAATCTCCACAGGTATGGATGGTCCTGCCGACTGAACATTCTTTCCCTTATCATCAATCATCGCTCTTACCTTACCGAACGAAGAACCGATTGAAATATTGTCGCCGACTTTAAGTGTACCCTTTTGAACAAGCACGGTCGCAACGGAGCCTCTGCCTTTATCAAGACTCGCCTCAATTACAATACCTCTTGCGTCCCTGTTAGGGTTAGCCTTATATTCTGCAACATCCGCAACTAAAAGTACCATTTCAAGGAGTTGCGGTATTCCCTCTTTTGAATGAGCCGATACAGGCGCAAAAATGGTCGAACCGCCCCAGTCCTCCGGAATAAGCTCATACTCGGTAAGCTCCTGCTTAACCTTTTCTATATTCGCACTCGGCTTATCTATCTTATTTATAGCTACTATAATCTCTATTCCGGCAGCTTTGGCATGATTTATAGCTTCTACCGTCTGAGGCATCACTCCGTCATCCGCGGCTACAACAAGAATCGCTATATCGGTTGATTTCGCTCCTCGCATACGCATAGCCGTAAACGCCTCATGTCCCGGTGTATCAAGGAAGGTTATTTTCTTACCGTTTATCTCAACCACGGAAGCACCTATGCTCTGGGTTATTCCGCCCGCCTCTCTGCTTGTAACATTTGTAGATCTGATAGCGTCAAGGAGGGATGTCTTACCGTGATCTACATGACCCATTACGCAGACAACCGGAGGTCTTCTGTCCATAAGAGCCTCATCCTCTTCTTCCTCCTTAAGAAGCTCGGCAACAAGATCCACCTGCTCCTCTTTCTCGCACATTACATCATAGTCAAGCGCTATTTCTTCCGCTTCCTCAAAGCTTATATCCTGAGTCACAGTATACATTTTTCCCTGCAAGAAAAGCTTTTTAATAATAATCGACGGCTGCATCTTCATCTTATCCGCAAGCTCTTTAATAGTAAGAGTTTCAGGAAGAGTGATATTTTTAATGGTCTCTTCTTCAGCCGGCTTAACTACCACCTCAGGTTTAATAAAGGCACCCTTTCTGTTAGGATCCTTTTTCTTCCTGTGAACTGCGTTTCCTTCGTCATCAAGGTTTGTAAGCGCCTTATTTTTATCAAAACGTTTTCCGAGATTTTTCTCGTTACGTTCTCTTTCCTTTGCACGCTCTCTTTCCCTGTCTCTGTCACGGTTTGAGCTTGTCTTTGTAACAAGTCTTTCCTCTCCCCCTGACGAGCTCTGTCCTCTGCCTCCAATCGCTTTTCCTCCGGACTGAGGTCTGCTTCCGCCTCCCTGTCTGCCTTGAAATCCCTTATCTCCGTCCGAATTTCTGCTTCCGAATGTCTGGCGTTCGCCTTTCCCTCCTGTCTGAGGTCTGTCGGATTTACCCGCTCCGGTATTTCTGCTTCCTCTGAATCCGCCGTCCTTACCGGACTGTCCGTCTCTCCCCCCCTGAGGTCTGTCACCTCTCTGGGCGGAATTTCTGTCGCCGTTTCTTGACCTTCCCGTATTTGCGGGCGCAGACTTCGGCTGTCTGTCACTTTTTGCCGCGGCAGCCTGTCTTGCTTTCTTTTCGGCATAAGCTCTTGCCGCTTCTTCGGGCGTCATAGCCGTTTCTTCTTTTTTATTTTTTTCTACGGTTGTAGAAACTGTTTCTTCTTTATTCTCCGTCTTTGTTTCGGAAGGTTTTACTTCCTTCGGCGCTTTAGATTCTTTTATATCCTTTAACTCGTCGGAATTTTTTATCTCACGCTGTTCTGTTTCTTTATTCGCGGACTTATTTTCCTCAGCTTTTGCGGCAACGGCTTTCTTAGACTCTCTCTTTGCCGCCTCTCTCTCCGCGCGGGCTATAACCTCGGGAGAACGTCCGTCAAAGGTCTGCTTCATCGGCTTTGCCTGTGCCGGCGCCTTGGCTCTCTTAGGCTTTGCTTCCGTTTTCGGAGCCGCTTTTTCCTTCTTGATTGTCTCCGGAGCAAACTGCTCTCTTACAATTCTTTCCTCGGCAGCATCAAGGCTACTGTTCATATTAGTTACGCTATATCCCTTCTCACGTAAAAAATCGACAATTTCCTTACTCTTTTTGTTTATTTCCTTAGCCAGTTCTTTTACTATAATCTTGGACATTTTTTCGCCTTTCCGATAAAATGATGTCGGTGTAAAAAGATGATAAATCCTTCTCAAATCAAGCTTTGCTCGGATTCTTATACTTCCCGCACTTATATCATAAAATTTCAGTTCAGTATATTCAGAATGGCTTTTGAAAAGCCTTCATCAAGTATTGCTACCGAAGCCTTGATAAAAGCTCCCGTCGCGCTTCCTAAATCTTCTTTAGTTTTATAAAATCTGATGGGTACATTATGAAAGTTGCATCTGTCGGAAAATTTTTTCTTTGTATTGTCCGAAGCATCCTCCGCTATTATTACTAAAAATGCTTTATGGGCATATATTGCCTTTTCCGTAAGAAATTCTCCGGATGCCGTTCTTCCCGCCTTGTTTGCAAGTCCTATATAAGCCAGAACCTTATCCATCATCAATCCTCTTTTATTTCTTTAAACTCTTCCGACAGCCTGTCGTATATTTCCTCAGGCAGTGACATTTTAAAGGAACGTTCAAGTCCACCGGTTTTCTTAAGAAGCCCAAAGCATTCCTCGGACCTGCATATATAAGCCCCTCTGCCGTTTTTTCTGCCCGTGACATCCACTGAAATATCACCTTCCGCCGATTTTACAATCCTTAGTAAAACCTTTTTATCTTTAATTTTCCTGCATGATATACAGGTACGCTGCGGATTTCCCATAAAGACACCTCTTTAATCTTCCGCAAGAATTTGTGATTCGCTCTTAATATCTATTTTATAGCCCGTAAGTCTTGCCGCGAGTCTTGCATTCTGTCCCTCTTTACCTATCGCAAGTGAAAGCTGTGAATCCGCGACTATCACTCTCGCACTCTTTTCATCAGGATTGGCATCTACGCTTATCGCTCTTGCAGGAGATAAAGCGTTCATAATAAATTCCCTCGGATCCTCGCTCCATACCACTATGTCTATCTTTTCGCCTCTAAGCTCGTCCACTACGGCGGATACTCTCGCACGATTTATACCTACGCAGGCTCCTACCGGATCCACGTCCCTGTTATGGGAATATACCGCAATCTTGGTTCTTGAACCCGGTTCTCTGGATATGCTCTTGATTTCAACCGTACCGTCTTTAATTTCAGCCACTTCATATTCAAAAAGTCTTTTTACAAGATCCGGATGAGTTCTTGATACGCTTATTCTCGGTCCCTTAGTCGTATCCTTTACTTCAAGCACATAAAGCTTTATTCTTTCGGTTGAACGAAATCTCTCCGACCTTACCTGCTCGGCTTCGGTTAATACCGCGTCGGCTTTTCCGAGATTTATGCTTATATTGCCGCCGCTGTACCTTTGCACTATACCTGTAACTATATCATGTTCCTTTGCGAAATACTGCTGAAAAAGAACCTTTCGCTCTTCTTCCCTGATTTTCTGTACAACAACCTGCTTAGCCTTCTGCGCGGCTATTCTTCCGAAGTTTTTAGGTGTAACTACAAAATTTACAACCTGTCCCACATCCGCTTTGGGAAAGGTTCTCCTTGCCTCCTCAAGCGAAACCTGTGTAATCTCGTCCTCCACCGTCTCAACCACGGTCTTTTCCGAATATACGTTTACATTTCCGGTTTCTCTATTTACCGATACCTTGATATTATCCGATTTTCCGAACTGGTTTTTACATGCGGCAAGAAGTGAATTTTCTACGGCTTCAAGAATTATTTCTTTACTTATATCCTCTTCTCTTTCAATCTGATCTAAAGCCATAATCAGTTCTTTTCCGCTGTCGATAGGCTCCTGTTTTTTCATTTTTCCAATCTACCTCCGTTTAATTTCATCAAAAATCTATTGCCAATCTTATTAAAGAAATATTTTTTCTCTCAAAGATAAGTTCCTCATTTTCTTCAAAGCCTATTGTAACCGTTTTTTCATCATAGCCCTTAAGCATACCGGAAAATTCCTTCTGACCTTCCACAGCCTTATAAAGCCTAAGCTCAACCTCTTCCCCTATACTTCTCGCAAAATCTTTATCCTTTTTTAAGGTCCTGCCAAGCCCCGGAGAACTTACTTCAAGAATATAAGACTCGTCAATAAAATCCTCTCTGTCAAGCAAATCGGAAAGCTCTCTGCTCACCTTCTCACAATCATTTACGCTAAAGCCGCCCTCTTTGTCGATATAGGCTCTTAAATACCAATTTGAGCCTTCTTTCACATATTCCACATCGACAAGTTCATAATTGTTTTTTTCGACTATCGGCACGAGCAGTTCCTCTGTACGTTTTTCGTAATTTTCTCTTTTTCCCATATAACTCCCGTTTCATCTTGATTTCATAAGACAGTATTCGCAAAATATACACTTTTCGCGCAGGCGATACCGTAAACCATGTTTACCTGCCGCAGGTCTTGTATCACTCAGAGAAATTTTTATATAACAGGAATTTCGGATGAATTTCCTATCGCATAAAAAAAGCGAACCTCTTACGGTCCACCTTTCATCAACACTGCAAATTTTAAATAGCCTGTAGGGGAATCGAACCCCTGTTTCCGCCGTGAGAGGGCGGCGTCTTAACCCCTTGACCAACAGGCCTCGTTCACACAAGAACAAAGGGAAGTATACAGGAGAGTTCCGTATATGTCAATAGTTTTTTTAATTTTTTTTATTCAAACTCCATCCTATGCACCGACATCTTCATCATTTTATCCGCCATCTTTGCGAGCAAGCGGTGTGAAAAGCGGATTTTAGGACTTTTCATATCATAATAGCCTAACATATATCCTTTAGAGGTGACTTTAATCTTTTCCGACCAATTAAGCTCTTTTTCAGGATTACTCACATAAAACAGACCGTCAACATCGCTTATATCCATATTCTTCAGTATCTTCTTCATCATAAGTTTTAAACCTGATTTTCCTACACTGTCAAAAATCAGACGTCCTCCCTTATACCTTTTAGAAAGCTCAAGCACAAGCTTCCTTACTTCGCTCATCTTAAAATAATGGAATACTCCTGCCGCAAAGAAGATTGCTCCGTCGGAACCGTCCACCTCGTCCATCCATGAACAGTCTTTTAAATCACGGGCAATATTTATTTCCCTGTCATATTTATCCGTAAGCTTCTCTCTAACGGCTATAATATCAGGAAAATCCACATTCACAATACGGCAGAGCCCGTTATCACATGCCTTCCCCGTTTCATCAAGTCCGCAGCCCAAGTTTACAATCACAGCCTTCGGATATTTCTTCAAATAATCCTTAATCTCCCACCTTATGTCAAGCTGCCTCATAGCGGCTTCAAGCGCTCCGAACTCATAAAGAAAAGATTTATTCTTCCTCTCCAATTCCGAAAAATCATAATCCAGTCTCTCACATAATTCTTTTGCGAAAATATCTGTATAAAGCTCCGGAAATTTTTCGGAACACATTTTTCTTCCGTATAAAGGCACCAACAAAGTTTCCTGAACCGTATTTTTTTCTATTTTGATTTTTTCCATTATGATATCCGCCTTTAACCGTAATGAAATTACATATATTTACTCAATATAATTTTTCCTTCTCGCAGAGTGCTTTTCATATCTATTATTCTCTGGTTGCCGCTGCCTCTGAACTTCAAGCTGATGTCCTTTAACAAAAGCACGAATTTTCCGTCCACAAGCACATCTATAAGTCCTAAAATCGCATCGGTATGCTCCCCGTGACAGCGCTTATTTTCTCTATCGGTAAGCTCCTCAAAGGTGTAACCCGAATATACCCAGAGCGATTTTTCCGGATACTCCGTTCTCACCCTCTCCAAAAGTTTTCTTACAAAAGGCTGATTGGAAAGCTCCATAGGCTCGCCGCCAAGCACTGTAAGCCCCGCCACATGCGGCGAGGAAAGAGAAGCCGTTATCTTCCCTTCCACCTCGTCCGTATATTCATTTCCATAACTAAAATCCCATGTTTCCTCGTTAAAACAACCCTTACAATGATGAGTGCAACCGCTTACAAAGAGGCTTGTCCTTATTCCCGGGCCGTTTGAAACATCTAAAAACTTAATTCCGCCGTATTTCATAGATGAAGAACTCTCTCCGCTATTTCCTGTGTACGACCCTGATTCCAATACTGCGTACCTATATAACCGCAGGTACGGCGTGCCACATTCATTTTGTCCTGATCTCTGTTTCCGCAGTTAGGGCATTCCCAAACCAACTTGCCGTCATCATCGCTTACTATCTTGATTTCACCGTCAAAACCGCAGCACTGGCAATAATCGCTCTTTGTATTAAGCTCCGCGTACATTATATTCTCGTAAATATACTTCATGATTGAGAGCACGGCTTCCACATTGTTATTCATATTAGGTACTTCGACATAACTTATGGCTCCGCCCGGAGAAAGTCGCTGGAATTCCGACTCGAATTTAAGCTTCGAAAAAGCATCTATCTTCTCGGCAACATGAACATGATAGCTGTTTGTAATATAATTTCTGTCGGTAACTCCCTTTATTATACCGAAGCGCTTCTGTAATGACTTCGCGAATTTATATGTAGTGGACTCAAGCGGCGTACCGTATACCGAATAGTCTATATTTTCGGCAACTTTCCATTTCTTGCAGGCTTCATTAAGCTTTTCCATAACTCTCAACGCAAAATCCCTGCCGAGAGGTGAGGTATGGCTCTCTCCCTTCATATACTTGGTCATTTCATAAAGCCCCGCATAACCTAAGGATATGGTCGAGTAGCCGTCATAAAGAAGCTTATCTATCGTTTCACCTTTAGCAAGTCTTGCCAAAGCGCCGTTTTGCCAGAGGATAGGTGCGGAATCCGAAGCCGTACCCAAAAGCCTGTCATGTCTTGCCCTTAAAGCTCTATGGCAAAGCTCAAGCCTTTCGTCTAGTATTTTCCAGAAATCCTCTTCATTGCCCTTTGACGAGCAGGCGGCATCCACAAGGTTTATTGTTACGACGCCCTGATTAAATCTACCGTAATACTTATGTTTTCCCTCCTCATAATTCTTTGACTTAGCTATATTCCCTACACCCGCGTCGCTGAATCTGTCCGCCGTAAGGAAAGAACGACAGCCCATGCAAGGATATACGTCACCTTTTTCCTGAAGCATAATTTTTTCGGAAATATAATCGGGAACAAGTCTTTTTGCGGTACACTTCGCCGCAAGCTCGGTCAGATAATAATATCTGCCGTCCTCGGTTATATTATCCTCCTCAAGCACATAGATTAGCTTAGGAAAAGCGGGAGTTATCCATACGCCCTTTTCATTCTTAACTCCCTGTATACGCTGATTAAGCATTTCCTCTATAACAAGCGCAAGATCGTCTCTTATCTGTCCCTCCGGAACTTCGTTAAGATACATGAAAACGGTTATAAAAGGAGCCTGTCCGTTGGTTGTCATAAGGGTTATTACCTGATACTGGATAACCTGAACCCCTCTTCTTACTTCTTCTCTAACCCTTATTTCAGCAATTTTCTCGATTTTTTCCGTATCAAGCGGAAGTCCGGCTTCCGCAAACTCCTTAGCCACTTCTTTACGATATTTTTTTCTGCTGACATCCACAAAAGGCACAAGATGACTGAGTGTAACGCTCTGTCCGCCGTACTGGTTGCTTGCGATTTGCGCTATCGCCTGTGTGGCTATATTACATGCCGTGGAGAAGCTTCTCGGCCTTTCTATCATGGTTTCAGATATTACCGTACCGTTCATAAGCATATCTTCAAGGTTTACAAGACAGCAGTTATGCATGTGTTGAGCGAAATAATCACTGTCATGAAAATGTATGAGTCCTTCCTCATGCGCCCTTACTATATCGGGCGGAAGCAGAAATCTCCTTGTAATATCCTTGCTTACCTCACCCGCCATATAATCCCTCTGCACGCTGTTTACAGTAGGATTTTTATTGGAGTTTTCCTGCTTTACTTCCTCATTGTCGCACTCGATAAGACTCAAAATCTGATCGTCGGTGGTGTTCGCCTGGCGCACAAGCGCCCTTTTGTAACGATAGGTGATATATTTTCTTGCCACCTCATATCTGCCGGTTTTCATCAGCTCGTTTTCCACGAGATCCTGTATTTCCTCAACGCTAAGCGCTCTCGTCATACTGCCGCATACATTTTCAACATTTTTTTCAATCGTTCCGATTTGTTCATCCGTCAGCCTTAAATCCTCGGAAACTTCCTTATTCGCCTTTTCAACGGCTATTATAATTTTGCTTCCGTCAAAGGTATTTTCCTGACCGCTTCTCTTTATTATCTTCACTTTTTATGTCCCCCGTAACTCCTGTATTTTATCCGCTCACGACTCGTATAACCGTTATTACCTGCGAAAGCCGCTCCGTAAAGGGCTTATAAGACATAATACCGTCATACGAATTATTGTGTCTTATTTTTATAAAACCACAATATCTTGTGCTGAAAACTATAATAATATAAGTTTCCAAAAAAATAAAGATGTAAAACGGGTTTTTGTTAAATATAATAACAGACCCCTCATATAGTTAAAATTCTTATAACTGCTGTAGAACGTTTTTTATTCTACAGCAGTAGTGAAATAACCGTAAGCACATTTTTGCTCACCTTAAATTTTACTTCAAAATCCGAAAAAACCATTCCGTAAACCCTGTCTGTATCCTTACTCTGGTAAGAGGGTCTCGGATCCTCAGCCAAAACGGAAATAAGCGCCTTCATTTTATCCTTCGGTATTTTTTTCAAAATCTCATCGGGAATTACAACATCCAATTTATGAAGCTTTGTACGCGAAGTAAATCCCTCCGCGGCATCGGGCTTCATATCCGTATACGGAATATACGGCTTGATATCGTAAATAGCCGTTTTGTCCAAAATATCCGCTCCTCCGACCGTAAGCACCGGTCCGTCATCCGTTTCCGATATATCAAGAAGCCTTACACACGAAAGCCCTATAGGATTCGGTCTGTAAGGCGCTCTTGTAGCGAACACACCTATATGTGAGTTTCCTCCGAGTCTCGGAGGTCTTACCGAAGCCCTGAAGTCCTCCCTTTTGGTTTCCGAAAATTCCCATATAAGCCATATATAGTTAAATTCTTCAAGCCCTTTTAAAGCATCCGGATTTCTGTATTCCGGTTCAAAATAAATCTTTCCTATAAGCTCCGGCACAAGTCCGCTTTGCCTCGGTATGCCGAATTTTTCTTTAAAATCGGTTCTTATTACCGCTATTTTTTTCATCTTGACTTTCTCCTCGTTTAAGTCGAATTCAAAATATGTATTCACGGGAAGTATATCACACAAAAAGCGTCAAGTCATATGCCTTAAACATCGACTTGACGCCATACTTTACTTAAAACCTGAAATCATATCTTTTTTCACAAGCGATAAAACCATGCGGTCGACTGCCATGACAGCAAAAACTTCATTCCGTCTATTCATAAGGAATCATTATGAATTTGCAGTTTCGGCAGGCGTATGCGACAGGAAATTCTTTAAAATTTAATGATAACGGAAAATAAAAAGGTGGAATCCTTATTGCATCTTGTTTATTCATAGCACTTTCCATGTAAAACATCGGTATTTTTTTCCCTTGCGGAAGAAAATACCCCCCTCCCCCATATCTGAATGTACCCTCCTCCAATATATCTCTGCAATATGGACATTTCTTGTTTTCCATAGCTTTCCTTTCACGAATACTTTTTTACTCCCGGATAAGGATAGCTCCAAAAATCAAGAAACATCCAATATGCCACAGTATCACTGTTCCATGGGAGATATCCTTCATAATAGAGTTCTGACGAATATCCTCCTCCATCTAATGCTACTTGATATATTTCAGCATTATGGATTTGTTCTCGTCCGGTTTTTATGTCACGAGCTTTTACATTACATTTAGTTGTCTTAACATAATATCGTTTGGTAATCATGCCCTGTACAATTCCTCCTACAATTGTCACTCCTGCTGAATATGCAGCGGCGAATAAAAGACTTGCCGCAACGGCTTCTTTAAGCAATGGACAAAAAAGCGATAATACCAGTGCAAGTATGCCTATAGCTACTGAAGCCTCAGTACCTTCCGCAACTCTCAAGTCTTTATACTCATAAGTTGTATTTCCTTTATCTAAATAAACCGACAGAGAGTCATTATATATGTAGCTTCCATATGGGTCATTGTATGTATTATAATATATCTTGCCTTGATATGAGTATGAATACATGCCCATAGGTTCATTTTTTATAATTTCCCTTGCATTCCCCATATATTCCGATACAGGCATTGTATATGTCTTTGAAAAATTATTATTTACATCATTGTAAGTAACTCGAAGCCCACCTGAACGTATCTTTGTTTCAGAATTTGCAGTCACCGGATTAACGCCGACAAGTTCCTTATTTCTTCCCTTTTATGATATATATTATATATCATAAATATAAGACTTATAAAAAATCTCAAAATATGATATACTTATCTTATGTTGTCAATACCTGATAAATTTTATCTGTGAAAATCAATTTTCATGATATACCGATTTTCCCGAAAACGGATCTCACTCGAATTTTTATGTTTTTGACACATTTTCGCTTCAATCTCTTATTGCCGCTATGCTATAATGAATCTTGTATTCTGTTGTTTCTTCTTTAATGATTATAGGCGGTATTTCCATGAAAAACAAATATATTAAACTTGCTGTTTTATTTTTACTGTTTTCTGTCATAATATCGGACTCCGGTTCCATTTTTTATAACAAAAGTCTCGTTTTATCTGCTGAAATCCCTACTGTGAAAAATAAAAATATCC
This sequence comes from uncultured Catonella sp., assembly GCA_963545085.1. Lineage (GTDB taxonomy): Bacteria > Bacillota > Clostridia > Lachnospirales > Lachnospiraceae > Catonella. Next base: position 16,466 of record CAUUHV010000027.1, on the reverse strand, counting down.
CGGATACCGAAAACGGAAACAATACGGATACTGATGATTCCGATGATAAAAACGAAAACAAAGGCGGCGAAGCTCAAGACAAAAAGGACGAAAAAGACTCAAAAAAAGAAAAAACCGAAAAAATCACAAGCGGTATTCTCTCGGATACGGTTTATTGGAATTATTCAGATACTACACTATATTTTAGCGGTTCAGGTGCCGTTCCTTCATTTGACAGCGCCCATAAAACGCTTCCTTGGGCTTCATATTCGGATGAAATAACTGAAATAAATTTTTCAGAAGAAATAACCGGTATCGGAAGCTATGCCTTTGACGGCTGTGCTTCTCTTATAAAGGTTACCGCCACAGCTTCCGTAAAGAGTATAAGCCCGGTCGCTTTTCCAAAAAAGACCGATTTAACCTTTTTCGCTCCTTATAACTCATATATTCTAAATTTCGCCAAAGAAAATTCCTATAGATACAGCGCCACCACTTCAGGCAGATGTACTGTATATTTTGATACACTTACCGAAACAACTTTCAATCCTAAAACAGTTATGGTCGGGGACTATTACGGAACTCTCCCTACTCCTTTTGCAAAAGGATATACTTTCTTAGGCTGGTACACCGATCCTGTCGGAGGTATAAATATCACCTCTTCTTCAACGGTCGAGTTTGAGTATGATATATATCTCTATGCCCGTTGGTCAAGAAAACAGTACTCGGTTAAGTTTATAGATAATTACAGTTATGTTTCTTTGATAGAAAAAACCGTATCCGAAGGTGAAGAATTCGGTTTTCTGCCAATTCCCTCAAGAGAAGGCTATGTTTTCTCAGGTTGGTTTACTGATATAAGCCGAAAAAATCAGGTTACTGAAACCACAAAAGTCTATGCTTCTTCATTCTATCAGACTTCTATAAACCTTTACGCGAAATGGGAGCCCGCTCAATATGTAATAACCTTTGATTCCGCAGGCGGAACGATAAACGGCGTAGGCGGAATAAACATTAAAACCGTAGTGTACGGCGGAACCTACGGCACTTTACCCGTTCCCGAAAGAGACGGATATGAGTTTAAAGGTTGGTTTACCGCCGCTGAAAACGGAATTTTCATAGACTATTACACTCCCGTTCCCGCTCTGCCTTACTCCTATCAGACTTTGTACGCTCATTGGGAAAAAATAATTGTAGAGGAGCATACGGTAATCTTTGATCCGAACGGAGGTTCTTTAAACAGAGAAGAGAGCATAAAAACCGTCGCTTTCGGCAGAGAATACGGCACTCTCCCCATCCCTTCAAGAAAGAACTATTCATTTAACGGATGGTTTACAAAGAAAAAGGGCGGGAAAAAGGTATACGGAAATGATATTTTCAGTTCTCATTCGGATATTACTCTTTATGCGAAATGGACAAAATCCGTAAAAGTTATTTATACCGCAAAGCTTTTAAAAAAACTCTCCTACAACTTTTCAAATACCCTTGAAGGTTTCGGCTATGAATACGGCTACAAAATCCCTCTTGTGTGCTTTCAGTTTATGTTCGGAAAGACCGAGCTTGCAAATCTGCTTTACAAATATGATGGATACTGGGCGGGAAACTGTTACGGAATGGCTACTACAAGCGGAATGCTTTACTCAAAAAGCGTTATAAAACCGTCCGCCTTTAAGCAGGGAGCAAAGGTTCCCTCCGATCTTGAGCTTTCAAACAAAAATACAAAACAGAATATGAGCTTAAAGAAATTTATAGAGGTTATGCAGATCTCCCAGTATTTTTCCTCATTTCAAAAGGCTTATAACGGGAACGCGAATAAGCTTTCCACCATTGTAAAAAGAGTAAAAAAATTTCAGAAATCCGGCAAAAATCCGATTGTAATCGGCATATCCGGAGTAAGCGGCGCTCATGCTGTTGTCGGTTATGCCGTTAAGGATTATGCGGACCGTACAAGCAGACTGTTTGTATATGACCCGAATTTTCCCGGCACCAAGCGTTATATAACTCTAAGCAGAGATTCATCCGGTGCTTATACAGGCTGGTATTATCTGATGAGTAATATATACAACTGGGGAAGCGCTTATGACGGCGTGATAACATATATTTCAAGTAAAGATTACACCAATATATGGAAAAAGCGCAGTAATACGAAAATAGCCTCAAACATACTTTTTACGGATACGGATAACGCGGTTATTTATGATGAAAATAAAAAAGTCGCGGCTATTTTAAATAACGGAAATCTTATTTCCGAAAATAAAGATATTCAAAAGATGTGGGATTTTAAAATACACTCAGATACAAATATTAAAATAAGTCTCCCGGCAGGTGTCTATACCGTTGAAAACACAGGTAAAAAACGACATTTTACAGTAGCGATGGCAGGCGCTTCTTTATGCGCGAAAATTACAACATCGGCAAATAAAGCGGTGATTGCGGTAGATGAAGTAAAAAATATCTGCTCCGCGAAGCCTTTAACCGAAAATAACGCTCTCTCGTCTTTAGCCCTAACATTTAAGGACGATAAAATTGTCACGGCACATGAAAAAGGAACAAAATTAAGAACCGTAATGACATTATGGTAAAAATATATAGGGAAATACCGATTAGCTCTCACCTTTACTTAAAGCAGCGGACTTAATCAGTATTTCCCTAAAAAACGTTCAGTTTACTTAGGCTCTTTTCAAATTTCCTCATGGCAGTCGCCATGCGGTCGGTAAAGCTTGCTCTTGAGGTCGTTGCTCACAATAATAAATTCACACAACCGAATTCAAGCTAAATCCCTTTTACAAACTCTATTTCTTTCTTTAAACTCATCGGAACGCTTCCGGTTTCTTTAAGTAATTTCCTTTCAAGACCGTCATATCTGAATAATTTTTGTTCCTGTTTAAGCCTTCTTTGCTTTATAAGCTCCGTGTAGGTAGGATTCTTTGACAGAGTTTCAAGCGCAGCCTCACCGAAAGGACAGAACGTGAATAAAATTTGTCTGGCAATCTTGTTAAGTCTCGGAGAACCGCTTCCTTCATATAAAATATAAGTAATATAATCCTGAACGAACATTTCCTTAAAGCTGTTGCGGCAGCGTTGAAGGCTAAGCTTTATTTTTTCTTTCATTTCAGGGCTTAAACTGCTGTTTTTGCGGTAAAACTGTACATAGTCGCAATATAAGCTTGTAAGCGAAGGATCCGTAATATCATTCCATCTTACACCCTGTACCCTCTTACAAAGCTCCCAGCGAAATTCTCCCGTCATCCTTATTACCGTGCTCTGCAAATCCTCCAGATGAAAAACCGAAAGGAACATCCTGCTCGGAGTTGTTCTCAGCTTTCCTTCAATTTCCTGCCACATAACTCCGCGAAGCCCCGCATTAGGCATAAGAATAAAATCAGGAAGCTTTTCTACGTGAATATACTCCCTTGACATAATCTCCCCGTCCTCTAAAGCCAATGTTTCCCTATAGAAAGCCGAATAATCAACATTTTTAATCATATTTATCTTTCTTCTGATATCACTTGACGTTACAAAGCAGTCTTTTAAATCCTTTAAAATATTTTCCGCAAAAAATACCGGACAGAAAGTGGATATCCTTCCAAAAGTGATTTTATTGGCTGTTTTAAATATATTGTCAAGCTCATAGCCGACCTTCGCCTCACCGTCCTTTGCGAGACGTTTCGCTTCCTCCGCCGTGATTTTCTTTGTGTTCTTAAGCTCTCTCACATAATCGGAAAAATCTATATCAAACTCATTCCTGCAAGGCTCCTTTTTGCCTCTATATATAGCCGACAGCCAGTCATAAAAAGTATAAACTCCCGTATCTTCAGGCTTATTTTCTTTTAATTCATTAGCAAGCGAATAGAGTATATTCGCATATTTTTTGCCGGCAAGTTTCTCGTCAACATATCCGAAATACAGAAACATTCTGATAACAGGAGTAATTTCTTTCTCCAAGCTCTTAAAAAACACCTCCGTATATATACGGTAAAACTCGGATGTTATCGCTCTTCTAAGCGCTACCGTCTCATCATCCATAGAGCTTTTATCCGCCGTATTATACAGTTTATTGATATTATATATAAAAGCTTCCCGTTCTCTCCCCGTTATATTCGCAAAATCCAGAATAGCCTCCACGGAACCGCAAAGCTCTCTTGAAATATCCGCTTCCTCGACAGAACTCTCTTCTTCATTTGAAACTGATGCCTTTTTAAGATTTTCCAAAATCACCGAGCACTGCTCTATTCTCCCGACAAGTGTGGAAGCGGGATTTATCGGCAGCTTTTTCGCTTCGGATATTACGGACTCAATTTTATTAAGAAATTTGTTCTTTGTAACCGCATCTCCGTTAAATTTCTCATAAACATCTATGAGCTTGTCAAAAAGTCCGCCTCCGTTTTCTCTAAAATAATAATTCAGGCATTTTTTCACAAACTGATATCTGTCTCCTAAAAGCAGCACCGATTTTCTCGCATCCAGACAGCCCTTCCTTAACATTCCTACGGAAACGTCGCTTTCGCTTGTTAAAATATTGAAATTCTCTCCTGCGTATATTCTGTTCAGTCCCTCATAATATCCCGACAGCCAGAAATCCGGATCTTCATCGTTTGAATACGCCTCAAGCATTTCGATGCCTTCATTTCTTTCCGCCTGTATGCCCACATATGTCGCTAAATCAATATAAATATTATAGCAGGACTTAAGTCCTTCATAAACGGCATTACATTTTACCTGATCCGTCTTATAAGAATCTGTCAGTCTTGTGATCTGTCTTATACATGAACGTATAAAAAGCCTTGACGCGTCCTGATTGGTTGCAAGTATAGAGTTTACGGACTCCACATTTACTAACGGATAGGTATAGCTGACAGTATCCTCCACCGCCACATAACTCAAAAAATGTACCTCTAAAAAAACTTCACAAATTCCGATTACGTCTCCCGCTACCAGTTCGTAGCTTCCGCCCGGGCATTCCACTCTGACTCTTCCGCTTTTTATTATCCAGATTTTGTCAATAGACTGTCCCGCCGTAGCAATAGTTTCCCCCGTTTTTACAATAAATTCCGACATAAACACTCCCCATATTAACTGAAACTTATACTGTATTCCAAATTTCGCTATATCTTGGGTTTTTGCATCTTTTTCATTAAAACACGGCTATATTCTTCACGGTCATATACCGGGAACATTTTATATTGCCATCCTGTACGGCAGGAGTTCCGTGACCTATGCGTGAATAATTCAGACTTATTTGTGTAATACTGCTTATAAGCAATATGGTTAAGCCCTGTTTATGAAAAAATGATGAAACTCAAGTTAATATATATTGTAACATAAAATTATTCAAGTGAAAATGCAAAAGATTATCATTCATATCTTAATTTTCAACCATTTACCCTGCCTGAATCTGATTCCGTATAAAATAAATCTTGATATCTGATCTCCTAAAATTCCAAACCATATACCTACAATACCGAGTCCTACCGCATAAGCGAAAAAATACGCAGTCAAGGTTCTGATTACGGTTACACTTATTGTAGATGATATCGCAGTATAGAGCGTATCTCCGGCTCCCCTTAAAACTCCCGAATAAACCACCTGCGGGATTTGAAAAATCAGGATAAAAATAAGCACCTTTATGATATCCACCCCTATATTTACTATATTTGCTTCCTTAAAAAATAAAGAAAAAATTCCTTTCGCTGCAAAAAAATAAAATACGGAAAGGGTAACCGCCATCGCCATTCCGATATACAGACAGGTTTTTGCGTATTTTTTCGCAAGTTCTTTTTTCTTCTCACCGAGACTCTTTCCTACCAGAGCTACCGCCGATACATGAAGTCCGTCACCTAAAGAAAATGAAATGCTTAAAAGATACATTCCCACCTGATGAGCAGCCATCTCGGCATTTCCCTGCTTAGCCGCCATTATTGCGGTGGCAAGAAAGCCCACTCTTATAAGAATTTGTTCGAAAAACACTCCGTAACCCACTCTAACTATCCTTTTAAAGGCTGAGAAAGACGGTTTTATTTTATTTTTAATTATGTATATTATATCTATAAAACAATCTTTTTTGTAAATTGAGTATACACTCATAAACCCTGCCACAACCGTTCCCAAAACCGTAGCAAGTGCCGCTCCGGTTATACCGAGCCTTGGAAATCCTAAATTTCCGCCTATAAGAAGATAATTAAATATTATATTTATCGTATTACTCACAACATTGGTACGCATCGTTATTCTGGTATTTCCCGCGCCTCTTTGCGCTGAATTTACCGCCATTTGCAGACTGTTGAAAATCATTCCGCCCATGATTATCCTGAAATATGTTACCGCGTATTCATGGGTCTCGGGTGTAGAACCGCAAAATTTCATTATGCTGTCTGCAAATCCTACCGAAATTATGCTTATAACAACCGATATCATAATAATAAAGCTTATTCCGGTGACTAAAACCCTGTTCGCTTCTTCTCTTTTGTTTTCTCCGAGCCTTCTTGCGACAAGTGCAGATAGCGACAGATTTAACGCAAAGCATATCGACAGAAACATAAATTTCGGTTGAAGTGTAATTCCCACTCCCGCAACGGCTTCGTGTCCGAGCGAGCTCACCATATATGAATCCACTATACCGGCAAGCGCAAAGAAAAAGGACTCGAGCACCGCAGGCCATACCATCGTAAAAGTAGTTTTAAATATCTTTTTGTTATCTTCCATAAGAGCCTCTGTTTTCGTAAACAAATCATTCAAATACAAGTTCCACAGGGCAATGATCGCTTCCAAGCACTTCGTTATGAATTTTTGCTCCGGTAAGCCTGTCTTTAAAATCATTCGACACCAAAAAATAATCTATACGCCAACCCACATTCTTCTCTCTTGCTTTAAAGCGATACGACCACCACGAATAAGCATCGGTAAGCTCCGGGTAAAAATATCTGAAGGTATCCGTATAACCCGCGGCCAGAAGCTCGGTCATCTTGCCTCTTTCCTCATCTGTAAATCCTGCGTTTTTATGATTTGCGGCAGGATTTTTAAGATCTATTTCTTTGTGAGCCACATTTAAATCCCCGCAAACTATAACAGACTTCTTCTCTTTCAATTTATTCAGGTAATCCCTGAAATCGTTCTCCCAGACCATCCTGTAATCGAGTCTTGATAAATCCTGTTTGGCGTTCGGAGTATAGCAGGTAATGAAAAAATGATCTTCAAATTCAAGAGTTATCACCCTGCCCTCATGATTATGCTCATCTATTTCTATGCCGTAAGTCACACTTAAAGGCTCTTTTTTTGTAAATACAGCAGTTCCTGAATATCCCTTCTTCTCAGCATAATTCCAATACTGATGGTATCCGTGAAGCTCAAGTTCAAGCTGACCTTCGGAAAGTTTGATTTCCTGAAGTCCTATAACATCGGCATCCGCCGAGTCTAAAAAGTCCATAAAGCCTTTTGTAATACAGGCTCTGAGTCCGTTCACATTCCAAGAAATATATTTCATAAAAAAATCTCCTTATCAATCTCACAGGCGAAAATGGTTCTTCTCAATTTTATATTGTCTAAAAACATATATTCGCGTATACATTCTCCCGCTTATTACCGGTGAATAAATAAAACCGTATTGTTTTATTTTAGCACAAGTCCATATTTAATTCCAACCGTTTATAACTATAACTTTTTTATGTTAAGTGAAATGCAGTATTACAGAAAACGGTACATTAAAATTCTTATTACACCTCAAGGGACAAGTTTTTTCTCACTTGAAGCGGGAAGACGTATACCATTAGAATTTTTTATTACATAAAAAAGCTGCCTGAATCCATATAGGACACAGACAGCTTTGTCGATATTTCAACACTTAATTCCTGTCAAAACTATTTTGCATAATCGACAGCTCTTGATTCACGTATAACGCTTACCTTTATCTGACCCGGATACTCTAGCGAAGCCTCGATCTTTTTGGAAACATCACGTGCTAAAAGAACCATCTCTGAATCACCGACCTGTTCAGGAACGACCATAACTCTTATCTCACGTCCCGCCTGAATAGCAAAAGATTTTTCAACACCGTCAAATTCATTGGCAATATCTTCAAGATCCTTGAGTCTGTTCGTATAGGTTTCAAGGGTTTCTCTCCTTGCACCTGGACGAGCAGCTGAAATAGCATCGGCAGCCTGTACCAGGCAGGCTATAAAGGAAGTAGGCTCAACATCACCGTGATGCGCCTCTACCGCATTGACAACAATAGCGGATTCCTTATACTTCTTACAAAGCTCTGTACCAATCTGAACATGAGAACCCTCCTGCTCCCTGTCAATCGATTTTCCGATATCATGGAGAAGCCCCGCTCTCTTTGCAAGTTTAACATCACAGCCGCACTCGGCAGCAAGTATTCCCGCCAACTGCGCAACCTCTACTGAATGTCTTAAAACGTTCTGCCCGTAGCTTGTTCTGAATTTCATTCTTCCAAGAAGCTTGATAAGCTCCGGATGGATTCCGTGAATACCGCACTCAAGCGCCGCCGCCTCACCTTCTTCTCTGATTTCGGCTTCAACCTCTTTCTGTGCCTTTTCCACCATCTCCTCAATTCTTGCCGGATGAATACGTCCGTCAACAATGAGCTTTTCAAGAGCAATTCTTGCCACTTCTCGTCTTACCGGATCAAAACCTGATAAAACAACAGCCTCAGGAGTGTCATCAATGATAAGGTCAACACCGGTAAGAGTTTCAAGAGTACGAATATTCCTCCCCTCTCGTCCGATAATTCTTCCCTTCATCTCATCATTAGGAAGCTGAACTACCGAAATCGTAGCTTCCGCAATATGATCCGCGGCACAACGCTGAATAGCCGTAACAACTATTTCCTTCGCTTTCTTATCAGCCTCTTCCTTGGCTCTGTTTTCAAGCTCCTTCACCATGATTGCCATCTCATGCTTTACATCGTCTTCAACTGTCTTTAAAATATGATCTTTCGCCTGTTCGGAGGTGAGTCCGGAGATTCTCTCAAGCTCTGTTAACTGCTTCTCACGAAGCTCCTCAACAGCCTGCTTGTCTTTCTCAAGCTCGCTTTCGCGAAGATTCAGCTTGGTTTCTCTTTTCTCAAGTGCTTCACTCTTTCTGTCCGTAGCTTCTTCTTTGGACAAAACTCGTTTCTCATACTTCTGCAGCTCTATTCTTCTCTCCTTGGACTCTCTCTCAATCTCATTCTTAGTTTTAAGAGCTTCCTCTTTGGCTTCGAGCAAGGCTTCGCGTTTTTTAGTTTCAGCCTGTGCATTGGCTTTCTCTATAATATCCCTCGCTCTTTCTTCGGCGGTACCAACCTTAGCCTCATAATTCTTAACACGGTTGGCAATTGCCATTTTCCAAACAACAGGAGCGGTAAGCGCAGCGGTAATCAAAACAGCAATGATAGCCGTAATGATATATGGTACCACTGGAGCACCTCCTTATGAAATTTTCATTGTACATTACTACCGTATATACAACAGCTCAAGTTTATACTTTTTGCTCCGTGATGTCAAGTAATACGAATTTTTGTTTATTCCGGTGACAGACAAACCGTCCCGCCGCATGACAGCTACCTCAGTATATTTTGTTATCCTTTTTGACGTGTCTCAATCCTCTTTGTTAAATATTTCATTCATTTTTGCCGATATAAGCTCCGTATCAAAGCCCTTTCTGTAAAGATAGGCGTAAAGTTTTCTTTTTGAAACTTCGTCAAAGTTTTCAATACTTCCCCTTTTTCTCCGTATAAGAATTTCCATGGCGGCTTCATCGTTTCCCTTGTCCGCAATCCTTTCCACCGTTTCCCTATCTATCCCTTTATTTAAAAGCTCGAATTTAATCTGTTTAAGACTCTTTGCCTTACCTCTATAATTTATATAATTTTCCGTGTATCTTTCATCATCTATATAACGAAATGCCTTCACATAATTTACAGCCTCTTCTACAGCTGTATCATCAAATCCTTTCATGCCGAGCTTAAATCTGAGTTCTTTTTCCGAATTGTCGGAACGCATAAGAAGCTCCATAGCTTTTTTCTTAGCTCCCGGAATTATTGTTTCCTTTCTTATACGCCCGTACAGCTCATTGTCAAGCTCCATGCCGGACTCCAACTTATATTTTCTTAAATCGCTCTGATACAGAAAAAATGTAATTTCATCGGTGGCTATCTTATATCTATATTTAGACACCCTTTCTATACTGTTTATATACATGTTGTATTATCCGTTTTATACTTCTTCTGATGACACTTCCGCTAAATTCTCTTTAGCCTCGGATGATTTTATCTTATCCTGCTTATCGGATGTTTCACCGCTTTCCTCACCGCCCGCTTTTTTACCCGAATGCTTTTCTCTCACTTTTTTCTCTATCTCTTCAAATACCGCAGGATTTTCCTCAAGATAAACCTTGGTATTTTCCCTGCCCTGACCGATTTTTTCATTGTTGTATGAGAACCATGCGCCCGCTTTATTTACTATATTATCGTTTACCGCAATATCAAGCACATCTCCGGTACGGCTTATACCCTTCCCGAACATAATATCAAATTCCGCTTCTTTAAAAGGCGGAGATATTTTATTTTTAACAACCTTTATCCTCGTACGGTTTCCTGCAATTTCACCGCCCTGTTTTATAACGTCGATTTTTCTTACATCAAGCCTTATTGAAGCATAAAACTTTAATGCTCTTCCGCCTGTAGTTGTCTCCGGATTTCCGAACATAACACCTATCTTTTCACGAAGCTGATTTATAAATACGACTATACAATTCGTTTTACTTATAACCGATGTCAACTTCCTTAATGCCTGACTCATAAGCCTCGCCTGAAGACCCACATGAGAATCTCCCATATCTCCGTCTATTTCGGCTTTAGGCACAAGTGCCGCTACCGAATCCACAATAACAATATCCACAGCTCCGCTTCTTACCATGGTTTCGGTTATCTCAAGCGCCTGCTCTCCGCTGTCAGGCTGAGAAATATAGAGATTGTCTATATCCACTCCTATGGTCTTTGCATAGGACGGATCAAGAGCATGCTCCGCATCTATAAATCCCGCTATTCCGCCGGCTTTCTGTACCTCCGCCACCATGTGAAGGGCAACTGTAGTCTTACCGCTTGATTCCGGACCGTACACTTCTATTATTCTTCCCTTAGGTATGCCGCCGAGTCCCAAAGCCAAATCAAGACTGAGACATCCCGTAGGAGTAACTTCCACATTCATTCTTTCGGAGCTGTCACCGAGTTTCATTACCGCGCCTTTTCCGAAATCCTTTTCAATCTGTGCTATGGCGGCTTCCAACGCCTTTAACTTATTTATTACATCCGCCTTATTTACAGGTTCCTTACTTTCTTTACTTTCCTTAGCCATAATTACCTCATCTTTTAATATTTTTTATACGAACTAATGTTCTTTATTTATCATAATTCTAATCTATTTGTTTATTAAAGTCAATAAATATAACTAAATAAAAATCCATAAAATTTATCGGAGATTATTTCCTATAAATTTTATGGATAATATACAATCTTTTTATATTCATTAAGACATAATTCACAAAACAAAGTCACTACATAGGATTACAGCTGCTTATTCTCCTTCAATACACTCCTCCTTATACTCAAGAATTCTCCTTACGCTCTCATCAATTCTTTTTTCCTTAATTGTGCCGTTTTTAACCGCGTCAAGCACTTCATTATACAGCCTGTTAAAATTACTTCCTATAAGTAATATATCATTTCCGGCTTTTATTGCTCTAACAGCTACTCCAAGGTTTCCCGCGGCATTTACGGCGGCGTTCATATTTAAGGAGTCCGTCATGATAATTCCCTTAAACCCCAGCTCTTTTCTTAAAAGCTCGGTTGTTATCTTATAAGAAAGACTCGCAGGATTATTTTTATCTATCTTAGTAAGAGTGACATGGGAAACCATGATTACCTTCGCTCCGTTATCTATAGCGTTTTTAAAGGGAATAAGCTCAAGCTCCATAAGCTCTTTTTTATTCTTATCCGATACCGCCGATGACACATGAGAATCTGCTACCGTATTTCCATGCCCGGGAAAATGCTTGAATACAGGCGTTATTCCACAGCTTTCAAGTCCTTCAGCAAATTTTAAGGAATATTTCGCTACCTCACCGGCATCATTTGAAAAAGCCCTGTCGCCTATAACCTTGTTATCGGGATTTGTCCACACATCCGTAACCGGTGCCAAATCCATATTGAAGCCGTACTTTTTAAGGTAACCTCCTATATACGCTCCCGTGTCATAAATAAGCGTATTGTTCTTTTCCGTTTTTGCCTTTTTTACAAGATTGAACATGGAATCCGTCTTTGCGTCCGGAAAGTTCGGATTATCTCCTATTCTTAAAACTCTTCCTCCTTCTTCGTCAATACAAAAAATTAATGAAGGAATGTTTAATTTTTTCGCTATTTTTTTAGCGTCTTTAAGCATTTTCGTAATTTGCTCGGAATTCACAAGATTATCGTCCTGTATGATAAAGCCCGATATGGGATACTTTTTAAGTCTTTCCTCGGTTGTTTTTCCCGCGCGTATAGCTTTAACACCTGTCAGGTCGCTCGGATTGGTTATAAAAAGCTGTGCGACCTTTTCCTCCAATGTCATCTTTAACAGCCGCGCTTCCACCCGATTTACTTTCTCCGAATCCGTTTCACCGGAATTTTCTTTCGCTTCATTACCGACGCTTTCTCTATCCTCGGATTTCTCTTTATCTGACGCCTTCTTTTCCGCCTCAGGGTTATCGCTCTTTTCTTCCTCAGATTTACTGTTCTTTTTCTCTTCGGTCTCGGCAACTTTTGAAACACTTTTTCCCTCAGGCTTATTGATAGATATAATATACAATATTCCCGCAAAAGAAACGGTTATAAACAACAATATCGTTAAAAACTTGACTATCTTACTCACTTTTTTTCCTCTATTCTTCGTATTCAATTATATAAGCTGTATTTGAAAATCCTCCGTTATTATTCGGCACATCAAACCATGCCCAGTTATAAGGACTTTGATCCCATTTACTCATTTTTATGTATTCTTCCGCTTTTCCTTCATATTCAAAATTAGGCTCGTTTATCTTTCCTCTTGAATTCTCGCCGCTCGCCCATAATGCGTCAGCCACTTCCTCAGGTATTGTAAAATATCTGTCCTTATATCTGTAAGTATATTCATAGCTGTCCTTGTCTCTGCGTCCGCCTATGAAAAATTGATACGAGTCATATTCCGCACCTAATTTATTCCCTAAAACATTAATTATCTCATCAAATTCTTCTATAGAGTCTATTTGTACCAAGTACGATATTTCCCCATGATTACCGTCCTTATACGCATTTTCCGCTTTTTTCTTTGCCGTGGTCCACTTTATCTTTCCTATAACAACATCGTAATTATGTATTCCTTCTTCAGGAAGCCTTTCTTCAGGTTCTTCAGTTTCCTCCCCGGAAGCGACCTCCTCAGATACTTCACTCGAAGCTTCGGCTGCCGTACTGTCTGATGACGGCAAAACAGATTCATCCTTCGGATCTGTTTTATCTTCTTTAAGCTCATCCGATTTATTCTTTATATTGTCCGCTTTATCCTTAGATTCTTCATCCTTTTCCTCATCGGAATCTTTTTTATTCTGCTCCTCTGAAACTCTTTTTTCATCAGCTTTATACTCGAAATATTTTACAGTTGCGAAAGCTCCGAGCGCTGCCAAAATAAGGAGAACAAGTACGGATAAAATTATAATCAAAGCCTTATTTTTATGCTTTTTTACAGGTTTTGAAGATACAGATTCAGCTCTATGAAACGTTTTTTCAGCTTCTGCGGTATTTTCTAACACAGGTTCCCGCCTGTCATTTTGAATCTCCTTAGACCATTCACCGTTAAATTCATTTTCCGTATTCACTTTATGAAATATGTCTTTACCGCATTTTCTGCAAAATCCGGCATCATCCTTATTTTCGGTTCCGCAATATTTACAAAACATAGTTCCTCCTTTCAGTCATTAAAACGCCCCTTTTGCCTGCACTTCCTTAGGTGAATATCCCGCTTTCGCAAGCCCGTCTATTATCTCTTTTTTATGCTCCATGCCGTAAGACTCCATCGTGATTATAAGCTCTACGGCGGTATTTCTGTTTATATTTACAAACTGATTATGTTCAAGACGTATAACGTTTCCTTTAAGCTCGGCTATAGTTTCGGAAACCTTCGCAAGCTCACCCGGTCTGTCCGGAAGCAAGGTGGATACCGTGAAAATTCTGCCCCTTTGGATAAGCCCGTGCTGAACCATTGATGATACCGTTATCACATCTATATTTCCGCCGCTTAAAATTGAAACAATCTTTTTTCCCTTTACATCAAGGTGCTTAAGCGCCGCCACGGTAAGAAGCCCGGAATTTTCCACCACCATCTTATGATTTTCTATCATGTCAAGAAAGCTTAAGGTAAGTTCTTCGTCCTTAACCGTTATAATTCCGTCCACATTCCGCTTTATATACTCGAAAACCTTGGCACCCGGAGTACGCACCGCCGTTCCGTCCGCTATAGTTTCAACCTTTTTCAAGCTTTTTACCTTTCCCGCTTCAAGAGAGGCTTTCATACATGCCGCTCCCTCAGGCTCCACTCCTATAACCTTCACCTTCGGGTTAAGCATCTTCGCAAGAACTGATACTCCACAGCAAAGCCCGCCGCCGCCGATAGGTACAAAAATATAATCTACGGTAGGAAGCTCTTTAAAGATTTCCATAGCTATGGTTCCCTGACCTGTAGCCACATCCTCATCGTCAAACGGATGTATAAATGTCATTTTGTCTTTCTTCGCAAGCTCAAGAGCATATGCGTAGGAATCGTCATATATATCTCCGTAAAGAATTACTTCGGCTCCGTAAGATTTGGTACGATTCACCTTTATTAAAGGCGTGGTAGTCGGCATTACAATTACAGCCCTCACGTCAAAAAGCTTGGCGGCGTATGCCACTCCCTGTGCATGATTTCCGGCAGACGCTGCAATCAAGCCTTTTTTTCGTTCTTCAATGCTTAATGTGCTGATTTTATAATAAGCGCCTCTTACCTTATAAGCACCCGTAGCCTGCATATTTTCCGGTTTAAGATATATCTTGTTTCCTGAAACTGCCGAAAAATATTCGCTGTACACAAGCTTCGTGGGCGCGGTCACCTTTTTAACCGCCTCCGAGGCTTCTTCAAATTTCTCCAGAGTCAACATAATCTTCACCTTTCACATTTTCCGTTTCAAACAAAGCATCCACAAAGCTGTCCGCGTCAAATTTTTCCAAATCGTTAATTTTTTCACCTATTCCTATATACTTAACCGGAATATTGAGTTCCGACTCTATAGCTATGGCGATTCCACCCTTTGCCGTTCCGTCAAGCTTCGTTAGCACTATCCCCGTGACCGGAGCTACCTCCGAAAACTGCCTCGCCTGCTCCTTCGCGTTCTGTCCGGTAGTCCCGTCCACGACTACAAGAGTCTCTATAAACGCCTCCGGATATTCCCTGCCTATAACCCTGTAAATCTTATTAAGCTCGTCCATAAGATTCTTTTTATTATGAAGCCTGCCCGCCGTATCGCAAATCAGAATATCCGTATTTCTCGCCTTTGCGGCGTTTATCGCGTCAAACACCACGGCAGCCGGATCGCTTCCCTCTTTTTGCGCTATAAGCTCCGCGTCCGAGCGCTTTGCCCATTCAGTAAGCTGCTCGATTGCGGCAGCTCTGAAAGTATCCGCCGCCGCTACTAAAACTTTCTTACCCTTATTCTTAAGAATGCCCGCAAGCTTTCCTACAGAAGTGGTTTTTCCCACTCCGTTTACTCCTATCATAAGCACTACGGATTTTTTATTCTCAAACTCATAAGCCTCTTCCGTTACCTTCATCTGCTCCTTAAAACTGTCAGCAAGCAGTTTTCTGCACTCGGAAGGTTCCTTTATCTTAAGCTCCTTCACCTTGGCTTTAAGATCATTTATTACCGCCGTAGTGGTGCTTATTCCTAAATCCGCCATTACAAGCGTTTCTTCCAGCTCCTCGTAAAAATCATCATCTATTGCGGCGTGAGCCGTGAAAATACTCGCCACGCTTTCCATTATATTTTTTCTGGTCTTTGTAAGACCTTCCGCCAATTTACTGAAAAATCCCATTTTTTCTCCCCTCAGTTGCTAAGTTCAGCTTCTATAAGATTTACGGAAATCATTGTAGATACACCCTTTTCCTGCATTGTTATACCATATAGCACATCTGCCGAGTTCATGGTTCCTCTTCTGTGAGTAATTACTATAAACTGTGTATTTTTTGTGAGCTTATGCAGATAATCCGCAAATCTCACCACATTCGAATCGTCGAGTGCCGCCTCTATCTCATCCAAAAGGCAGAACGGCGACGGTTTAAGGTTCTGGATTGCAAATAAAAGAGCAATTGCCGTAAGCGCCTTCTCACCTCCCGAAAGCTGCATCATATTCTGAAGCTTTTTCCCCGGAGGCTGAGCGATGATTTTAATTCCGG